>JAAESI010000138.1 GCA_024229515.1 Pseudomonadota bacterium | reverse complement strand
GCCGCGCCACGCCTCGTCGCCGAGCTGGTCGATGTCCCGGGTGTTGGTGAAGCGCCCCCAGGCGCCGGCGGTCAGGTGCTCGTCGTCGTCGGTGGGCGGCGACAGGCGGTCGAAGAGCCGGCCGATCTTGGAGTCGCGCATGCGCCCCAGGGAGTTGACGATCCAGCGGGTCCTCGACGTCCTCTGCTCGCCGTCTTTGCGCCACTCGACGGTGTGCGGCGTCTGGCCCTCGCCGATCTCGACGTCGGTCACCAGAGCCCCGGACTCCATCTCGATGCCGATCTCCCGGTTGAGGTCCCAGAGATCCCTGTCGAGCCGCTTACGATCCACCTGGAACGTCGGGATGATGGGCATCATGTTGGGGCCGATCTCCGAGCAGGTCGTGACGTCGAACTCCGCCCCGCTCTCCTTCTCGCGCTCGTGGAAGAAGTAGCGCAGCCCGCACTTGGGGAGATGGTTCTGGTAGCAGTAGGTCGACAGACCCAGATCGCGGATCATGAACATGCCGGCCACGCCGACGGTCGACTCGCCCGGGTT
>JAAESI010000137.1 GCA_024229515.1 Pseudomonadota bacterium | reverse complement strand
CTCACCCGCGCGCGCCGCTTCGATCGCGGCATTCAAGGCCAGCATATTGGTCTGGTAGGCGATATCCTCGATTATCGTGATCCGCTCGGCGATATCCTTCATCGCCTGCACGGTCTTGAGGACCGATTCACCGCCATCTTTCGCCGCATTCGACGATTCGGTCGCGATGCCGTCGGTGACTCGCGCGTTTTCGCTGTTCTGGTTGATCGACGCGCCCATCTGCTCCACCGACGCGCTGGTCTGCTCGACGCTCGCCGCCTGTTCGCTCGCGCCCTGGCTCAAGGATTCGGCGGTGCCGCTGACCTGCTCCGAGGCCGATGCGATCGAATTCGAGTTCGATTGCACATCGGTCATCACCGAACTCAGTCGGTTCACGGTGTCGTTGACATCGTCTTTCAACTGACCGAACAGGCCGCGGTAATCCGCGTCGATGGTCTCGGTCAGGTCACCCTTGGCCAGTGCCTGGATCACCCGCGAGATATCGGTCAGACCGACCTCGCTGGTCTGCAGGATTTCATTCACGCCCCCGGCCAGGCGCTCGAAGAAGCCGTTCATG
>JAAESI010000136.1 GCA_024229515.1 Pseudomonadota bacterium | reverse complement strand
GCTTGACTCGCAACAGCGCCATCAGCAGCAGGGTCACCATGGTGGTGCGCAGCCCGTAGAAGGCCGGCCCGATGCTGCCGTACATCTCGCGCGCGATGGAAAGCACGCCGCTGTCCACCAAGGCGGGAATTGCCAGCAGAACACCGACGCCAGGGATCTGGGTCGCCGCTGCGAAGATCGGCGCCGCGTCATCGAGGAGTCCCAGCCTCGCCTGGAGCCTGTCACCGGCGCGATCAGCCGGATCGAGGTCCAGCGAGAAGGGAACCCGATCTTGGTCGGGCGCCGAAGCGGACAGTTTTGGGTCCGCAGCCGCTTGCCCTCCATCGCCCTCAGGATTGTGCGTAAGATACGCAGCCATCGGGGTGACATCGACCTGCTGCTCATCGGAAGCGGACAGTTTTGGGTCCGCACTCTCGAAGGGCATCGTCATCTGTTCTGCCGGCCGTTTCTTCCAGCCCAGGCGCTTGGCGAGCTTACGAACGGCCTTCTCATCGATGCCCAGCCGCCGGCCAATCTCGCGATTCGATACGCCCTCGGCCTTCCAGGCGTTGACGGCGTCCAGGCGGCCCTGCGGTACCCGAGACCGACCCCGTGGAAAACCGCGCGGCCGGCCCAGAGCAGCCAGTCCACCCTCCTCGAAGCGGCGCTGGTGCCGACGCACAGTCCGCACATCACATGCGAACGCATGGGCAACCTCGCGCTGCTGTGCCCAGCCCAGATCAACGAGGCTCACCATCGCGTGGGCCTCGCCTGCCCTGTCGCCGGCAGCGAAGTGAGCGAGCGGCATGCCGCAGACGATCACCACCCGATAGCTGCCCCTCTGCTGGAGGCGGCAACGGTCGTTGATGACCACGACCCCATCGGGAAACCCGGCGTGGTCAGGAAACAGGACGGGGTCGTCGGTCGTCGGTGCCATGCCCGATCATGCCTCGGCACCGGAAAAAAGCGGACAGTTTTGGGTCCGCACCCCCTGT
>JAAESI010000135.1 GCA_024229515.1 Pseudomonadota bacterium | reverse complement strand
TCGGGCCGTCGGCGCCCCTGCGGGGCGACGGCGGCGAGGTAGCCCAGCTCGCCTTGCGCGCCGACGTAGACCCGCCCCTCGGTATCGATCGCCAAAGAACGGGCAGAGCTGCGATTGGAGATCGGAATCAGGCGCCAGGAGACGCCGTCGTATTCGAGCACGCCTTGGCCGTTGGCGACGTAGAGGAGACCTTTCGGACTTTGCACGATGGCCCAGTTCTGGGCATGCGCACCGTAGTCCTGCGGCGCGAAGTTCTGCACGTAGAAGCGTCCCACTTCGTCGAAAGCCGTGACCGGCTGAGCCTCGGCGCCGGCGGATATCAGAGCCAGGGCGATCAGCAGTGTCCAAGGCCGGCTGGCCATTGCAGCTCGTGCCGGCGTCCGGAGCCTGCAACGCCGCCTGACGTCTCCTCTGGTGGGCCGTCTCTCGGTCATCGATCGCCTCAGTGCCCGGATTCAGACTGCCGAGCGTATCACGTACCTCTGCGAGCGCGACACGGTCGGGGGGCATCGATGTGGAATTCCATCTGGCTCCAGTACCCTTCGTCGTCGCAGATCTGCCGCTGTCGACCTTCACGACGGCTCCTGCGGCCTGAGCTCGGGACGCTCGGCCAAGACCGACTCCAGGCACTCGGGGCAGATGCCGTGGCTGAACTCGGCCTCGGAGTGTGTGTGGATGAATACCTCGAGCTGGCCCCAGTAGCCCTCGTCGTCGCGGATCTTCTTGCACTTGATGCAGATCGGCAACAGACCGGCCAGCACCTTGACCTGCGACATCTTCTCTTCCACCAGGTCTTCCAGGTTGCGATGGACGTGCAGAAGATCCAGATGGGGGCGCACGCGGGCCAGCAGCCGGTCCCTGGAGATCGGTTTGGTGAGGTAGTCGTTGGCGCCCAGGGCCATGCCGGCGACCACGTCGGAGTCCTGGGTCTTGGCGGTCAGGAAGAGCACCGGCAGCTCGGCGATCGGGTGTTTCTCGCGCAGGGCGCGGCAG
>JAAESI010000134.1 GCA_024229515.1 Pseudomonadota bacterium | reverse complement strand
CCACCCCGTCGAGCATGTCGGACCGCCGGGAGTGTCCGGGAGTGTCCGAACCGCCGGACGGAACCGGACGCTCCCGGACACCAGCAGGCCGTGCCGCGTCATGGGATGTCCTCGGATCTGGGCGGGGGCGCTGTTGGCGTCAAGACGGGAGGCTACGGCACCTCCCGCGAGAGCGCCGCCACCAGGTTGATCAGCCTGCGTCCGTCGATCGAGGTGGTTTGTCCAGCGAGGTGATCGGGGACCCGAACGGCGGGTCCGCGATGACCAGGTCGAAGGCCGTGCGGGTCTTCATCGCCACGGCGGAGCCCCTCGCTGGCAGATGGTGGAGAGCGGTCGGGGCGGGTCTACCACGGGCTGGTCGGCGCCCCAACCGGAGCGCGACCGCTCGGGACGTAGGGTGCGCGGCTGACGAACGGGCCGGGCCGGCCCCCAATCGGTCGATTTTGGCCCAGGTGGCCGAATCTCGCGCGGCGGCGTTTCTGACCCGCCTGTAGACGCTGCTTGCCTGGGCAACCGCGGCTGACGTTTCTGGCCCACCCCGTGCCAAGTCGGCCTGCCGCCGGTCAGGATCGGCTCACGATGCGGTCGGCAGAGCACGGAACAGGCGAGACGTCGGCTTTTGGACAAGATCCCCACTGATGTAACTAGAGGGGAACTTGTCCGAAACCCCGCCATGTGCGGTGGAGACCGGCTCATGGCCGTTCCGCCGCGCCTGTGCGCGCCTGTGCGGGATGGAGATGAGAGCGGCGTAGAGTCCGTCTCGGTACCTTGGACTGGAGCACGATGAGCACCGCTGACGACAATCCCGCAGCGCCGGACGAGGCCCCGAGCCTCCTCTTACAGGTGTTTGGCGAGGACGACGGTGATCTCCTGCGCAGGTTCGTGCGCACGGCGTTCCTGGCGGGGTTCCCGCTGGAGGTCCGACAGGGGCACGTGGTGCTCATCAGCGCGTTGGGCGAGGAGGGGGTGGCCCGGTTCAAGCGGGCGATGTCGAGCGCGGCCATGGCGAGGCTGGCGCGCGACATGGTCGATGGCCCCGAGCGGACCCGGAAGATCCTCCGCAGCTGGTCCGCCGACAAGCGGGAGCACTCCTTCGAGAGCCTCCTCGAAGGTCCCTGGAGCGACCCCAGGACTGGACCGAGCTCGACGACCGTCTCGACCGGCGCCGCGGCGCTTGCGGCAGCGCTGGTCTCGGTCGGGATCGAACTGGAGCCCGCTGTAGCTGGACGGCGGGGCCACGTGAGGCCCGTCCGGGATGAGGCGTGGCGAGTCGCGATCCCGGTCTTGGTAGCCGATGTCGCGTGGACCCGGCTCGTTCTGCACTTCGCGCTCGAGGGCCTTCGACGGCATCAGGGCATCGAGATTGCGGCCGCCGTCAGAAAGCGGAAGGTCGTTGTCGGGGTGCCCGCCGGGGTGCATGCGGCGGTACACGTTCTCCCGCTGTCCGACGCGGTCTTCGCAAACCGTCGGGCGCTCCTCGCAGCTCGCGAGGAGATTGCTGCTGTACTGGCTCAGCCGGGTCGGCGCGAGAAGATCGCCTCGGACGCGTGGGAACTGGTCCCTTGGCTACGAACTGCGGAGCCCCCGATCGAGTTCACCGACGCCGCCATCGGCGACCTGTTCGCTCCCCGACCGACGTCGGGCTGGAACGACGACCCGTTCGGCTGGGCGGCAAACGACCAGGTGTAGAAGCCCGCTGCCGATCCTCGACGCAGTCTGGCGGCCAGAACCATCTCCCTGCCGCACCGCCAGTAGATCCCCTTGCCGACCCCTTCAGGAGGCCCTCTTCGCCGCAGGGGTTTCCGCACCCCCCCTTGCCGGTGCCGCGGGGCGGGGCCACTCGCCCGCCTCCTTGAGCCGCTCCCGGAGCGTCGTCACGGCGACCCCCATCGCCCTCGCGGTCGCCTTGAGGCCGTAGCCCTGCTCAAACATGGCGAGGGCCGGGCGGAGGTCGATCTCGACGCGGGGTCGCCCGCAGTGCTTACCCGCGGCCTTCGCCCGGTCGACGCCCGCTTGGACGCGCTCACGGATGAGTGCCGCCTCCAGTTCCGCCACGGCGGCGATCATTGTGAACACCATCCGCCCCATCGGCGTCGACGTGTCGATCGCCTCGCGCTGGCTGAGGAAGTCCACGCCAAGGGCTCGGAACTCCTCCAGCGCGCGGAGCAGATGCTGGGTGGAGCGGGCGAAGCGGTCGAAGCGCCAGACGGCCACCACGTCCAGGCGCCCACGCTGCGCGTCATCCATAAGCGCATCGAGCGCAGGCCGCGCGTCCTTCGTGCCGCTCAGGCCGGCGTCTACGTACTCGTCGACGACAGTCCAGCCCCGCTGCTCGGCGTTGGTGCATGGCTCGGCGTCTTGACCTGATGGGCCTGCTCGGCCCACGGTGCTCCTCGATGATCAGCCTCCGGAGACGACCAAGATGGCCGCGCGTACAAAGAGCAAGGTGACACTGAAGTACAAGACGAAGTACCGGGTGCGGAACTGGGCGGCGTACGAGAAGTCACTCCGCCGTCGCGGCGACATCACGATCTGGTTCGCCGCCGCCGCCGTCCGTTCCTGGAACGCCCGCCCT
>JAAESI010000133.1 GCA_024229515.1 Pseudomonadota bacterium | reverse complement strand
CCACCCCGTCGAGCATGTCGGACCGCCGGGAGTGTCCGGGAGTGTCCGAACCGCCGGACGGAACCGGACGCTCCCGGACACCAGCAGGCCGTGCCGCGTCATGGGATGTCCTCGGATCTGGGCGGGGGCGCTGTTGGCGTCGAGACGGGAGGCTACGACACCTCCCGCGAGAGCGCCGCCACCAGGTTGATCAGCCTGCGTCCGTCGATCGAGGTGGTTTGTCCAGCGAGGTGATCGGGGACTCGATCAGGACTCGAACCGGCCTTCTCCACGTGAACTGGGTCAGGACATCTCCAGCCCCGGCTCTCGTCAGGCTTGGAGGGACGGATCGCGCTCGGCCCCGTTACTTCCGCTGGTACTTCGATCCCGTCGTGAAGACGGTCCCCGTGGGGACCTTGTAGCCCTTCTTCACCCACTCGTAGCCACGGTGCTCAAGGACCTGTCGCGCCATCGCCCCGATCATCTGCTTGACCCGATGCTCCCGAATCAGGGCGGGGGGGAAGTCTTGGAGCAGAAACCGCTGGAGGGGTTCGACAGCAACCCGGCGGAGGTCACTCGCCGTCTCCATGCGGACCAAGTTGTCGTCACGCCAGATCCAGTTCCACAGATCCAGTCCGGTTCCCCCGCTGGGATCGTAGACATCGGTGAAGCTGCGGGGCTCGAAGTCGAATGGAGGGTGCATGCAGATTTTCCTATCAGTGATTCCGTGCAGGTAAGCTAGTCGCAGGGGAACCATCGGATAACGAGCTACCCACGTCAAGGATAATCGCAAGGTTACCCGCAGGGCACCATGTGAGCGGAGGCTTTCGGCTCCCGAGCAGGGTCGAGAGCAGGACGGGACCACGAGAGGGACCTTGCAGGTCCAGTTCTCGCCCCAGGTGCGACTGCGCAGCGTCCCAAGTGCCCCCCGATCTGGGGTGTGCGCACTGTGCGCAGACCGCGCCGAAAGCCACTGATAATGGCTGAGTATGGCGGAGTCGACATAGATTCAGGCATATGATTACAGCTACTTAGCGGGCAACCTCTAGCCAGGACGGACGAGGCGCGAGAAACCGTCAAGGCGCCGTCGCTGCCAACCCCAGGCCCTGCGGCCCGCATGCCTGCACGAACTAGTTGGCCGAGATCTCGATCATCCCCGCGTTCGTCTGCAACGTCAGCGTCGCCGTCGCCCCCGCGCCCAGCTCTCCCGAGGCAGAACCCGCGACGTTGGTCCCGCTGAACGGCACCTCGGGATCGATGATCACTTCACCATCCCCGGTGTCGGCGCTCAGCAGCGCGTCGCTGTCCGGCGGGAGGAACATCGCGATCGGACCGACCCCGACGATCGCGGCGATCGCGGCGCCGTCGTCGATCGTCATGCCCAGCGCGATCTCGCCCTCGTCCACGCCCACGTCCAACGAACCGGCCAACCGCTGGCCGCTGACGAACCCGGTGGTGGTCACCACCGAGCCGCCCCCCAGCAAGCCGTCGAGGATGACGTCCCCCGCGCCCGTATCGACCTCGTAGGAGGCGCCCTGGGGCACGGTGATCTGCAGGTCGACCCAGATGTTGTCCGCGCTCGGCGTCACGGTGACGTTCAGCCGGTCCCCTTCGCCGGAGAACTCGATCGTCGCGTCCTCGGCCGTCGCCGGCTCCTCGCCCGCATGGATCGTCCACGACACCACCGCCGTCGAAGCGTCCGCGATGCCGGTGATCGTCACCGGCCCGTCGGGGTTGCGCACGTTCACGGCGATGTCGGGATCGGCTTCGAACGTGGACTGACCGAGCGACTCGGGGCAGCCCGTGAGCAGGGCGAGGCAGGACAGCAGGAGGGCGATGCGGGTCATGGCAGCTCGACTCCGAGTTCGATCAGCTGGGCTTCGGCCTGGGGCACCCAGCCACGGTTGGCCGCGGGGCTCGCGGGGCTGGGGTGCAGGACCTGTCCGATGCGCACGTCCAGACCTTTGCACACCGCGGCGGCTCGCTTCCGGGCGAAGGCGCCGACGCCGATGACGAGGTCCGGCCCGATCTCCTCCACCAACGCCCGCAGCGAGGCGTCGCAGATCTCGAACAGCGGCGTCCGCTCCGCCTTGGGGAGCTTCTCGGGGATGAAGTTGCGGCCGGATGCCTCCATGAACGACAGCGGGCAGTAGTTCAGGACCCCGAACCGGGCGAAGAAGGCGTCCGCGGTGCCGAACCGCTCCGCCGCCCAGCCCCACAGCCGCCGGCCGGAGACCTCGCTGCGCTTGCAGGCGCCGCCGTCGACGGGCCGCTTGGGGTGCTCCGGGTCGGGCCTGCGCACTCCGCTCAGATCCAGCCCCATCCAGTCCCGGGCGGCCGCGATCTCGCCGAACGGAATCCCCGTCTGGGCCATGCCCCAGGGGCCAGGGTTCATGCCCACGAACACCGCCTCCTTCGGCCCCGCGAGGTACCGCTCGAGGTACTCGAAGTGGGGCGCTCGCGCGTACGCCAGCGGGTTGTAGACGTGGGTCACGGGCTCGGCGAACGACAGGGCGTCCACGGCGTCGGAAAGCTGCTGGGTGATGGACTGCAAGGACATCGGCGGCGAAGCCTAGCTCAGCGCGCCGACCTCGGGGTGTCCGTGGCGGCGGCTGATCGCGGCCTCGAGGTCCCCGTCGGGCGCCCGCCGCACGAACGAGCAGCGCCCCTGGGATCGGGCCGGGGTCTCCTCGACCGTGTGGCCCCGCGACCGCAGCCCCGAGACCACGGCGTCCGGCATGTCCGCCTCCACCAGCACCGTTCCGGGACGGGATTCACGCGGCCAGAACGAGTTCGGCACGTGGGCCGACTGGAGCGCGGGAGCGTTGCACGCGTCGTGCAGGCTGCGGCCGCCGTCGATGACCGCGAGGAACGACTGCAGCGTCCACTGGTCCTGGCAGTCCCCACCAGGGGTGCCGAACGCCAGCACAGTGCCGTCGGGAAGCTCCGCCAGGCTCGGTGTCAGCGTGGTGCGCGGCCGCTTGCGAGGCGCGGGGGCGTTCGGGTGGCCGTCCACGAGGTGGAACATCTGGGCCCGGGTGGTGAGGCAGAAGCCGAGGCCCGGAATCATCGGGCTGCTCTGCGCCCACCCCCCCGATGGGGTCGCGGCGAAGACGTTGCCCCAGCGATCCGCGACGTCCAGGTGAGTGGTGTCTCCGCGCGGAGGGCCCCACCCCGCGTGCGGCCCCGCCGCACCGTCCGCGTCCACCCCCGCCGCGGCGTCGGTGTAGGGCAGGGGCGTGAAGGCGCCGGGTCCGGGGCGGAGTTCGACCGAGGCGCGCGCCGGGTCGATCATCGCCGCCCGCTGCGCCGCGTAGGCGGATGACAGCAGCCGGTCCAGGGGAACATCGACGAAGTCCGGGTCGCCGTAGAAGCCCTCCCGATCGGCGAACGCGAGCTTGCTCGCTTCGATCCAGAGGTGCCACGCGTCCGCGTCCCCGCGCCCCACCCGGGCGCCGTCGAACTGCTCCAGGATCGCCAACTGCTGCAGGAACACCGGCGCCTGCGACCACGGCCCCGCCTTGTGCACCCGCACGCCCCGGTAGGTGCGTGTGATCGGTTCCTCGAATCGGGGCCTCCAGGCGACCAGATCCGCTTCGGTCAGCAACCCTCCGTGGGCGCGCGTCCACGCCACCAACTCCGCCCCGATCGCGCCTTCGTAGATCAGCGCCCGCGCCCGCGCCGCCGTGCCCGCGGACGCGAGCCGCCCGTAGGTCTCCGCCAGCGCCGGGTTGCGCAGGGGATCCCCCACCGCGGGCACGCCGTCAGCGAAGTACACCGCCGCGGTCGTGGGGTAGCGGTCGCGCAGCCGCTCCTCGAACTTCGCCAACTGCACGGCCAGCCGGTCGTAGACGGGGAAGCCCGCCGCCAGTTCCCTCGCGGGCTCTACCAGGCGCGGCCAGGGAAGGGTTCCGAGCTCCTCGGCGAGCATCGTCCAGGCCCCGATCGCGCCCGGCACCACCGCCGATCGCAGCCCTTCGCCGGGGAGCCGATCCGCCCCCCCGCGCCGAGCCTCCGCCATCGTCAGCGCCGCCGGCGCGAACCCCTGCCCCGCCAGCACCCGGACCCTCCCGTCGAGGGTGCGCAGCAGCATCGGGACCTCGCCCCCCGTACCCACGAGGAACGGCTCGAGCACGTTGAGGCAGAGCCCGGCGCAGACCGCGGCGTCGAACGCGTTGCCGCCCTCGGCGAGCACGTCGAGGGCGGCCGCGGTGGCGGTGAAGTGGCCCGTCGCCGCCGCGCCGAACCGACCGTGAACCGGACCGTCGCCCCCGAAGGTCGGCGTCACGGTCCGCAGACCCCGGCCGTCGCCCACAGATCCACCCCCGGACCGCCATCGGCCGCCTCCAGGCGCTGCACGCGCTGCCAGGGTCGGGGATCCAGGCACGACGGGAGCCCCGCCCCCGCCTGCACGGCGACCAGGTCCAACGTGACCTCGTGCTCCCACCACCCGTCGGGCCCGCACACCACCCCCACGCGAGGCTGGTTGTCGGACCGCAGCGACTCGTAGCGCGCCCACTCCAGATCGCCCTGCTCGCGCAGCAGCGCGCGCTCCGCCTGGAGCCCGAGACCGGACGCCCCACAGGCGGAGACGGCAGCCCACAGATCGGCCCGCAGCGCCTCCCGCCGGTCCGCCTGGCGGTCCGCCCGCGCCCACCCCCGCTGCTCCGTCGAAGACGCCGCCCCCAGCCCCCGGGCATGGGTCGGCGGGAAGTCGTCGCGATCCACCACCAACACCTCGACCTCGGTGTTCCAGGGGGCGGGCGGGCCGAAGTGGAAGTCCAGCGCGACCGTCAGCCCGAGCACCATCGCGCCCGCCGCCACCGCCCGCCGGGGGCCCGGCGCGAGCGTGGCCCAGCCGAGCACGGCGGCGATCACGAGGGCGGGCGCGACGACGACGACGAAGCGGTCGTCCAACACCGGCATCACGCCCAGGAGGAACGCCGCGTGGCCCGCCAGGGTCAGCCCCACCAGGGGTGCTCCCCGCGCTCCCGTGCGCAGCCAGATCACCACCAGCACGAGCACCAGCAGCACGCCTCCGGGCGAGAACACCGAAGTGGCGAGGCGAATCGGGTAGAACGCCCAATCCTCGACCTGGAGCTCTCGAACCCTCGACAGAACCCCACCGATCATCGACTCGACTGCGCCCGGGGCGTCGCCTGCCCCTTCCCAGTCCGATGGCGAGCCCTCAGCGAAGGCGACCCGTCCCATCTTCGCGAAGCTGTTGTCTCCCGATCGACCCGCCAGGAATCCGAGGCAGAGCAAAGCGGCCACGCTCGCGCAGAGCAGACCCGCGAGGATCCGCTTCTTGTGGTCCTCCGAACCTGAATGGCCGGCCCCCATCCCGACGGCCAGTGCGCCCAGCAGCATGGGGGGCCCGAACGGCAGCGCCGCCCACTTCGTGATCGCCGCCGCCCAGAACAGCAGCCCAGCCCCCACCCCGGCGCGCACCGGCCGGCTCTCTGCCCCCACCGCGAGCACCGCCACGGCGCACCACAGCAGGGCGATCATGGGCAGGTCGTAGTAGTACCGGGCCGCCATCCCGTGGACCGCCGGAACGAGCAGCGTCGCCGCTGCCGCGACCGCTCCCAGCTCCACCCGGCCCCCGATTCGGGCCGCGACCACGCCGACCGCCGCGGCCAGCAGGAGCATCCACCCGATCCCCGTCATCGCCGCCGCCGTGGCCGACTCCAGCGGGAGGGTCACCAGGTGCAGCAGGGGCGGGAAGCTGCCGTCGGACGTCGTCAGCAGCCGCCAGGGGTTCAGCACCTCGCCCCGGAGCACGTGCTCCCGCACCGCCAGCCGCGCCGCGTGTTCGATGTACTCCGCGCCATCGCTGCCGTACGGCTGGACTCCGTCCCGGAGCACGCGCAGCCCCACCACCGTGCTGATCACCGCGCCGGTCCCCAGCGCAGCGAGTCGGGCCGAACGGCCGGGAAGCGTCGAGGGGGGGCTCATGCCGCCCCATCTTCTCACGGGCGTGCGCGAGACACTATCTGACAAAGGGTTTCCCCAGGGTCCCATAGGGGGTTCCCCTTCAGCACGGTCAGGAACACCCCGGAACGACAATTCGGACTTCACAGTTCCTTGACAGAAACAGCTGTTCCCCCTCAGATCACGTCAATCGGAAATTGGGATAGGGAACTTCTGTGATGACCAACGACATTCTTCGCAAGCTTCTGGTGCTCGCCGCCATGTCCATGCTTCTCACCGCCAGTGAGTGCATTCCGACAGACGACGATGACGCTACTTCCGACGACGACGACGCCAGCGGCGACGACGACGATGCGGCTGGTGACGACGACGACCTCGCCGTCGGCGACACCGACATCTGCGGCGAAGTGATGGCGGTCGACCGTGACACCGGTCAGCCCATCACCGCGTCCCAGTACGCCCAGCGGGCTGGAGGCCTGATCGTCTACGCCCTCATGGACGGCTCCGACCTGTCCGACGTGCTCGGCAAGTCGACGATGACCGGCCCCGGTGACTACTGCATCACCGTCTCCGGATACGTCGGCCCCGTCGACATCGTCGCCGTGGTGGACGAGGACAACAACCACTTCATCGACAGCCACGACACCGCTCGTGAGCACGCCTTCAACCCGCTCGCCGCGGCCGGCAACCCCATCGACAACGTCGACGTGGTGGTCGACCTCTACGACGACACGCTGGACTGGGGCAACGGCGACGACGACGACGACGACAACGGCGGCTGCAACTCCACCGTCATCAGCGGCAACGTGGTCATCGACGGCCTCCCCGAGGGTCAGGTCGCGGTTTCGGCGAACTCCGCCGACCTCAGCTCCGGTCCCTGGCACTTCGAGACGCAGGCCGGCTCCGGTCCGTTCAGCCTGGCCGAGTGCAACTGGCGCGGCAGCACGTCGCTGCTGGGCTACCTCGACGCTGACGCCAACGGCTACTTCGAGCCGTCCGACCCGATCGGCGAGGCGAACATCAACCCGATCACGCTCGGCATTGGCGACGTGAGCGGCGCGACCATCACCATCCCGGGCACCGACATCGACGCCCCGGCGCCCCCCGCCTACGTCGCCCTCACCGGCACCGTCGCGTACCCCGCCTTCTCCACCGGCGACATCCTCGTCAAGGCGACCCACGTCACCACCGACGGCTACATGTTCAGCCAGGTCACCCTCGCGGCCCCCGGCGCCTTCGCGCTCCTGGCCCCCGCGAACCAGACCGGCGTGCTCGTCTCCGCGGTCCTGGACGAGGACGGTGACGGCGAAGCCGACCCGGCCGTGTCCCCGTCGGACGCTGACGGCCCCATTGAGTCTGGCCTCGGCGTCAGCGGTATCGACCTGGAGCTCGGCCCCGCCGCGCCCGGCACCATCTCCGGCACGATCTCGTACTCCGGTCCGGTCGCCCCCGGT
>JAAESI010000132.1 GCA_024229515.1 Pseudomonadota bacterium | reverse complement strand
TCGGCGCGGGCCGCCAGGGCGAGGATGCCGACGATGCGTTTGCAGGCGGCGCGCGACTCCAGTCGGGCATCGAGCTCGGTCCAGATCCGCCGGTAGGTGGCATTGGGCAGCAGGTCGTCGCGCAGCTGCGAGTAGCGGAACGCCTGCGGCTTGCGGGCCAGCGAAGCGATGACATGGCGGTAGTTGATACAACGGGCTCGCCGTTCATGGCTCACGGCGTAGACCCGCGGCAGGGTCAGCGCCCGCACCGAGCCGACGTAGCCCTCGATACGTTCATCGAAGATGTGCAGCCGCAGCCGCTCCCCGATCAGGCGCGCCGGCACCGTGTAGAGCACCCGTTTGACCTCGATGGTGCTGGAGGTGGTGACCGGGACGACCTGCTCGGTGAAGTCGGTGGTGCGCCGCGGGGGCAAGTCACCAAGCTGTGCGCGCTCAACCTCCAGGGCCTCATGACAGCGGCGGTTGAAGCGCCGGACGATGCCGTCGATCCATGCACGATAGGCATCGACCGAGGCGAAATCGGCCGATCCGCGCAGCAGCAGGGCCTGCTCGATGCGCCGCTTGAGGTGGCCATGGGGCGATTCGACGGCGCCGTTCTCGTGACCGATCCCGCGGTTGTTGCGCGTCGGGGCCATGCCGTAGTGTGCGCACAGCGCCTCGTAGCGCTCGGTCAGATCCTCC
>JAAESI010000131.1 GCA_024229515.1 Pseudomonadota bacterium | reverse complement strand
GTATCAGGTTGTTAAGAAGAAAGTTAGCTGGCAGGAAGCGCGTGACGCATTCGAAGCTCGCGGCGAGACTTACAAGATTGAAATCTTGGACGAGAATGTTTCTAAAGACGATCGTCCAGGTCTGTACCATCACGAAGAATACATCGATATGTGTCGTGGCCCACACGTGCCTAACATGAGCTTCTGTCAGCACTTCACTCTACTTAACGTAGCGGGTGCATATTGGCGTGGTAACAGTGACAACAAGATGCTTCAACGTATCTACGGTACTGCATTCCACGACAAGAAGGCGCTTAAAGCTCACCTTGTACGCCTAGAAGAAGCGGCTAAACGTGACCACCGTAAAATCGGTAAAGCGCTTGACCTATTCCACATGCAGCAAGAAGCACCAGGCATGGTGTTCTGGCACCACAACGGTTGGACTATCTTCCGTGAGCTAGAAGTATTTATTCGTCAGAAACTGACTGAGTACGATTACCAAGAAGTTAAAGGCCCATTAATGATGGACCGTGTTCTTTGGAAACGCTCTGGCCACTGGGATAAGTACGCTGAAGCGATGTTCACTAC
>JAAESI010000130.1 GCA_024229515.1 Pseudomonadota bacterium | reverse complement strand
TCGTCCTCCGGTCCCAGCGTGGGCACTTGGCAGCAGAGGGAAGCCGCCCTGCTGAGGATCGATGAGGTGGGGCGGCGTCAATGGCGCAAGGAGTCCGGCGCGAACCAGCAAGCTCGGGCCGAGAATGGGATGTATCGGTTCTAGCAGGTCCACGGCCCCCGCTTGCGCTCACGGTCCGAAGAAGGGCAGAGGAAGGAGGCGATGATCGGCGTGAACATCCTCAATCGCATGACCGAGCTCGGGATGCCGGAATCGCACGCTGTCCGAAGCTGAAACTCCGAGAGAGCCGCTCAGTGGCCCGATCCGGCCTCGCTCGGAGCCGTGCAACAACGCCCCTCCGCGGGGGTCGATGTAGCGGAGATGCCCCTCGCCTTCGCCGCGACTCGCGCCCCAAATCAAGACCGCGTGCTTCGTTTCACCGCCGTGGACCGCCGCCACCACCGGGACCCCGGCCTCGACGGCGGCCGCGATCTCCGCCGGCCCTCCGACGAACACGAGGCTCGCGACCCCTCGGCGGGCGAGCTCCTCTTGGAGGTCGAAGAAGTCGGTGCCGTCGGGGTGGAAGGGCAGATTGCGGGCGACGTCCCGGGGCGTGGTCGGCACCCCCAGGCTGTGAAGCGCCATGGCGGCGCTCGTGGGCAGGCACGCGTTGCCCTCCTGGGCGAGTGGAGGCGGCCGGGGGACCTCGGCGCGCCCGGACGCCGCCGGCCAGGCGAGCAGGGCCCCCAGCGCGAGCGCCGCGGCCCCGGGAGGTCTCATCGTCACGGGGCGATCCGCGTGATGGCGCCGCTGTGCAGCGTGAAGTCTCCGTTCAGCGAGGTGGATACGTGCGCGCCGCCAGGGACCGGACCGGTGCACACGACGCCGCCCAGCCCGCTCGACGAGGACACGGCGCCCCCCGCGCTGCATAGGACGTGGCCCTCGACCGTCGAGGGGACTGCGTCGTCGTCGAGGGGACTGCGTCGTCGTCGCCGGTCGCGTCGTCGTCGTCGGTCGCGTCGTCGTCGTCCACGATGTCGTCGTTGTCCACGATGTCGTCGTCGTCCACGATGTCGTCGTCGATCGAAGGACAGCCGGTCGCGAGCCCCCAGGCGAGGAGGACCGCGGCGAGCAACCGCCCTGTCATCGCACGCACCGCACGCGGTTAGGGTTGCTCCCGTTACTGACCGTGTGCATCCCGCCCAGGTTGAGAGAGAGAGGGCATCGGCTCGGCCAGTTCGCGTTCACGAAAAGCACTTTGTCCGGCCTACACGCCAACATCCTCATCTTCAACAACGGCACTGAGTGGGGTCACTCGTCCATCGTCGAGATCGAGACCCCCTTGGAAGCGGACGGGAGCTACCCGATGGAGGGCGCTCAATGGGGGCCTGAGGAACCCACCTGGACCTACGTTGCCTCTCCCCCCGAGGAGTTCTTCGCCAGCCACATCTCCGGGGCCCAGCGTCTTCCCAACGGCAACACGCTGATCTGCGATGGCGTGGGAGGGCGCATCTTCGAGGTGACCCCCGCTGGCGAAACAGTCTGGGACTACGTGAACCCCATCACTCGGAATGGACCGATCGTCCAGGGAGACGCCATCCCGAGCGGTCCGGGGGGCGGCAACCAGGTCTTCCGCGCCTGGCGCCATTCTCCTGGGTTCCCCGCCTTCGATGGAGTGGATCTGGTCCCCGGTGAGACCCTCGAGGCAGGTGCTTGAGGACCGAGAGGGTCAGGCACGCAGAGAACCGGAGTGTGGATCACGTTCCCCGGATTCATGCTGTCCTGAGGAGGAACAACCCTCCGGGAGCGGTTCTGTCCCTTTCGAAGGCTGTGACATCATGAAGTTGACTCAGCAGCAGCTCAACCGCCGCGAGGAACCCGGGTGGAGCTGTCAGCAAGTCCAGCCTGGAGATGCCTGATGAGTGTTCCACCGCGACGGTTCGTGCTGAACCTGCCTTCGCTGAGCGTGTCGCTCCGGGTCCTGTTCACGGGCTTCCTGGTCGTCATCGGCCTGGGGATCGCAATGTCTGGAGTGCAGGTCCTCCTGACCCACGGCATGGCGGACGGAAAGCTTGGGGTCAGCCGAGACGACATCGTCTTCAGCTACTACGGCAATCGCAGCGACAGTCGGATGGCAGCCAAGCTCGCGGGCACGATGAAGGACAAGGCGAGCACCGCGGACAAGGCGAGGATCATTCGGTGGATCGAGTCCGACTCGCCACCGCAGGAATGGACATCGGAGGTGCAGGCGGTCTTTGCGGCCAACTGCGTCCACTGCCACGGGACGATCCCCGGGCTCGCCGACTTTCGGACCTACGAGGGGGTAACGGCCTACACCGAGATAGACAAGGGGGTGACGATCGACGCCCTGACCCGGGTGTCTCACATTCACCTGTTTGGCATCGCGTTCATCTCGTTCTTCGTGTGCATCATCTTCAGCATGTCCGTCGGGCTGCCGACCTGGCTCAAGGCGACAGCGATCGGACTCCCGTTCCTGTTTCAGCTGGTCGACATCACCTCGTGGTGGCTGACGAAGTGGTACCCGGGGTTTGCTTACGGCACGCTGGTCTGTGGCTTCTCGTACTCGATTTCGTCGGCGTTCATGATCCTGACGTCGCTGTACCAGATGTGGGTGATGCCCTGGCGAGGTCGGACCTCCCTGGAGAACACGTGGACTGAGCTGCCGCCGGTCGGCGGCGGAGGGTGACGAGAGGGCGAACCGCTCAGCTCGCCCAGCCTCCGTGTTCGACGCAGGCACACCCTGGTGTTGCGGCGGTACACTTGCCTCTGTTCGTTGCCTCGCCTTCTTGAGAAGCCCCATGCACCAACGCCGCGGACCATCGCGCTGCTTCACATCGGCGGGCCGATGGGGGAGTCCATCGCCGCGGAGATCCGGACCCGCGCGGGCATCGAAGTCGCCGTCGTCGCGCTGGACAAGGACGACGTGCCGAGCTGGACGGCCGCCGCAAACGCTGCAACGGCGGACGGGCTGGTCGTCGTCGGTCCGCCAGCCGCAGCCACGGCCGTGGCGAAGACGCTGAAGGCGAAGACGCGGAGCCGGATCTGGTTCTCCGAGTGGGCCACGAACCCGGGCGTCCTGGACGCCGTCGTGGCCGCCGATGCCCTCGATCAAGCGCGCTGGATCAACCGGCTACCACCGGCGGGCCCCTTCTGGCAGCCGGCGCGGCAGCGTGCGGGGAACGTGGACGCGAACCTGTTCTCGGCGGGCGCCGCCGCAGCCTTGCTGCTCGATCGGGGCGTCGCCGGAGGCGGTTCGCTGTCGGACATCCTGGAGCGCGCGAGCAGCGGAGAAGGGCCGACGCCCTACGGAGACGGCGAGACCACGACCACCGGCGGCGTCCTCCACCTACAAGGAGCGCGGTACGGCGTCATCCGCGGCGTCGAGGGCGTGGACGGGGGCTGGGCCTTCAGCCGATCGGAGGCGGCGGGCGATGACTGAACGACGCACGCTGAGCCTGCCGAAGCTGTTCGGCTTCTCGATCCTGGCGACCTTCGGGGTCTTGTTCGGCCTCAACCTGCTGGTGGAAGAGGCCGAGGACGCAGGCGTCGTGAACACGACGGAGTCGCTCGGGCCCACGCAGATGGTCGTCGAGGAGCTCTTCCGACAGGTCGACGGGCACTGGGAGACCACGCCCTACGGCCAGGAGACGATGGTGCGGACCCGGGTCCCGGTCGACCGCGGCGACACGCTGCGTGTGGCGGTGGTGGGGGGATCGTGGGCGATGGGCTCGCCGTACATCGTCCAGAACGCCGTGAAGAAGGGCGGGGGCATCTCCAGCTACCTCCAGTCGTCCCTGTCCGCCGCGACCGACCGACCCGTGGAGGTGATCAACGCGGCCGCCGGGGGCCAGGACTCGCACCGGGTCAAGGACGTAGCGGCCGAGGTGGTCAAGCTGGAGCCCGATGCGTTGGTGGTGGCGACCTGCAACAACGAGGGGACCGCGGGGCCCAGCCACGTCCAGCGTTTCCTGGCGAAGCAGGCCTCGGTCCGACTGTTGATGACGCTGGGGCGCGAGCCGCAGCGGAGCTGGTTCACCGCCCAGGACCCGGACACCGAACGCATCAGGGAGGCCTATGTGGCCAACCTGGAGTCGATCGTGGCCAGCGCGAAGCGTGCGTCGGTGCCGGTCCTGTTGGCGACGTTGCCGGTGAACCTCGACTACGCGGGTTTCGACCTCGGACACGTGGACGTCGGCCGGGTGCCGGCGACCCGCACCGCGCCGCCAGAGCTGCTGGGGGAGACCGAGGCGCTGCCGGCGGGCTTCGAGCACCCGAGCGTCGACCCCTGCGTCGGCGGAATCCGTCTGTCGGAGATCGGCCGCTCGGACCTTGCCATCCCGCTGCTGCAGCGCTGCGTCGCGGACCCGTCCGCGGAGATGTACTGGAAGCAGCTGTCGGTGCCGACGCTGGCGGTGGGGCGGCTGATGCGTGGGGAGGCGGTCGAGGGAGCGCGCGCGGAGCTGGCAGCGCGATTCTCACCGTGTGTCGCCGACGGCATCGTGGATGTGCTCGGCGGACGGGGCGATCAGGCCGAGGCCACCTTGCGGGGGTGCACTGAGGACGTCGCCGAGTCCTTGCGCTGGGTGGGGTTCGCGTTGGCAAAGCAGGGCAAGAACGGCGAGGCGGCGGACGCCCTGAGGCAGTCGCTCGAGCTCAAGCCGCGGAACCGCAGCCGGCCCACCTTCAACGACGCAATCCGCGCCGTCGCCGCCCGCCACGACCACGTGACCCTGGTTGACCTGGAGCGCCGAGCCGAGGAGCTCGGCCCGCCACCGGGGCCCGAGCCTTGGTTCATCGACTACTGCCACATGAGCTGGCGAGGCTACGGCGCGATGGGCCGGGAGCTACACGGAGCGCTGGCCGCGCTGCCGGGGACCGGGATCACCGGAGAGCCGCTGTCGGACGAGGGGTTCCGCCAGGCCTGGGACCTGCCGGCCGGGGACGGCACCGAGCAATGGAGGGCGCTGCTCTCGGGGTGGTTCAGCACCCCCTCACCCACGCCACCCCCCGCACAAACCCCTCCCCCTCGCTGACCCGCGCCTCCCAGCCGAGCGCCTCCGCCCGGTCCATCGGCCAGGCTGGCTCCGCCCGGTAGAACGCGAGCCGCTGGGTGTTGATCGGCAGCCCCATCGGCACCACGTCCGCCGCCCGCGCGATCCCCTTGGCCAAGGCCCACGGCAGCCGGCGCAGCCGCACCCCCGCCGCATCCGCGAAGTAGCCGAAGTACTTCGACCACGACATCACCGCGTCCACAGCGTTGTAGGCCCCTTCGGGCGTGTAGGCCGGACAAAGTGCTTTTCGTGAACGCGAACTGGCCGAGCCGATGCCCTCTCTCCAACCTGGGGCTCCGCACGACGGACCCACTTGCGCAGCGTCTCGGTCGTGCAGCCGATCTTCGGCGCGATAGAGCACAGCGTCGCCCACTCCGAGTCGTAGTCCTTCCGGGCCTCGCCAACCAAACGGACGGCGCGCTCCCGGACCTCGG
>JAAESI010000129.1 GCA_024229515.1 Pseudomonadota bacterium | reverse complement strand
GGGTGTGATCGCCAGCCGTTGGTAGCTCTCGCCGCTGGGCCGTTTTCTCGGGCTACCGGCTCGGCGGCGTTCCAACCTCCAGCGTGAGGCCCCGGCCAAGCGTCCGCCACCGCTGCGGGGGACTCTCCGAGGCGCACCTCACCACCGCCTCCAGGGCCAGGGGACCGCGGTTCTGACTGTCCTCAGGCGGCCTCGCCGCCGCGTGCTTCACCGAAAGTCGCTGCACGTCTCCTCCATGCTCGTCGGCGGTCATCCCAGTATTCGTGCCACCAGCCATTCGCCTTGAGGACCCGCAGCGCGAGGATGTCGTCGACCCGGGCCGGGTGCCACCAGGCGCCGCTGATCTTCAGCCGGGCCTGGACGACGTGGCCTTGGGCGCTCTCTACCTCACTGCTGGCGGTGCTCCACCCCTGCGCGCGGTACTCCGCGTAGGCGACGGCGTCGCTGTTCCGCTCGAAGTACCCAGCTTCGAGACGGAGCCGCTCGTTCCGCGACTCGGGGTCCGGGTCGGATGCCTCCCAGGCGCGGGTCAGCTCTTGCACCACCTCGGCGACGTTGCCGACCTCCATCTTCTGCAGCGCATCTTCGGCCCATGGCTGCACGGTGACGCCGTCAGCGAGCGCGCCTTCGGTCTCGAGCGCCTCGCCGGCCGCCGTGAGGTGCTCCTTGCAGTGCGGGCGGTCCAGGATAAAGCGGAAGTCCCCGATGTCGAAGACCTCCTCCATCCGAGGCCGGATGTGCTTGGCGCCGTCAGCGAGCCCGCGTACCTGCGTCTGCTCGGTCCAGCCCTTCAAGCAGGCGAGCCCCAGCAGGTCGTCGAAGGAGGCTGCGAGGTCGCCGGTCGGTCGAACCGTGTACAGGCGGTCGACCTCCCCCGGCTTCTGGGCCAGCCCGACCTTGGCCTCCTCCCAGCGGCACATCTTGCGCCGCTTCGGCAACCCCCGGACCGGCGTCAGCTTCGGCTCCTCGCCATCAGGCGGCTCGATCGGCTCCAGCGTGGCCACGGGGATCATGCCCGCGTCCCACTCGACCTCCAGCTCGGTGGCCCCCTCACCGCGCAGTCCCCACGGCAGCGCCGCAAGCTCCCGTGCCGCCCCGAGCTTGTCGTTGATGAACTCCCGGGCGTGGGCGCCGTGCTCGTGCAGCATCCGCAGGGCTGCGGTCCGGTCCATCTCTACCTGTCCCTCCGCAAAACCCATCCGCAAGTGAAATCAGCCACTTGCGCCGTGTCGCGATGGTTGAAATTCGGGCGCGAGAGGACAAGGCTTTCGGGTGATGCTCACGTTTCCCCGGTTGTTCGTCGCCTTCATCTCCATCCTCGTCGGAGCGGTCCGCGCGCTCGGGAAGTCGAGGGCGGACCTTGTGCTGGAGAACATCGCGCTCCGCCGTCAAGTTCAGGTGTTGTTGAGTGGTGGTGCCCGGCCTCGGTTCGACGATGTAGACCGGGGACTCTGGGTCGCCTTCCGGGAAGCATGGCCGGGCTGGGTCGAGCGTTTGCTGATCGTCTGCCCGGAAACCGTGGTCCGGTGGCACCGAGAGCGTTTCCGTAGGTACTGGACGCGTCTGTCCAACGAGAACCGACGGCCGGGTCGACCACCGATTGATCTGGAGTTGCGCAGACTGATCCGCAGGATGGCTCGAGAGAATCCGTGGGGGGTACCCCGGGTCCACGGCGAACTCCTGAAGCTCGGCTTCGTGGTCTCCGAAGCGACGGTCTCGCGGTACATGCCGCGCCGGCAGCCCGATCCGGACCGCCTGCAGCGCTGGATGACCTTCCTTCGGAACCACAAGGACGGAATCGCAGCGATGGACTTCTTCACGGTCCCGACGGTCGGGCTCCGAGTGCTCTATTGCTTCTTCGTCATCGAGCACGGCAGGAGACGAGTCCTCCATTTCAACGCCACCTACAACCCGACCTCGGCCTGGGTGATCCAACAGCTCCGAGAGGCGTTTCCGTTCGACACCGCCCCGAGACATCTGATCTTCGATCGCGACGCGACCTTCAGTGCGGCCGTCGTCGGCTTTGTTCTGTCGATGGGAACCAAGCCGTGCCGAACCGCGCCGCGAAGCCCCTGGCAGAACGGTTTGGCGGAGCGATGGATCGGTAGTTGTCGGCGCGATCTGCTCGACCGCGTCGTTCCCCTGGGCCGCGGGCACGTCGTTCGCCTGGTCCGGGAGTACATCGCGTACCACCACACGGACCGCACTCACCTCGGGCTGAGCAAGGAGACACCAGACGGCCGACCCGTCACGCCGCGCCCGTTCGAGTCGGCGCGTGTCGTGGGACTGAGCCGCGTCGGCGGTCTCCACCACAAATACGAGTGGCGCGAAGCCGCGTAGCCGACCCCCTGCGAAGACCGATTCGTCCAGCTCCCTCGCGAGTTTTCGTGGTGTGCACCGCTCCGCCTGGTGGTCGCCGAATTGCGGCCTCGGCTGACGCGAGAGCGGGGCGGCGTGGTCGAGAGCAGGCGTTGAACGGGCAGGCGAGTTACCAACGAAGCCGTGCGCCACCCGAGCGAACGACCCGCCCGTCAGAACCCCTCCGGATGGGTTTTGAGGATGGACAGGCGTCAATGGCGCAAGGAGTCCGGCGCGCACCAACAAGCTCGAGCCGAGAATGGGATGTATCGATTCAAACAGATCCTCGGTCCCCGACTCCGCTCACGGTCCGAAGAAGGGCAGAGGAGGGAAGCGATGATCGGTGTGAACATCCTCAATCGCATGACCGAGCTCGGGATGCCGGAATCGCACGCTGGCCGAAGCTGAAACTCCGAGAGAGCCGCTCAGTGG
>JAAESI010000128.1 GCA_024229515.1 Pseudomonadota bacterium | reverse complement strand
GTCGTTGTGGTATTCGAAGCGCTGGCAGCCGTCCACCACCCCCATGAAGGTCTGGACGAGGTCTTCGCAGGGTTCGCCCACCTCCTTAGCGCGTCCGAGCATGATCAACACCCCAACCACCAGGAGCAAGAACAAGCCCCCTCCAAGCATTAGCATCTTACCCTTCATGTCACCCTTCATCCGATGCGCCCAAGAATAGCAACTGCCCATCGAGAGCAGCTTCGTTTATGGGCTTCTCGCATCCTTTTGCTCCCTGGCGTTCGGAGGAGAATATGAAGCCCAGGGTATTTGTGCACGGTCCAAGTCCCTGAAACTTTCAATTTCCTCAGCTGTCTTCATCGCATCACTAAGAACGGAGCCGATGAAAGCGCGTAACGCTTTTGGCGCCATTTCCCCAAAATTTCCCAAACGAATCCACACCACGAGGACTCGCGACCCGAGATGATGGTCGTCCAAAAATCGAAAGGGTGCGGCTCTTCTCGGACGACGGCAGGGCACGTCACTTGACCACCCTCAGGTGTGAACCCGGCCGCGGACGGGCGACCTTTGGCGGCCTGTTTTGCGCGTATTTCGTGGCGTGATTGCGCTCGAACTCCTGCTGCTCGTGGAAGGCCCAGTACTCAGCGAAGTCGCTGCTACTCAGAAGGGCGCGGATCTTCAGGACGGCTTCGGCTCCGTCGAGACTCCATCGCGCGCCGGTGATGCCGAGTCGGTCGTTGATCAGGTGGCGACACGCGCCCTCGATCACGCCCGACGCGATCGGCAGACCGTCGGCCAGGTACTCGTCGTACCGCATGTACGGGGCGTGCTTCGCGATGTAGTTGGCCGCCGTGTCGGCGGGCGCGCGCTGCTCCGAGGTGAGGTGGCGTTTCGTTGCACTGCGCCGGATCGCGGCCGCGACGAGCCCGGCTTGTCCGCACAGGATGCGACGCAGACGTTCGAGTACCCACTCCTCGGCTTCCGGACTCGCCTCCGCGTTGAACACACGCGCAGCCTTCCACAGGTACTCGAGCACGTGGATGAAGTCGAGCACGATGGTGAGCTCGATCCCGCGCCGCTTCGCCTCCTTCTGGATGCGCTGCAGTTGGCTCTTCTGACCATCGACCACGACGACCCACCTCTTCGCGAGGTTCGGGTCCCGGGTGAGTCCCTCGTCGAACGCCTCCCGGATCACCTGCTCGGCTGGCCGCTCGATGCTCGCCCACACGCGCTTGTGTTCGGGACGCGGTCGCGGCGGCCGGTCCGCGGGCTCGACGCCGCGCACGCTGCGCAGTCCCGCGATGACGTCGTCCGGCGTGCGCAGCCACGTGGCGACGGTGAACACGGCCGCCACGAGAGCCATGCGCTTGCGGTTGCGTTTCTCCCCCTTCGACAGCCGTGTCGACAGCTTGTGGCGGCTGTCCTCGGCCGCCTTTCGGGTCGGCTCACGCAGATGCTCCGAGCGCATCACCACACCCTTCCCGTCCGTGGTCAGCACGAGCAACTCACCCGTGTCCCGGGGTGGCACGTCCAGCGCGGTCTCCTCGTAGAACTCCTCGAAGTCCACCGCTGCTCGACGCGTGAGCTGCTCCACCTGGCGCTTCGGCACAGCCGCACCGGTGCTCGCCGCGACGGTCTCGGCCGTGGCGTCGAACGAAGTGCGGGCCGCGCTGAGCGCTACACGTCGACGGACCTCCAACGAGTACTTCTCGACCGGCAGGTTCAGGTCGGCATCCACGGGATGAAGGCCGCTCGCGCCACGCGCGCCGTACCGGGTGCGGGCTACCTCGACGTCCCCCAGTACCGTTCCCAGCGATCGCTTCGTGCCCGTGCGGCGCTGGCCGCGCTCGACGCCGTCCGCCCCGCGGACCTCAGCGATGGGTTCGGCCAGCGCGCGCAGGTCCAGATGCCCCTGCAGCAGCTCGCGAAGCACGTCCCGACCATAGGACTCGACCAGGTTCTCGACCTCGCTGTGGGTCATCGCCAGCACCTCGCCGCCGACCAGCCGCTTCTTGAGCGCGGCGTACTTCGCGTCCGCCACCTCGAAGAGAACTTCTTCCTCCGCCGTCGTGCTGTTGTAAGCTGGGGCTCTCATGGGACCTCCGCGTTGCCCGGGTTTTCGTTATTCACGACCCAAAAGTAGCGCGGATGGTCCTTCACCAACAGCTTACGACTCCACTAAGTTGCCGGAATCAAACCCGACGAACGTCGTCCCAGCGGATCCGCACCCTTTTCAATTTGACGGTAGACTCCGCATGCGCCCCGACATCCGCCTGGTCGAAGCACTGTTCCCTGGAACACCGCCACTCACGAAGAGCTCGTCAGGTCCGGTAATGGGGCCAGGCCGGGTCATCCAGATTGGCCCAGGGGTCGAACCCGACCTGGAGCTCGAGCAGGACCTGAAAGCGGAGGGGGGGGCTGGCATCGGAGACGGCGAGGTAGAGGTGGGCCTGAAGGTCGAAGTCGAGCTGGTCTCGGGACCAGAGCGCTCGGCTTGTACTCGACGAGGACGGTGTCACACCCTCTTCGATGATGGCTATAATTCTTATGAGCAGCCCTCTTGGGTTGGTGTTATGCTTCATGCAGAGGCTTTGAATGGGCCGGTGCCGAAG
>JAAESI010000127.1 GCA_024229515.1 Pseudomonadota bacterium | reverse complement strand
GCGCTGACGAATCTTGTCTTTATCTTCAAGTACGCCATCTACCCAACGAGATACAGGAATACCTGCACTGTTCATTGGTTTTTGACCACCGTATGCGTTGTCGTCGAAACGGCCTTTCACCCAATCAAAGTCGATATCCCAAACTTTTGACCAGTGACGCCAAGAACCTTCAGACCAGCCGTAGTAGCCTGGAAGTGTGTCAGAAAGTACGCCAAGGTCAGTTGCGCCCTGTACGTTATCGTGACCACGGAAGATGTTTGCACCGCCGCCTGATTTACCGATGTTACCTAGCGCAAGCTCAAGTACACAGTAAGCACGTGTGTTGTTGTTACCAGTCGTGTGTTGAGTACCACCCATACACCAAACGATACAACCCGGACGGTTTTCAGAAAGTAGTTTCGCGGTGTGGTATACGTCTTTTTCACTAACACCAGTTACGCGTTCAACTTCTGCTGGGTTCCACTTCGCGACTTCTTCACGGATCTCGTCCATGCCGAATACACGTTGTTTAATGAACTCTTTGTCTTCCCATTGGTTTGCAAAGACGTGCCATAACACACCCCAGATAAACGCAACGTCAGAACCTGGACGAAGAGAAACGTAGTGATCTGATTTCGCAGCAGTACGCGTACGACGAGGATCCGCAACAACGAT
>JAAESI010000126.1 GCA_024229515.1 Pseudomonadota bacterium | reverse complement strand
TTTGGCGGAGACGCATGGGAATCGAACCCACCGACGATGGGACTACCACCGCCCACCGGTTTTGAAGACCGGGCCCGGCACCAGCTTAGGAAGCGCCTCCGTGCGGCGAATGTACCTCCCCGCCGGTCCGCCGTCGCGCCGTCACTCCGCCTCGGCGTCGGGCGCCCACCCCACCGGCGGTCCCGTTTGCGGCATCAACAGCGCCGTCATCGCCATCGCCGTGCCGAAGCTCGCTGAGCGCGGGAACACGCGGTCGTTCCAGGTGCCGTCCTTGGAGCGCACCGCGGCGAGCCGGTCCTGGAGGCGGCTCCGGTAGGCGGGACGCTCGTCCTCGGGGAGCAGCTCGACGGCCTGGGCCGCGTAGTGGTGGCCGAAGAAGAAGTAGTAGGGGGCGATGCCGTAGGGCTCCGCGTGCGTGCCCTCCTGGGCCCGCCGCGCTTCCAGCCACTTCCAGTGCTCGAAGAACGCTTCGACCGCTCGCCGCACGGCCGCGACCTCACCCCGTCCGGCGATCAGCAGGGTGGTCTCCGTCACCGCCATGCGGGCGATCGAGGACTCGATCGGGAGGCTCGGGGTGCCTCGCGCCGACCCGCTGTACGCCACCGCACCCGCCTTCGTGCGGGAGAGCTCCAGGACCGTGAGGGCCCGCTCGATCAGGGCGCCATCCACGTCGTGCCCCCCGCGGGCGGCGAGGAACAGAGCCTGGAGCGCCGGCGCCGTCACGAAGGCGGCGGCCTCGGCTGCCCTTAAGCGGGGGCCCCGGCGGGCGTAGTGCCATCCGCCTCCGGGGATCTCCAGGTCGTGGATCCCGCGCACGTAGTGGGTGATGCCGGCGCGCGTGGCGTCCGCGTCGCTGCCCCGCAGTCCCGCTGTTTCGGCTTCCAGGAGGAACGACAGGCCGTAGATGTAGCCCCAGATGCGGACGTCGTACCCGCCCTCGTAGGCCTCGTACGACATCTGGGGATGGGCCGTCGCGCCGACCACGAAGTCGACCGCCCGCTCCAGCGCCGCGAGCCGCTCGGGGTGCTCGTCCAGCCCGCGCGCCCGCAGGAGCGCCGTGCCCGTGATCGAGGTTCCGCCGACGCGGTAGCCGATCGGGATGACGGACTTGCCGTCTTCGCGGACCTGGTAGGGCCACTCCGCCTCCTCGGGTCCTTCCTGGCGCTCGAGGATGAGCTCGACCCCCTCGCTGATCGCTTCGTCGCCGAGGGGACCGGCGGTGCGGCCAGCCCCCGGGGAGAGCACCAGCAGGGCGACGAGGGCCGTCCATCGGCAGGTCTGGCGGAAGCTCCTCCCCACGAACTCACCTTATGCCTCCCCGAGCCGGTCATCGGTTAGGGTGCGCGGTCTCTGGAGGAGCCTCGTGGATCGCTTTCTCGCCTGGATTGAAAAGACCGGCAACAAGCTGCCGGACCCGGTGTTCATCTTCTTCTATCTGACCCTCGGTCTGATGGGCCTGTCGGTGGTGCTGGCGGCGATGGGGGTCAGCGCCCCGCACCCGACGAAGCTCAACGAAGCGGGCAGTCCGCTGATCTTGAACGCGGTCAGCCTGCTCTCGGCCGAGAACATCCAGCGGCTGTGGGTCGAGATGCCCAAGACGTTCACCCACTTCCACCCCCTGGGGTACGTGCTCGTGGTGATGCTGGGGGCCGGGGTCGCCGAGCGGTCGGGGCTCTTCGAAAGCTCCATGCGGCTCGTGGTCCGCCGGGCGCCGACCTCGCTGCTGACGCCCGTGGTGGCGCTGGTCGCCATGCTCGGCAACCACGCCGCCGACGCCGCCTACGTCGTGCTCATCCCCCTGGCGGGCGTGCTCTACGCCGCCGCCGGGCGCCACCCCATGGCCGGCATCGCCGCCTCCTTCGCGGGGGTCAGCGGAGGCTTCAGCGCCAACCTCGCCCCCGGGCAGCTCGACGCGCTCCTGTTCGGCATCACCGAGCAGGCCGCCGAAGCGCTGGTGCCGGGCTACGACGCCAACATCGCCGGCAACTGGTACTTCATCGCCGCCCTGACCGTGCTGTTCCTGCCCGTGATCTGGTGGGTCACGGACAAGATCGTCGAGCCGCGCCTCGGCCCCTGGGAAGGTGCCACCGCCGAAGACGAAGCCAGCGACGGCGCCCTCACCCCGGAGCAGCGCAAGGGGCTCGTGTGGGCGGGCATCGCCACCGCCGTGACCGTGCTCGCGTGGACCGCGTTCACCCTCGGGCCGGGCACCCCCCTCATCAACGAGGCGGCCTGCTCCGACGCCGACCTCGCCTCCGGCGCCTGCTCCATCCATGCCCGGCTCTCGCCGCTGTACAAGAGCCTCGTGGCGGCGTTCCTGGTGCTGTTCCTGGCGTCCGGCTGGGCCTACGGCGCGGCCGCGGGGACCGTGAAGGGCCACAAGGACATCGTCGAGATGATGACCGAGTCCATGCAGGCGCTCGGCTACTACCTCGTGCTCGCCTTCGCCGCGGCGCACTTCGTCGCGATGTTCAACTGGTCGAACCTGGGGCTCATCAGCGCGGTGCACGGCGCCGAGGCGATCCAGAGCTCAGGCCTTCCGTTGCCGATCCTGCTGGGGCTGATCGTCGTGTTCTCGGCGCTGATCAACCTCGTGGTCGGCTCGGCGAGCGCGAAGTGGGCGCTGTTGGCGCCCGTGCTGGTGCCGATGCTGATGCTCCTGGGCGTCAGCCCCGAGGGCGCCACGGCCGCCTACCGCGTGGGCGACAGCGCCACGAACATCATCACGCCGCTGATGGTCTATTTCCCGCTCATCCTCGTCTTCTGCCACCGCTGGAAGCGCGACTTCGGCCTCGGAAGCCTCATGGCGATGATGATCCCGTACAGCATCGGCCTGTTCATCGCGGGGCTGCTGTTGATGGTCCTGTGGGTGTTCGCCGGCATCGATCTGGGGCCCGGCGCCCCGGTGATCTACATGCTGCCGGGGTAGGTCGAAGCCATGACCGATCTTGTCCTTCGCCTGGAAACGCAGGCTGACATCGCAGGCGTCCGGGCCGTGAACGCGGCGGCCTTCGAAGCGGACGCGGAGGCGGTGCTGGTCGATGCCCTGCGCGAGGCCGGCAAGTTCGTCCTGTCGCTCGTCGCCAGCCTGAACGGCGACGTCGTCGGCCACATCCTGTTCACGAAGATCCTGATGGAGCCCGGCGGCATCGAGGCCGGCATCCTCGGCCTCGGTCCGATGGCGGTGCGGCCGGGCTCCCAGGGCCAAGGCATCGGCAGCGCGCTGGTCCGCCGTGGGCTCGAGCGGTGTCGGGACCTGGGCTTCCGCGGCGTCGTCGTGCTGGGGCACCCGGCCTTCTATCCCCGCTTCGGTTTCGTCCCCGCCAGCGAGCACGGAATCACGTCCACCTACGACGTTCCCGATGAGGTGTTCATGGCGATGGGGTTGGGCGAGGGGGAATTGCCGGGGGGCCTGGCCGTGTACCCGCCCGAGTTCGCCGGCGTGTGATCGTCTCGTAGAGTGCGCTCATGACTGCCACGAACCTCCCCACGCGCTGGAGCGACAAAGGCTGGACCGCCGAAGTGGTCCTCAACGAGGACGGCGGCGGCTGGGCCGTGGCGATGACCAAGGACGGGCACGACGAGCCGATCCTCGTGGTGCCGTGGGTGATGGGGCGAAACAAGAAGGACCCCAAGCCGCTCAACTCCGCGGACTTCGCGACCCAGCTGAAGGCCGCCCAGGACTACCTGACCCGCCGCGAGAACCAGATCCGGCAGGCGTACCGCAAGATCGTGCACGTCAACAGCGCCGACGGTGACCGGGTCAAGGTCGTGTTCGACGTCATCCCCGACGAGTTCGAGCCCGAGGGCGAGCTGGTGGCCTGGAGCGGGGGTAGGCACGAGCTCGGCCGTGCGTCGTGCCCGGCGTCGCTGAAGCTCACCCGCACCGTGGCTCAGGACTGGGTCGATGGCGGGTTCGAAGCCGTGCACGGCGGGGACGACTGGTAGGCGCCCCGTCAGTCGGCCGCCAAGTGTGCTCATAGCCGGGAACCGACGCAATCTGCTAGAGCGCCGCTGATGCTCCGCACCCCCGCCGCCCTCGCCCTCCTGCTCAGCCTGCTCGCTTGCGGCGAGGTCGAGCCCGATCCCGAGCCCTACGTGCAGCCGGCGCCGTGGGAGCAGCTCAACTTCGAGGAGCGCGAGGAGTTCATGACCTGGGTCTTCTCCCCGACCATGGAGGACCTCTTCCTCGCCGAGGACCCCGCGCTGTACGACGGCTTCGAGTGCGAGACCTGCCACGGTGACGACCCCCACTACGAGATGCCCGCCGTCGACGTCATCGACCCGCTGACCCTGGACGACGTGCCGGTCGATTCGATCGACGACCCCGAGCGGCTGGAAGTCGCCCTCTGGATGGAGGAGACCATCCTCCCGGCGATGGCGGACATGTTCGAGCAGGAGATGAACCTCGAGGGCGCCAGCTGCTTGGACTGCCACCCGTTCGAGTGACGGCGGCGAGTTGTGGAGGCCCTCCACGAACTCTCAAAACCCCGATTCCGCGCCCCTCGCTAGCGTCGACGCACCCCGATGGAGGTGCCCGTGCGTTCGCTTGCCAGCTTGCTTGTCCTGTCGCTCCTGTTCGCCCTCGCGGGCTGTGGCTTCGGCTCGGGTCTGCCCGTGGACTCCGGTGACGACGACGATCTCTTCGGCGGTGACGACGACGACGACGCGACCGACGACGACGACGCGGTCGATGACGACGACGCGACCGACGACGACGATGACGCTACCGACGACGACGACGCGGTCGACGACGACGACACCACCCCGCCGCTGCCCGAGGACGACGCCACCCTGGTCGCCGCCGCCCTCCCCACGGCGCTGGACTGCGGCGCGAGCTTCTCGGCGTCCGTCGAACTGCTCAACACCGGCACCGCCACCTGGACCCGCGCCGCCGGCTACAAGCTCGGCACCGTCGACGACGAAGACCCCTTCTGGGGCGACGACCCCCGGGTGTGGCTCCCCGAGGAGGGATCGGTGGCCCCCGGCGAGAGCCACGTCTTCACCTTCGAGCTGATCGCGCTGCCGGCGCCCGACACCTACGTCACCGACTGGCAGATGGTCCACGAGGGCGTGACCTGGTTCGGCGAGCAGGCCAGCTCCAGCGTGGTCGTCACCTGCTCGATCCAGACGTACGTCGAGCCCCTGACGGACGCGTCGCCGGCCGCCGGCTTCGCCTCCATGGACGTCGACGGCGGCAGCTTCTCCGCGGCCGGCTGGCAGACCACCAGCGACGACGACCAGCTCGTCATCGCCCTCGACGCCCCCATCTGGGGGGACGCCACCTTCGAGATCGACGTCACCAACTTCGACCCGACGAGCCAGTACGCCTCCGCCAAGCACCAGATCATCAACATGTACACGTCCGACAACGGCTCCCAGGACGTCTTCTCGAGCACCGAGGCGTGGTGGAACATCCGCACCGGGAACAACTACGGCACCGGCATCAAGGTGCTCGCGGCCCCCAACGGCGGCGGCTCCCGCACCGAGGATCGGTTCATCGAGGACGCCGCCTGGAACCCCTCGGACGTGCACACCTACACGGTCGAATGGGACGCCACTCAGCTGCACGTCTACCTGGACGGGGACTGGCTCTGGAGCACCGACTTCAGCGGCCGCGTCGAGCCCCTGCAGTACATCTTCCTGGGCAAGGACAACGTCTACGTGGGCCAGGTCGGGCCCATCTACAGCAACCTCCGCCTCACCTACTAGGGGTATCGTCCGGGTCATGCTCGGAACCTCGAACCTCGTCGGCTTCATCCCCACGACCAACTTCGACGCGGCGCCCGCCGGGGCGCGCGTGAAGGTCGGCTGGTTCAAGGACCCCGACGGCAACACGCTGTCGATCACGGGCCTGGTGGGCTGAGGCCGCTGCCGCCGCGCACCCTCCGCTTCCTGCTCGCCACCGGCGCGGGCTGGCTGCTGCTGCTGCCCTGGTTCCTCGGCTTCTTCCCCGGGGTGCTGACGTTCGATTCGCTCGACCAGTGGAGGCAGGCTGCCGGTGCGCCGTGGGTCGACGTGCACCCCGTCGCGCACACCGCCCTGGTCTGGATCAGCGCGACGCTCGGGAGTCCGGCGTGGCTCGTGGCGGCTCAGCAACTGGGGCTCGCGGCGGGGGCTGCTGCCCTGGTCCTCGCGGTGCTCGACGCGGGGGCCGATCGCATCACGGCGCTGGCTACCGGAGCCGCGGTCTTCATCGCGCCGTCGGTGGGCCTGTTCTCGGTCGCGGTGTGGAAGGACGTGCCCTTCACCGCCGCCGCGCTCTGGCTCGCCGCCGAGCTTCTGCGAAGCCGTGGGGCAGGCGCCGATCCCGCCGGCCGCCGCCGCTTGCTGCTGGCCGCCGTGCTGGTCTTGCTGCTCCGCCAGAACGGCTTCGTGCTCGTCGCCTCCGCGGGGGTCGCGCTGGCGCTGGCGGGTCGTTCGCCAGGAGCCCGGCGGTTCGGGGGCGGTCTCGCCCTGGGCGCCCCCGCGCTCTTCCTCCTCCTCCGTGCGCTGGTCTGGCCGACCCTCGGGGTGCAGCCGGCCCCACCGTCGTCCCTGCTCCCGGTGGCCGTGCACGACGTCGCCGCGATCCTGCACTCCGATCCGCCCGGCGTGACCCCGAGCGAGGTCGCCGCCCTCGACCCCATCGCCCCCCGCCGGACCTGGTTCGAGCGCTACGACTGCAGCTCCGTCCACCCGCTGCTCAACGACCCCGCGTTCCGCGCCTCCACCCTGGATGCGGACCCCGCCCCGCTGCGTGCGGCCTGGCGATCGATGGTTCGCCGCGATCCCGGCGCATGGGTCCAGCATCGAGTCTGCGCCTCGGCCCTGGCCTGGCGTCCGATGTGGCGGGGAGGGGAGTGGAGCTACCTCGCGTCGCGCGCGATCGAGCCCAACGAGCTCGGGCTGGAGTCGCGTCCCCTGGCGTTGGACGACGTTCTGAACCGGTACGCGGACCTCGGCGAGCGGCCGGTGCTCCGCGGGTTGCTGTGGCGCGCCCCCTTCTGGATGGTGCTGGCGTTGATCGCGGTGGCGGTCGCGACCCGCCGGGGGAGGCCGGGGCTGTGGGTGGTGCTCGCGGTGCCGGTGGGGCAGGCGCTCGCGGTCGTGCTCGCCAACCCCGGCCAGGACGCCCGATACATGGCCGCGGCGGGCATGGTGTCGGTCCTGCTGCTGCCGTTGGCGACGGCGTCAGCTCGCGACGAGCCGCGCCACCCGGTCGCGTAGCGGCGGCAAGGCCCGCAGCCGGCCCCCGAAGCCTGACCGCTTGCCTTGGTCTGCTTCGTACCCACGTTGGATCGCATGTACTTCGAACCCGTCTACATGGTCGTTCTCGGCATCGGTTTCCTCCTCAGCGCAGGGGCGTCGATGTGGACCAAGGCCGCCTTCCGCAAGTACTCGAAGGTGCCTACCGCGGGGGGCCGCACGGGCGCTGATGTCGCTGCTGCGATCCTGCGCGCCGAGGGCGTGCACGACGTGAAGATCGAGCAGGTCGGCGGCTTCCTCTCGGACCACTACGACCCCTCCCGCAAGACGCTCCGGTTGAGTCCGGGGGTCTACTCGGAGCGCTCCGTCGCGGCCGCCGGCATCGCCGCTCACGAGGTGGGGCACGCGTTCCAGCACGCCCAGGGGTACGCGCCGATGCGGATGCGTCAGGCGATGGTCCCGGTGGCGAATCTGGGCACGAACCTGGGGCTCTTGATCACGATCATCGGGGTCGTGGTCAACTTCAGCGGCCTCGTGCTGCTGGGCGTGATCCTGTTCGGCGGCTTCGTCGCCTTCACGGTGGTGACGCTGCCAGTCGAGTTCGACGCGTCGATCCGCGCCCGCAAGGCCCTGGAGAAGCACGGTCTGCTCGGGGCCTCGGAGTTCAGCGGAGTCTCCGCGGTGTTGACCGCGGCGGCGGCGACGTACCTCGCGGCGGCGGCGGCGGCGATCCTGCAGTTGCTGTACTGGCTGAACCGGTTGGGGCTGCTCGGCGGACGTCGCGACTGACCCCTCGCGGGCCGGGTTCGCGACCGCTACCCTCCGCCGATGCTTCGATTCGCCCTCGTCCTGCTGATCGCGATGCTCGCTGGCTGTGCCACGACGCAGAGCCCGGCGCTGCTGGATCCCACCCTCGCGACGGCGGAGGCGCCGGCGGAGTACACCGTTCGCCTCAAGACGACGGAGGGCGTGGTCCTCATCGACGTCACCCGCGCGTGGGCGCCCGAGGGAGCCGACCGCTTCTACAACCTGGTGCAGTCGGGCTACTACGACGACACCTACTTCTTCCGCACGATCGCGGGCTTCATGTGCCAGGTAGGGCTCCACGGCGACCCCGCGGTAACGGCCGCGTGGAGCGAATCGTCGATCCCCGATGACCCCGTCACCCAGTCCAACACCAAGGGCATGGTCACGTTCGCGATGGCCGGGGCGCACACCCGCACGACCCAGATCTTCATCAACCTGAAGGACAACCTGTTCCTGGACAGCCAGGGCTTCGCGCCGTTCGGCCAGGTGCGTGACATGAGGCCGGTGGAGAAGTTCTGGGTGGGCTACGGGGAGTCGAAGCCGATGGGCCTCGGGCCCGACCAGATGGAGATCATGGATCGCGGCAACGCCTACCTCGAAGCCGAGTACCCGAAGCTGGACTCGATCATCGAAGCGCGCGTGGTGCGTGAGGGATGAGTCCACGTCCCAAGAGCCTGGACCTCGGCCTGCTCACCCTCCGGCTGGGGGTCGGCGGATTCATGCTCTACGGCCACGGCTGGGGGAAGCTGCAGAAGCTCCTGGATGGGGGCAGCTCGAAGTTCCCCGATCCGCTCGGCATCGGCCCGGAGCTGTCCTTTGCCTGCGCGGCGTTGGGCGAGTCCGTGGCCGCGATCGCGATCATGGTGGGGCTGCTGAGCCGCCTGAGCACGGCGGCGCTGGGCTTCACGATGGCGGTGGCGGGGCTGGTGGTGCACGCCGGCGACCCGTTCGGCGATCGCGAGAAGGCCTTGCTGTACCTGATGGGCTGCGCGGTCCTGCTCCTGACGGGGCCGGGGAAGTTCACACTGCAGCGGAAGCTCTTCAAGGAGCCGTCCAACCCGAAGCTGCGCTGGCTCCTGAGCTAGTTAGTTCCCGTCTCAAAACGAATTAGATTCGTAATTACAGGCAGTTAAGAGGTATCGGAGGCGTCCGATCTTCCGATTCCGTCGTAGAATCCGGTTGCTTACACCAACCCCACGACGAGAGAACCGAGCCGCCT
>JAAESI010000125.1 GCA_024229515.1 Pseudomonadota bacterium | reverse complement strand
GCCCGACATCGACGCCCTCATGGGGGCGGTCAAGAGGTACCTCGCTGACTACGACGGCAGAGGCGGGCGACGGGCAGGTCAACTTCGAGCCGCAGCTTGAGTGTGGGGCGTCAGAATCATGATCGGGCGTTTAGTCGGCGGCGGTGGTGGCGGCGGCCGAGGGTCGCCGAAGCGCCTGCTTATCCAGGCGTAACCGGGACCCTCGCGGCGAGCCTCGCCGAGGCGCCTGCCTATCCAGGCGTAACCGGGACCCTCGCGGCGAGCCTCGCCGAAGCGCCTGCCTATCCAGGCGTATCGGGGACCCTTGACCCTCCCCTGGTTTCCCAGACCACATGATAAGCAAGTCCGGGAGGACCGATGTCGACGAAGAAGACGAGGAAGCAGTACACCCCTGAGTTCAAGGCCGAGGCAGCGAAACTCGTGCTGGAGCAGGGTCTGAGCCGCGCCCAGGCCGCTCGTGACCTCGGGGTCGCCGAGAGCGTGCTGGGCCGGTGGGTGCAGGTGGCAGAGCGCGACCAGCAGCCTGGAGCGCTGACGGTGGAGGAGCGGGCCGAACTCAAGCAGCTTCGCAAGCAGGTCAAGGTCCTGCGGACGGAGCGCGAGATTCTAAAAAAAGCCGCAGCCTTCTTCGCGAAGGAGAGCCTGTGACCGCCTACCGGTTCATCGACGCGGAGAAGGCGATCTGGTCGGTGCGCATCATCTGCCGAGCACTGCACGTAGCGCGCTCGGCGTACTACGACTGGAAGAAGGCGAGAACGACGGAGAGGGCCGCAGCGGACGCAGCGCTCTCGGTTCACATCAAGGCGATCCACTGACGGAGCCGCGGGACGTACGGAGTCCCCCGGGTGCTCGTGGACCTACGCGCCGAGGGCCACCAAGTAGGCAAGGAGCGCGTCGCTCGGCTCATGCGGGAGCAGGGGCTGGCCGGGACGCCGAAACGGCGCTACCGGCCAACGACGACGGACTCGGACCACGACGATCGGGTGGCGGAGAACCTGCTCGACCGGAAGTTCACAGTCGTGGCTCCGAACAAGGCCTGGGTGGGCGACATCACGTACCTGCCGACGAAAGCGGGCTGGGTGTACCTGGCGGTGCTGCTCGACCTGTTCAGCCGCAAGGTCGTGGGCTGGTCGTTGCAGAAGCACATGCAAACGGAGCTGTGCCTGCAGGCGCTGGCGCGCGCCGTCGCTACGCGTCAGCCGGGCGCGGGCCTGCTCCACCACAGCGACCGCGGATCGCAGTACACCAGCGACGACTACCAGGCAGCCCTCGCCGGCTTCGGCGCCACGCTGTCGATGAGCCGCAAGGGCAACTGCTGGGACAACGCCGTCGCGGAGTCCTTCTTCGGAACGCTTGAGCAGGAGCTCGTGCTGCAGCAGGAGGAGGTCTGGGACAACGAGGTCGCCGCTCGCATCGCGGTCGGCGACTACATCCACGGCTTCTACAACCAGCGCCGCCGCCACTCGACCCTCGGGCAGCTCAGCCCGATCGAGTTCGAGGCCGCGCACCGCACCGTGGCCTTCGCCGCATGAAGATGAGTAGAAAGAGCCGGACCCGAGTAAGCGTCCCGGCAGCCCCACCTTGGCGCGCCTCGCCAATCGCACGATGGTCGCTCCCTCGTAGGAGGCATCGATGACGATCCCGTTCGACCCGTCCATCTTCCCAGCTCGATGGGAGGAGCACCATGCCCGGCAGGCCCTGACCGCCTGGCGCGAATCCAAGCTCACGATCCGTGCGTTCGGCCGGCTGCACCGGGTGCAGCAGAAGCGGCTGGTCCGCTGGTTTCGCCGATTGGGCGCCATCGCGGCGCCCGCCAGGAGGGCTTCGCGGTCCAGGCCGAGCCCGCCGTCGTTCGTCGAACTGGTCGTACCCGAGCCTGTCCGGCCGGCCCAACAGGACCCGTTCGCCATCGAGTTCGACGGCGTCACAGTCCGTGTGCCCCCCATCTTCGAGGCTGATGCGCTCTCCGAGCTGCTCGCAGTGCTTCGATGCTGACCCTGCCGGCCGCGGTTCGAATCTACGTCGCCACCCAGCCGGTCGACATGCGCCGGTCCTTCCACGGCCTCGCCGCCACCGTTCGCGGTCAGCTCCAGATGGATCCGGCCTCGGGCCATCTCTTCGTCTTCGTAAACCGGCGGGCCAACCTGCTCAAGGCGATCTTCTGGGATCGCACCGGCTACGCAATCCTTGCAAAGAGGCTTTCGCAGGGCACTTTCCACTTCCCCGTCGACGTGCCTGAGGGTGCCCGGCAGGTCACTATCAACGGCGGGCAGCTCGGGCTGATGCTGGAAGGACTGGATCTGCGCGGAGCCCGACAGCGCAAGCGCTACAAACCGCGCGAGGTGAAGCTGGCGGTGTAGTTCGCAGCCGCAAGTTGGATTTGCGTTTCCTTTGCAATTCCGGCTTTGTCCGAGCTCTCAACAGTGCGACTCGTCCGTGGCCGCGCCCTCGAACGAGTCGCTGGAAACCGTCCGAAGTGCCGCCTCCGACCTGATGGACCAGGGCCGGACGCAGGACGTGTTCGACCTGTTGATGAGCGCCGTGGCAGCGCTGCACAAGGACACCGACCGGCTCGCCGCCGAGCTGGCCGAGCTGCTGCAGGGGCGGGGACGCGCTCGCGGCGGCTCGGAGAAGCTGAGTCCCGACCAGCTCAAGCTCTTCGCCGAGCAGTCTGAAGAAGCCGCCGCCGAGCTCGCCGCTGAAGACGAAGCCCTCGACGCGCTGCTGCAGGACGATGATGGGGAGAGCCTCGAAGACCTCATCCCCGACGGGCCAAAGCGCCGCCCCCGCCGCCGCAAGCTCCCGGAGCAGCTGCCCCGGGAGGTTTGCGAGCACGACCTGGCCGACGAAGAGAAGCCGTGTCCAGCCTGCGGAGCTCAGCGCAAGTTGGTCGGCCATGACATCAGCGAGATCCTCGACTTCGTCCCAGCACAGTTTCGGGTCGTCGAAAACCGGATGGCGAAGTACTCCTGCCTGGACTGCTGCCACGCCGAGCGTCCCAGCCAGTTTGCGACCGCACCCGCGCCGCCCCGACCCTTGGACGGTGGAATCCCCAGCTCGGCGCTGCTGTCCGAGGTCCTGATCCGCAAGTACCTCGAGCACATGCCCATCCACCGCCTCGTGCAGTCGTGGCAGCAGCTCGGGGTCGACCTCCCCCGCAGCACGGTCTACGGCTGGGCGTTGCGGGGGGCGGTGCTGCTGCAGCCGGTGGCGCGTCGGATTCGCGAGATCGCGCTCCAATCCCACCTTCTGCAGGTGGACGATACCGGCGTGGCAGTCTTGGACCGGAGCGTCGAGGGCGGCAGCAAACGGGGGCACCTTTGGAGCTGCCTGGGTGATTCCCGGTGGGCCGCGTACCAGTACACACCCGACTGGAAAGCTGAGGGACCCGAGGCGTTCCTCGGCGGGCGGATCGGCTGGATGCAGGCCGACGCGTACGCCGGCTTCGACCGTCTTTACGAACCGGCGGGCGGGACCGCCATCGAAGTGGCCTGCTGGGCTCACGCCCGCCGATACTTCGTCAAGGCGAAGGACGCCGGCGATGTCCGCGCCGCGCGACCCCTCAAGCTGATCTAGCGCATGTTCCGCATCGAGCGGGAGGCCGACCGCAAGGCGATGGACCACGAACAGCGACGGACGCTGCGGGCACACAAGAGCAGGACGCTGCTGAAGTACCTTGCCTCCTGGGCCGGTCAGACGAGCCCGAACGCGCCGCCCGCCGAGCCCCTCGGACGCGCAATCACCTACCTCACCAATCAGTGGGAGGCGCTGAAGCGTTTCCTGGAGGACGGCCGGCTTCCGCTGACGAACAACGACTGCGAGCGGTCGCTTCGGCACGTGGCTGTCGGCAGGGCCGGATGGCTGTTCTGCGGAAGTGACGTCGGAGCGGAAGCGACCGCCGTGCTCTTCACCTGCATCGTCACCGCGAAGTTGCACGGGCGGAACGTCCGAGAGTGGCTGACGCAGACCCTCGACCGGCTCGGCGGCGGCTGGCCGAACAGCAGGCTCGACGAGCTCCTCCCCGGGACTCCAGCCGCCGCCGAGAAGGGCTCCGAGTAGCGTCGAGCTGAAAAGAGGCGCGGGCACCCGCGAAGAATCGCCGAGACGCCCGTGCCGAGATAGGTGGGGCTACCGGGACGCTTACGGACCCGAAGGTCCGACCCCATCCGTACTGGCACCTGCCACGGCGCTCGGGTTGTTTCTCAACAGAGCCCTGTCCTCCGAACAGGTGGCTCGACCCTACACAGTGGCCAACCGGGGCTTCCCCCATCCGGTTGGCCACAAAGCGATAAATCTCGGGGGCAAGGGGCAGAGCCCCAATAGACCTGCGCGGCGCAGCCGAGCAGGTCTACCTAACAAACTGGTCCGGGAAACCGGGGCAAGGTCACTTGGAGCTTCGAGCGGTTCGGGGTGGCAGAGCGTTGGCAGCGGAGATGTACGAAGTCGGGCAGCCGCTCAAACGCGGCTTGTGATCTCGGCCGCCGGGCGATCCACGGGGCTTCCTTGGAACTACGCGCCTCCGGCGCTGCGCGGCTTGCATCCACTCCGCTAAGAGTTGGCACACCCCTCGCAGAGTCATGCCTCCGTCAAGACCTCACGCGAACGACGTCCATCGAATCGGACATCAAGGCGTCAGGACCCTGACGGAGGAATCGTCAAGATGGCGACGAGTGGAACCCCGAGCTTCGGCTCCCGACTGGCCGCGAACACCAAAGAGGTGGTCATCGCGGCGGTGCTGGTCGGCACGCTCGGGCTGCTCATTGTCCCCCTCAACCCCGCGATCCTCGACTTCCTGCTCGCCGTCTCCATCGCGCTGAGCCTCATCGTCTTCCTCGTCAGCTTCTACGTCCGTGAGCCCATGGAGTTCAGCGTCTTCCCGACGCTCCTGCTCATGTCGACCGTCTTCAGGCTGAGTTTGAACATCAGCTCCACGCGCCTGGTGCTGTCCAACGGCGGCTCCGGCACGTCCGCGGCCGGCAACATCATCCAGACGTTCGGCAACTTCGTGACGGGCGGCAACTTCGCCGTCGGCCTCGTCATCTTCTTGATCCTCATCATCATCAACTTCGTCGTCGTCACGAAGGGCGCCGGGCGCATCGCCGAGGTCGCCGCCCGGTTCACCTTGGACGCCATGCCCGGCAAGCAGATGGCGATCGACGCCGATCTGAACGCCGGCCTCATCGACGAAGACGCCGCCCGCCAACGCCGCAAGGACGTCGCGCTCGAGGCCGACTTCCACGGCGCCATGGACGGAGCCTCCAAGTTCATCCGCGGCGACGCCATCGCCGGCATCCTCATCACGAGCATCAACCTCATCGGCGGCCTGTTCATCGGTGTCGTGCAGCTCAAGATGACCGCCGCCGACGCCGCGCTGACCTACTCCATCCTGACCATCGGTGACGGCCTCGTCTCCCAGGTCCCCGCCCTCGTCATCTCCGTCGCCGCCGGCATGCTCGTCACCCGCGTCAGCGGCTCCGGCGACTCCCTCCACGACGAGATCGGCTCCCAGCTCCTGGGCTCCTCCCGCGTCCTGTGGGTCGCCTCCGGAATCATGGTCCCGTTCGCCTTCGTGCAGGGCCTCACGGTGCCGTTCCTCGCCATCTCGGGGATGACCGCGGGCTTCGCCTGGTTCGCCCGCAAGATCGAGCAGGAGACCGCCGCCGAACAACCCAAGAAGGCCGCGGACGATCTCAGCGATCCCGGCGCCGTCGACGCCGAGCTCGAAGACCCGCTGCGCCCCGTCGAGACCCTCGAGATGGAGGTCGGCTTCGACCTCATCGCCCTGGTCGACGAGCGCCGCGGTGGCGAGCTCATGCAGCGCATCTCCCGCCTGCGCCGCCAGTTCGCCCGCTCCCTCGGCATCGTCGTGCCCCCCATTCAGGTGCGCGACAACCTCCGCCTTCAGCCGACCATCTATTCCATCCTCCTGCGCGGCACCGAGGTCGCCAACGGCGAACTGCGCCCCGGCCACTGGCTCGCCATCGACCCCGGCGGCCGCACCTCCGGCCACTCCGTCCCCGGCATCCCCGGCACCGAGCCCGCCTTCGGCCTCCCCGCCCTGTGGGTCAAGGACGAGGACAAGCCCCGCGCCGAGTCCGCCGGCTACACCGTCGTCGACCCGGTCACCGTGCTGTCGACCCACCTGTCCGAGGTCATCAAGAAGCACGCCCCTGAGTTCCTCGGCCGCCAGGAAGTCCAGAACATGATGGACCGCCTCGGCAAGACCCACCCCCGCGTCGTCGACGACCTCATCCCCAACCTGCTCAGCCTCGGCACCGTGCTGACCGTGCTGCGCGGCCTGCTCCGCGAAGGCGTCTCCTGCCGCGACCTGCTGACCATCGTCGAGACCCTCGCCGACTTCGCCCCCCGCAGCGCCGACCCCGACTTCCTCACCGAGCGTGTGCGCCAGGCCCTCGGCCGCCAGATCGCGTCGCAGCACCAGGACGAGGCCGGGACCATCCACTACATCGGCCTGTCCCGCACCGCCGAGGAGATGATCCGGTCCGGCATCCACCGCAGCCCCGACGGAAGCCCCGCGCAGCTCGTGCTCGACCCGGTCCGCGCCAACGATCTGCTCCGCAAGCTGTCGGGTGAGATCGAGCGCCACGCCGCCGGCCAGGTCATGCCCGTGCTGCTGGCCGCCCCCGCCATCCGCGGACCCGTCCGCCGCCTCACCGAGCGCGTCCTCCCCCAGGTCGCGGTCCTCAGCCCCAACGAACTCACCGACCGCACGCGCCTCAAGAGGCTCGGCACGGTCGGGATGTAGGAGATCCAAGCATGACGACGAGGACCTTCGCTGGACCCACGATGCAGGACGCCTTCCGCCGCGTCCGCGCCACCCTCGGAGCGGGGGCCGTCATCCTCGATGTGCGCCACCTCGCCGGACGCGTCGAGGTCACCGCCGGCCGCGAGCGCCAGCGCGGGCTGCGCCGCTTCCTCGAGGCGGGGGCCCGCACCGCGAAGGTCGAGATCGTGCACGACAGCGAAGGCGACGACGTCGATCCCGACGACCTGATGCCCCTGCGCCTGCTCGCCGGCCCCGGCCGCCTGCCCAGCCGCTACGCCCGCGTGCTCTCAGGCCTTGAGTTGCCGCCGGACCTGGCCGCCCGCGTCAGCAGCATCGTCGGGGACGGCGCGGACGCCTGGCGCCGCCTCGAGGACCACCTCGAGCGCCACCACCGCCCCGTCGAGCCGCTCCCCGATCCCGAGACCGGCTCCCTCGCCGTCGCCTTCGGTGGCGGTCGCGGCGTCGGTCGCACCAGCCTCGTGCGGGGGCTCGCCGCCCGCGCCGCCATCCAGCAGCCCGGCCGGGTGGTCTGGCTCGAGGCCGGCTTCCCCGCCCGCCCCGTCACGCCGATGCCGGGCCTGCTCGCGCCCCTGGGAGTCGACCACCGCGTCGCCAACCACCCCCACGAGATCGACCTCATCGCGGGTGAGCACCAGGACGTCAGCGCCGTGCTCATCGACCTCCCGGGGATCGACGTGCACCGCAAGGGCGAGCGCAAGGCCCTCGGCCGCTACCTGCGGTCCATCAAGAAGGCGTGGCCGTCGGTCTCGCTCCACGCCGTGGTGCCCGCCACGTGGTCGGCGCGGGAGGCCGAGCGCAGCCTCGCCGCCCAGGAGTCCCTCGGCGCCACCGCCGCGGCCTGGACGTGGCTGGACCGCGTCGGCGACCCGGGGACGATTCTGGCGACCACGCTGCGGACGTCGATGGCGCCCAGCTTCTTCGCCGGATCGACCGACGGAGAGGGTGAAGGGGCGCGCTCCGCGGGGTGGGACGAGGTCATCACCTGGCTGACCGCGCGAACTAATTCGAAGGAAGGACTCAAGCGATGAGCCGCTTCCGCCGATACGAAACTTCAAAGCCAGACCTCCGCCAAGCGGACGACGGCAGCAGGCACGAGACGGAGCACAAGACGATGACCGCTTCTGTGGCAACAGTGGTGAAGCGACGGACCGCCGGACCGACGACGATCGCGGTGACGTCCGGCAAGGGCGGCGTGGGCAAGTCCCAGTTGGCCGCGTCTCTGGCCGTCATCCTCCGCCAGGAAGGCCGACGCACGCTGATGGTCGACGCCGACGTCGGCTGCGGCAACCTCGACATCCTGCTGGGCGTTCGCCCCGACAACGACCTCCGCGCCGTCCTCAAGGGTGAGCGCACCCCCGAAGAGATCGTCACCTCGGCGATGCTCGGCGACGCGCAGATCGACATGCTCGCCGCGCCGGCCCCGGACCGGAACGGCGCCGAGCTTCAGCCCGCCGAGCAGCTCGCCGTCATCGACGCCGTGAAGCGAGTGGGTGTTGCCTACCAGTTCGTCCTTGTAGACACGGGCGCGGGCGTGAGCCGGAACCCCATGCTGTTCGGCGCCGCCGCCGACCGGCTGCTGCTGGTGACCACGCCGGAGCCGACCGCCATCAAGGACGCCTACGCCGCCATCAAGGTGCTGTACCAGGCCCACAAGATCGACCAGATCGACCTCGTCGTGAACATGACTCAGGGCCCCCGGGATGCTAAGCGCACCTACGGCCAGTTGGTGTCCGTGGTCGAGCGTTTCCTCCCCGTCGAGATCCGTCTCGCCGGGATGCTCCCCTACGACGACCGCGTCATGCGCGCGGTCCGAGCCCGGGAGCCCGCCGCGTTTGCGTACCCCACTTCGGCGTGGGCACACGCCGTGCGGAAGCTGGCGCGACGGTTGATGGATGAGTCGGAGGCCGCTGCCCGGCCCTCGGGGAACGTGAGCTTTGCGCAGCCGATGGCGGCTGCTGGAGGGGGACGATGAGTTCGTTGGCGACCCGCATCGCGCAGTACGACCGTGCTCGTGCGCAGGCCCGACTGGCTTCCGGCGCTGAGCCCGGACCGGTCACGCTGATCGACGGCAAGACCCGCGAGGAGGTGATCGGCACCTACGCGCGCAAGGTGATGTTCATCGCCCGCCGGATCATGCACCGACTCCCGTCGCACGCGGCGCTGGAGTTGGATGACCTGATCAACTCGGGCGTGCTCGGCCTGCTGGATGCCGTCGACAAGTACGACCCGTCCAAGAACACGAAGTTCGGCACGTACGTGGAGTTCCGCATCCGCGGCGCCATCCTCGACCTGCTTCGAGGCCTCGACCCCGTCACGCGCACCGTGCGGGAGAAGAGCAACCAGCTGCAGAAGACGACGCGGGCGCTCGAACTCAGCCTCGGTCGCCCCCCCGAGCGGGAGGAGATCGCCGAGAAGATGGGCCTGACGATGCGGCAGTACCACAACCTCCTGGACGAGGTTCGCAGCATCAACCTGGTGTCGATCGACGGACCGCGGTCCGAACGGGACGAAGGCCGGGGCACGCTCGCGGACGTCATCGAGGACGTGCGTGCGGACCGGCCGGACTCGGCGTTGGACAAGACCGAGGCCATCTCGGCCCTGGCGGACGCCATCCAGAACGGCCTGCCCGAGCGGCTTCGCGACGTGCTGACGATGTACTACTACCGCGAGATGAACCTGAAGGAGATCGGCGAGGTCCTGGGCGTGAGCGAGAGCCGCGTGAGCCAGCTCCACACCGAGGCCTGCCTTCGCCTGCGCGGCCGACTCGCGCCGCTGCTCAAGCCCGGCGAGACCATCGATCTGACGCGTCGCCGGCCGAAGAAGAAGAAGTAGCGGCCCGCTACGGCGCCTCGGGCGCCTCGATGAGGAACGTCAGGTCGCCCTCCCACAGCACCACTTCGCCGTCGCCCAGGATCTGGGTCGGCACCACGTAGACCGTGTCCGAGAAGATCGTCGACGCCTCCAGCGGGGTCGGCTGCAACGTCAGATCGAACTCGACGATGCCCTGCGCGGGCACGTCGTAGTGCGCGATCGGGTCGAGCGTGACGATCACGCCGGCGGGGTCGTCCGTCTCCATCGTGAGGTCGTAGGTGACGCCCACGGTGAACTCGCTGACCGCGTCCAAGACCTGGTCGACGATGTTGTACGAACCGGATCTGTAGACCATCCACTCGTTGCCGCCGGGGGAGCCGTTGCCGTCCAGGTCGAGCCAGGAGTCGGTGGCGATCGCGATGTCGGCCATCGCCGCCAGCGGGTCGGACGTGCGCGCGGCGACGCCGATCGCCTTGGCGTTGATGTCGCCCAGGGCGGGGGCGAGGTGGAAGGTGGTCGCGTCGAACGGGCAGCCGCCCGGGCCCTCGTCGCTGGCGAAGGCGTTCCGCACGTTGGCATCGGTGGTGTAGACGAAGATGGGGACGGCGCCTGAGCGGTAGCCGTTGCCACCGAGGCCGCCGGTGCCCGGCACGGTGGCGTCGTAGGTGCCCGGCACGGTGCCGCCGAAGGCGTCCGCGGGCGAGGCGACGAAGGGTCGCAGATCGTCTTCGGCGTCGTACAGCCCATTGCAGTTCTGGTCGTAGCCCGCGCCGGTGGCCGCCTGGTACAGCGCCTCGACGGACGCCTCGGGCCAGTCCCAGCCGCCTCCGGCGTACAGCCCGTCCAGCACCGACTGCACGGCGTCCAGGTCGGTGGTCTGCTGCTGGCCGCGGTGCAGCGGCTTGTCGTTTCCGCCGCCCATGGTCCCGAAGTTGTAGTCGTCGAACGAGAGCACGCCGAAGGTGAGGTCGGGGATGAGCTCGGCGGCCTCGTCGGCGACGTCGGCGAAGCTGTCCTTCACGTCGTCCAGCGTGCCCTGCATCGAGCCGGTCTCGTCGAGGATGAAGACGACGTCGCCCATCTGGACCTGCGTCTCGTAGGTCACGGTGACCGTGGCGCTGGGGTCGCTGGGGATCGTCAGGCACATGCCGCCGCACGCCTCGGTGGGATCGGTCGGGCTGGTGCCGCAGACCTGCTCCTGCAGATCGGTGCAGGAGTCGCAGTCGGTGTTCGAGAAGAGGGGGTCGGTGAGGATCTCGTCGACGTCGAGGATTCCGTCGTTGTCGTCGTCCTCATCCTCGATGTTGGGGATGGTGTCGCCGTCGGTGTCGGGATCGACGTCGTTGGGGAGTCCGTCGCCGTCGATGTCGTCCCAGTCGGCGAGGTCGCAGACGAACGGCGTGGAGTCGTCGTCGTCGTCGTCGTCGTCGTCGTTGTCGTCATCGTCGTCGTCGTCGTCATCGTCGTCGTCGTCGTCGTCATCGTCGTCGTCGTCGTCGTCATCATCGTCGTCGTCGTCACCGTCGTCGTCGTCATCATCGTCGTCGTCGCCGCCGGAGGGGTCGGTGTCCTCCGGGAACTCGGGGTCGAGTCCATCGTTCATGCCGAAGTGCTGCCAGCAGCCGGACAGCAGGATCGCGAAGGTGATGAACACAGCGAGGAGGGCGCGTCGGGCAGTCATGAACAAGAGCCTTGGACGCCTGAGACCGAATGTCAAGAAAATGTCAGGAAGGAGTTAGGTAACAGTCAAGCAAAATCGTCCTGCGCCGGCGCATCCGTATGGCCCATGAATCGATCGCCGGCGGCGTCCACAAGGCCTGGACCCGTGCGTTCGACGATCACTGCGAAGCGCTCCAGGTGTTCGTGCGGACCTCCCGCGCGTGGGCCGCGCCGCCGCTCACGGACGAGATCGTCGCGAAGTGGGAAGAGTCCCGGCACGCCGCCCGCCGCAAGGTGAAGGCGGTCGTCGCTCACGGCAGCTACCTGGTGAACCTCGGCACCGCCGACGAGGAGCTCCGAAAGAAGTCGATGACGACGATGCTGGAGGAGCTCGAGCGCTGCGAGCGGCTGCAGATCCCGTCGCTGATCTTCCACCCCGGATCGCACCTCGGGGACGGTGAGGACGTGGGCATCAAGCGCATCGCGGAGCGGCTCAGCCAGTGCCTGGAGGCGACCGACGGGTACCAGGTGCAGCCGACGCTGGAGAACACGGCGGGGCAGGGGACCAACATCGGCTACCGGTTCGACCACCTGCGCCAGATCCTCGACCAGGTCAGCGAGCCCGAGCGGGTGGGCGTCTGCTTCGACACCCAGCACGCGTTCGCATCCGGGATCGACATCTCCACCGAGTCCGGCTGGGAGGCGTGCTGGCAGGAATTCGACGAGGTCGTCGGGCTGGACAAGCTGACGTCGTTCCACGTCAACGACTCGGACAAGCCGCTGGGCTCGCGGGTCGACCGTCACGCCAACATCGGCAAAGGGCTCATCGGCACCGACGCCTTCGCGCGGCTGATGACCGACCCGCGCTTCGCGGACGTCCCGGGCTTCCTGGAGACGCCGGCGGAGCGGGGCAAGAAGCCCTACAGCAAGGAAATCCGTCGGATGAAGCGGCTGCGCGTCAAGCCGTCCTGAGTTTGATCAGACGCTCACCCGCGCGAGGCGGGTGCCCAGCCAGGTGGGCCCCTGGCCTCTGACCCCGTCGGTGATGACCCCTTCGAAGACCTCCTGGATGTTCGGGAGGAGCGAGGCCTGCACGCTGGGCCGCGCCAGGAGCGCATCGGTCCACGCCCGCACCTTGGGGGCGCCCTCGAACAGGTCCAACTCGGGGGCGATGTCCTGGGTCCACGTGAGACGCTGAAGCAAAGGCGCGGCCGCCGCGTCCACCAGCGAGAACGCCTCCCCCCCGAAGAAGGGACCCACCACCTCCGCCTCGAGGCGCGCCACCGCCGCCTTTGCCTTGGCCGCCTGCGCCAGGACGGCCTCTTCATCGGCCGCGGCGGCCATCATCCAGCCGGGTCCGGCGAGCGCGTTGCTGAACTCGATCCAGGCGCGATGCCGGGCCCGCTCGAGCGCGTCCGTGGGGTGCAGCGACGGAGGCTGGGTCTCGTCCAGGTACTCGGCGATGACCTGGGACTCGAACAGGACCGTGTCGCCGACCTGCAGGACCGGGACCTTGCCGGTCGGCGACAGCTCCAGAAACCACGCCGGCTTGTTGGCCAGGTCGATGTACTCGATCTCGTACTCCACCCCCCGCTCTTGGAGGGAGATAGCGGCCCGCTGCACGAAGGGGCACAGCGAAAACGAGATGAGCTTCAGGGACATCGAACCTCCAGCAGATCGCGGAGGGTAGCGCGGAAGATCCGGCCCAGCAGCAAGCAGGCTCGGCCACGAGGAGCGTCGCGGGCTCCTTCAGGCGTGGTAGAAATCGGCCCGTGATCGTTCGACGTATTGCGTTTGTGTTGTTGCTGGGCGCGCTCGCCGCGTGCGGCTCCGACGATGAGTTCCGCCAGAACCTGGGCGTGCTCGCGGTCACCCCAATCGGCCCCATCGTGGTCGATGTGGCCGTCGAGGGGGGCGGGCTGGACGAGCCCACCGACACCACCGTGGTCGTCACGAACGAGGGCCCTGGCTCCGTCGACATCTTGACGACCCGCATCGTGCACGTCGCCGGCGAGCAGGACTGGTCGCTCATCCAGGGCTACGAATCGTCGCTCCCCCGCGGCTCCGAGGCCGAGCTCGTGGTGCGCTACTCCCCCGAGTTCGAGTCCGACGCGACGGCGAACCTGATCATCGTGGTGGAGGGCTCCTTCGCCAACGAGGCGTGGGAGGAAGACACGGCGGAGATCGTGCTCGAGGGCACGGCGGTCGACGCCGACTGAGGGGTCGAAACCCTCCCTTCGATCCGGCGCACTTCGTGCGATCCTGAAGGGGATGATCCCGAACTCGCGCATCCTGGGAATCTTGCTCCTGGCCCTGGTCGGCTGCAGCGAGCCTCCGCCCGCCGTCGGCCACCACCTCCCGGACGGCTACGTCCCGGACGATCCCGCCCGCACCATCTTCCTGGGCGGCGCCGTCACCGCCGGTCGCGGCGCCTCGGACGACGACCTCGCCTACCCCGGGCTCCTGTCCTCCAACGACTCCGCCGCCTGGCCGGACGCGGCCGGCGTGGACCTGCGCACGCTGTTCCCCGACCTCGCCGAGATCCACAACGTCGCCGACGACAACCCCACCGTCCCGACGACCCTGGAAGAGCAGCTGCCGCAGCTGGAGGAGCTCCTCGGCGACTCGGTCCAGGGCGAGACCCTCGTCGTGCTCACGGCGGGGGGCAAGGACCTTGCGGCTCAGGAGGGCACGGTCGGTCAGCTGATCATCAGCTCGGACGGCAAGCACGCCACCTACCACTCGATCGATGCCTGCGAGTCGGCGGAGTGGGCGCCCTGCCTGGACGAGGACTGCGCCCCCGACAACGTCGATGACATCGAGGCCTTCGACGTGCTCCCGCCCATCGTCAACGCGGGGGAAGAGGCGTCGCCGCGGTGGACCGACCTGACCGCCATCGGCTTCTCCGGCGACGACGCGTGGCTGGATCAGCCGTTCTGCGGGGGGCAGGGGCAGGGCGGCGAGTGCAGCTCATCGGTGCGCAGCAAGCTGGTCGTAGACCCCTTCGAGTAGGCCGCGCTACGGCTCGTCGGCGTAGGTGTGGATCTCGACGGGGGAGGCGTCGTCCAGGTCCCAGGTGACGACCACCTCGGCGCTGCTGGCGCTGCCGACGCCGCCCAGGGCGCAGCCCCACTCCACGTCGGTCCAGGTGAGGGAACCCTCGGCTTCACCGACGACGTTCACAGTGGCGTTGGCGTAGGGATCGTCCGGCTCGAGCACCGTGGCGTGGTTTCCGCTGTCGGCGTGCTCGATGGCGAGGACCAGGCCGCGCCGGTCGAACGTCTCGCCGTCGATGGGGACCTCGCCCTCGCCGACGGGGAACGCGCCGTTGAGGTAGGCGCTGACCTCGAGGTCCCCGGCGGGCTGCTCGCAGGCGGCGTCCAGATTGAAGTCGAACGCCGCGCCGGGCACGCAGACGAGCAGGTCCAGTCCAGCGAAGCCGCCGTTCTCGTCCAGGACCGCCGCGTAGCGCGCCTGGGGCTCGCCGTCGCAGAACCAGCCGTCGGGGTGGGTGCCGTCGGGCGCGGCCGCGTCCACCTCAAGGGTGACGCCGTCGAACGGGGGCTCCGGAGCGGGCTCGGGAACACAGGCGCCCAGGAGCATCAGCACGGCGAGGAAGGGGAGGGCGCGTGTCGTCATGCAGCCACCATGGTGATCCAAGTCTTTCCCAACGTAACGGAGCCCGTTGTCAGCTGTTGCGGCCCTCCATAACTTCATAACTCCACAACTTCTTTAACAGACGGTTGACAAGTATTTTCAGGTGGCTGGTCGCGCTAGTGACCACCTGGGAGTTCAACCGATGCGTCTGCCCGCCACCGTCCTCGCCGTCCTGCTGCTGCTGCCCGCCGTCGCCAGCGCGTTGAGCGTCGTCTTCGTTGACCTCGAGGAGCTGACGCGGCAGAGCGACGCGGTGGTGCTCGGGACCGTGATCGAGCAGCGCGGCGCGTACCTGGACGAGTACGGCATCGAGGTCAACGAGACCCGCATCGCCGTCGAGCAGACCCTGCGCGGGACCCCGCCGACGGAGCTTTGGTTCCGCACCCTCGGGGGCGCCGTGCCCGTGCCCGGGGTCGAGCAGTTCGCCGACGGTGAGCGCACGGTCGTGTTCCTCCGCTTCGCCGACGGCGCCTGGTGGGTCACTGCCATGGGCCAGAGCAAGATGACGGTGACCGACGGCCTCCTCGGCTCGGTTGCGACCCGCCAACTGCACGTGAGCGCGTACGTGCGGGACGATCAGGGCAACCTCGTCGCCTACCGGCCCCCGAGCCAGACGGTGAGCCTCGACGTGCTCGCCGCGGCGGTCCGATGACCCGCCTCCTCCCCCTTCTGGCCGCGGCCAGTCTGCTGCTCCCCGCCACCGCGTCGGCGTGGGCCGATCTGGACTTCGGCTGCCAGCACCCCAGCTGGCCCGGCGGCACGACCTCGTGGCACCTGATGAGCAACTACCTGTCCAACGACGTGTCGGCGGGGGAGCTGTCGCAGATCGTCCAGGACAGCTTCGATGAGTGGGGCAACCCCGGCTGCTCGCAGATCACGGCCACGCAGACGGCGACGACCAGCGGCTCGGTGCCGGACGGCCAGGGCTCGATCGTCTTCTTCGAGAACAACGTCGGCTGGCCGATGGACGAGAACATCCTCGCCTACGCCACCCCCACCCCCGGCGGCGGCTGCTCCATCTCCACCGCGGCGATCGTTTTCAACGCGGTCACCTACACGTGGTCCACCGGCGGCGGCGGCAACGACCTGCAGTCCGTCATGACCCACGAGGTCGGTCACTGGCTCGGCCTGGACCACTCGTCGCACGGCGGCGCCACGATGGCGGCCTGCTACTCCGGCGGCTCGGACGACCAGATCCTCAGCTGCGACGACACCGAGGGGATCTGCACGCTGTACCCCTCGGGTGGAACGACCTGCGACGAGCGCGGCGGCGACGACTACTGCGGCTGCGGCTTCAACTGCGAGGAGGGGACCTGCGTCCCCGATCCCAACGGCAGCAACGGTCCCGGTGAGCAGGCCTCTTCGGCCGACGGGTGCGACGAGGAGGGCAGCGGCAGCGACCCCGGCGCGGGCGGCTCCGGTGCGGACGACGACGCCTTCGGCCCCGACAGCGACAGCGACGGCATCCCCGACGGCACCGAGGGCTCGGGCGACACGGACGGCGACGGGATCCCCGACTTCGTGGACACCGACAGCGACGGCGACGGCATCCCGGACGCGGACGAAGCCGGCCCCGTGCCCGGCTCCCCGGTGGACACGGACGGTGACGGCACCCCCGACTTCATCGACACCGACAGCGATGACGACTCGATCCCCGACTCCGAGGAAGGTCCCGACGACACCGACGGCGACGGCGTGCCCGACTTCATCGACGAGGACTCCGACGACGACGGCATCCCGGACGAGGACGAAGCCGGCGACGATCCAGAGGATCCGGTCGACACCGACGACGACGGCGAGCCTGACTTCCTCGACGAGGACTCCGACGGCGACGGCATCCCGGATTCCGAGGAAGGCGACGAGGACACCGACGGCGACGGCGACCCCGACTTCCTCGACGAGGACTCCGACGGCGACGGCATCCCCGACGAAGAAGAGGCCGGCGACGACCCCGAGAACCCCGACGACACCGACGGTGACGGCGATCCGGACTACCTCGACGAGGACTCCGACAACGACGGCATTCCCGACTCCGAAGAGGAGGACGGCGGCAACGGGAACAACGGCGGCGACGACGGCCAGAACGGGCTGGGCGACGACAACTTCGCCGACTGGTTCGAGGACGACGAGATCGACCCGTCGTTCAACCTCGGCTGCGGCTGCGACTCCGCCGGTGACGGATCGGCGACGCCGGTGGCGCTGCTGCTGCTGCTGGTGCCGCTTGTGAAGCGGCGTCGGGGCATCTAGCGCTTCGCGGGGGAGGTTCTCGGCTCGCGAACACACGCGGGCGCCCGTTGGGTTGGGAGGGAGACCCGGGGGCATCTAGCGCTTCGCGTCGAAGTTGGAAGAGGTTGCAGCAAGGCGCTCAGCGCCGCGCCCCGAAGGGCGCGTAGTCGCCAAGGAAGCGCCGTGGATCGTCAGGCGGCCGAGATCACAAGCCGCGTTTTAGCGGCTGCCCGAGGTTGTACATCTCGGCTGCAACACCCTTCCACTCCGAACCCGGTCGAAGCTCCAAGCGGTGCGTGGGCACCGCTCGACGCCCGTGGGATTCCGGCCGTCTACTGGCGTCCGCGGTTCGGATGCCGCGAAGCCATCGGCATCCGATCGCTGCTGCGGCATCCCCGGATGCCGTGATCTCCCGGTGGGCCGAACCACGGATGCCGCGATCTCACGGCCGACCGAGCGAAGGCTTCGAACAGCCAGGAGCTTCAAACTGCGAGCGGTGCCCGCGCACCGCTTGGGGTGCGCGCCGGTTCGGAGTGGGAGAGTGTTGGCAGCGGGGGTGTACACCGTCTGGTAGCCGCTCAAACGTCGCTTTTGATCTCGGCCGCCGGGCGATCCACGGGGCTTCCTTGGAACTACGCTGCCCTTGTCTCCCCTTCGGGCGCTTCGTGCCCCTCGGGGAGGGCGGCGCTGCGCGACGCTGATGCGTCTTGCTGTCAGCTTCCTGACGATCCCGGCCCCGGCGCGCCCCGCAAAATCCCCCAAACGCCGCACGTAGCCCCAGTGGCACACCCCATGCAGCAGCCACCGGCCCATGGGACGTGAAATCTATCCGGCGATGAGTGGAGGTACCCGAGCGCTGCACATGCTCGACGTGCTCTCCAACAACCTCGCCAACGTGAACACCACGGGCTTCAAGTCCGACCGTGCGGTGTTCAGCCTGAAGTCGCCCGAAGGGGCCCAGGGGCTCGACCCCGACAGCGCCGAGGCGCGGCTCGCCGCCGCCTGGAACTCGCTGGACGGCGAAGCCACCAGCTTCGAACAGGGCAGCCTCATGAACTCCGGCAGCGCCACCCACGTGGCGCTCCAGGGCGAGGGCTTCTTCCAGGTCCAGGGCGAGGGCGGCGAAGTGCTCCTGACCCGCGATGGCAGCTTCGGCGTCGACGTCGAGAGCTACCTGAGCACCGGCGCCGGACAACGCGTGCTCGACGACGGCGGCAAGGCCATCAAGATCCAACCCGGCGAGCTCCTGATCGAGGAGTCCGGGGCCGTGCGCGTCGATGGCGCCAAGGTCGGCCAGATCGGTGTCGTCGACGTCGAGGACCGCTCCCTGCTGAGCAAGGCCGGCGGCAACGTCTGGACCATCGCGGACGGCCAGGAGGTCATCGAATCCGAGAGCGCCGTCGTGCGCCAATACCACCTCGAAGGCAGCAACGTGGAGCCCGTGCGGGCCCTCACCGAGCTGATCGCGATCAGCCGCTACTACGAGGCGTTCCAGAAGTCGCTCGAGACGTCCACCGAACTGGACCAGCAGCTCAACACAACCGTCGGTCGAATCGACCGGTAAGGGAGGCCAAGATGCGCTCACTCTTCACCGCGGCCACGGGCATGAAAGCCCAGCAGGTCCGCATCGACAACATCTCCAACAACCTCGCCAACGTGAACACGACGGGCTTCAAGAAGGGCACCGCCGAGTTCGAGGATCTGTACTACCAAAAGGTGCGTACGGGCGGCGGCGAGACGGCGGCGGGCGCGCAGCGCAACGACACCGTCGAGATCGGCCACGGCACGCGCACCGCGCAGGTCGCTCGCGACTTCGGCCAGGGCGCCCTCGTCGAGTCCTCGACCGCCACCGACATGGCGATCATGGGCGACGGGTTCTTTGTGGTGGAGTCTCCCGAGGGCGAGGAGCTGTACACCCGCAACGGCAACTTCGGCGTCGACGCCGAGGGGAACCTGATCACGGCTGGCGGCGAGAAGCTCGCGGGCGGCATCACCATCCCCGAGGGCGGCTCCTTCAACGTCGCCGAGGACGGGATCATCACCTCGATCCTCGACGGCGAGGAGTCGCAGATCGGTCAGATCGAGCTGGCCCGCTTCAGCAACCCGGCCGGCCTCGAAGGCCTCGGCGCGGGCTTGTACCGGGCCACCGACTCCAGCGGCGACGCCTCCCGGGGCACCCCCGGCGTCGAAGGCTACGGCGGGGTCCGCGGCTACGCCCTCGAGGGCTCCAACGTCGACGTCGCCGAAGAACTCATCGCCATGATCATGGCGCAGCGCTCCTACGAACTGACCTCCAAGGCCATCTCCACGGCCGACGAGATGCTCCAGATGACGAACCAGCTCAAGTAGGACCGCCATGAACCACCTCCTCCCCCTCGTCGCCGCCTCCCTGCTCTGCGCCGCCCCCGCGGCGGCCGCGGACCTGGACGCCGAGGTCGTGCGCGCCGCGATCGAACGCCAGGCGCGTCGCGCGCTCCCCGACACGGTCGTCGAGATCGAGATCCACAGCGTGTACGTCCGCGGCAGCGTCGACGTACACGCCGGGGTCGTGCCGGACGTGCGCGTCCGGGCCGCCGGGGACGAGGACTGGATCGGCCGCATCGGCGTCGACCTCGACGTCAGCGCCGGGGGCCGCCTCATCAAGACCGTCGCCGCCACCGCGGATGTCGCCGCCTACATCGAGGTCGCCGTGCTGCGGAACCCGGTCGCCCGCGGCGAGCGCATCGAGCGCAACGACGTCTCCGTCACCCGCCGCGACGTCGCCGACTTCCCCGGCGGCATCATCACGTGGACCGAGGCGCTCATCGGGCGCACCCCCAAGCGTGACCTGGCGCTGGGCAGCATGGTCCGCCACGCCGACCTCGAGCAGAAGGCCGACGCGCAGCGAAACCAGCCCGTGACCCTCCTCATCCGCAGCGGTTCGCTGCGCGTGACCTCCCCCGGCGTGCTGCGCAAGGACGCGCAGGTCGGCGACCTCGTCGAGGTCGTCTCCACCGCCACCAACGAGACCGTCTACGGCGTGCTCGTCAGCGACGACGTCGTTGAAATCCCCACCGTGGACGCGACCGTCGGCCGCCCCACCGCCGCGAGGTAGAGCCATGAAGCGCTACGCCCTCCTGTTGACCCTCGGCCTGAGCTCCTGCGTGACGACCTCGATCGTCACGCCGCCGCCGGCCGCGATGACCCCGCCCCCCGCGGCGTCCACCCCCACCGTCGACGAAGACGGCGGCTTCACCTACGGCGGCGGCTCGCTGTACAGCCGCCGCGCCCGCGAGGTCGGCGACGTGGTGACCATCAAGGTCGCGCACAACACGACCGCCAACAGCAAGGCGACCACCTCGCTGGCCCGCGAGGGCACCACGTCCGCCAGCGTCACCGCGCTGTTCGGCCTGGAGGGCGCGCTGAACAACCTGCCCGGCGTCAGCGCCGACGCCGGTCCGAGCCTCGAGCTGGGCACCAACAGCAAGAACGACTTCTCCGGCGACGGCAGCACCGACCGCGCCGGCACTGTCACCGCGACCCTCACCGCCCGTGTCATCGAGGTGCTCCCGGACGGGAGCCTGCGCCTCTGGGGCAGCCAGGAAGTGCGGGTCAACAACGAGGTCGAGGCGCTGGTCGTCGAAGGCACCGTCGACCCCCGCAGCATCGGGTCGGACAACTCCATCCCCAGCTCCGCCATCGCCGACCTCCGCATCGAGTACGCCGGCATGGGCGTGGTCTCCGGCAAGCAGCGGCCCGGCTGGTTCACGCGCGTCCTCGACGTCGTGAACCCCTTCTAGGAACGAAGCCATGAAGCGCAGCGCTCTCTTTTCTCTCCTCGCCCTGGTCGCTCTTCCGAGCCTCGCGAACGCCAGCCGCATCAAGGACGTCGCCCGCTGGGACGGCGTCGAAGACAACGTCGTGGTCGGCGTCGGCGTGGTCGTGGGCCTGCAGGGCACCGGCGACGGCGGCCAGGCCGTGCGCGACTTCCTCCGCGGCGCCGCCGGCGCGCTGGAGAGCGACATCGATCCGTCCAAGCTCCGGTCCAAGAACTCGGCGCTGGTGACCGTCACCGCCACGCTCCCGGCGTTCGCCCGCAAGGGCAACCACATCGACGTCACGGTCAGCTCCATCGGTGACGCCAAGTCGCTGTCGGGCGGCACCCTGCTGCCGACGATGCTGCGCGACACCGCCGGCCGGGCCGTCTGGGCCGTGGCCGAGGGATCCTTGACGATCGGCGGCTACAGCGCCGCCGCGGGCGGGGCCGGTGCGCAGAAGAACCACACCACCGTGGGCCGCGTGCCCAACGGCGCCAAGGTGGTCCAGGAGCTCGCCGTGGACATGCTGCACCGCGACGTGCTCGAGCTCAGCCTCCGCGAGGCCGACTTCCACACCGCCGTCAGCGCCGCTCGCGCCGTCAACCGGGAGCTCCTGGGCGACTTCGCCGCGGCCGTCGACAGCGGCACCGTCACCATCGGCGTGCCCCCCCAGTACCAGGGCCGCGTGCCCGAGCTGGTCGCCCGCCTGGAGATGCTCGACATCGACACCGACGTGACCGCTCGCGTGGTCGTCAACGAGCGCACCGGCACCGTCGTCATGGGCGCGGACGTGCGCATCGCCACCGTCGCGGTGGCCCACGGCGGCCTGACCCTGGAGGTGGACACCCGCCTCGGCGTCAGCCAGCCCGGCCCGTTCAGCGGCGGCGAGACCGTCGTCGTGCCCGAGACGAGCCTGGAGGTCGAGGAGGAGAACCGCCGCCTCGAGGTCGTCCAGGGCGTGTCGATCGGCGAGGTCGTGGGCGCGCTGAACCAGCTCGGCGTGGCGCCGCGCGACCTCATCTCCATCCTCCAGGCGATCCGCCAGGCCGGCGCGCTGGACGCGGAGCTCGAGGTCCTCTGATGAGCGGCATCGACCCCACCGCCTCGGGCGCCACGGGCATCGCCGATCGGCTGCGCGACGCAGCCAAGGAAGGCGACACCGAGGGCGTCAAGGAGGCCGCCAAGAAGTTCGAGCAGTACTTCGTCACGACGATGATGAAGGAGATGAGAAAGGCTTCCGGAGGGGAAGACGGGCTGCTGGCAGGCAGCGAGATGGAGACCTTCTCCGCGCTCTTCGATGAGGAGATCGCGGGGAGGATCTCGGAGGGGCCGGGGATCGGGCTTGCGTCGATGATCGAACGCAGCCTGGCCTCCGCATACGGGGACGCCGCGGCGTCGGGGACCGATTCGGTTGGGGGGGCCTCCAATCGACTCGGCGCTCCGGCGCTCGCGGCGTCCTTGCGGGACGGCATGGCGTGGCCTCTGCCCGCCGACGAACCCGGCAGCATCTCGTCGCACTTCGGCCATCGCGCCAACCCGATGGGCACCGGCCACGGACACCACGGGGGCCTCGACATCGCCGCCCCCGAGGGCACCGCGGTCCTGTCCATGGCCGAAGGCCGGGTCATCCGCGCCGGCCGCTCCAGCACCTACGGCAACGTGGTCGACGTGCAACACGACGACGGCACCGTGACCCGCTACGCGCACCAGTCGCGGCTGGACGTCGCGGTCGGCCAGGAGGTCTCCGCCGGCGAGCAACTCGGCGCGGTCGGTTCCACCGGCCGATCGAGCGGTGCCCACCTCCACATCGAGGTGATCGACCACGGAGAAAAGGTCGATCCGTACGCGTTTCTGAAGCGCGACTGAAAAAAAGATCGAGAAAATCCTCAAGGTTTCTCGAACCCCTCCGATCTTGAATCAGATTGAGAGGTTGAGACCATGAAAATCACCGGTACTGACCCCAGTACGTCCATCCAAGCACTGGCCGCTGCACAGCAGGCCCGCGCGACGGACCAGGACCCCGCGCCCGAAGCGAAGGCGGGACTTGCCAGCAAGGCTGGCCTGAACGAACCCGGCACCATCCAGCTGAGCCAGCGCGCTCAGGAGGTGTCGTTCGCGCAGGAGGCTGCCCGCGCCGAGCCTGAGGTTCGGCCCGAGGTGGTCGAGCAGGCCAAGGCCGATCTCGCCGCCGGCCAGATGAAGGCCGATCCCGCTGAGCTCGCCGCCCTCATCGCCCGCGACCTGTTCTAGGTCGGCGGAATCTGCAGGAGCGGATCGTAAGTTGGCCCGCTTCCTGCAGCTCTGTCCCCTCGCAAGGGAACTGACGGAGCACTCATGAACAACAAGACCCCATTCGCCACGCTCGCGGACGCACTCGACACGGAGTTGAGTCTCCTGACGGAGCTGCGTGACCTCGGCGTCGCCGCGCATCACCCCCTGGTGACGCTCGACCTGCCCTGCGTGGAACGATGGACGCGGAAGCAGCACGTGCTGCTGAACCGCCTCGCCGACGCCGCCGTCGCGCGCGCTGACTTGCAGGAGGCCTGCCTCCCCGAGCGCGCTCGCGGACTGGCTGGTTCCGGGGGCCTGGCGGCTACCGTCACGCTCCACGCGCTCATCGCGCGGGCTCCTCACGGCTCGGCCGAGCGCCTGCGTCAACAGCGTGACGCTCTGCGCCAGCTTCGTGACGAGATCGCCGCCATCAGCGCGCGCAACGAGGCGCTCACGCGCCAGGTCCTCGAGATGACCGACCACCTGGGCGAGGGGCTGCAGAACGCGACCCGCTCCTCCAGCTACGACGCCCGCGGCCAGGGTGCCGAGGTGAGCCTGTCCGGCGACCTCTTCACCGGGGCCATCTAGGACCACCCATGAGCCTCTTCTCCATCCTGAAGCACAGCTCTCGGGCGCTCCAGACGGCGGGTCATGGCATCGCCGTGACGTCGAACAACGTCGCCAACGCGAACACCCCCGGGTACGCCAAGCAGAACCTCGGGGTCGCCACCCAGGGGACCCTCCGCGCGCGCGGCCTCCTGTTGGGTCAGGGCGTCAAAGCCGAGGAGGTCCTCAGCACCTTCGATCGCTTCAGCCAGGGTGCCGTCTTCGGCACCGCCGGCCGCAGCGCCTACTCCGAGGCGCGCAGCCAGAACCTTCAGTCGGTCGAGACCGCGTTCGTGGACGCCGCCGGCCCCACCGGCCTCGTCGGCGCGCTGGAAGGCTTCTTCCAGTCCTTCGATGAGCTCGAGCTCGACCCCAGTAACCCCGCGCTTCGCGCGAACGTGCTCTCCAAGGGCGCCGTGGTTGCGAACCTCTTCAGCCAGGCCGCCAACGACCTTACCCGCCGCCAGAACGACGCCGACCAGCAGATCGGCGACGGCGTTCAGCGCGTCAACCAGCTCAGCACCCAGGTCGCCACGCTCAACGCCCAGATCGTGGAGCTCGAGGCGGCGGGGCAGGGGGCCCACGACCTGCGCGCCCACCGCACCATGCTCCTGGAGGAGATGGCGTCGCTGGGTCCGCTGACGGTCAGCCAGAAGGCCGACGGTTCGGCTCAGGCGATCTTCGCCGGCCACGCCATCGTCACCGGCGGCACGTCCCGTGCGCTGTCGACCGTCGACGATCCCGCGACCGGCTTCAGCCAGGTCCACCTCCAGATGGGCGGATCGACCATCAACATCACCTCCGCGATGAACCGCGGCTCGATCGGCGCCGCCATCGACACCCGCGATACGACGCTGCCGACGCTGATCGGCCAGCTGGACGAGCTCGCCTTCGAGTTCACCGACCAGGTCAATACCGCGCACACCGCCGGCTTCGGCATGGACGGCGTCACCGGCCGGGACTTCTTCGCCACCCCCGCCGCCCTCGCGGGCGCGGCCGCCTCGATGGCGCTGTCGGCGGACGTGGACGGCAACCCGGACGCGATCGGTGCTTCCTCGACGCTGACGGGCATCCCCGGCGACAACGGCAACGCCACCGTGCTCAAGGAGCTGGGCGCCGCGCTGTCGATGAGCGGTGCGACCGAGACGTTCACCGGCTTCCTCACCTCGTCGCTGGCCCAGCTCGGCCACGAAGCCGCCATCGCGCGGGACGATCACCTGCGCGGGCAACTGGAGCTGTCGGCGAGCCTCGACCTGCGCGACTCGGTCTCGGGCGTTTCGCTGGAGGAGGAGGCGATGGACCTGCTCCGCTTCCAGGACGCCTACCAGGCCGCCGCCAAGGTCATGCAGACCGCGAACGAGATGCTCGACGAGTTGATGAACATCGTATGAGGGGGCTGTGGGCTGTGGGCTGTGGGCTGTGGGGAATTCCTCAAGTTCGATCTGCAACCGCCGATAGGAACCCCAGGAACCTTTGATGCGTATTACCGCCGCCCATGCTTACCGCGCTCGAATCGAGGCCATGCGCCGTTCGAGCAGCAATTCGTTCGACGCCGAACGGAAGGCGGCGAGCGGCAAGCGCATCGAGCGTCCGTCCGACGACCCCGCCGGCTTCCAGCGCGCCACGCTTCTGCGGGCGATGCAGGAGGACATGGAGGCGGGGCGCCGCAAGATGGACCTGGTCAGCATCGAGCTGTCGACCGCCGAGGAGGCGTTCGACGGCATGGGCCGCATCATGAACCGGACGCGCGAGCTGACGGTGCAGATGTCCACGGCCCTGGCCGGCCCCGAGGAGCGCGCCAACGCCGCCCTCGAGGTGGCGCGCCTGCGCGACTCGATCATCTCGCTCGCCAACACGCGGCACGGCGACAAGCGCCTCTTCGGAGGCCAGCAGACCACCGCCAACCCGTTCGACGCCACCGGCGCCTACCTGGGCGACAACAACGCTCAGTCCGTCGGCATCGCGGAGAACACGTCCGTCGAGGTCACCTTCGCGGGCGACGATCTGCTCCGCGGCACCTCCGGTGGCCCCGACATCATCGGGATGCTGAACGACCTGGAGACCGCGCTGGCGACCAACACGGTCGCCGACATCCAGAACTCGCTCGGCGACATCGACCTGTCGATGCAGCACATCCTGGACTTCCGGTCCGAGGTAGGCGCCCGGCACGTCCTGATCGACAACCTCCAGGCTCACTTCGAGATGGTGGAGGTTTCGCTCCTGAACGACCGCACGGCGGTCGAAGACGCCGATCCGATCGAGGCCTTCAGCGAGGTGCTGCGCACCCGCCAGGCCTACGAGTCGGCGACTCAGGTCAGCGTGGCTGCTCGAACGCAGTCGATCTTCTCGCTGCTCTAAACAATTCCTAAAGGTCCCATCGGACCGGCCGATGAAGCTTCATGAAGGCAAAGCCAATGGTGGCGGCGCCCTCACCATGGAGTAGAAAAAATGGCCCTTCGTATCAACACGAACGTTTCCAGCGTCTTCGCTCAGAAGTACGTCAACCGCACCTCCGAGCGCCTCAAGAGCTCGATGGAGCACCTCAGCTCCGGTCTGCGCATCACCAAGGCTGCCGACGACGCCGCCGGCCTCGCCGTCTCCGAGAAGATGCGTTCGCAGATTCGCTCGCTCCGCATGGCCCAGCGCAACACCGCTGATGGCATCTCGATGGTGCAGACGGCTGAAGGCGGCCTCAATGAGGTCACCAACATCATGAGCCGTATGCGCGAACTGGCGGTTGAAGCCTCCTCGAGCGTGCTGCAGGCGACTGAGCGTGCGTACCTGGCGACTGAGTTCACCGCCCTCCAGAACGAAATGGAGCGCATCGCCGACTCCACCGAGTTCAACGGCTTGAACCTGTCCGATGGCACGACCGCGACCGTCGACGTCCAGGTTGGCATCTTCAACGTCGCCGCCCAGGACCGCATCACCGTGTCGCTGCAGGACGCCCAGACGGCGACCCTCGGCATCGACACCGGCTCGACGGACCTCGGTTCCGCCGCGAACGCCCAGGCCGCCCTCGGTCTGATCGACACCGCGCTGGACTCGGTCAATGACAGCCGCGCCGACTACGGTGCCATCCAGAACCGTCTCAGCTCCGCCATGCGGAACCTCGAGAACTACACCGAGAACCTGGTGGAGTCCGAGAGCCGCATCCGCGACGTCGATTTCGCGGCCGAAACGGCCGAGCTGTCCCGCAACCAGATCTTCCAGCAGGCCGGCGTGTCCATCCTGGCTCAGGCGAACTCGTCGAACCAGGTCGCCCTCTCCCTGCTGCAGTAATCAAACCCAACGCCCTCGCCGGGGCCGCCTTGAGCGGCCCCGGCATACGGGGGGGGCGTAGGGAGGAATCATGAAGGTCACGGCAATTCAGACAAGCGGCGCCTACGTCGCGACGGCCTCCGGAGCGAAGCGGACTCAGTCCGCCCGCCCCAGCGTAGAGTCCATCGCGCCGGACCCGGCCCCGGTCCTCCGCTCCGACCGTCCGACGCAGACGTCGGTCATGGAGCAGCGGGACGCGGACCTGGACCGGATGGTGCAGGCGGCCAACGATTCGTTGGCAAGCTCGGACCACAGCGTCCACATCGAGAAGCACGACGCCACCAATCGGTTCGTCATGAAGCTCGTGGACGGCGACGGGGACGTGGTCAAGCAGTACCCCAGCGAGGATTTCCTCGCGGTCTCGGAGAGGCTCGGGGAGCTGCGCGGCATGCTCTTTGCTAGCGAAGGTTAGTCATGCCTACCGTCGGCGGACTCATCAGTGGAATCGACACGAACTCAATCGTGTCGCAACTCATGGACGCAGCCCGGGGACCCATTCGTGGGTTCCAGGGCCGCATCTCCACCCTGGAGACGCGCAAGTCCAAGCTGCAGGAGATGAACACCCTCCTGAGCGACTTCAAGGCCGCTCTGGACATGGTGAACGGCTCCAACGAGCTCCCCGCCTACGGAGTCACCAGCAGCCAGGAAGACCAGCTCGGCGCCACCGCCACCGGTGAGGCGCTGCCCGGCACCTACGACGTGCGCGCCTACTACCAGGCCGACGCGACGATCCGCCGGAGCCAGGGCTTCAGCTCGCCGACGCAGCAGCTGCGGCGCGGCACGATGAAGATCAACACGGCCAGCGGCACGATCAATGTGCCGATGCAGGATGCCAACGGCACCCGCACGATCCAGGGGATCTCCGACTACATCAACGACAACGTGGACGGCGTCAGCGCCTACGTCCTGGACACAGGCGTGGGCGGGAGCCCCTTCAAGTTGATGCTGCAGGGCCAGGAGACCGGCGCGCAGAACCAGTTCACGACGTCGTTCAGCTACCAGGGCGGCCCGGGCACGAAGCTCAAGATGTACACGCAGCAGAACGCGCGCGACGCGCAGCTGTTGGTCGACGGCCAGACGGTCTACACCCCGTCGAATCAGGCCGCCGACATCATCCCCGGCATCACGCTGGACATCAAAAGCGCGACCTCCGGCACCGCCAAGATCTCCGTGTCGTCGGACGCGGGCGCGATGGCGACGAACGTCCAGGGCGTCGTGGACGCCTACAACAAGCTCAACGAGTTCTTCGGCAAGAACATCGGCATCGACGCCGATCCGTCCATCCAGGGCGACCAGACGATCCGCACCGTCCAGCGACGGGTGCAGCAGGTGATGTCGTCGGGCTTCGGCAGCGGCAACATCGCGGGCCTCAACACCCTCGGCCTGGGCACGTCCCAGGACGGCACGCTGAACTTCGACACCGCGGACTTCACCTCCGCGGTGGGCAGTGACTTCGACGACGTGATGGACGTGCTGACCGACGGCGGTCTGTTCGACGAGCTCTACAAGGCGGTCGACAACGTCATCGATCCCGCGACGGGGATTCTGTCGCCGCGGCTCACCAGCATCGACAGCCAGATCGATTCGCTCAACGACTCCATCCTCGACAGCCAGTACCGGCTCGACAAGATGGAAGCGCGCCTCCGTCAGCAGTTCACGGCGATGGAGAAGATCATGGCGAAGTACCAGGCGACCGGCGATTTCCTCGCCGCGCAGATCGCTTCGCTGACCAGCAGCTAATTCCTCCTAAAGCTTCGCGCTGAACGCCGATAAAGAAAGAGCACGGCGTAGTTCCAGGGAGATTCGAACAATGGCAGCCAGCCTCCAGCTCAAGGCGTACACCCGCGCGACGGTCAAGCAGGCCTCGCCCGAGGACACCCTCCTGATGCTCATCCGGGAAGCCGTCCGCAGCGCGGACAGCGCGGTCCTCGAGCAGGACTCGGCCAAGCGCAAGAAGGCGCTGAACAAGTCCCTGCGGATCGTCACGGAGCTCAGCTCCAGCCTGAACCTCGACTACGGCGGGGAGATGGCCTTCAACATGCTCCGCCTCTACAACTTCATCTCCCGGCGCCTCGCCGACGGCATCTCGGGCGACGACTCGGGCATCCCCGACGCGCTCCGCATCCTCCGCCACGTCAAGGAGACGTGGGAGACCGCGGTCCAGATGGTGCGCGAGGCCGGCGGCGTCGAGGCCGCCATTGCCGCCGCCAACGAAGAGTCGGACGAGAGCAAGTAGTGACCGACCGCCAGGCCGTCTACCAGTGGCTCCGCCGCTACGCCGACTGCCTCGGCGACGTGGTGCCGCAGCTGGACGCTGGCGAAGCTCCGGGCCCCGACTTCTTGGACAAGTGTCAGGTTTTCGACACCCAGGTGCGCCAGTTTGACGTCACTGTCCTGCGCGAAGCGCTGGGATCGGACGAGGGCCGGCGCCTGACCGAACGACTCAACCAGAGCAAGGCCAGGTTCGAAGCGGTGATGGATCGCCACCAGGCCGAGATCGAAGGACGTCTCCGCGGTTTGGACCGTGGACGGACCACCCTCCGAGGCTACGCCGACGCCGGTGATCACCAGCGTATGGGGCCGGCCTACCTGGAGAAGGCGCTCTGAGTATGAGCTGGCACGCTTGCTGCTTGGTACTGGGGTGGGCGCTCTGCGCGCCCGTGACCAGGAGCCGCTCATGAGCCACGCTGCCAAGACGAACGACAACCAGCGCCGCCACTACCGCGTGGACGTGACGCTGGAGATGCGCATGCGTGCCGCCGACCCCCGGCACGCCTCGGGCAAGAGTGACGCCATCGACCGATTCACCGAGCTGCACTCGGCCGCGTCCCGGTTCCGCAAGGAGCTCAGCGGCGCCGGTCGGGCGTTCGTGGATGCGCTCATGGCGACCGTCGACGATCTGACGGCCGAGCTCGCGGAGAAGCGCGCCGGGCCCACCGGCTGGTGCCCCAAGGTGGTGGTCGAGGCGGATCTGAGCGCCGGCGGTGTCGGCTTCGCGTGGGACACCTACCACGCCCTGGGGACCACCCTCGAGGTCGAGTTCACCGTGCACGAGGTCGACTCCAGCGTGCCGTTCCGCATCCCCGGCGTGGTGCGTCGCTGCGACCAGCGAGGCGCCGGCGGTTTCGACCTCGGCGTGCAGTTCGAGGAGATGCCGGGCCCCGCCCAGCAGCGCCTCGTGCGCATGCTCCTGGACCTCCAGCGGCTCCAGCTCCGCAACCGGTCGCGGCGTTGAGCGGCCGGCCGCGAGCGCGGTCGGTGTCTTGGATTCTGACGCTGACCCTGATCTTCGTTGTGTCTGCCGCGCCCGCGGCCGACGGCCTGCCGCCGTTGACGGACGACGCCCCGCCCGCGCCGGTGGTTCAGGGACCCGATCGATCCGTGCTCGTGTCGGTCGAGGCGCAGGTGTTCACCCAGCCGTCCGCGGCGATGAAGCAGGTCTACGGCACCAACACGCCGTTCGCCGGCGGCCTTCGCGCGGCGTGGTTGTTCGGCGAGCGCTTCGGCGTCGGCGGCGGGGCGTCCTTCGCGCTCCGGAAGGGCACGGGAGTCGCGCCCGCGGGGCAGACGCCGCCGGAGACGTGGATGACGCAGGTGCCGATCGAGCTCGAGGGCTCGATGCGGGTGCTCGTCTTCCGCACCCAACCGGTGGTCCCGTACCTCCGGGGCGGGCTGACCGGCGTGGTCTGGCGCGAGAGCTGGGCGGACTCCGCCGGCAAGCTCGCGTGGATCCAGGGGATCAAGTTCGGAGTGCATGTGGGAGGGGGTGTCCAGATTCGGCTCCCGTTCCCCGAGATCAACATGAGGAACCGCCGCATCGGGGACGCCGTCCTCGACGACATCTGGCTGCACGTCGAAGGGTGGGCTCGGTCCGCCAACGACTTCGGCCGCGACGGTCTCGACCTGTCCACCGCCGGAGCGGGCGTGGGACTGACCTTCTTGATGTGAGGGACTGAGCATGGCGATGAACTGGAAGGCAGGAGCCTGGAAGTCGCGTACCCCCGAAGGGGGTGCGTCCCGAAGGGACGGCGCGCAGGACGCGCGTCGCAAACACACGTGGGCAGCGGGCGTCCTGGCGCTCTCGATCGGCCTCGCGGGATCCGCGGCGGCCGAGGATGAAGGCGTCGCGGGCACGGTCGTCTCGATCGATGGGGAGACGTACGTCGTCGACCTCGCGGACGAGACCAGCGTGTCGGTCGGCAGCGTGCTGCAGGTCTACCGCCGGCTCCCCGGGCCGCGGGGCACCGCCGCCTACCGCGAGAGCGCGCTGTGGTGGGAGATCGGCAAGCTCACGGTCGCCGGGATGGGCGAGGGCGTAGCCGTCGCGACCTACAGCGGCGCGGGCACTCCGCTGCCGGCGGGCCTGGACGAGAGCGGCGCTCCCGCCGACCAGGTCCACGTGGGCGATCGAGTGCGGGCCACCGCGGCGGTGGCGCAGCGGCCGGCGCCGGTGCGGGTGACGTTCGCGCTGCGCGAGCTCTACGGGCCCGAGGACCTGACCCTGCAAGGGGAGGGGGCCGCGATGATGGCGGAGTGGCTTCGCGGACTGCGGAGCATCGAGGGGCCGATCTCGGTGGAGGTCCACCCCCGCATCGCCGAGCTGGGCGATGCCCCCCCGGACGGATCCCGCGAGCTGTCATTGACCGCCGACGCTCCCTTCGGCCCCGCGCCGGGTGAGCCGACGGTGCCGGTGGAGGGTCTGTACGAGGACGCGCCGAAGCCGACCCGTCTGCCCGACGGGCGCGAGGTGATGGTCGTGGACAACCGGGACGGCAAGCCGGACGTCTGGCACTACCTCGATCCGGTCACCCTCGCGGCCCGCCGCGGGGAGAAGGTCGCCGAAGCGCTGGCCGCCCACCTCGGCGTGGATCCGGGGACGATCCTCGTGCGGGTCGTGCCGCGACCGACGAGTGCCTACGACCTGGCGCACAAGACGCCGGGGTACGACGCCCCCGAGGACCAGATCCGCATCCTCGCCACCGGGATCGACTGGTCCGATCCGCCGCCCAAGCGACGTCGCAGCAAGCCGAAGGTCGAAGAGGAGCCCGCGGGCGAGGAGGAGGTGCCGAAGGTTCGGAGGCGGCGGCTTCTGGAGAAGGTGCCGCCGGAAGACGTCTCGTAGCGGAGGCGTCAGGCGTCAGGCGTCAGGTCGACCCGACGCGGGGCCCATGTCCCGCGTGCCTTCCCCTGATCCCTGATCTACCGCTTGTCCCCCATGGAGCGGCGCTGCTGGCACTTCGGCAGGCGCACCCGGCGGGCCTCGTCGTAGCCAGCCACGCAAACCTTGTTTCGTCCGTTCTCCTTGGCGGCGTAGAGCGCGGCGTCGGCCCGCTCCAGCACGTCGACCGGGTCGTCCTCATCGCAGCCCTCGGACACGCCGAAGCTGGCGGTCTGGGTGTGGATCGCGGTGCCGGTCTGAATCTCGAGGGACTCGATCCGCTGGCGCACCGCCTCGGCCACCCGGTTGCCGTTCTCCATGTCCGAATCGGACACGATGATCGCCATCTCGTCGCCGCCGTAGCGAGCGCAGAAGTCGTCGGTGCTCATCACGATCGCCTTGATCGCCTCGGCGCAGGCCTGGAGCACGCGGTCGCCACCGACGTGACCGTGGGTGTCGTTGACCGCCTTGAAGTGGTCCAGGTCGATCATGATCAGGCTGAACTTGTACGGGGTCAGCTTGCACTTGTTGATCTCGGCGTTGAGCCGGGCGTCGAACGTGCCGCGGTTGTACAGCCCCGTGAGGGCGTCTTCCTGCAGCTGGATCTTGGCCGCGTCGAGCTGCTCGTGGAGACCGCGCACCATGGTGCTGAGCTGGTTGAGCCGCTTGTCGCGGGCGTCGCGCTCCTCCTTGGCCTGCTCGGACGTGACCTCGAGGATCTGCTGAAGCCGCGCGCTTACGTGACGGACCTGCACGCTGTCCGCGGCCTGGGTGAGGCGGCTCAGGTTGGCGTCGAGGCCTCCCATGAAGTCCTCGTCGTCGCCCTGCAGCGCCTTGAGGGCCTTGCCCATCGAGGCGATCACGGCCCCAAGATCGTTCTGCTTGGCCTGGTAGACGGCCTCGCGGCGGTCGAACCACTGCTTCAGCCCGGGCTGGACGGCGTTGACCGTGCGGCCTCCGAGGTGCGGGGTCATGCCCGTGGACATGTCCTGCATGAGCTCCTCGAGCTCAAGGCGGAACCGTCGATCGGTGTCGTCCCCGACCTCCGCGTGGCGGCCGACTTCCGCGCTCAGCGGGGCGAGCACGGCGGTGAGCGCCTCGTGCGGCTGCTTCGGCTCGACGATGTGGTTCCGCTCGGCCTCGCCCGAGGGCTCGGAGGACCGTCGGCGGGCGGCGCTCATGCTTCGATAGGAACTCATTCCATCTCCCGAGTTCGATGGTTCAGAGCCTTCATCGGAAGGGTCGTGAGGACCTTTAGGACAATCAGAATTCTCAAGGCGGGCCCCGCCGCGCCGATGCAGCAGGTGTGCAGGCTCGCATCCCGCTGTTGATCGTCGTGTCGTTCGCGTTGGCGATCCCCGCGCACGCGGCCGTCGTGATCGAGGACGAGGTCGAGCACATCAACGCGCTGGCGGCCCAGCCGTCGTTCGGAGTGCCGTTCCAGCTGGGCTTCGAGGAGCTCGGGCTGGGCACTCAGTTGACCTTCCAGTACGAAGAGGAGGGGCTCACTTTCGACGGCACCATCGGCCCCTTCATCCTCCCCCAGGCGTTCGGCACCGACGGCATCGGCACCCGCCTCGCCGTGGCCGGCTTCGACCCGCTGGACCAGTCGAGCCTGACCCTCGTGTTCGAGGAGCCTCAGCAGGTGATCTCGCTGCGGCTGGTGGACGTGGAGGGCTCGCTGTTGGTGGACGGCTGGCGCGACGGTGCGCTGGTCGAGAGCTTCGAGCTCCTCACCCCCGAGGTGCCGCTCCCGGGCGGTGTGTTCCGCGGGATCTGGTTCAGCACGTTCGTGGACGAGGTGACCTTCAGCTCGCTGCTGGCCGAAGACGGCTTCGGGATCGACGAGGTCGCGATCGCGGAGCTCGGCTCGGTGGACAACGACGGGGACGGCGTGCCCGAGAGCGAAGGCGACTGCGACGACGACGACCCCTCGGTCTTCCCCGGGGACCTCTGCGGTGGCACCGACCTGGACTGCGACGGCGTGGTCGACGACGCCGACGGCGACGGCTTCACTCCCTGTGCGGGGGACTGCGACGACACCGACGCCGACGTCTACTTCGGCGCCGACGAGCAGTGCAACGACGTCGATGACGACTGCGACGGGCTCGTCGACGAGAGCGCCGACAGCGACGGCGACGGCTTCACGATCTGCGAGGGCGACTGCGACGACGGCGACTCCTCGGTGTTCCCCGGCGAAGGCTGCGACGAGGTGCCCACCGGGGACGACGACGACGACACCTCGGGCTCGGACGACGACGACACCTCGGGCTCGGACGACGACGACACCTCGGGCTCGGACGACGACGACACCTCGGGCTCGGACGACGACGACACCTCGGGCTCGGACGACGACGACACCTCGGGCTCGGACGACGACGGCACCAGCGGCACGCCCCCGGGTTGGCCCCCGGACTTCGGGATCGCCGGCGGCGGCTGCGCCTGCTCGGCCGCAGATCGGCCCCCCGCGGGCGCGTCCGTGCTGTTGGCGCTGATGGTGGCGGCCGCGATCCGCCGATGCAGGAGGCAACGATGAAGGAGCTTGTCTCGATCGCGTTCCTCATCATCGGCTGGCTGGTGACTTCGGGCGCCCAGGCGCAGGAGACGGCCGTCGACACGGAGCGCTTCCGGCCCGCCACCGCGCGCGCCGGTGGGGTCTTCCTCGAGGGCGTCGCCCCCGGGGAGGCCTGGGAGGTGGACGGGACCTTGTGGGTGCACGGCTCCGGCCGGCCCGTGGTGCTGACCCGCGACGGCGAGCTGACCGATCCGGTCGTGAAGGGCCGCGTCGGCGGCTACCTGGGCGCCGGGTTCAACCTCGGCCGCCGCTTCCGGTTGGCCGTCGGGCTGCCCGTGACGATGTACCAGTCGGGCGCCGATCCGCTGACCGGCGAGGCGTTGGCGGTCGGTGGGGCAGGGGACTTCCGGATCGTGCCCCACGGCATGATCCTCGACCCGGACAAGCAGTGGTTGGGGCTGGCCCTGTCGAGCCCGATCAGCGTGCCAACGGGCCGCGAGGACGCGCTCCTGGGTGAGTCGGGTCCGACGATCGAGCCCCAGGTGCACCTGGAGAAGCGGCTGGTCTTCCTGGAGAAGCACCGGTGGCTGCGGTTCAGCGTCGGCCTCGAAGCGGGCTGGCGGGTGCGTCCCAAGACCCAGCTCCTGAACCTGGAGAGCGGGGGCGAGTTCACCGCCGCGGTGGGCGGCCGCTGGCAGCCCTCGGATCAGCTCGCGATCGGGACGGAGTTCGCGGTCGCGCTGGGCCAGGGTGACAACGCGCGCTCCGGCGAGTGGGTCTCCTGGGCCCGCCTGACGCCGGATCTGCGTCGCCGCGTGGACGTCGTCGGTGGCCTCGCCGTGGGCTTCGGCCAGGGCGTGGGCACGCCCCAGAGCCGGATCTTCGCGGGCGTGCGCGTCCGCCTCGACCCGCGGCGCAAGCAGGTCGTCGCCGACACTGGTGACTTCGATCCCGACGAGCGCGCGGCGCTGGAGGATCCAGGGTCGCAGCCTCCGGTCCCCGGCGAGTCGGACTCCGCCTGGGGTCTCCGCCTGGTCGGCCGCTCGGCGCGCATCGACTCGCACGTGCTGTTCGTCTTCGATTCGGCCCGGTTGACCGAGGACGGCCGCGAGCTGCTGTCGCAGGTCGCCGGCTGGCTGCAGCGTCACGGCTCGACCGGCGCCGTCCAGGTGGCAGGCCACTGCGACGCCTCGGGGTCTGCGACCTACAACGACGACTTGAGCCGACGCCGCGCCGAGGCGGTGGTGGACGCACTGGTCGGGCACGGAGTCGTCCGGGATCGACTGAGCGCCGAGGGCTACGGCGAGTCGCGTCCAGTGGGTTCGGATCCGGCTGAGAACCGCCGGGTCGAGTTCGTGTTCGTTAGCTCGTTGAGGTAAAGGTTCGGCCGTATGAGCACTGAAGAACACCGCGAGTATGTACGGATCCCCCTCGCCGTCGAGGTGGATCTGTTCAACGAACACACCTTCTTCACGGGCTTCACGGAGAACGTCTCTCGCGGCGGGCTGTTCGTGGCCACTGAAGCTCCGTTCGAGCTCGGCACGCGCATGAAGATGAAGCTTTCGCTGATGGGCGGACCGGTTCGCGAGCACGAAGTAGTGGTCCGATGGATCCGCCCTCCGGGCACCCCGGGCGGGCTCCCCGCGGGCATGGGCGTGCAGTTCGAAACGCTAGAGGGCGAGGCCTACGACGAGCTCCAGGGGTTCGTCGACGACCGGATCAAGGACACGCTCTTCTTCGATCTCGATTGACGTCTCTGCACCGCGTTTCTTGACAGGATCGTTGGGCTTTTCCGACAATAGGCGCGGGTTACTGTCTACGCGGAGCTAATTGAAGATGATGAAGACAGGCGCAGGCTTCCTCGCCGCAGCCGCTATCGCGCTCAGCGCGCCGGTTGCCATGGCTCAGACTTACGACGACAACGTCACCTCCGCGATGGAGGAACTGGGGCTGATCACGCCGCAGAAGGAGACGGACGTCTACCGGGTGGTCCCGGGCGACACGCTATGGGAGATCTGCGAGGTCTTCTTCGGTGATCCGGAGACCTGGCCGGGCTTGTGGTCGATCAACAACGAAGAGATCACCAACCCTCACTACATCTACCCGGACCAGCTCCTGCGTCTGCAGGCGGGTACGGACCTGCGTCCGCCAAGCCTGATCGTGGACTCGACGGGGGCGACCCAGTTCGACGACAGCTACGAGACGTTCGTTCCGCGGAGCGAGATCTTCACCACCTCGACGGACTGTTCGCTGCACGTGCCCTTCAGCGGCTCCAGCAACAGCGACATGACGGTGTCCGCGCCGACGTTCATCTCGCGCAGCCCGGTGGAGCCCCTCGGGGTCATCGAGCAGGCGGTGCCGGGCAAGCACATGCTGGCCCGTGGCGACATCGTCTACATGCGGTTCCGCAACACTTCGGACGTGGACTGCGGTCGCGTCTACTCGCTGTACCACCACGTGACGGAAGTCCGTCACCCGGAGGTTCGCAGTGCGCGCCTGGGCCACGTCTACGCGGTCAGCGCGGAGGTTCTCGTCAGCGATGTGGGGGACAAGTGGGTCACCGGCCGGATTGTGCAGTCGTACTCCGAACTGGAGCGCGGCGAGCTGATCACGGATCGCGTGCCGGTCTCGGGCCGCGTGCGCACCTCCGATATGACGCAGGTCGTCGACGGGTTCGTCATCGACAAGGCGCATGAGGAGAACATGCTCGTCCAGCGCAACCAGGTCGTGTTCATCGACCGGGGCCGCAACGACGGCGTCAAGAGCGGCACGACCTTCTGGGTCGTCCGTCGCGGCGACGGCCTCGCCACCAAGGCCCGGCAGATCGACCAGTCGCTGCCGGACCAGGTGGTGGGACGGTTGATCGTGTTCTCGGCCGACGACCATGTGTCGACGGCGGTGATGACCGATCAGGCGGTGTCGGTGAATATCGGTGATCGGATTACCAGTCGTATCGACTGAGGTTCTGGATCCGGATCTCTGCGCGAGTTCTGATTCCTCGGAGTCCTTTCTCAAAACACCCTCCCCATCCGCCCCGCGGCCAACCTCCGCAGCACCCCCTTGCCCGCGAGCCTCACCAACGCCACGTGCCCCCGGTCCGCGGGGAGCCCGGAGTTGGCGATCCATCGCTCGATCGGGGCCACCCCCAAGCGCGTCCCCTCGAGCACCGCCTGCTCGTCCGCGTCCAGATCGATCGCCGGCGGCGGCGGTCGTGACTCGAACATCGCGGCGAGGAGGTCGTCACCCGAGGCGATGAGCGACGCTCCGGCCGCGATCAGCGCGTTGGGGCCCTTGGACATCGGCCGCGTCGGCCAGCCGGGGACCGCGCCGGTGGGGATGTCCATCCGCAATGCGTGTTCGACCGTCGACAGGGTCCCACTCTTGAAGCCCGCCTCGACCACCACGATCAGGCCTGACACCGCCGCCACGATCCGGTTGCGCACCGGGAAGTCGTACCCCCGCACCGACGCCCCCGGCGGCCGCTCCGACACCAGCCAGCCGCCTCCGCTGACGATGCGGTCTGCGATCCGGCGGTTCCTCTGGGGGCTGGGGCGGTCCACCGGGGAGGCGAGCACTGCCAGTGTGCGCCCGCCCGCGTCCATCGCTCCGGTGTGCGCGGCTGCATCGATCCCCAAGGCCAGGCCGGAGACCACCACCGCACCCGCCTCCACGGCGGCGCGGGCCAGGTCGCGCGCCATCCACCGCCCCTCGTCCGTGCACCGCCGGGCACCGATGATCGCCACGCACCGATCCGGAGGCGGCAGCGCTTCGGCCACGCCGCGCACGAACAGCGCCGCGCACGCGGGTTCGACCGCCCGCAGGCGATCGCCGAACTCGTGATCGTCGAACCCCACGGCCCGCACGTCCGGGCCGTAGCCGATGCCCGCGAACAGTTCCCGGTCTTGCCGATCCAGCCAGCGGTCCAGGCCGCCCGCGGCCCTCCACTCGGCCCCCAACGCGTTGCGGCCACGGCGACGCCCTTCGACTGCCTGCGCTGCGGCCGCCGCTCTCGATACCTTCATGACGCGAATGCTCCCGGCCGGTGGGAACGGCGGGACGCGAGTCGTACCTGAACAGACGACCAGCAGCAACCCTCTTGGCAAACGGATTCTGATCCCTATCCTTGCCGCGCCATGACGGACCGAATCGCTGCCATCTTTGCCTTTCTCGGGCGCCAGTTCCTCGCCGGAACCGCCCCCCAGGGGCGCGACGAGCTGGTCGCGTTCCTCGCGGACGCGGGCTTCGACGCGGCCGACATCGACGCGGCTCTGGCGCGTCCCGACGCCCCCACCGACGACCCCGGCGCCCCCCGCCCGATCGAGGTGCTGCAGCTGTCGGACGACGCGACCCGGTTCCTGAACATCCTCCGCGACCTCGGCTACCTCGACGACCTGATGGAAGACGAGGTCCTCGACCTCCTCATGGACGACTTCGCCCACGAGCGCGCCCGCGGCGTGCCCCCCCGCAACGTCGAGCTGAACGACCTGCGTCGCCACGTCGCCACGGTCCTGTTCGACCGCCAGCACGAGCTGTCCCCGGACACCGTGCGCTTCCTCCAGGAGGAGTGGCGCGTTGCCTTCCACTGAGGGGCCGGTCCATGTGATCGGCGGCGGGTTGGCTGGGTCCGAGGCGGCCTGGCAGCTCGGCTCCCGGGGCATCGAGGTCGTGCTCCACGAGATGCGGCCCGTCCGGACCACCCCCGCGCACGAGACCGACCGCCTCGCAGAGTTGGTCTGCTCCAACACCCTCGGCAACCGCCTCCCCCACACCGCCCCGGGGATCTTCAAGCAGGAGCTGCAGGCGCTCAGCTCCCTGATCGTCGCCTCCGGCCACGCCGCCTACGTGCCCGCGGGAGGCGCGCTCGCGGTGGACCGGGACCAGTTCGCGGCAGCGGTCTCGACCGCCCTCGAAGAGCTCCCGACCGTACAGATCCGCCGGGAGGAGGTGACGGAATTGCCCCCCGGCCGGGTCATCGTCGCCACCGGGCCCCTGACCTCCCCCGCGCTGTCCGAGGCGATCGCCGGCCTCACCGGCGGCGACGACCTCTACTTCTACGACGCCATCGCCCCCATCGTGAACGTCGAGTCCGTCGATGAGACAGTCTCGTTTTGGGCCAACCGGTACGAGGGCGACGACGGCGACGGCGACTACCTCAACCTCCCCATGAACAAGGAGGAGTACGAGGCGTTCCTGGACGCGCTGATCGCCGGCGAGTGCACCCCGTCCAAGGACTTCGAGAAGGAGATCTTCTTCGGCGGGTGCCAGCCCGTGGAGGCGATCGCGGCCACCGGCCGGGAGTCCCTGCGCTTCGGTCCCATGAAGCCGGTCGGCCTGTTCGATCCCCGCACCCGGCGCCGCCCGTGGGCCGTCGTCCAGCTTCGGCGGGAGACCCGCACCGGCGCGGCGATGAACATGGTCGGCTTCCAGACCAAGCTCAAGTACGGCGAGCAGACCCGCATCTTCCGCATGATCCCGGGCCTTCAGGAGGCCGAGTTCCTCCGGCTCGGCTCCGTGCACCGCAACACGTTCTTGAACGCCCCCGCGATCCTCGACCGTGCCCTCCGGGTCAAAGCCGATCCCCGCATCTCCTTCGCCGGCCAGATCGTCGGCTGCGAGGGCTACACCGAGAGCAGCGCCATGGGGCTGTGGGCCGCGCTGAACATCGTCGCCGAGCGGCAGTCCAGGGAGCTGGCTCCCCCGCCGACGGACACCATGTTCGGAGCCCTCCTGGACTACCTCGCCACCAGCACGGCCAAGAAGTTCCAGCCCATGAACGTCAACTTCGGGCTGCTCCCGCCGGACTCCATGCGGGTGAAGAAGAAGCAGAAGAAGGAGCGCCGGATCGAACGCGGCAAGGCCTGCGTGGCCTCGTTCGAAGCCTGGGCCTCCGCCTCGGGGATGGCGTCGGAAGCCCTCTCGGTCACGGCCTGAGGCGGATGCAGCGAACCGCCGACTTCTGCGATCACCTCCGCGCCGAGCGCGGCCTGTCGCCCCACACGATCAAGGCCTACCGGCGCGATCTGGAGCAGCTGCGCGCCTTCCTCGTGGAGCGGATGGACACCCCCGATCCCAGCGCCGACGACGTCGGGGTCCGCGACCTCCGCGCCTTCCTCGCCCTGCGCCACGCCACCGCCGCGCCGGCCACCCGCGCACGCAAGCTGAGCGCCATTCGAACGTTCCTGGATTGGGCCGCGGAGCGCCGGGGGGACGACATCAACGCCGCTCGCTCCGTCAACATGCCCCGCCGCGGCCGCCGCCTGCCCCACGCGCTCACCGGCCCGGACGCAAAGGCCCTGATGGAGGCCGAGCGGCCGCCGAAGAAGCGCGCCGGGGGCGAGCCCCCCTCCGACAAGCAGCGCCTCCGCGCCACCCTCCTGGCGGTTCGCGACCGCGCCATCGTCGAGCTGCTCTACGGTTCTGGGCTCCGCGTGGGGGAGCTGGTCGGCCTTGACACCGCCGGGATCGACCTCAAGAGAGGGGAAGTGCGGGTCATGGGCAAGGGTCGAAAGGAGCGGATCGTCCCGTTGGGGGAACCCTGCGTCGACGCCTTGCGCGCCTGGGGTGAGGCCCGCCCGCTGATGAGCAGCCCCGACTCGGGCGACGCCCTCTTCCTCAACACCCGGGACCGCCGGATCAGCGACCGCTCCATCCGCCGCATGATCAAGCAGCGCGCCCTCGCCGCCGGGGTCTCCACCGACGCGCACCCGCACGCGCTCCGGCACAGCTTCGCCACCCACCTGCTCGACGGCGGCGCGGATCTCCGCAGCATCCAGGAGATGCTCGGCCACGCCAGCCTCAGCACCACCCAGCAGTACACCCACCTGTCGGTCGAGGGACTCCTCGCCGTGCACCGCAACGCCCACCCGCGAGGTAAGAAGTAAGTGACCACCGTTCTCTCCGTCCGCCGCCCCGATGGGGTCGTCCTCGCCGCCGACGGCCAGGTGACCCTCGGCAACACCGTGCTCAAGGGTTCCGCCCGCAAGGTCCGCGACCTCGCCGACGGCAAGGTCCTGGCCGGGTTCGCCGGCTCCACCGCCGACGCCCTCACCCTGTTCGAGAAGTTCGAGGGCAAGCTCAACAAGTTCCCCGGCAACCTCGCCCGCGCCGCCGTCGAGTTGGCCAAGGAGTGGCGCACGGACAAGTACCTGCGGAACCTGGAGGCGCTGCTGCTGGTCGCAGACTCCGAGCGCACGCTCATCATCACCGGCAACGGCGACGTCATGGAGCCCGACGGCGACGCCGCGGCGGTCGGATCCGGCGGCCCCTACGCCCTGTCGGCGGCCCGCGCCCTGGTGGAGAACACCAACCTGTCGGCCCGCCAGATCGCCCTGCGATCGATGCACATCGCGGCGGACATCTGCATCTACAGCAACCGCGAGATCACCTTCCTGGATCTGGGGAGCACGGGCGCGGAGGAGGCTGACTGATGGAGATCGATCGCCCCACCCCGCCCGAGGGCGCCGAGCTGACCCCCCGGGAGGTCGTGCTCCAGCTGGACAGCCACATCATCGGCCAGGACGCGGCCAAGAAGGCGGTCGCGGTGGCGCTCCGGAACCGCTGGCGCCGCAAGCAGGTCCACGAGGATCTCCGCGACGAGATCACGCCCAAGAACATCATCCTCATCGGCCCCACGGGCGTCGGAAAGACGGAGATCGCGCGGCGCCTCGCCAAGCTCGCCCGCGCGCCGTTCCTGAAGGTCGAAGCGACGAAGTTCACCGAGGTCGGCTACGTCGGCAAGGACGTCGAGTCGATGGTCCGCGATCTGGTCGAAGCGTCCATGCACATGGTCCGCACCGAGATGGAGTCCGAGGTCCACGGCAGCGCGCGGGAGCGGGCCCAGGAGCGGGTGCTCGAGGCGCTTTTGCCGACCCCCGACGCCGACGCCAGCGACGCGGAGAAGGAGCGCACGGCCCGCACGCGCGAGAAGCTGAAGCGGATGCTGGAGGGCGGCCACCTCGACGACCGCGTCATCGACATCACCGTCACCGCCAAGCCCGGCGGCATGGGGGGCGCCCCGGGCGTGCACTTCCTCGGCGGAGCCGGCGGAGCCGGCGGGATGGACCAGATGGGGCAGGGGCTCCAGGACATGCTTCAGGGGCTGATGCCGAAGCAGAGCAAGGCCCGCAAGCTCACCGTCAAGGAGGCGCTCCCGCTGCTGGAGGCCGACGAGGCGGCCGGCCTCGTCGACGACGAGAAGGTCAAGACCGAGGCCCTCAAGCGGGCCCAGAACGACGGCATCATCTTCGTCGACGAGATCGACAAGATCGCCGCCGGCGGCGCGGAAGGCCGCCGGGGAGGTCCCGACGTCAGCCGCGAAGGCGTGCAGCGCGACATCCTCCCGATCGTGGAGGGGACCGCGGTGCACACGCGGCACGGCGTGGTGCAGACCGACCACATCCTGTTCATCGCCGCGGGCGCCTTCCACGTCGCTTCGCCGTCGGACCTGATCCCCGAGTTGCAGGGCCGGTTCCCGATCCGCGTCGAGCTGTCGTCGCTGTCGGTGGACGATCTCCGGCGCATCCTCACCGAGCCGCAGGGGGCCCTGGTCCGCCAGTACGAGGCGATGATGGCTACCGAGGGCATCGACCTGAGCTTCACCGATGAGGCGATCCTGCGGATGGCGGAGCTGGCCGCGGAGGTCAACGGCCGGACCGAGGACATCGGCGCGCGAAGGCTGCATACCGTGATGGAGGCGCTGCTGGAGGAACTCAGCTTCGACGCCCCCGAGCGGGATGAGTCGACCGTCGTGGTGGACCGCGATGAGGTGGAGCGACGGCTCGCTCCGATTCTGGGGGACCGCGACCTGTCGCGATACATCCTCTGACCCTGTAGGCTCTCCAAATACTCATGGCAGACCCGCGCCTCCGTCCCTCCTTGTCACCCGTCGACCCGACCGCCTCTGGCGATGTCGAGCCCGTGGAGGAGTACGACGACTTCGAGGAGTTCGAGCTCGATGACGATGCGGTAGGCGTTGCCGGCACCTTCTTCGATGACGTGCTCAGCAACCCGTCGATGCCCGCGGTGCCTGCGGCGATCCCCGAGCACATCGACAGTCGGGCCAACCCCGAAGACGACGGCATCGACCTGCGCAGCGATCAGCGGATGGCCATCGACGTGGCCTCGGACGGGATCGAGAACAAGACCTTCTACGAGATCCTCCTGCTGCCGCGATCGGCCGACGAGAAGGCGATCAAGCGAGCGTACTACAAGCTGAGCAAGGAGTACCACCCGGACAAGTTCTATCGAAAGACCCTGGGGCCCTACAAAGAGAAGCTCGAGGTCATCTTCAACAAGGTGAACGAGGCCTACCGGGTGCTCTCGGACATCGAGGGTCGTGGCGACTACGACATGCTCGTGTTCGGCAAAGACGGCAAGGACGCCGCCAGCCCGACCGAGGCCACGGCGACGGTCAACTTCGTCCCCGACGCGGTCAAGAAGAAGAACGCCGCCACCGAAGCGAAGAAGGGCATGTCGGCGCGGGCCACCGCCGCCGGCGGGAAGGTCCGCAAAGGGCAGAAGGCGAAGTTCCTCCAGGATTTCCAGAAGCAGCTCGCCAGCAACATCGCGCGCGGCCGCAAGCACATGACCATGGGCGAGGGCGCCATGGACAAGGGCGCCTTCGCGGAGGCGGCCACCCACTTCCAGATGGCCATGACGATGGACCCCCGAAACAAGCGGGCCAAGATCATGTTCAAGCGGGCCCAGGCGACCTCGCGGAACACCCGCGCAGAGGAGCACTACAACGTCGCCCAGCAGGCGTTGCTGTCCGAGGACATGAAGCGCGCCGCCGAGTCGATGCAAAAGGCGGTCGACTGCAAGCCCACCAAGGGGAAGTACTACAACGAATTTGGTAAGCTCATCAGCGAGCACACACTGCAGCAGCGCGTGGGATTGGAGCTGTTGCGGAAGGCGGTCGAGCTCGAACCGCGAAACGTTGAGTACACGATGGATCTGGCGAAGGCGTATGAGGAGCTTGGCATGCCCAGCAATGCAGTCCGGGCTTACGAGCGCGTCCTGCATCTGGACAGCAAGCGGAGCGTGGCCGCCAAGGCGCTGAAGCGACTGAGGTAGAGGCTGAGGAGCAGCATGGATAAGGTCATCGGGATCGATCTGGGCACAACGAATTCGTGTGTCGCGGTCTTCGAGAGCAAGGGTCCCGTCGTCATTCCCAATCGGGGTGGCTACCAGACGACGCCCTCGATCGTCGCCTTTGCCGAGAACGGCAAACGGCTGGTCGGGCACATCGCCAAGCGTCAGGCGGTCACCAACGCCACGAACACCATCTTCGGGGTCAAGCGCCTCGTCGGCCGGCGCTTTCAGTCGCCGGAGGTCACCAAGACCCTCGACATCGTCCCGTACTCGATCGAAGAGGCCGAGGACGGGGCTTGCATGGTCCGCGCAGGCGGCCGCAGCTTCACCGTTCAGGAGATCTCCGCCTTCGTCTTGATGGAGATGAAGAAGATCGCCGAGGACTACCTGGGCGAAGAGGTCGTCAAGGCGGTCGTCACCGTGCCCGCGTACTTCAACGACAACCAGCGGGCCGCGACCAAGCAGGCCGGTCAGGTCGCCGGCCTGGACGTCATCCGGATCATCAACGAGCCCACCGCGGCCGCCCTCGCCTACGGCATGGAGCGGAGCGAGACCCGCAACCTCGCGGTCTTCGACCTCGGCGGCGGCACGTTCGACGTGTCGGCCCTCGCCATTCAGGAAGGCGTCTTCGAGGTCGTCTCGACCTCCGGCGACACGTTCCTGGGCGGAACCGACTTCGACGGTCGGATCATCGACTACCTCGCCGAGTCGTTCCTGGCCCAGCACGGCATCAACCTGCGGGAAGACAAGGTCGCCCTGCAGCGCCTCCGCGAGGCGGCTGAGAACGCCAAGTGCGAGCTGAGCTTCAAGCGGACCGTCGAGGTGACGCTCCCGTTCATCGCGACCAAGGACGGCCAGCCCATCCACCTCCAGCAGAGCCTGAGCCGAGCCCGGTTCGAGGAGTTGGTCGGGGACTTGGTCGACCGCTGCATCGAGATCTCGCGTAACACGCTGGAGTCTGCGGGGCTGAACCCCACGGACGTCAACGAGGTGCTCCTGGTCGGCGGTCAGACGCGCACCCCGCTGGTGCAGGCCAAGGTCGAGGATTACTTCGGCCGCGCCGTCAGCAAGGGCATCAACCCGGACGAGGTCGTCGCCCTCGGCGCCGCCTTCCAGGGCCAGGCGCTGGTGGACGAAGGCATGGAGATGCTCCTGCTGGACGTCACGCCGATGTCGCTGGGCATCGCGACGGTCGGCGGCGGGGTCAGCACCCTCATCCCCAAGAACACGACGATTCCGACCCAGAAGAGCCACAGCTTCACGACCGTCCACGACAACCAGTCGGCGGTGAAGATCGTGGTGCTCCAGGGCGAGTCGGGCAAGGCGGCGGAGAACCAGCTCCTGGGCGAGTTCCTGCTGTCCGGCATCCGTCCCGCGCCCAAGGGCGTGCCCGACATCGAGGTGACGTTCGCCATCGACGCGGACGGCATCGTCTCGGTGAAGGCGCGTGACGCCGACACGGGCAAGGAACAGTCCATCACGGTCGCCATGAGCGGCGGCCTCAGCGACGCCGACCTGCAGCGCATGATCGACGAACGCGTCGACTACATGGTTCAGGAGAAGGAGCAGGAGTCGGTTCAGGAACTCGTTTACAAGGTTGAGACCCTCCACCAGAAGGTCCTCGACCTGCTCCCATCGGCCGAAGCGGTCATCACGGGGGAGCAGCTGCACGCCATCATGGACACCCTGTCCGAAGCAAAGGGGGCGATGAACAGTCGCGACGAGACGGCCTTGCGGTCGAGCTACTCGCGCCTGAACGAAGCCCACGGTTCCCTTGCTGGCGCCGACATCTAGGCCCCCGAACAGAAAGCCCATGTCGCGCTCTTCCCGCCGCAAGCAGGACGCCCTCGTAACCAGTCTCCTGGACAAAGGGCTCGTGCGCTTTGCCCTCGGGGAGCGCGACGAGGCTATCGATTTCTGGCAGCGGGCCCTGGAGCACAACCCCCGCTCCTCGCGGGCACGTGACTACCTCCAGAGCGTTGGCGCGATCACGCGCGACGAGCTCGACGAGCTGGGTGCCACCACCAGTGAGGTCGCCCCCGTCGAGGAGGCGCCCGCCGATCTGAAGTCGAGCCCCCCGGTCGACTCGTTGGTGCCTCCCTTCACCGAGGAGCTCCCCGCGTACAGCAGCGGCGACGTCTCCTCGGCGGCGGAGTTCGACCCCGACGAAGAGACCCAGGACCTGGAGACGCTCACGACGGATGTCGAGGTGCTGCTCGGCCAGGCCCGGGACGAAGAGGGGGCCGGCAACCTCGAGGCAGCGCTGACCAAGGCGGACGAGGCCCTCAAGCGGGAGCCCGACCACGCCGCGGCCAACGCCCTCGCCGGTTCGCTCAAGAAGCGGCTGTCCGAGGAGTACCGCAAGGAGCTGGAGCCGCTGGAGTCGGTGCCGTTCCTGCGTGCCACCGACGCGAGCATCCTGGAGTTGAGCCTGGACCCCATCGGCGGGTTCCTCATCAGCCAGATCGACGGGGAGATCACCGTCGAGGAGTTGCTGACCATCCTCGGGACCTTCGATGAGTTCCGGGTGCTCAGCAGCCTCCATTTCTTCCTCGAGAACGGGATCATCGAGCTGCGCGCCTAGAGCCGCTCCGTCCCCTTCCTGATCATCGTCAGTTCGACCGTTTGACACTGCGTCAGCAGGGGACTATTCTCGTCTCCTGTTGAGAATGATAACGATTCTCAATATCAATTAGGTGCTGACGATATGAGCCGTTCCCTTCTGCTGCTGATTCCCCTGCTTGTGGCCTGCCCGACCGTCGATCCCGTCCCGGGCGACGACGACGCCCCCTCCACCTACACCTACACCTTCGAGAGCCGCTTCGACGGCGAAGACAGCGTGGCCTACTCCGGCCAGACCTTCCGCCACGTGCTCATCCACGACCTGAAGTCCTGGATCGGCGGACTGACCCCGCGCCTGGACGAGGGCTGGTTCCCCGCCGAAGGGGACGTGGTCGCGGAGTTGAACTTCTTCCTCGAGTTCGACGGCGACACCTCCGGCGGCCTGGAGCACGGCATCACCACGACCCTGGGGGTCGACCAGGTCACCTACGGCGACATCGCCTCGGGCAAGGACCTGCTGGGCAAGCTCGCGGGCAACGACCCGGTGGGCCAGCACGCCACCTGGGCGACGGACTTCGTCGGCTGGGACGACCCGCTGGTGACCACGCCCGAGAGCCTCGTGCGGCTCTGGACCTACCAGATCGAGGATCAGGCGATCGCGTGGTCGACCGGCGGCTACCCGCTGGATCCCACCGGCGCGCCCGTGCCCGCCGTCTACGTGACCGCCGAGGGACACGACCTCAACCAGCTGATGCAGAAGTTCCTGCTCGGCGCCATCGCCTACAGCCAGGGGACCGACGACTACCTGGACGATGACCTCGCCGACGGCGGGCTCAACTCCGACCACGAAGCCGCGCGCGACGGGGCCAACAACACCGCCCTGGAGCACGCCTGGGACGAGGGCTTCGGCTACTTCGGGGCGACCCGCGACTACGGTCTCCACACCGACGACGAGATCGCCGACATGGGCGCCTTCGACGCCGACGGAAGCGGCTCCATCGACCTGCTCAGCGAGTACGCCTTCGGCCACTCCGTCAACGCCGCCAAGCGCGACCGCGGGAGCGTCGAAGCCACCGACTGGACGGCCCAGGCGTGGACCGGGTTCGTGGAGGGGCGGGCGATCCTCGCGGCCTCCAACGGCCCCCTCACCGACGAGGAGATGGCCGCCCTGCAGCTGCGCCGGGACGACGCGGTCGAGGCCTGGGAAGCGGCCCTCGGCGCCACCGTCATCCACTACATCAACGAGGTCATCGTCGACGGCGAGGCCATCGGCACGGATGGCTACAGCTTCGCCGACCACGCCAAGCACTGGTCGGAGATGAAGGGCTTCGCGCTCGGGCTGCAGTTCAACCCCCGCAGCAAGCTCGCCCCCGACCGGTTCGCGCAGCTGCACGAGCTCATCGGCATGGCCCCCGCGTTGGCCGGTGACGACGTCGCCGCCTACAACGCCGACCTCATCACCGCCCGCGACATGCTGGGCGATCGGCTGGACCTCGACCCCGCCAACCTGGGGGACGACCATGGACTCGGCGGCTGGTAGGTCCTGGCTTCTGGTCGCGGCGATCGCCCTGATCGCCGTGACGCTCCGTGCCTCGGGCTGCACCGAGCCCGAGCCCGTGCCCGATCCCCTGGAGGGGTACGACCTCGGCCCGTTCCTGACGGGCGTTGCCGATGTGCACGTCGACGCCGGGTACGCCGCCTTCCGGGACGCCGCGGTCAGCCTCGAGGGGGAGCTCACCTCCTGGCTCGAGACGCTGCAGGACGGGGGCGACGACGCCGCCCGCCTGGAGTCGGCGCGCATCGCCTGGCGCGCGGCGTTCATGCTCTGGCAGCAGACCGAGGTGCTGCAGCTCGGCCCCGCGGCGGCGCCCCCGAGCGTGGGCGGCGAGGCGATCCGCGACGAGATCTACTCCTGGCCGACCGTCAACGACTGCCTCGTCGATCAGGGCCTGGTGGACCAGCGCTACGCGGACGCCGACTTCTTCGAAGCGAACCTCGTGAACGCCTACGGGCTCGACGCCATCGAGTGGCTGCTCTTCGGCACGCTGACGGAGACATTCTGCCCGTCGCAGGCGATCGAGCCGTCGGACTGGGATGCTCTGGGGGACGACGGCGTGCTGCTGCGGCGGGCCGAGTACGCCCTCGTCGCAGCCACCGGAATCGTTGACGTGGCGGCGGTGCTGCACACCGATTGGGGCATCGACGGGGGCGTGGGAGACCAACTCGCGAGCCCGACCGAGGACGGCCTCTGGGCCAGCGATCGCGCCGCCCTTCAGGGGGTCTTTGCCGCGCTCTTCTACCTGGAGACCAGCGTCAAGGACCGCAAGCTCGGCCGCCCGCTGGGGCTCCTGGACTGCACCACCGGGGACACCTGCCCCGAGGACTTCGAAGGCCCCTGGGCCGGCAGCGCCGTCTCCGCGGTGCGCGCCAACCTCACCCAGATCCGTACGATCGCGGCGGGCGCTAACGACGCCCCCGGCATCGTCGATCTGCTGGCCCATGTAGGCGGCCAAGCGCTCGGGGACGATCTGCTGGCGGCGCTCGACGAGGCGATCGCGGCGGCAGATGCGGTGGGCGACGCGGACCCCGCCACGGTGCTGGCGGACTCGCCTCAAGACCTCCTCGCGATCCACGACGCGATCAAGCGCGCGACCGACCTCCTCAAGGGCGAGGTCGCGATCGTGCTGGCGCTGACCGTCCCCGCCGAGAGCGCAGGCGACAATGATTGAACTCTTCGAACCCCTGCTCGACCCCGCCCGCCGCACGTGGTGGCCGGCGCTGTTGTGCGCGGCGGTGATCGCGGCCCTGCTGGCTCCCGACAAGCTCTTCGATCGGAAGATCTGGCTGCACCGCTCCGCGATCCTCGACTACCAACTGCTGCTGGTGCGGCAGTTGGTCCGGTGGGCCGGGCTCGTGCCCTGGTCGCTGTCGGCGCTCGCCGTGGCTGCCCTCGTCGTGCGTTCGATGGACGCGACGCTGGGGATTCCGGCCCTCCCCGACTGGCCCGCATGGGCCGTCACGATCGCCTACACCGGGGCGCTGTTCCTCGCCTCGGACCTGTCCCGCTACGTCGTGCACCGCGTGGTGCACGAGGTCCCCATGCTCTGGGAGCTGCACCAGGTGCACCACAGCGCCGAGGTGCTCACGCCCGCGACCTTCTACCGGGTGCACCCGATCGAGGCGTTCCTGTTCGCCACCCGCGGTGCGCTCGTCACCGGGGCCGTCGCCGGCGCCTTCTTCTGGGGCTTCCGGGGCACTGCCGAGCCGTGGCAGCTGTTCGGCGTGAGCGCGGTCGGGCTGGTCTTCGGGGTCACCTTCGGCAACCTGCGCCACAGCCACGTCTGGGTCGGCTTCGGTCCGCTGCTCGAGCGCTGCTTCATCAGCCCCGCGCAGCACCAGTTGCACCACGCCGAAGGGCACGACACGAACTACGGCGCCTACCTCGCGATCTGGGATCGCCTGTTCGGCTCGTTGCAGCTGAGCGGGCCCCGCCGGGAGCTCGACTTCGGGCTCGGTGACATGCCGAGCAACCACCGGCCGGACGATCTCCTGTCGGTGCTGATCGGGCCGATCCGGGGGCTCGTCCCGCGACGCGCCGCGATGGGCACCGCCCTGCTGCTGCTGTTGGTCTCCGGTGTTGCGGTCGCCGACGACGATCCCCCGGCCGAGGAGCCCGAGGCGGACGACGATGAGGACGACGACGACGAGGAACCGACCCCGAATCCAGAGGGCGAGCCCGTCCCGACGGGCGGTGGAGCAAGCTCCCCCCCATCCGGGGTAACTGAGTCCCTCGAGGTCTACGGCGAACGCCCCCGCCTGCCCCGCGTCGGCGGCTCGGCCCACAAGGTCGAGGAAGAGGCTCTCGAGCAGTTCGAGCACAACGACATCGGCGCCGTCCTGGCACCCGTGCCTGGCGTCTACGTGCGGGACGAAGACGGCTACGGCCTCCGCCCCAACATCGGCTTGCGGGGCGCCAGCTCCGACCGCTCCTCCAAGGTCACCCTCACCGAGGACGGCGTGCTCCTGGCGCCCGCCCCCTACGCCGCGCCCGCGGCCTATTACTTCCCCCTGACCACCCGCATGGTCGGCGTCGAGGTGTTCAAGGGACCGGCCGCGATCCAGTTCGGCCCGAACACCATCGGCGGCGCCGTGAACCTGCAGACCCGGGGCGTGCCCGACCGCCTCGCCGGCGGCCTGGACGTGGCCGTGGGGATGGACCGCACCGTCAAGATCCACGGCTGGGGCGGCACCTCCTGGGGCTGGGGCGGGGCGATGCTCGAGGCCGTGCACCTGACCACGGACGGCTTCAAGGAGCTGGACTCGGGCGGGAGCACCGGCTTCGACAAGTCCGAGCTGATGTTCAAGTTCCGGGTGCAGCCGCCGCTGCAGGGTCCCGTCCAGACCGCGTGGCAGCTCAAGCTGGGCTACGCCACCGAGCGCTCCCGGGAGACGTACCTGGGGCTGACGGACGCGGACTTCGAGGCCAACCCGACGCGTCGCTACGCCGCCAGCGAGCGCGGCCTGATGAGCTGGAACCGCACCCAGGCGGAGCTCGCCTGGACGCTGCGGGCGGGGGAGGCGTTCGAGGTGCGGGCGGTCGGCTACTACCACTGGCTCGACCGCTCCTGGACCAAGTTCAACGACTTCAGCGGCGGCGCGGGCGCAGCGACGGTGCTGGCCGATCCGACCGCGGGTACCAATGCCATCTACTACGGAATCCTGGCCGGCGAGCTCGACACCTCCTCGACCGACGAGGAGCTGTTGATCGGGACCAACGCGCGGCGGTACCACTCCTTCGGCGGCGCCGCCGATGCCCGCTGGAACCACCGCACCGAGAAGGTCCGCCACGAGCTCAGCTTCGGGGTGCGGCTGCACGCCGACCGGGTCCGCCGCGACCACAGCCACGAGCGCTTCGCGATGATCGGCGGGGCCCTGACGGAGACCGACGGCACCGAGCACGTCGACGTCGCCAACGACTCCTTCGCCACCGCGTTCGCCGCCCACCTGCACGAGGACCTGGGCTTCGGCCCCGTGCGCCTGCTCCCCGGCCTGCGCCTGGAGGTCATCCACACCGCCACCACCGACGACCTCGGGGAGCCGGACACCTCCGAGGACCGCGCGGTGCTGCTGCCCGGCTTCGGGGTTCACGTGCAGCCGACCCCCTGGCTGAGCGTGCTCGGCGGCGTGCATCGCGGGTTCAGCCCCGTGGCGCCCGGCCAGGCCGAAGACGTCAAGCCGGAGAGCAGCTGGAACTACGAGGGCGGCGCCCGCGTGTCGTACCGAGGCTTCCACGTGGAGGCGATCGGCTTCTTCAACGACTACTCCAACCTCTCGGGCACCTGCACCGGTTCGGTGGGCTGCACGGGGGCGGAGATCGACACGCAGGTCAACGCGGGCCGCGTCCACGTGTGGGGCGCCGAGGCGACGCTGGGGCAGGGGATTCGCCTGCCGGAGCAGCTGCGCCTCGACCTCGGCCTGACCTACACCTACACCGGGAGCCGCTTCAAGACGGGCTTTGTCAGCCCGAGCCCGCAGTTCGGGTCCGTGACCGTCGGCGACCGCCTCCCCTACGTGCCCGAGCACCGCGGCACCGCGAGCGTCGGCTTCGACTTCGTGATCGGCTCCTTCGGCGCGAACCTGACGGCCCGCTCGGCGATGCGGGATCTGCCGGGGCAGGGGACCATCGAGGCGGGCAAGCGCATCCCCGAGTCGTTCGTGCTCGACCTCGCGGTGGACGTGCGCATCTCCCGCAACGTTGCTCTGTACTCCACCGTCAGCAACGTCACGAACAGCCGCGTGATGGTGTCGCGTCGGCCGTTGGGGGCCCGCTCGGGCCGCCCCCTGCACGTGATGGTGGGGGTCAAGCTGAACGGTCGGGGGGACCGCCCGGGGATCGTCGAGACGGCCGCGGGCCGGTGACGATGGATCTTCGCCCGCTGGACTGGTAAGCAGCGCCCGCCTGATGACGATCCGCATCCTTAGCTGCGACGACATCTCCAGTGTCGGCCTCGGCATCCTCCGCGATCACGGCTACGAGGTTGTCGCGCGGCCGGGCATCACGCCGGCTGAGCTGATCAAGAACATCCCGGACTTCGACGCCGTGCTGGTGCGCTCGCGCACGCTGATCAACCGCGCCGTCATCAAGGCGTCCGCGGGTCGGCTCAAGCTCATCGGGCGGGCCGGCTACGGCATGGACCGCATCGATCTGGCCGCCGCCGCCAAGAACAAGATCGCCATCCTCCACAGCCCCGAGGGGAACGCCGCCACCGCCGCGGAGTTCACCATCGGCCTGCTCTTCAGCCTCGCCCGGCACATCCCCCGGGCGGATGCGGGCATGCGGGCGCAGCGCTGGGACAAGCGGCGCTACCGCGGGGTCGAGGTCAGCGGCAAGACGCTGGGGGTCATCGGGATGGGCAACGTCGGCCGGGAGGTCGTCGATCGCGGGGTCGCCCTCGGGCTGCTCGTGAAGGTCCACGACCCGGGCAAGGACCCGGCCCTGATCGAGTCGATCGGGGCGATGTCGGTGAGCTGGGACGAGTTGCTCGGCAGCTCCGACTTCATCACCGTGCACGTCAGCGCCAAGCCGATGACGCGGGGCCTGCTGGGGCACGAGGCCTTCGATCGCATGAAGGACGGCGTGCGGCTGATCAACAGCTCGCGCGGCGGCGTGGTGGATGAAGCGGCCCTGGCCACCGCCATCCGATCGGGGCGCGTCGCGGGCGCGGCCATCGACGTGTTCGACGAGGAGCCTCCGTGGGGCAATCCGCTCCTGGAGCTGCCTCAGGTGATCGTGACGCCGCATCTGGTGGCGTCGACGTTCGAAGCGCAGATCAAGGTCGCCGTGGGGCTGGCCGAGCAGGTGCGTGACTACTTCGAGGGGCGGCCGGTCCATGGGCTGGTCGGACCCGACATGCGGGAGCAGGACTGACATGGCGAACATCGTGGTGGTCGGAGCCCAGTGGGGCGACGAGGGCAAGGGCAAGCTGGTCGACCTGCTGACGGAGCGGGCCGACGTGGTCGTGCGCTTCCAGGGTGGCAACAACGCGGGGCACACCCTCGTGGTGGACGGCGACAAGACGGTGCTGCACCTGATCCCGTCGGGCGTGCTGCACGCGGGCAAGACCTGCGTGATCGGCAACGGCGTCGTCATCGACCCGGAGATCCTCCTGGGGGAGATCGACAAGCTGCGCGTCCGCGGCTTCCTGAACCAGCCCGACCAGCTCCGCATCAGCGACCGTGCGCACGTGATCATGCCGTGGAACAAGGCGGTCGACGGCCTCCGCGAGGACCGCGCCACGGGCACCAAGATCGGCACCACCCGGCGCGGCATCGGCCCGACGTACGAGCACAAGGTGCGGCGCAACGGCATTCGCATGGCCGACCTGGTGGATCCGACGACGTTCGCCGAGCTCGTCGATCTGGAGCTTCCGGACGCCAACGCCCACATCGAGGCGCTGGGCGGCAAGAAGCTCAAGAAGGCCGACATCCTCAAGACCTACGGCGCTTGCGCCAAGCGGCTGGCGTCGTTCGTGATCGACACCACCCGGCTGCTGCACGATGCCGCCGCGCGTCGGGAGCGCATCCTCTTCGAGGGTGCCCAGGGCACGCTCCTGGACGTGGACCACGGCACCTACCCCTACGTCACCTCCTCCAACGCGGTCGCCGGCGGCGCCTGCACGGGCGCAGGCATGGGGCCGACGTTCATCGACGCGGTGCTCGGGATCAGCAAGGCCTACACCACGCGCGTGGGTGAGGGGCCGTTCCCGACGGAGCTCAACGACGCCTTCGGCGAGCAGCTGCGCAAGGCGGGCGGCGAGTTCGGCGCAACCACGGGCCGACCGCGTCGCTGTGGGTGGCTCGACATGGTGGTGCTCCGGCACGCCGTGCGGGTCAACGGTCTGACGTCGATCGCCCTGACCAAGCTGGACGTGCTCAGCGGACTGGGAAGCATCAAGGTGTGCACCGCCTACCGCCTGGACGACCAGATCCTCGACACGGTCCCCGCCGCCCGCGGCGCGCTCAACCGGGTGGACCCGCTCTACGAGGAGCTCCCTGGCTGGAGCGAGGACATCACGAAGGCGAAGAAGTGGCTCGACCTGCCGGTCGCCGCGCGCGCCTACGTCAACCGTGTCGAGCAGCTCGCGGGCGTGCCCGTGTCGCTCGTGTCGGTCGGTCCGGGCCGCTCCCAGACCATCCAGCTGAAGGACCCCGCCCCCGGCAAGCGGGTCCACGTCGAGCCTCGCCACGAGGTTTTGCATTAAGTCGGATAACGCTTTGGCTCGTGGGTGCATCTGTTCGACTGAGAACGGATGCCAAGCCTCGCTGCCACCGCTGAGATGATCGACGTTCCGACCGCGGAGTCGCTGGTGATCCTCGCCATGGGCGGGGACAGCGCCGCGTGGCGTTGTTGCACGGCTCGGGCCGAGGCCACATCGGCCCACTGAGTGGCCTCAGTCGGTTCAGTTTCGTATCGCCTCGGACTCCGGCATTCCGAGATCAGTCATTCGGTTGAGGATGTTCACACCGATCATCGCTTCCCTCCTCTGCCCTTCTTCGGACCGTGAGCGGAGTCGGGGGCCGAGGATCTGTTTGAATCGATACATCCCATTCTCGGCTCGAGCTTGTTGGTGCGCGCCGGACTCCTTGCGCCATTGACGCCGCCCCACCTCATCGAT
>JAAESI010000124.1 GCA_024229515.1 Pseudomonadota bacterium | reverse complement strand
CGTGGTCGTCGGGGGCCGATGCCTGTGCGCCTCCGTTCGTCGCGCCCCGAGCGTCGATCTCTGGGGCGGGAGCTGCGGAAGCGGCAACTCCCTCACTTCGAGGCGATGCGGATCCGGATTGTCCTCCGGCTGATGAAGGATTCGTGTAGGCGGGACAAGATGGCTTTTCGTGAACGCGATCTGGCCGAGCCGATGCCTCCTTCAGCCTGGCCGGTTAGCCGCCCTGGTTGCTCACCCCGCCGTAGCACTCGAACGCGGTCTCCAGTGGCGTGGCCATGCCGAAGGTCGAGCACATCTCTTCCGGGTAGTCGAGCATGTAGTCGGTGGTGTTGTTCCACGTGCATGTGGTCGTGAAGTAGTCGCCGGGGCGCACCGTGATCTCGCCGGGCTCGAAGAACTCGACGATCGGGTCGTTCCGCCACTCGGGATCCCACTCGTCCACATTGTAGACCCGCTCCACGGCCCCGTCGGTGCGGTGCAGGTCCACCGCGTAGGAGTAGCCCCACTCGTGCATGTGGGGGCCGATCGAGAGGATCGACATCTCGTCCTCCCACCCGCAGGTGTTCTCGCGGGAGGTGATCTCACCGGGCGGCAGCTCCAGGGTCTGCGCGTGGTGCGTCCACGCCCCGACCCACTGCTCCACCTCGTCCTCGGGCGTGGTGCGGAGCTGGAAGGTGACGCTCGTGACGATGTCCTCGTCGGTGGGGTTGATGTAGTGGGCGTCCACCATCCAGCGCTGGCCCTCGACCATCTTGACGGCCATGCCCTCGGGCAGATCCAGCCAGAGCGTCCCCTCGTCGTCGTCCTCCTGGCCGTCGTCGTCGCCGAGATCGTGGTCGAAGAAGTCGGGGGTGTACCCCTCGAAGAGCACCGCGTAGGCCGCCATGTCGCCCGTGGGAGCGGTGCAGTCGAACATGAAGTCGATCGGCATCGGGTCGTCCGCAGGGACCGACTTGAGCAGCGTGTGGTGCGAGACCGGGCTGTCGAAGACCTCGACCTGGACCACACCCACGTCCTCGATCTCCCAGACCCCGAAGAAGCACCAGAGGATCTCGGTGCCCGCGGGGATGATCCACTCAGGGGTGCGGATCTCGACCTCGTCCTGGTCGGGCGCGGGGACCTCGGGATCCCCGCCCCCCGGCTCATCCTCCGGGGCTGGCCCACCCGTGGACGCGCACGCGGGCAGAACGAACAAGAGGAGCGCGAGCGAGAGGAGCGCGAGGGCAAAACGGCTCATCGGCACAGAGTACCGGAGGTTCCCGGGGATCCCGCAAGGAACATTCCCCACCCGGTCACTCGGGCGCCCAGCTGATGTCGAGCATCTCGACCACGCTGTATTCGATCTCCCCGTAGCCCACCAGCGTCTCGCCGACGAAGCTCGCCTCCACCGTCGCGCCCGCCATCCACCCCGACCACGCGTTGAGATCGTGGCGGTAGCGCAGGGCGCTGTCGGACACGATCCCCACCTCGACGTCGGTGAAGTCGACGTGCTCGACCTCCGGGCCGTCGGTGCAGGTGGTCTCCAGGAACGTGAAGTCCAGCATCATGTGCGCAGTGCAGCCTTCGCAGCCGCCCACCGCGAGCCCGTCGCCAGGGGTCACGGCCCAGTAGAGGTAGCAATTTGGGAACGGCTCCTCCCAGGGGTCCACGAGCCAACCGAAGGTCCCCGTCGCCGACACCAGGGAGTCCTGATCCACCACCACGTCGTCGTCGTCGTCGGCCGCGTCGTCGTCATCCGCGGTGGCGTCGTCGTCGTCGCCCCCGGAGCACGAGCAGTCACCCCAGGCGTCGCCTGCGTCCCTGCAGGTCTGGACGCCTTCGAGCCCCGCGGGGCAGGCGCAGGTCTGGGTCGCGCCCGGCTCGCAGACCTGGGAGGGGCACCCCGCCAGGGCCACCATCGCGGATGCCAGGGCGAACAGCAGCAGGGCGGGGGAGAATCTCAATTCGATCCCATCGTAGACCACCTTGGCGTGTAGGCGGGACAAGATGGCTTTTCGTGAACGCGAACTGGGCGTGTGAAGCTCGCTGCCCTCGTCCCGATCCCGAGGGCCAACCTGGTTCGGTACCACGGGGTGTTGGCGCCCGCCGCGAAGTGGGGCTTCGCGGCGCGGCGTTGTTGCACGGCTCCGAGCGAGGCCGGATCGGGCCACTGAGCGACTCTCCCGAAGCTTCAGCTTCGCACCGCCACCGACTCCGGCATCCCGAACTCGGTCATTCGGTTGAGGATGTTCACGCCGATCATCGCCTCCTTCCTCTGCCCTTCTTCGGACCGTGAGCG
>JAAESI010000123.1 GCA_024229515.1 Pseudomonadota bacterium | reverse complement strand
ATGTCACGCACTGATCAGCGCCCTTTGCCGCAAGGCAAAGTTAGCCGTAATCAGGCCCTGGTTTGGGGCGTATTCCTGGGCATACTTGGCCTAGGTATCTTGCAACTATTTGTTAACACCATAACTATGGTGTTAACGTTTATCTCCTTGATAGGCTATGCAGTTATTTATACGATGTATCTAAAACGTGCCACACCTCAAAATATAGTTATTGGTGGAGCTGCTGGAGCTGCACCTCCTGTGCTAGGATGGACAGCAGTGTCAGGCACTCAAGGGATAGAATACTCCTTGTTATTATTTTTAATTGTGTTTATCTGGACCCCACCACATTTTTGGGCACTAGCCATATTTAGAGTCAATGAATATAAAAAAGTTAGCATACCAATGCTACCAGTAACTCATGGCATTGCCCACACTAAGAAGCAGATATTGTTCTATACTATATTATTATTTATTGTTACCCTAATGCCGTACCTGTATGGCATGTCTGGGCTGATATACTTGGTATCAGCTGTATTATTAAGCGGAGGGTTTTTGGTTTATGCAATAATAATAATTAAGGGTGGTGAAAACAAGTTGTTTTATTGGAAGACTTTTAAGTATTCTATAAATTACTTGATGCTAATTTTTATTGCTCTTTTGGTTGATCATTATTGGTTGTTTT
>JAAESI010000122.1 GCA_024229515.1 Pseudomonadota bacterium | reverse complement strand
CCTTCCGCGAGATCTACAACGAGCAGTGGCTAGTCGCACGACACGGGTACAGCTCGCCGGCCCAGGTACGGCGGGAACTCACCGGGAGCGTCGCGGCCTGAACAACAACAGCATGTGTCCGAGAAACCGGGTGCGGCACACCTGGACGACTGAGGCGCCCCCCGCAGGGCAACGACGACCACGTTGGGTACTATTGCCCCGTGACCCGCTCGGAGACTCGATGAGATTCAGGCTGCTTCCGCTTCTGCTCCTGCCTTCCCTGCTCGGCTGCCCAGCAGACGAGGCGGTCATTGAGGTGTCGCCCGCCTCCGTCGATTTCGGCGACGTCGAGATCTGGAGCACCAGTTCCCAGGCCGTCGAAGTGACCAACTCCGGCGGCGCTGTGACGACGGTCGTATTCCAGCTCGCCGGCGACGGTCCGTTCGACGTGGCCCTCGCGGGCGCCCTGGAGATCCAGCCGGACGACGCGCGGATCATCCTCGTCGAGTCCACCCCGCAGACCGCCGGTACGACCACCGACGTGCTCCGCCTCCTCTGGGGCGAGCAGTCGTTGGAGATCCCGCTGTCCGTCAATGGCATCGAAGGCGGCGATGACGTCGACGGGGACGGCTTCAGCTCCCCCGACGACTGCGACGACGAGGATCCGGACATCAACCCCGACGCCACCGAAGTGTGCGACGGCGTCGACAACAACTGCAGCGGCGTCATCGACGACGACGCCGATGTCGACGGCGACGGCTCCTACGCCTGCGCCGACTGCGCCGACGACGACGCCGACAACGCGCCCGACAACGACGAGGTGTGCGACGGCGCCGACAACAACTGCGACGACGTCATCGACGAAGGCTTCGATGAGGACGACGACGGGGTCTCCACCTGCGACACCGAGCCGGACTGCAACGATGAGAACGCGGCGGTGTTCCCCGGCGCGACCGAGGTCTGCAACGGCATCGACGAGGACTGCGACACGGAGATCGACGAGGACTTCCTCGGACCGACCGACGACGTGGACGGCGACGGCGACCCCTTCTGCACCGACTGCGACGACGAGGACGACGAGGCCTTCAACGGCGGTATCGAGATCTGCGACGGCAAGGACAACAACTGCGACTCCGAGGTCGACGAGAACGGTGTCGACCTGGACGGCGACAGCTACTCCACCTGCGATGACTGCGACGACGGCAACGGGGCGATCAACCCCGGCGCGGTCGAGATCTGCGAAAACGGCGTGGACGAGGACTGCACCGGCGAGGCCGACGACGGCTGCAGCGTGGACGCGGACGGCGACGGGTTCGACTTCCCCGCCGACTGCAACGACGCCGACGACACCGTCTACCCGGGCGCCCCGGACGTCTGCGACGGCACCGACGACAACGACTGCGACTCGGTCACGGATCCGTCCGAAGCGGACGACGACACCGACGGCCAGTCCGAGTGCGACGGCGACTGCGACGACGCCGAGATCGCCGTCTACACCGGCGCCCCCGACGTCTGCGACGGGATCGACGACAACGACTGCGACACGGTGACGGACGCGTCCGAGGCAGACGCCGACATCGATGGTCAGTCCGAGTGCGATGGCGACTGCGATGACGGCGACGACACCGTCTACGACGGCGCCCCCGAACTGTGCGACGCCGTGGACGACAACGACTGCGACACCGTGACCGACAGCAACGAGAGCGACGACGACACCGACGGCCAGTCCGAGTGCGACGGCGACTGCGACGACACGGACACCGACTACTACGACGGCGCCCCCGAGTTCTGCAGCGACGGCGTGGACTTCGACTGCGACGGCATCGACGCGACCCCCTGCACCTCCTGCAGCGACGCCCTCGCCGCCGACGCCACCCGCGCCGGCACCGACGCGGTGTTCACGATCGACAGCGACGGCGCCGGCCCCCTCGGGGAGGTCGACGTCTGGTGCGACATGAGCACCCTCGGCGGCGGCTGGACCCTGGTCCTCCGCACGACCCCCGACGGCCTCGCCAACGGCGCGCTCGTGACCGACTACACCACCGTGTACGGCACCGACGCGGGCGACCCGGCGGGCAGCGACCCGGTCCGCCTGTCGGCCCAGCACTGGGAGGCCGTTTCGCCCGCGGGCGACCTGATGTCGCGGCACGACCTGCGCAAGGAGGTCGACGGCACGTCCTGCGACCCGCTCTTCTTCACCCTGTCGGGCTCCTTCGCCGTCGACGTCCCCGGTGGCAGCGGCCTGAGCTACACCTTCAGCGGCACGGACGACCACGGCGTGGTCAACCAGCTCGCCTCCCCGGCGGTGTTCAGCAGCACGGACGAAGGACCGCGCAGCAACTGCGTCAACGTCATCGAGACGGCGCCCTGGTTCTACGACCTCTGCGGTCGGAACCTGCCCTCAGCGAACTACTACACCTCCGCGGGCGAGCCCGAGCCGCTCATCCGCGACGAGGTCCTCAACGGCACCGATGCCCAGGGCTTCACGGTGGATGACGTCTGCGGCGGGGACGCCGTCGATGGTCCGGCCACGACGACGTACAACTACGAGAACCTGCACGAGTACTACGTCCGCTAGCCGCCCTCGGGGCACGCGCTGAGTCTGACCTCCAGCACCGCGGGCATCGCCCCCGTCCGACACCATGCAAGGCGGCGGGTCGGCACCGCGACTCCGTAGCTGGGCGAGACCCGCGAAGCCTCCTCGCTCAGCTCCCAGCCTTCGGTTCCCTCCCACGTCAGCTCGAAGCTGCGGCCGCCGGCCCGCAGGCGCAGGTCGGAAGCGCTGCGGTCGACCTCCACCCCCGGGGCGAGGTGCAGCGGGACTTCGATCGCGTGATGGCCCGCGCCCTCGAGCGAGTCGCGGATCGTGAGCCGATGCTCGCCGCCGTCCAGCTCGAACCGACGGACCACCGTCACCGGTGAGGCGAGCCGCTGGTAGCCGTCGTGGGACACCTCCAGCGACGTCGTCGTCGGCGTGACCGACCAGGATCGGACCTCGGGCCGGGTGTCGTCGTGGAGGGCCCACAGCCAGTCCCGGCGCACCAGTCGGTTGATCTCTTCGCCATCGACGGACGGGGTGTTGTGGGCGGCGGTCGAACGGAACTCGTTCCGCTCCCGGGGCGAGCCGGTGTAGACGAAGCAGCCGCGGTCGCTGACGAGGCGCACGCCGTCGAGCACCGCCTCGAAGCTGAGCACGTCGTTGTGGCCGTGGCCGCCGACGCCGGCCATGCCCACGGGACCGCAGTCCACGAACACCTGGTCGGCGCCGTGGGCGAGCACGCGGTAGCCGCCGTGAGGGAACTCGCGGGACTCCCCCGGGGGCGTGGTGCGTCCCGCGGCGGCCTCGGTGCGGGCGGCGCCCAGGATCCACAGGACCTCGTCGACGGGCCCCCCGAACCGGTCCAGCAACGCGGGCCGGTCGAGCCACTGGGCGGCCCACGCGATCAGGTAGCGGTGGTCGTCGCGGCGCCCCGAACCGAGGGGCAGCGCTCGGCCGTCGTCGGCGTCGCCCCACAGCGGGGATCCGCCGTCGGGGCCGGAGTAGGCGGCGACGAACTCCGCCATCGCCGCGGTCCGGTCGCGCCACCCCGCCGACACCGGGCGGCCGTGGGCCTCGGCGTACATCGCGGGGAGCACGAACAGCTCGGTCACCAGCCGGTGGTAGGGGACCGAGCCCTCGAAGTCGACGCCATCGGCGGTGACCTGGAGGGGCAACTCGGCTTCCAGATCGGCGAGACCCCGGTCGGCCCAGCGGTCCGGTGCGTTCCCGGGCCCCAGGCAGAGTCCTGCGAACACGAGCCCGGCGGCGTCGGCGACGAAGTGGTTGCCGTTGAGGTCGGACCGCTCGAAGTGGCGCTCGGTGTACTCGCCGTGCAGGAGCAGGTTCTTGAGGAAGCGGAAGCGGAAGTCGGGATCGGCGAACGCGGGGCTGTCGTGGAGCGTGAAGAAGAACCACGTCCAGGTGAGAATGCGGATCGCCGGCTCCATGGTGCACGACCAGTTGACCGTCCACGCGTAGGGGTTGCCTTCGATCCAGGCGTCGATGAGGTCCCGCGCTCCCTCGGCGTACCGATCCTCCCCGGTGAGCAGCCACGCCTGGCCCAGCGGCAGCGCCCACTGAAGGCGGCTCAGCTCCCAGGGGAACTTGATGTCGCTGGGGGCGTCGAGGTTGGCGTAGTCGATGCCCCGGGAGAACGCGGGCGGCCACGACCGGCCGCTGCGCACGTCCGTCAGCCAGTCGATGCGGGGCCCCAGCTCCACCTCTCCGGAGCCGACCAGCTCCACCTCTCCGGAGCCGACCAGATCGACCCGCCGCTGCAGGGCGCGGTCTGCCGCCTCCAGCACTGCGGCGCGGTGCTCCGGGCAGAGGCGGTCCAGGTCCCCCAGGTCGTCCCGGGTCGAGGGGAACGGCCACGGTCGGGCCGCGCAGCGCTCCCAGAGGGCGTCGATGGTGGGGGCGCCGAGCTCGCGGCAGAGGCGGTCGGGGGTGAGGGAGCGGTCGCGGCGGGGGGCCCGCCAGCGGTCGGCCTCGGCGCGGGCGTCGCGGACGACGCGCCGGACGACGTAGGGGGGGGACTTCCCCGCGGCGCGGCGAAGCTTGCCCAGCAGGTCGCTCATGCGGTCAACCGACCGGTGCGTCCCCGGGCCGATCCACGAAGGTCCGGCACCAAAGTTCGACGCACATGAGACCAAACACGGCGTAGGCGCCGTCCACCTTCCGCGCCCGGTCCGCCTCGATCAGCCTGCGCACCGCGGCCGGATCGAACAGACCCCGGTCGCGCACCGAAGACTCCGACAGGAGATCCTCGACCTGGCCCCGCAGTTCGTCCTTCAGCCACCGCCGCAGGGGCGCGCCGAAGCCCGTCTTGGGGCGGTAGATGACGTCGTGGGGGAGGTAGGGCTCCATCGCTTTCTTGAACATCGCCTTGGGCACGCCGCGCCGCATCTTGGCGTCGACGGGGATGCGCGTAGCGTAGTCCACGAGGTCGGGATCGAGGAGCGGAACACGGACCTCGACGCCCTCCGCCATGCTCGTCTTGTCCGTGTAGTTGAGGTTGTGATCGGCGAGGAAGTGGCGCGCCTCGAGGTAGAGCATCTTGTTGATCGGCTCGGGCTCGTTGCGCACCCGCTGGAGTGAGCGGCGCAGGGGCGCACCGGTGTCGACGTCGCGCAGGCGGGCGGCGACGTCCGGGGCATACAGCGAGCGCCGCAGCTCTTCGCCACCCCAGTAGAAGTACGAGATCAGCCGGTCTTCGGCGTCGTGGTCGACGTGGGCGAGGCCCCGAGCGAGCTGGCGGGCGCGCTGTCCGTCGAGGCCCGGCAGGAGGCTGCGGCCGTTGAACGCGGCCCGTGCGGGGGCGGCCACGAGCTTGCGCGCGCGCCGGGGGAGCCAGCCCCACATCCGCTCCAGGCGAAGGGCGCGGTGGCGGCGGTAGCCGGTGAAGATGTCATCGCCGCCCTGCCCCGACATCAGCACCTTGAGGCCGTCCTGGGAGGCCTGGCGGGCGATGAGCAGCGAGTTGATGGGCGCGGGGTCGACCTGAGGCTCGTCGAGGTGGAACAGGAGCTCCGGGAGGTGGCTGATGATCTCGGGGCCGACCTCGATCACCCGCAGGTCCACGTCCAGGTGCTTGGCGACCCGGCGGGCGTAGGGGAGATCGGGGGAGTGTCCGCCGAGGGTGCCGCCGTCGCGGAAGCCGATCGTGTAGCAGGGGATGCGTTCGCCGGGTTGCAGCTCGCGCATCATCGCGACGATGGCGCTCGAATCGAGCCCCCCCGACAGGAACGCGCCGACCTCTACGTCGGCCACCAACTGCCGCTTCACCGCGGTCCGCAGGGAGTCGGCGATCTGCACGCCGATCTCTTCGTCCGAGGCCTGCAGCGGCGGGCGTCCGTAGGGCAGGTCGTAGAAGAACCAGCGCCGCAGGAACTTGCCCCGGCGCACGATCGCGGCCTCGCCGGGCTCGAACTTCCGCACCCCCATCAAGGGCGTGCGGGGCGCCGGACACCACAGGTAGGTCATGTAGTGGTGGATGGCGACGTGGTCGATCGAGCGGTCGATCATCGGGGACGCCAACAGCGCCTTGAGCTCGGACGAGAAGAGCACCCCCGCGTGCCCTTCGGCGTAGTACAGCGGCTTGAGCCCGAACCCGTCTCGCGCCAGCAGCAGGTCGCCGGGCTGGCCGTCGCCGACCTGGCCCGAGGAGCGGCCGTCGTACAGCGCGAAGGCGAAGATGCCGTTGAGCGCCTCCAGCATCGCGGGGCCGCGCTCGGCGTACAGGTGCAGCAGCACCTCGGAGTCGGTCTGGCTGAAGAAGGTGTGGCCGGACCCTTCAAGCTCCGAGCGGAGCTCCCGGTAGTTGTACAGCTCGCCGTTGTAGACCAGCCACATCCGGCCTGCCTTGGGGCCCTTGCGGGTCGATCCGCAGCAGGCGCAGCGCACCTCCATGGGCTGCTGCCCGGCGGCGCTCAGGTCGATGATCGAGAGGCGGCGGTGGGCGAGACCGACCGGGGGAGCGTCGCCCCGCGGCTTCAGGACGAGGTTGTTGAAGTCATCGGGGCCGCGGTGCGCGATCCGCTTGCCCATGCGATCCAACAGATCGGCATCGAAGTCCCCCGCGAAGCCGGCGATGCCACACATCGGTCGCTCAGGCCGGCGCGCCGGTTCCGCCGCCGGCGCGGGCGAGCTCCGCCACGGCGATGGAGACGCGGCTCACTTCGAGGACTTCGTCCCACGGCATCGGGGAGGTGCCGCCCTTGCGTACGGCATCCGTGAAGGCGGTGAGGGCGTCCTTGTGGCCCTTGTCCTGGCGCCGCGAGCTCATGCCCCGGAAGCCCGGCCAGCCCCAGCCCTTGAGCGACTTCCAGTCGTTCAGCTGAAGCACGCGACCGCCCGCGAACGCTTCGATGCGCTCCTTGGGGAAGGCCCGGGAGCCGTTGCCGAGGTAGTGCAGCACGCCGAAGGAGCCGTCGGCGAAGGTCAGCGTGATCGTCGCCTTGTCTTCGGTGATGGCGAGGCCTCCGCCGGAGACGGCGCTGACCTGCCAGCCCGTGATGGGCTTGCCCACGAGGTAGCGGAGCAGGTCGACGAAGTGGCAGCCCTCACCCACGATCCGGCCTCCGCCGGCGGTGGGGTGGTGGACCCAGTGGTCCGCGTCGATGACGCCCGCGTTGATGGTCGCCACGAGCGACATGGGCTCCGCGATCGTGTCCAGCATCGACCGCATCTTCACCGCCATGGGGGCGAAGCGGCGGTTGAAGCCGACCATGAGCAGCGGCTGCTCGGCGCCATCGTGGGCCTCGACGACCGCGTCGAGCTGCTCCGTGGTGACCGCCAGCGGCTTCTCCACGTAGACCGCGCGTCCGGTGCTGAGCGCCCGGGCGGTGAGGTCGGCGTGGCTGTCGTGGCGGGTGGCCACGAGCACCGAGTCGATGGCCTCGTCGCCGAAGAGCACATCCAGATCGGTGGTCGCCCGCGCGAAGTTGAACTTGCGGGCGAGCTGGCCGCTGCTGACGCCGGTCCGCGAGGCGGTGGTGTGCAGCGTCATCGGCAGCTTGTCGAGGATCGGCACGAGCATGCGGGTGGCGAAGCTGCCGGCGCCGATGACGCCCAGCTGGCCTCGCCCGGCGGCCCGGCTGCGGGGGCCCGGCTGGTTGATCGTGCGCTGGACGAGGTCGTCGTCGCTCTTGGTGTCGGGCCCCTCGTAGCGGAGCAGGGCGCCGAGGATCGGCTCGTTGCGGCCGACCTTCTCGTACAGCTCGACGGCGTCGGTGAAGTCGTACCGGTGGGTGATCAGGCCGTCGACCTTGACCGCCCCGCTCTTCATGAGGCCGAGCACGGCCTCGAAGTTCCGGTTCTCCGTCCACCGCACGAAGCCCACCGGGTAGTCGTCGCCCGGCCCCTCGTACTGCGGATCGTAGCGGCCGGGGCCGTACGAGCAGGAGACCTGGAAGGTGAGCTCCTTGGTGTAGAAGTCCGCGCGATCGATGTTCAGACCGGTGACGCCGACCAGCACGATGCGGCCGCGCTGGCGGGACATCTGGGCGGCCTGGCGGATCGGATCGTCGCTCTTGGTCGCGACGGTCAGGATCACGGCGTCGGCGCCTCGGCCCTGGGTCGCGGCCATCGCCACGGCGATGGGATCTTCGCCCGCCGAGATGCAGACCGGAGTGGCGCCGAAGCCGGCGGCGAGCTCGCAGCGCTCAGCGTTCAGGTCGATGGCGAGGACCTCGCAGCCGGAGGCTTTGAGCATCTGCACCGCCAGCAGGCCGAGCGTGCCCAGCCCCATCACGGCGATGGTCTCGCCGATCGTCGGCTGCGCGAGCCGGATCCCCTGCAGCGCGATCGCGCCGAGCACGACCCAGGCGGCCTGCTCGTCGGTGACGTTGTCGGGAATGGGGGCGCAAAGCCGGCGGGGCACGAGCACCGCTTCGGCGTGGGGGCCGTTGGACATGACCCGGTCGCCGACGGCGATGTCGGTCACGCCCGCGCCCACCTCGAGCACGACGCCCGAGTTGCAGTAGCCAAGCGGGATCAGGCTGTCGAGCTTGCTCTGGACCGCCTCGAAGGTCGGCATGAGTCCGTCACTGCGGACTTTGTCCAGCACCTGGCGCACCCGCTCGGGGTTCTGCCGGGCCTTGTCGATGAGGCTTCCCTTGCCGAATTCGACCACGGAGCGCTCGGTGCCGACCGACAGGAGGCTCGCGCGGGTGCGGATCAGGACTTGGCCGGCTCCGACGCCGGGTGCGGGTACGTCAGCGAGAATCGTCTCTCCCGACTTGAGGTTCTGCATGATTTGACGCAAGAGGGGGGTGCCTCCGAAGGTTCATTGGCCGGCAGGAGGCCGGCGAGCCTACCATCCCTGGCAGGGGGCCGACCCGGCACCAGGGAAACTGCAAGATGGGCTCGCTACACTCCGTCCGCCAATGAGGATTCGTTACCTTTCTCAGTACTACCCTCCCGAACCGGGTGCGCCGGCCGCGCGGGTGTCCGGACTGAGCCGGTTCTGGGCCGCCCACGGGCACTCGGTGCAGGTCGTGACGGGCATGCCGAACCACCCCGATGGCGTGGTGCGGGAGGACTGGCGGGGGCTGTGGAAGTCCCGCGAGCAGGACCAGGGGGTCGAGATCCTGCGGAACTGGCTGCTCGCCATGCCGAACAAGTCGATGGCGCAGCGGCTGATCGGACAGGGCTCCTACGCGGTCTCGGCCTCGACGCTGGGGCGCGTGCGTTCGGCCAAGGCGGACGTCGTGATCGCGACCAGCCCGTCGATCTTCACCGGGTGGGCGGGTCTCACCCACCGGATCGGGTCGAAGGTCCCGATCGTGCTCGAAGTGCGCGACCTGTGGCCGCAACTGTTCATCGAGATGGGGATGATCACCAACCCCGTCGCCATCGCGTTGGCCTCGCGGATGGAGAAGAAGCTCTACACCAGCGCTGATCTCATCGTGACGGTCACCAACCGCTTCAAGGACATCATCGTCGGCCGCGGCATCCCCGAGGACCGGGTCGTCGTCATCCACAACGGCTTCGACCCCGACCACTTCGCCGAGGTGCCCGGAGAACGGGATGAGGTCCGCGCGCGCTGGGGGCTGCAGGACAAGTACGTCGTGTCGTACGTCGGCACCCACGGCCTGCTCCACCGCCTCGACTTCCTCCTGGATGTGGCCGAGCGGCTCAAGGACGATCCCCGCTTCCAGATCTTCTTCGTCGGCGATGGCGCCGAGCGCGCCAAGCTCGTCGCGGAGGCGGAGTCGCGAGGCCTCGGCAACGTCACCTTTGCCGGCTTGCTGCCCTACTCGGAAATTCGTGGCATTTACGCCGCATCGGACCTTTGCTATGTCCCGCTGCGGCCGCACCCGTTCCTCTTCGAGAACTTCGTTCCGAGCAAGATTTTCGAGATCCTCGGTGCCGGCCGACCCATCCTCGGCGCCGTGGGCGGTGAGGCTGCCGAAGTGATCGAGGAGAGCGGCTTGGGACGAGTGGTGCAACCGGGCGATGTCGACGCAATCACGGCTGCGGTTCGTGACATGGCGGACCATCCGTACGATGAGGCGGCGCGCCAGAAGGCCCGCGACTCCGTGAGCCGGTTCCGCCGCAACGATCTCGCGACGCGGTACATGGACCACTTGCAGGAGCTGGTCGAGGAGACCTCCCGATGAAGACTCCCGTCGCCGCGCTGATCATCGGGTTCTTCGTCGCCGTCTGGCTCACGCCGCTGGCCCGCGATTTCGCCCTGCGGGCCAACCTCGTCGACGACCCCAAGGAGGGGCGGCGGGTCAACAAGGTCCCGATCCCGCGCATCGGCGGCATCGCCATGGCCATCGCCGTGCTCGCGCCCATCGCCGGCCTCGCCGTGTACGAGAATGAGATCAGCGCGCTGATCTACGCCGACGCCCGGGGGGCGGTGACGCTGCTCCTGGGGGCGATCGCCGCGCTCGCGGTGGGGCTCGCCGACGACCTCTTCGACACCTCCGCGAAGCTCCGACTGGCGCTTCTGCTGGGCATCGCCTGGTTCGCCTGGATGGGCGGCCACCGGATCGACGTGCTGGACGTGCCGGGCTACGGAATCGTCGACCTGGGGCTGCTCAGCGCGCCGGTGACGATGCTCTGGATCGCCGGGGTGATGGTCGCATTCAACTTCATCGACGGGCTCGACGGGCTCGCCGCGGGGATCGCGCTGATCGCGAGCCTCACCATGTTCGCGCTGGCCTACCTGGAGGCGAACGTGCTGTGGATGACCTGGACGGGCGCCATGGTGGGCGCGCTGCTGGGCTTCCTGGTGTTCAACTTCAACCCCGCGTCGATCTTCATGGGGGACTCGGGATCCAACTTCCTGGGCTTCCTGATGGGCGTGGTCGCCCTCGGAACGAGCCGCAAGGAGACCACCGCGGTCGCCATCTTCCTCCCCATGGTGCTCGTGGGGCTGCCGCTGCTGGACCTGTCGCTGACCATCCTGCGTCGGGCCTTCCTCCGGGAGGGCCTGTTCATGAGCGAGCGGGGCCACCTGCACCACCGGCTCCTGGACCTGGGCCTGAGCCACCGCCGCGCGGTGCTCGCCCTCTGGGGCACCGCCACCACGCTATGCGTCGCCGGACTGGTCATGGTCGTCGGCGTGCCGGGCTCGCAGATCATCGCCATCTCGCTGCTGACGGCGGTGGTGTTCACCCTCATCTTCAAGACCGGCTACGTGCGGCCCGATGACCTGATGTCGATGTGGCAGCGGGGCAAGGACAACCAGGCCCGCATGAGCGCGCTGGCCGAGCTGTCCACCGATATCGCCCGGGAGGCCCCGGCGGAGGCGGCCCGCACCGGCCGGCTCGCCATCGCCCTGGAGCGCCTCACCAACGAGAGCGGGATCAGCGGCGCTGTCTACGTGCGGGACGGCCAGGAGATGGTCGTGGGCGACTACGAGCAAGACGCCAAGGGGGTGCGCGCCACGCTGCCCCTGGTCGTGGCCGAGAACGGTCCCGCGGACGACGGAGCCGAGGTGGTGTTTCTGTGGAAGGGGCGCACCTCAGGCCCCACCAAGCGGGAGGTCGAGACCCTGCGGGGCCTGCTCGCCGACCTCTCCGAGAAGGTCTGATCGAACCGATGTCTGTGATTACGCGCTGGATGGATCGGGTGCTCTACCCCGACCACGCGGACAACTGGGACGACACCGCGTTTCGCGGCCTGATCCTCAGTGAACTCAAGCCGGAGATGCACGTCCTGGACGTCGGCGCCGGCGCCGGGATCGTGACCCAGCTGAACTTCCACGGGCGGGTCGCGCGCATCTGCGGCCTCGATCCGGACGAGCGGGTGACGACCAACCCGAACCTCGACGAGGGTCGGGTCGGGTTCGCCGAGAAGATCCCCTGGGAGGACGAGTCCTTCGACCTCGCCTTCAGCGACAACGTGCTCGAGCACCTGGAGAACCCCAAAGCGGTCTTCAAGGAGGTCGCGCGGGTGCTCAAGCCGGGCGGTCGGCTGCTGGTCAAGACGACCAACAAGCGGCACTACATGCCCGTCATCGCGCGCCTGACGCCTCACGGGTTCCACAAGTTCTACAACTCGCTGCGGGGCCGCGACCCCGAGGATACGTTCCCCACGACGTACCGCGTCAACACCGGTGAGGACATGCACCGGTGCGCCCGCGCCTCGGGACTCGAAGTGACTGAGGTCAAGCTGATCGAGGGCCGGCCCGAGTACCTGCGGCTCACCGCCGCGACCTACCTGGCGGGCTTCGCGTTCGAGCGGGTGGTCAACCGGTTCGAGGTGCTCGCCCCGTACCGCATCGTCCTCATGGCGACGATGGCGAAGGCCTGAGTCTCCCGGTGGTGTCGCTGGACGCGCTCGGACCGCGCCTGCGCGCCGGCCGCCACTACCGCCCCCGCCAGCTGGCCGCCTACGTCTGGGACCGCGGAGTGCGGCTGCTGGAGAGCGCCTCCCCCGTCGACCCACGCCGCGCGACCCGCCTCCTGAGCCCCCGGTACGACCCCGATCGAGGCGTGCTCGCGTCGTGGGGGGGCCGTCCGGGAGCGATCGCGCTGGCCCCCAGCTGGCGTCCCGAGGTGCACGGCGACCCCCGGCAGGGGGTCTATCGCTTCCAGGAGGTCGAGGCGGTGTTCGGGGATCGGGTCGACTGGGAGGCCCCCGCGCAGTCCAAGCTCTGGCGCTTCCACCTGCACTACTTCGATGGGGCTGCGGCGCTCGCTGCGTCCGATCCCGAAGGCGACTGGCAGGGCTGGCTGGCGGCGGTGCTCGAGGACCACTGGGAGCGCTGTCGACCGGGGCAGGGGTACGGCTGGCAGGCGTTCCCCCTGGCGTGCCGGCAGGCCAACCTGCTCCGCATCTGGGCGGTGTTGGAGTCGGTCGGCGGCATCGATCCGGCGCTGCTGAAGCAGCTCGCCCGCCACACCCGGGTGGGCTTCCACTACCTGCGCCTTCGGCTCGAGCAGCACCTCCAGGGGAACCACCTCCTCAAGGAGCTCGCGGTGCTGGTCACCTCGGCCCAGGTGTGGGCCGAGCCGGCGCTCCGTCGACATTTGACCCAGCGCCTGAGGCGGGAGATCGAGGTGCAGTTCCTCGCCGGGGGAGGCCATGAGGAGCGCTCCCTGCGGTACCACCTGGACTGCCTTCGGGACCTCGCCGAGGTCCGGGCCGCGCTCGGATCGGAGACGCCCTCGTGGCTCGACCGGGCGACCCGTCGGGGGCTCGACTTCGCCGCCGCCCTGGAGCACCCCGACGGCCAGGTGCCGCTGTTCAACGACGCCGAGCTGGGCATGGCCCACCCCCGGGCCTCCCTGTCCGAGCTCGTCGGCCATGTCGCCCCGGGCGGCGAAGGGCTCCGGCGGTTCGACGCCGAGGGGTACGTCGTCGCGCGCTCGGCCCGCAGCCACCTCGTCGTCGACTGCGGCCCCGTCGCGCCCGATCACCAGCCCGCCCACTCGCACTGCGACATCCTCAGCTTCGAGCTCTCCATCGACGGACAGCGGATCGTCGGCAACCGGGGCACGTTGGCCTACGGCGGCGGTCCGGACCGGGCCCTCAGCCGCACCACGGCGTCCCACAACACCCTCCAGATCGGGGATCACGAGCAGGTCGAGGTCTGGAGCGCGTTTCGGCTGGGGTGGCGCCGCGCGCCGGAGATCGTGGTCGCCCAGGACGGTCCTCCTCCGCGCATCGAGGGACGCTTCCTGTGGCACCCGGACGTCGGCGCCGAGCATCGGCGGACCTTCCGGCTGACGGACGCCGCCGCCCTTCGGGTCGACGACGAGGTGCGCTTTTCGAAGGGGCCCCAGCCCGTCGCCGCCCGGCTGCATCTGCCCGACGCGGAGCTGGTCGAAGCGTCGGCCGATCAGGTGCTGGCGCGCACCGGCGGGGTGACGGTGCGCATCGGCGTCGAGGGGGCGGCCCTGGAGGCCGAGCCGTGCGATTGGTTCCCCCGAATGGGGGTGCGACGGCCCGGGTTGCGGGTGGTCGTGAGGCCGCCGGCCGGGGGGGCGGAGCTTCGGTTCACGACGACGGTCGAGGCGGTCAGCGCTTGAGCTGAGCGAGGAGCCGTTCGTGTTCGTCGGTGAGGGCGAACAGGGAGCGGTCTGCAGCCTCCATGTTGGCCGACCAGCGGGCCAGGTCGTCATCGGTGATGGCGCGCAGCTGAGCCATCGCGTCGTCCGCCTTGGAGATGTCGAGCACCAGACCGAGGTCGTGGTCCCGAACGACGGTGGAGTCGTCCTTGCCCTCCTGGCCGATCAGCGGCGTCTGGTACCAGCCCGCCTGGTAGAGGCGGTTGCTCCGCGCCCAGCCCCAGTTCTCGTAGGGGCGGAGCAGGTCGTGGTGGACCATCCAGCAGACATCCACCGACGCGAACATGCCGGGCAGATCGTCGGGCACGCGGTAGCGGCCCCCGAAGCTGATGTTGTCGAACGTCTCGGCCTCTTTGGGGATCTGCTGGAGCTGGTCGAAGGGCACCCCCCGCAGCTCGATCTGCACGGCGTCGCCGGCGGTCCGGGCGAGATCCTTGAGCACCGCCCAGGACTGCTGGCAGCGCAGCAGCCCGAACCAACCGATGCGCAGGGGCGTTCCCGGCTCGCGGGGAGGCCGCGGCAGCGGGGGCAGGGTGACGTCGCCGTCGACCTTGTTCTCGATGATGAACGTGCGCAGATCCCGCAGCCCCTGGACCTCCCGGTAGAAGCGATCGACGTAGGGGGGCGATGTGGCCACGAGGGTCACGTCCCCCCGCAAGAGCCGTCGCTCGAACCGCCGGGCCGCCCGGGCGGCGTGTCCGTCCCCGAGCAGACCGTTGGGGATGTCGCCGACCTCCGACACGATCGTCGGAGTTCGCGTCCCCACCGTGGCTGCCTTCACGAGGCCGATCAGGTCGGTGCCGAAGGTGTAGACGACGTCGCTGGCCGAGGCCGCCGCGCGGATCTCGCGGAGCGCCCTAGCGTACACCCCGAGCCGCTTGACGTACTCCTCGTTGGCGATGACGCCGAGCCGCTCGACCGGCCCGTCGGGGTCGCCCAGTTGGCCTTCCCGCTCGAACGCGAGCACGCGCACGTCGGCTCCCAGCCGCTTGATCGCGCGGATGCGCTTGCGGTGCCGGGGGTGGCCGAGCGTCGGCAGCAGAAAGGTGATGCGCATCGGAGACCTAGCTGGCGGCGTGGACGATCTGAAGCGGACGGTCCATCGGCGCCGCCTGCTGTTGGGGTACCGCCCAGTACGCTCCGGCGGCGATGATCGGGGCCCAGAACGCCCAGCCGCTTACCTGGGCCAGCCCCGTCGCCCCGGTGGATAGCAGGAAGATCGGCCAGTTGGCGGCCCAGAAGATGATCACGCTGGCCCGGAATCGGCCCGCGGAGGAGTGCATGGCCCCTCGGATCGCGACCCACATGGCGAGCAGGAAGAGCAGCGTCCCGGGGATGCCCGTGGTGACCGTGTACTCGAGCAGGGCGGCGTGGGAGGCGTGTTCGCCGACCAACCGCTGGGTGTAGCGCTCGTCCATCGTGGCGTAGTTGCCGTACCCGACGCCGAAGATGGGCCGGCGCCCCAGCGACCGGATGTACGTGCCCCACACCACCTGACGGACCTCGACGCGGTTGGCGCTGACGTTGTCGGCGGTCTCGGTCATGCGGAGGATCTGGGTTCGCCCCACGTCGGTCATGGCGAGGCCGGCTGCGAGGATGACGACGCCGACGGCCCCGACTCCGATCTGCGACCACTGGCGCCGGGAGTAGTGCTTGCTCCGGAAGGCGGTCGACACGGTCAGGTAGCCCAGCCCGCTGAACACCCCCACGAAGCCGGAGCGTGCGCCGGAGGCGAGGCCGGCGATGGAGCAGAGCAGGACCATCGGGAAGAACCACCAGGCGCTGCGTCCGCGTCGCGACAGTTCGGCGTACCCAAGCGTGGCCCCGAGTCCCAGGCAAGCCACCTGGGCGAGGTCGTTGGGCGCGCTGAGGAGACCGCGGAACCCGACCCCGACGGCGCCGAGCACCATCCGGTCGGCGCGGGCGATGGGCGCGCCGACGAGGACCATCAGCATCGAGATGGACAGCACAACGGCGAGGCCGACGATCAACCAGCCCAGCCAGCGCCGCCAGAACTCCGCGGGGTCCTGGAAGCCGGACACGGCGATCGCGAGGATCACGATGAGGAGTGCCAGCGCGATCACGTGGAAGATGGCGTTGCCGGGCACCGGGCACATCAACCCCGAGACGACCGCCCACCCGAGGTAGAGCAGCACGAACTGGCTGGAGGCGCGGCCGGTGCCGTGAAACAGCCGGGTGCCGCGGAACAGCAGAAACAGCCCTCCCACGGCCAGCACCAGGGGGATCCGGACCTTCTGGAAGATGCCCCCGAGCGGATCGTTCAGGAGGGTGTAGCGGAGGAGGTTCTCGTAGTTCAGGAAGACGACGACGAGCAGGATGACCTCGCGCTCGGGGCGGCGTAGGACCAGCGGGACCACGACGAGCACGACCGCGCCGATCAGCAGCAACGGGAGCCCCACGAACAACGGCTGAGCCGCCAGCACCAGGCCGGCGAGGGCCGATGCCGCCACGATGGCCGCGAGGATCAATCCCTTGCGGAGGGCGCTGTCGTCTCGGGTCATGAAGCCTACCGGGGGGTGCGTCGCTGCCGGCGGAAGAGGCCGAGGGCGAGGAGCAGCCAGGCCGCCGAGGACGAGGTGCGGGCGTCTGCCGCCGAGCAGTCGCAACCCCCGTCGACGTCGTCGTCGTCGTCGTCGTCGTCGTCGTCGTCGTCGCCGCAGAGCACGTCGCCGCCGTCGCAGTTCTGGTCGATGCCGTCGTCGCACACCTCCTCGGCGCCGGGGAAGACGTCGGGGTCGTCGTCGGCGCAGTCCTCGCAGGACAGGAAGCCGTCCTCGTCTACGTCGACTTCGCCCGCGGGGTCCGCGTCGGGGGCGCCGGAGCAGTCGTTGTCGATGCCATCGCAGAGCTCTTTGTTGCCTTCGAAGCGGAGCGGGTCGTCGTCGTCGCAGTCCCCGCCGCAGAGGGTCACGCCGTCGTCGTCGTTGTCGCCGTCGGACGGGATCACGAGGGACGCGCTGGCGTGCAGGTCCCCGCCGACGTAGCCCTCCACGAGGATCTCGACGAGCCCGCCGATGAGCGGGATGTCGACCTCGGCGGACCAGGTGCCGTCCGAGGCCGGGACCACGCCCTCGACCTGGAGGAGGCCGGCGACCGAGACGTCGAGGGTGTCGATGTTGCGCGACGTGCCGCTGACCTCGACGGCCTCCCCGGTGATGCAGTCGCCCGGCTCGGGGGCGAGGATCTCGATGGCGACGCCGAGGCCGTCGACCACCAGCGCGGAGCCGTCGGAGATGGAGACGAGCAACTCGTCGATGCCGTCCCCGTCGACGTCGCCGGCGCTGAGGTTGGCGACCGGCTGGCCGACGAAGGTGCCCCACTCGACGGTGGGCGTGCCTTCGGCTTCGGTGACGTTGACCGCGTAGAGGTAGCCGGACCGGGAGCCGACGACCGCCTCCTCTTCGCCGTCGCCGTCGATGTCCATCACCAGCAGCGCCGACAGGGGCTGGATGACGGCGTCGTTGGACTCATCCAGGGCGCCGTCGGAGAGGCGGCCGGGGAACGCTTCCAGCAGGGTGCCGTCGACGCCGGAGACGCGAGCGAGGCACCCATCCGAGGAGATCCAGACGACGTCGAGCACGCCGTCGTCGTCGAGGTTCGCCAGCGCGATCGACTGGGCCACGTCGGCGGGCGGCGGGAGATCGGAGATGGCGGGCCAGTACTCCCCGAGCGTCGGCGCGATGCTCAGCGCGATGATCTGCTGGAAGGCGAACTGCTGGCTCGTGGCGGCGATCAGCTCGGGCGTGCCGTCTCCGTCGAGATCGGTCCATGCGCCGCGGGAGATGTTCCGCGCGGCGAGGTACTCGGCCTCGGGGGCGGCGGCACCGGTCTCCCAGACGTCCAGGTGGCGGCGGCCGGCCCGCACGATGTCGAGCACGCCGTCGGTGCTTCCGAGGCCTCCATCGCCCACCAGATCGATGGCCAGGGGCGGGGAGTGGTAGGCCTCGCGGTTGGAGATCGCCTGCTCCATCAGCACGCCGCCGTCTGTCCCGTCCAGGGCGAGCAGGTAGCTGGCGCCGAAGTTCCGCACGTCGACGATGAGGTCGTCGACGCCGTCGCCGGTGAGGTCGGCGACGACGGGGAGGAGCTCCGAGAAGAGGCCGTAGCTGACCAGGTCCGGGGATGCGGTGTAGGTCCACTGCAGGGGGAAGGCGGGGGTGCCGTCGAAGCTGTGGCAGACGATCTCGAAGCCGCCGTCGGGCAGGTTCGTGTAGCCCAGCAATTCGAGGTTTCCGTCCCCGTCGAGGTCGTCCGCGAGCAGGAGCTGATCGCCCACCCGAACGTCCGCGTCTGCGCCCGAGGCGGGGGGGGGGCTCGACCAGAACACGTGCCCGTCGACGATGCCCGTGGCGGCCGTCTCGGCGCTCCCGAGTACGGCGGACTGCCACTGCGGCTGGGCCTGCGAGGCCGGTTCGTAAGCGTCCGCGAGCGCGGTCAGCTCCCCGGTGTAGGGGCGGAGGTTGGTCCCCCCGAGGTCGATCAGGACGAGGTCCTCGGTGTCGCTGAAGGAGGAGACGTCGTCCTCCTCGGTCAGGGTCAGCGAGGCCGCTTCGGTGATGCTGTCGACGCCGTCGAACTGCACCAGGGCGAGGTCGTCATCGCGCCACAGGAACAGACCGCCGCCCGCGGCCTCGGTCCGGTTCATGAGGTCCAGGCTGGGGAATCGGTTGTCGTTGAACCGCTCCGGGAACCGAAGCATCCGGTGGTCCGGGGCGGTCCACGCCAGCTCGAGGGTGCAGCCGGGGTCGCACACCAGCTCCCGGCCCTCGAGGGTGCCGTCCGAGAAGGTCCAGTCGGTGGTCGTCTGGAGCACGATCTCGGGGACGCCGTCGCCGTCCAAGTCCGTCGTGCCGTAGGCGTAGACGTCGTTCAACGAGGTCTGCAGCGCCCCCGTCGCGGCGTCGTAGATGCCGAACGCGAAGCCGTCCGCGTTGGCCAATCCGTCGTCAACGGCGGCGCCCGCGCGGTCCACCTCGTCGGTGCCGGCGTTGAACAGGTTGATCAGCACGTCCACGGTGCCGTCGCCGTTCAGGTCCGCCGGCTCCTCGTTGGTGGTCGACGGCTTGGTGGCGTTTCCGGCGGGCGTGTAGTCGTAGAACCACCGGGGCAGGGCGGCGCTGTCGGGCGTGCCCGAGGCGAGCCCATCTTCGAGCGAGAACAGACCGAAACCGCTGTCGTGGGCGGGGTGGTTGAAGACGCTGAGGACCTCGTCGGTGCCGTCGCCGTCCGAGTCCAGGTCGAGGGGGAGGGGGAAGGCCCGGTTGAACCAGATCGACTCGAAGAGGCCGACGTGGCAGAGGCAGAAGATCCCGTCGAAGTCATCGCAGGAGGCGCCCGCGTCGGTGTTGGCGCAGACGCGCTGGACGTCGAGGTCGTAGCCCTGGCCGACGGCGATCTCGTAGCCCGGGAGGTCGGGGAGGAAGTCGCCCGCGGAGAACCGGTTGTTGGTCACGTCCGCGCCCGCGAGGGTGCCGACCGCGACCCGCGGGATCTTGTCCGGGTAGGACCAGTCCACGGCGTAGATCTCGGGGGTTCCCTGCAGCGCCGGTCCGAAGACCGCTTCGAGCGCCCCGTCGCCGTCGATGTCGGCCACATCGAGCTCTCGGAGGAAGGCGCCCGAGCTGAGGGCGAGCTCGTTGTAGGACCAGAGCACGCCACCGGTCTCGACGTCGATGAGGTGGATTCCCCCGCCGATGCGCTGGTCCACCACGAGGATCTCCGTCTCCGCGCCGAGGCCGTAGGCATCGAGGGTGCCCCAGATGGCGCTGACCCCGATCTGGGGGGTCGTCCACACGACGTCGCCGGTGTCGACCCGGAAGGCGGCCACGCGCTGGCGGTGAGCCGCGATGATCTCGGGAACGCCGTCGCCGTCCACGTCCACGAGCGTGCCGACGTCGAACGACGTTTCGTCCAGTTGCACCCGCCACGCCACCCCCGGCAGCTCCGCGGGGTCCGACGAGATGGCACCCACGGCCGTGGTGCGCGAGGCCCCGGTGGGATCGTGGCCCGCGTAGGGCCAGTCCCCGGCGAAGGCGCTCGCGGGGAGGGTGGCGGACAGGAGAAGGATGGGGAGGAGAGCCCGGTGGGTCATGTCAGTCTGCTCCTTGGCCCGAGTCGGGCGAAGACGGCCCTTCGAGCTCGCGGCTGAGCGCCTGGAATCGAGGGTCGGCACCGTGAATATAGGAAAGGGCCTGAAGCCGCGCCAATGAGTCTGCCGTGCGCCCCAGTTCGTGCAGGAGACGCACCTCGTCCAGCGCCGCGTCCAGCAGCAGCGGGGCTGCGCGCTCGGCTCGGGCAAGCAGCTCGAGCGCCTCTTCGTGGCTGCCGGCGGCCCGCTCCAGTCGGGCCTCCAGGCGGAGGCTCTCAGCCACCACCGCGGCGGTCGGATCGTTCCGGGCGCTGCGCAACGCCCGGCGTGCCTCGGCGGGCCGCTCCAGCTCGACGAGCCAGCCCCCCAGCAGCAGCCACATCGGACCCTGGCGCCCGGGGAAGCCGTCCAGCACCGGGGTCAGGTACGCCACCGCCAGTTCGGTGTCCCCGGCCTTGTGCACGACGCGGGCCATGAGGTGACGGACGTAGGGGGTCAGATCGTCGCGGTCGGCGAGGCCGCGGATCAGCTCGATCGCCTCGGCACCCCGTCCTTCCTGCCCCAGCGCCCAGGCGTGCACGAGGATGGCGAGCTGGATGTCGGGCCGGGTCGCGTACGCCTCGTGGGCGACGTCGCGGGCGCGGGGGTCGCCCAAAACCAGTCCGAAGAGGGCGATCCAGGGGTCCTGCTCGGGCTCGCCGGGGGTGCGCAGGCGGGCCAGCGCGTCGGGGTCTTCGTACGCCGCGGAGACCTCTTCGACGACCTGGCGGCCTGTGCCCAGCAGATCAGCGCGAAGGGCCAGCCGGTACTCCCCGAGCCCCTGGCGGGGGCTCCCGAAGCTGCGCAGCAGCCGGGCCGCGAGCAGGTGGGGATCGGGCTGCCGGGGGGCCAGGAGCATGGCTCGGTTGGTCCACCGCAGGGCCAACGAGAGGTCCTCCCGGGCGGCCGCGGCGCGGGCCAACTCCAACGCGAGGTACCAGTTCGAAGGGTGGGACGCCCACAGCGCCTCGGCCGCCTCCTGGAACGCGTCACCCTGGGGGTCGGCGTCACGAACCTGGGCGTCGAACGCCCCCTGGGCCTTCCACGACCCCACCTGGGGGAGGGCAATCAGCGCGGCGAGGGCGACGGCCGCGCCGGCGGTCCCCCACCGGGCCTTCGTCCAGCTCGTGCGGCCCCCGGGGGAGGAGAGGATCACGAGGAGCACCGCCGTCAGCAGCACGGCCCCCCCGTCGAGGGAGAAGTCGAACAGCTCGTGCGCGGCGAGTCCGACCAGCGCAGCCGCGGCGGGGACCCGTCCCCGGTGGCGGAGGGCGCCTCGGATGCAGCCGGCGAGCACCGCGAGCAGGAGCAGGAAGATGGCAGAGCCGACGATCACGCCGTGATCGACGAGGAGCTGCAGGGGGAGGACCTCGACCTGCGCGAAGACGACGCGGCCGGCGGTCTCCTGGAAGCGGGGGAACACGTCGCCGAAGGCGCCCCGGCCGACGCCCGCCCAGCGGTGCGCGTCGACGACGTCCAACACTTGAGGGAGGTTGCCGAGCCGCGGTTCGGTGTCCGTCAGTTCCCGCGCGAGGCCGGTGTCGGGCGACTCGAAGTCCGGGCTCAGGCGGTCGACCTGAAGGGCGGCGAGGGCCAGCACGATCGTCACCCCCACGGCGCCGACGGCGGTCGTTCGGCGCGAGCTCCTGCCCGAGTGGTAGGCGGTGAGGGCGACGAGGGTGACCAGCCCGACGGCGGCGCCCAGCGCCCCGCCCCGAGACTGGGTCTCCACCAGCGCGAGGGTCGCGGCGGCGGCGGCGACGATGCCGAGGATGCGAATGCGGGCCGATGCCTCACGCCGCAGGAGCAGCCCGATCGCGAGCACGAGCACGATGCCGAGCCAGGCGCCGAAGTGGTTCGGGTTGATGAACGTGGCGCGGAAGTCGGTGGGGAAGCCCCAGTTCGGTCGGTAGATCCCCATCACCGTCTCGGCGCCGACGGCCGTCTGTACCAGCGCGGCGGTGATCGAGACGACCCCGGAGAGCACCAGGATCACCGAGGCACGCGAGTTCCCGAAGGACCGTCGCCGGGCCGCGCAAGCGAGCGCGAACGTAGCCGCAGTGCCCCACTTGGTCAGCTGGAACAGCCCTCCCCCGGGGGTCTGGTGGAGCGATCTCCAGGACTCCGAGGGAGCGCCGCCGACCGGGCCGAGGGCCCAGAGCTCGGCCGCTTTCGGCGACAGCGCCGCGACCAGCGACGGAGGCAGGGGGAGCACCGACAGCAGCAAAGCCGCCCCGGTCAGCGCCGCGAGGGCGGTCGGGAGCACCGGCGGAGAGCCGGTCCGAACGGTGGACTGGGATGCCGCCACGAGCGCCGCGGCGGACAACACCCAGGCGCCCAGCCAGGCCGCGGGGTGCACCACCGCGACGGCCAGAGGGGCCGACAGCAGGATCGCAATGAGCAGACCGTTGGCCACCGTCCCCCACCGATCGCGGGTCTCGCCCGAAGCCGACATCATCGCTTCAGCTTCCCGGCGATCTTGCCCAGCAGGTCCATCCCCAGCTGCTCGACCTGTCGGACCTCGCGGATCTTCAGCACCCGCGCGAGCCCCACGTACGCGAGGGCGTAGGTGCCGGTGCCGAGGCTGAGGCCCAGGAAGAGCCGCAGATCACCGGCCCCCGGGGCGTAGCCGCCGAGGAGGTAGAGGACGCCCGCGCCGGCCACCAGGGGCAGGCTCGCGCCGATGGCGAGGCGGACGAGGAAGCCGCTGATGCCGTCCCACTGGAAGCCGAGCTTGATGCGGGCGCGGCGCATCAGCCACAGCATCGCGGTGACGTCGGCGGTGGCGCGCACGAGCGCGAGCCCGATGGCCCCGGTCTTCAACGCGAACGGGAACAGGCAGAGGCAGACGGTGACGCCGATGCCCCCGGCGAGGTTCGGGGAGACGAGGTCGCCCTTGCCGTAGAAGGCGGTCGCGAAGACGTTCTGGGTGATGCGCGAGGCGGCCGAGGGGAGCAGGCAGACCAACAGCAGGCCGGTCAGGCGGGCGGCTTCGTCGTCGAAGGCGCCCCGGCCGAACAGCAGCCGGATGATCGGGACGTGGGTGGCGGCCATGAACAGCAGCATCGGGATGAGCACGGCGAACGCCACGCGGGCGGCCTTCTGACTCATCCGACTGACCGCTTCGGTGTCGTCCTCCTGGTACCGCTCCGCCATCGTCGGCAGCAGCGTCGTCATCATCACCGGCATGGTGATCGCCATCGGCAGCTGCATCACCCGCTCGGCGAGGCTGTAGCAGGTGAGGTAGCCGCCCGGCAGTGCCGCGAAGAAGACGCGGTTGACGAAGGACATCACGTAGCCGCCGTTGTGGCCGACCATGGTGGTGCCGCCCGACAGCGCGAGGATGCGCGTGCCCTCCGGCATGCGGCTCAGGTTGGGCTTCAGCGGGATGCGCTGGCGGATGGGGTACGACACGACGAGCGCGCCCATCACTGCGGCCCCGCCCGTCACGCCCACCGCCGTCGACAGGATGCCGAGGCTCTTCGAGGCTGCCAGCAACCCGACGATCATCCCGGCGTTGATGGCCAACTGCGCGGCCTCGGGGAGGCGGAAGTGACCCCGCGCCCGGGCCACCGCCATGTAGACGCCCGTCACCCCCGCGATCAGCATGATCGGGAGCGTCCACCGGAGCATCGTGGCGGTGAGGGCCTGCGCTTCGGCGTCGAACTCGCTGCCCACGAGGCGGGCCAACGGCTCGGCCCAGACGCCGGTAGCGAGGGTCACCGGGGTGGCGATGGCGATCACCACGAGGATGATTCCGCCCAGCAGCGTGGAGACGCCCTTGTCCCCCCGCGCCTTGTGCTCAGCCAGGTAGCGGGGCACCAGCACGTTGCTGACCCCGGTCATCATCAACAGCGCGAGCTGAATCCAGACGGGGAAGACGAGGTTGAAGACGTCAGCTTCTCGGCTGGCCCCGAAGAGGCCGGCGATCAGCCCGTCCCGACCGAAGGCGAGGAGCTTCGCCACCAGGCTGATGATCACCAGCACCAGCGCGGTGCTGCCCACCTGCCTGAGGGAGTCTTTGGCCATGGATCGGTTGGCGGCTCGCTCTAGATGTCGGCGCCGCCGTTGGAGGCGCGTCGGCGTCGTCGGCCGCGCTCGCCCGTCTCCCCCTCGGAGTCACTGTAGTAGTGATAGTAGTTGTAGGCGTAGTAGCCGTAGCCACGCTGCAGCAGGTCGACCTGGTTCAGGATGACCCCGGTCGGCTCCACGTTGATGCCACGCAGCGCGCGCAGCGTGTCCCGCAGGGGACGACGGTCGGTGTACCCGATGCGCGCCACCAGCAACGTCGCGTCCGTCTTCTGCGCGAGGATCCGCGAGTCCGTCACGGCCAGCGTCGGCGGCGAGTCCAGCACGAGGTAGTCGTACCGCTCCTGGAGCCGGTCCAGCAGGGCATCGAACGCGTTGCTGCCCAGCTGCTCGGCCGGATCGGGGGGCGGGGGACCGCAGGGGAGGATGTCCAACCCGGGGATGTCGGTGGCGTGCAGCGCCTCTTCGAGCTCACACTCACCGGCCAGCAGGTTGGCCACGCCGTTGACGGCGCCGAGTTTGAAGATGCGGTGCATCCGGGGCCGCCGCATGTCGGTGTCGATGAGGAGGACCCGGTTGCCCGCCAGGGCCATCGTCGCCCCGAAGTTCACGCACAGCGTGGTCTTGCCTTCCTTGGGGCTTCCGGACGTCACGAGGACGCGGCGGATCTTCCGTTGCTTGGCGGCGAACAGCAGGTTGGTGCGGATCGATCTGAGGCACTCGGCTGCGGCCGACGTGGGCGCGTTGCGCGCGAACACCTCCCGCTCCGAGTCCATCGGCACGATCGGGACGATGCCCATCGGACGGATGTGGAACAGCGTCTCCAGGTCTGACGGATCCCGCAGCGACGCGTCCAGGCTGTCCATGATGAGGGCCGCGAGGATGCCCATGAGGCCGGCGCCGAACAGCGTCACCAGCAGGCTGAGGAACACGCGGGGGTGGCTCGGCCGCTCGGGCGGACGGGCCCGCTCGATGATGTTCACCGTGGAGGCGTCCACGTGCTGGGAGAGCTCGATCTCCTTGGAGCGGCGAAGGATCTGCTCGTACAGCCGCGCGTTGGTGTCGGCGAAGCGACGGAGGCGGTTGTACTCGACCTCGAGGCCGCCCAACTCCAGCGCCTGAACCCGCTCGCGGTCCAGCTGGGCCTGGAGCAGCTCTTCTTCCACCTGGGCCAGCCGGAGGTCGGAGCGGAGTCCCTCGAGCACGCGCTCGACTTCCCTGTCCAGACGGTCGCGCACGAGGGAGAGCTCGTCCTGATCGGCCCGTTGGCCGGGGAATCCGTCGAGGCGGCGCTCGGACGCGCGCACCTGCTGACGCTCCAGGGTGCGGAGGTCCTCGGCGAGGCGCTGGACGACGGCGTCGCTGGCCACCAGCGGGTGCTGGGCGGGTTCCTTGCCCTCCTCGATCCAGTCGTCCAGCCGGGTCACGACCGCCTGCTTGCGCGTGCGCGTCATCTCCGCCGTGGCGACCCGGTCGGTCAGCTCAGCGGCGCTCTCGGCCATGGAGTTGGTCCACTCGTCGATGCTCATCGACTCGAGGCTGTGCTCCTGGCGGAAGGCCTGGATCGCTTCCTCGCTCTCCGACAGCGCGATCCGCTGGATGTCGACCTGCTCGTGCAGCCACTCGGTGGCGCTGGTGGTCAGCTCCAGCCGCAGCGATTGGGAGTAGTTCTGGTACTCCAGCGCGATCCCGTCCGCGAGCTGGGCGGCGAGGTGCGGGTCGTTGTCCGTCACCGTGATCACGAAGATCTCGGACTCCGGCAGCGGCTCCAGGGCGGTCGCCCTGCGGAGGCGCTTGATCGCCCGCTCGTGCAGGATGGCCGCGGGGATCGGGTCCCCCGTGTCTTTGTCGGTCAGGGTTCCGAGGAAGTTTTCGTCCCGGTCCAACCCGAACCGAACGACCACCAATTCGGCCACTTCGCGGGCCGTAATGATGTCTTCCTGCGTGTGATAGTACTTGTCGATGAGGATGGGATTCATCCTCGGAACCTCCTGCCGGAGGTCCTCCACCTGGTCCAGGATCTGGGGCGCAGCAGGGTGGATCAGAATCTTCGTCGACGCCGAGTACTGGCGCTCCGAGAAACGAAGGAAGAGCACACCGGCGACGATCACGGCGCTGGCCGACAGGAGCACGGCCCATCGTCGCTGCACGACGATGGCGAGGATGCGGCCGATGATCTCGCGCGGGCTCAACTCCAAGGAGTCGCCCTTTGAGACCACCGAGTCCTGGATCGGCGGGGGGACGTGCAGTGTTCTCATCCTTCCTGACTCGGGTCGGCTCCCGCGGAGGTGCGAAACGCCGGACGTCGCGCAAGCTAGGTCTGCTTTGGCGCGCCGGCACGAAAAGTTGATCGCACCCCTTGAGGCCCCGAAAGGCGGTGCAGCGTATCGGCTGGATCTTTCATGTCAACAGCCATAGATTGCGCGCCGATGCGAGCCCTGCTTCCTCTTCTTGCGCTTCTTTTTGCCATCGCCCTGCCCGGATGCCCAAAGCATTCGACGCCCGATGGATACCAATCTGGGCAATGGCCCCAGCCCACTCCGGAGATGCTCCGCGAGTCCCTGGGCCCGGGCGATGTGTTCGAAGTCCGGGTGTTCGAGGAGGACAGCCTCACGGGCAACTACCGGGTCGAGGCGGACGGTTCGTTCATCTACCCCCTGCTGGGCAAGATCAGCGCCACGAACCTGACCGCCAGCGAGCTGGCCGAGCAGATCCGCGCCGGCCTCGCCAACGGCTTCCTCCGGACCCCCCAGGTGACCGTGTTCGTGCACGAGTACAACTCCCGGAAGGTCTCGGTCCTGGGCCAGGTCAAGAAGCCCGGCCGCTACAGCTACCAGTCCGGCATGACGTTGATCGAGGCGATCGCGGAAGCCGGCGGCACGACCGACTCCGCGGTGGAGTCGTCGATGCGGGTGACCCGCAACGGCGACGAGGGCGAGATATCCATGGAGATCCCCTTCAAGGAGATCACCCAGGGCCGGGTGTCCGATTTCCCGCTGCAGCCGGGGGACATCATCTTCGTGGCTGAGTCGGCGGTGAAGTAGGGGCCTAGCGGCGGGATTCGATCTCGCCCTGGCACTCGACGCAGAACGGTGACTCCGGCCGCGCCTTGAGGCGGCGGTAGCCGACCGGCTCCTCGCACTTGCGGCACTCCCCGAACTCGCCCTCGTCGTACGCCGACAGCGCCTGCTTGACCTGCTGAAGCCGCAGCTTGTGGCGCCGCATCTGGGCCTGCGCCATCTTCTGCTGCTGCATCGCGTCCATGCGGCTGAGCCGGCCGATGGGCTGGTCCAGGTCCACGACGTCGGTGCGGTCGGAGCCCTGCTCGGTCAGCTGCGTGAGCTCGACCACGAGGCGATCAAGATCCGCCTTGAGTTCCTGCTCCTGCGCTTCAGTGAGGTCTTCAGCCACCGCTGGAGGGTACCCTGCGCGGCGATGCGAGCGCTGCTGGGGCTGGGGTTGTTGTTGATGGTCGTGGGCTGCCCCGCGCCTGAGCCCGAGGTCCCCCCGCCGCCCACCTACACGGTCGTGTCCGGGGACTCCCTCAGCCGGATCGCGTCGCGCCACGGCACCACCGCGCAGCAACTGCGGGACTGGAATGGGATCGAGGGCGATTTGATCGTGCCGGGGCAGGTGCTCGTCGTCGGCGATCCGGGGGGCGAGGCCGTCGCGGCGGCGGCGAGGAAGCCAAAACGGACAACGAAGACCACCTCCCGGCGCCCCCGCGCCAAGGCGCCTCCCGGCGAGCAGCCCAACGAGGCGTGGCTGTACGAGGACGAGGAGCCGACGCAGTGGCCTGCGCTCCGCATGCCGTCGGCGAAGCCTTGCCTGGCGGAGGATGCGGGCATCGAAGACGGCAGCTTCGGCCGCTCCCAGGGGCTCGAGCCGGAGCAGATCTCTCCCGTCGTCAGCGCCTTCCAGCAGCAGACGCTGCGTTGCTACACCGAGGGCGTGACCGCGGGGGGGCCGATGGAGTTGGTGCTGGAGATCGGCTGCGACGGCCGGGTCCGACGTTCGACCGTCCGCTCCGACGGCACCGGCGATGGCGCGTTTGCCGCCTGCGTCGCCGATGCCTTCCGGTACGCCGGCTTCCCGGCCCACGCGCGGGACCTCGTCGAGGTCGTGATCCCGTTGCGCTTCACGGCTCCCTGATAGGCTCCCTGCGTGTCGAAGAAGCGCAGCAAGAACGCCCGCGCCAAGGCGGTCAAGAAGAAGGCTCGGACGACGTCCAGGCAGCCCAGCGAGCGTCCCGATCCGCGGCGCCAGACCAGCCGCGCCAAGGAGCTGGACCGCCAGCTCGAAGCGGACTTCGTGGAGCTGGAGGTCGCGAAGGACCAACCCGTCGGGGGCGGCGCCTTCGGTGCCATGCGCGACTCGATGACCCGCCGCGAAGAGGGGCCAGACGCGGCCGTGCTCTACAAGCGACGGAGCTTCGGGGAGCTGACCCTGTGGATCGGCGTGCCCGTCGTGATCCTGGGCCTGATGCTCAAGTTCTACGGCTCGTGAGCAATCCGCTCGGCCGCCGCGCCGTACCTCCACCATGACCCCCGCGTCCATCTGCCTGCTGTCGGCCCTCGGCTGCGCCGTGCTCGGCCTCGTGCTCGCCCTCCTGGCGGGGGAGCGAGGGTGGCAGCGGGGCCTCGGCGGCGTGCTGTGCGGGGCCGCCGTCGCGTTGGTCGGGTACGTCGCCTGGAACGCCCCCTCGGGGGATCCGCCGGCGGGCGCCGCCTACCGCACCGTCCTGCTGGAGGACGCCAGCTACCGCCGCCTGTCGTGGGCCGGCCTCGTGCCTGAGCGGGACCGGCGCACCGTGCCGCTGCGGGCGACCGCGTACCTGCGCAAGGAGCCCCGCAAGTCGGAGCAGCGGGCCGAAGCCGACGCCCTGGATCGGCTCTACGACGCGGTCGAAGCCGACGCGGAGTTCTCCGCTGCAGGCTCCCCCGCCGCGGTCTCCCGCGGGGGACGCCACCTCCACCGCTACTTCCCCGCGATCGCCGCCCACGACCCCGTGCCCGTGCTGCTGGTCGTGACCGACGACCGCAGCCAGCTCGTCGCCTGGCACCTGACCGAACTGGCCGACCGGGTCGGCGTGGCCCTCGTGATCGCGCGCTCGCGCCACGATCTGGCCGACGAAGAGGGGCTCGCGGACGTGCACGCAGCCCTGAGTTGGACGATGAACCAGCCGGAGTTCCGCCGGGACCGGGTCGTGCTCGCGGCCGGGGGCGATCCCGGTGGCGCCGAGGCGGTGGCGACGACCTTCGAGGACTCGTTCCGCGGGCAGGTGTTCATCGCCACCGCACCCGAGCTGAGCGACTCCAAGGTGCCTTCGGTCTACCTCGTGGCGGACGCGGACTTCCAGGCCGTCACCGACGTCGCCGCGGCCGCGGGGGGGCGGGCCCACCTCATCCCCGACGCGGACTCCGACCCCTGGGTCAGCGCCCCCGCCGAGACCGTCGCCCTCATCGAGCAGGCGCTGGACGAGATGCTCTAGTCAGTCCTCGCAGGGCTGGGCGATGACGTAGTCGACCCGCAGCAGGCTGCCGTCGGCCGGCACCGCGTCGGGGGCGAAGACGACGGCGTTGAGCTCTTCGTCGAACCCCCACCCCGTCACCACCGGCGCGCTGTTGATCTGCACCGCGACGGTGCTCCCGACCGCGTCCTGGGACAGCTCGAAGGTGTCGGCGTAGGAGTCCGCCAGGACCGCCAGATCCGTGAGCGTGTCGATCCAGTTGGTGTCGCAGATGCTCGTGGAGATCCCGCCGCTGAGGGCAGTCGCCTCCAGGTAGCGCTCGGCCGAGTCCGCGTTGGCGTTGTCCGAGACGCAGCCGTCCTCGCCGCCGGTGATGTCCGAATAGACGACGTGGGCGGGGTTGGGCTTGAGGGCCTGCAGCTCGGCGACGAAGTGGGCGACCGTGGGCTGGAGCAGGCTCTGGTCGTCCTCGTCGCTGACGGAGATGAGACGCAGCTGCGCGTCGTCCCGGAGGAAGCTGCCGGCGGCGCCTTCCACGAGCGCCTCGCGGATGGAGTCGAGGCCCCGTTCGCTGCCCGAGCCGAGCTGGCCGACGAGCACGTTGTCCTCGAAGGTGTCGTGCGCCTCGGGGGTGGTGTTGGTGACGAAGGGGACGTCCCCCTGCAGCTCGCCGTCGTCGTCCATGTCGGCGGTGACGACCCCGATCCGGTAGTCCAACCCGAGGCCGTCGACGATGCCGAGGAAGGTGCCGAAGTTGGCCCCCAGCGCCTGCTGTTCGTAGGCCATCGAGCACGACGAATCGACCATCCAGAGGATGTCGACGGTGCGGTTGCCGGACTGGAGAAACTCGTCGAACCCGACCGTGGTCGGCTGTGTGCCGCCGGTGATCGGCACGACTGCTTCCCCTTCGCTGCTGACGATGACGAGGTCGGCTTCGTCCACCAACTCGTCGGTGGGCGTGTAGTGAACGGTGATCTCGAGGGAGGCGCCGGCGACGAGGGAGGCGGGCAGGGGCGGGGTGTCGAGGGTCAGCTCGGGGCTCGCGTCGAACGCCAGGCTGACCACCACGAGGGGGGCGTCGCCGATGTTGGCGACGGTCAGGGTCACCTCGCCGCTGCAGCCCAGCGCGATCGGGCCGATGCCGGCGGAGGGAGGCGAGACCGCGAGCTCGCCCGAAACGGGGGCCGAGTCGTCGTCATCGGACGCATCGTCGTCGTCGGTGGCGTCGTCGTCGTCGGCCGCGTCGTCGTCGTCGGGCAGGACCAGCTCGTTCTCCGAGCAGCCAAACGCCGCCAGGAGCAGCCCGGTGATCAGCAGCCTGCGGACCCGCCTCATAGCCTTCACTCTACGTGCGCTCGCGTCGCCCAAGGTAACGGATCCGAGCGCCCCAGCGAGTATCGTGCGCCCCTGATGGGTCAGCCCCTCCGAGTCGCGTTGGTCGGTCCCTCCCCCGAGCTGGTGGGCGGCGTGGCGACGGTCAGCCGTCAGCTCCTGGACGCGGTCGACCCCGGCCGCGTGCAGCTGATCCCGATCGTGACGATGGCGGGGGGCGGGAAGGCCTCCAAGGCGGTGCGGGCGATGTCGGCGCTCGCCGAACTGGCCGCGGCGGCGCCGGACCTTGTCCACGTGCACGTCGCCGACGGCGCCTCCGTGCTGCGGAAAGCGGCACTGATCCGCTCCCTCGGAGCCGAGGTCCCGGTGGTCGCACACCTCCACTTCGCCGACGCCGATGCGGCGGTTCGGGCCCCTGGCTGGAGCGTCGTCGCCGAGCGCGCCGACCGCGTGCTGGCGCTCAGCCAGGCGATGGCCGCGGTCGTGGGGCCCCGGTGCAACGGTCCGGTCGAGGTGCTCGCCAACGTGGTCGATGTCGAGGCGTTCAGCCCCGGCGGAGCCCGGGATGGGTCCCTGCTGCACGTCGGCGGCGCCGATCCCCGCAAGGGGCTGTCGGTGCTGCTGGAGGCGCGCGCGGATCTGGACGAACCGCCCCCCTTGTCCGTCGCAGGGGCAGGCCCGATCCCGGCGGCGCCGGGGGTCACGAGCCTCGGCGTGCTCGGTCCCGCCGATCTCGCGCAGGCGTACCGGCGGGCCGGGGTGGTCTGCTTTCCCAGCCTCGCCGAGGGAGCCCCCATGGCGGTGCTGGAGGCGATGGCCTGCGGCTGCCCGATCGTCGCCTCCGAGGTCGGGGGCGTGGCCGAGATGGTCGGCGGCGGAGCGCTGCTGGTGCCGCCGGGAAACGTGCCGGCGCTGCAGGCCGCCCTCTCGGCGCTGCTGGCGGACCCGAACCTGCGGGCGGAGTTGGGGCAGCGGGCACGGACCCGCGCGGTGGCGCGCTACGGCCTCGCCGGTCAGGTCGAACGGCTGCTGTCGCTCTGGTCCGACGCGGTCAACTCGCGCGCGACCAGCCGCACGAACCTGACGTCGTCGACGAGGTAGCGGCGCCACAGCCGCCTCGGCTCCTGCGCGAGCCGATAGGTCCACTCCAGGCCGGCCCTCGCCATCCACTTCGGGGCCCGCTTCACGCGGCCGGCGGCGATGTCGAACGAACCGCCGACGCCGAGCACGAATCGGACGTCGCCGAGGGCGTCGCGTTGGCGCGTCACGAACTCCTCCTTCTTGGGGGAGGTGATCCCCACGAACAGCAGCCGCGCGCCGCTGCCGGCGATCTGGGCGGCCACGTCGGGCTCCTCGGCCTCGGTGAAGTAGCCGTCGCGAGCGCCCACGATCCGCAGCCCGGGGTGAGCGTCGCGCATCGCCACGGCCGCGTCCGCGACCACGTCCTCGCGGGCGCCGAGGAGGAAGATCGGCCAGCCCTCGCGGACGGCGACGGGCAGCAGGGCTTCGAACAGGTCGATGGCGGCGACCCGCACCGGCAGCGGTCGGCGCAGCAGGCGGCTGGCCCACACCACGGGGGTGCCGTCGGCGGTGACGAGGTCGCAGGCCTCGACCGCGTCGGCGAAGCGGCGGTCGCGGTCCATCTTGACGAGGTGGTCGACGTTGACGCCGCAGCCCTGCCGGAGTTCGTCCCCCGCGAGGTAGTCGGCGACCCGGGCGACGGCGCCGTCCAGATCGACCGCGTCGAACGCGCAGCCGAACAGCTGCTGTTTCATCAGGTCCGGGGGCGGAGGGCCGTGGGGTCGACGCCGGGGGGGAGGAACTTCGGGTCCGTGGCGAGCCGGCTCCAGTGCGTCCGGAACCACCGCGCGGTGGCCGCCAATCCGTCGTCGAAGGCGCACGCAGGTTCGTACCCGAGCACGTCGCGGGCCCGGTCGATCGACGCGAGCAGCCGCTTCTTGCGATCCCAGGCGCGGCGCGGGCGGTGCTCGACCCCGGCGCGGCTCCCGGCCGCTTCGTTGATCTTGCGGGCGAGGTCGCCGATGGCGATCTCCCGGCCCGCGGCGAGGTTCATCTCCATGCCGACGGCTCGGTCGCTCGTGCCCGCGCGCAGCAGTCCGTCGACGATGTCCCCCACGAACGTGAAGTCGCGGGTCTCGGTGCCGTCGCCGGTCAGCGGCAGCGGAATGCCGTGCAGCGCCCGCCACATGAAGTTGGGGATGACGTTGCGGTAGCGGCCCGGGGGATCCCAGGGTCCGTAGCTGTTGAACAGGCGCGTCTTGACCACGGGGAGGCCGTAGTGCTCGCCGTAGTAGTTGAGGTACAGCTCGCCCAGCAGCTTCGTCACCTGGTACGGCGTGTCGAGCTTCGTGCTGACGGTCCCCTCGGTCAGGGGCATGGGCGCGTCGTTGCCGTAGACGCTGCAGCCGCTGCCGGCGTAGACGACCCGGGGGCGCCCGGCGGCGACGGCCGCTTCGAGCACCCGGAGGATGCCCACGCCGTTGATGCGGAGATCCTCCTCGGGGTGCTCCACCGACTTCTGGTTGGCGAAGGACGCCGCGAGGTGGAACACGACCTCGGGGGATTCACCGAAAGCGTCGCTGAGCGCGTCCGGGTCGAGGATGTCGCCGCGGACGAACCGGAGGTCTCCCTCGGTGGGCACGTTGGCGGCGGACGAGGCCGACAGATCGTCGATCACCACGACCCGAGCCCCGCCCTCGAGCAGGGCGCGCGTCAGGTTGCTTCCGATGGCGCCGGCGCCGCCGGTGACGAGCACGGAACGGCCCGCGTACGCGTGTGAAGGAGTGGTCATCGTCCTCTGAGATAGGCTTGGCGCGATGAGGATGCCTGACTTTCTGGTGATCGGCGCGGCGAAGGCCGGGACGTCGGCCCTCACCGCTGCCCTGTCGCGATGCGACGACGTGTTCGTGCCGCGGGTGTCGGAGCCGGGCTTCTGGGCGTGGCGCGATGATGGGCCCCTGCGCCGGTGGGACACCGACGTCCCCGCTTCGATCCCGATCCGCGACGAGCCCGCCTACGCGGCGCTGTTCGACGACGCCGGCCCCGACCAGCGGGCGGGCGAGGCCTCCCCGATCTACCTGGAGAGCCCGGTCGCCTGCGGGCGCGTCCCGGTCGCCACGAAGATCGTGGCGACGCTGCGGGACCCTGCCGATCGGGCGTGGTCGGCCTACTGGATGCATCGGCGCGACGGCGTGGAGCAGCGGCCCCCCGAGCAGGCGTTCGCCGCCGAGGAGCACCGCGTTCGGGTCGGCTTCTACGGGCGGCTGCTGCGTCCGTGGGGCGAGCGCTTCGAGGTGCACGTGGTGTTCGCGTCGGAGTGGGGGGGCGAGGACCCGACCGCGCGGCTCGGCCTGGCTGCCTTCCTGGGGCTCGATCCGGAGCCGTGGAGGGCCGTCCCCGCGCGCGCGAACGTGGGCGGAGTGCCCCGGTCGGCGGTGCTGGAGCGGGTCGGCGGCGTCATCGGCCGGCGGCTCCCCGACGGCCTCGCGGATGGCGCGCGGGCGCTCCGCGATCGGGTGCGTCAGCCGCTGCCCGAGCTCCCCGAAGGCGTGCGCGCACAGCTCCGAGAACTCTACCGCGAGGATTCGGACGAGCTCTGCCGGCTCCTGGGGCGCCAGCTGCCCTGGTGACCCGGGCGGCTCCTGCTTCGGGACGGGCGCCTATCAGCAGCCCGGAGCCCCCGGAGCCCAGCTCTCTCGGCGATCGTGGGCGACCCCGAATGACGCTTGCCGTGCGGCGGGGCGTTGTTGCACGGCTCCGAGCGAGGCCGGATCGGGCCACTGAGCGGCTCTCTCGGAGGTTCAGCTTCGGACAGCGTGCGATTCCGGCATCCCGAGCTCGGTCATGCGATTGAGGATGTTCACACCGATCATCGCTT
>JAAESI010000121.1 GCA_024229515.1 Pseudomonadota bacterium | reverse complement strand
CGTCGTCGGTCGCGTCGTCGTCGTCGGTTGCGTCGTCGTCATCTCCGCTTGCGGAGTCGTCGTCGTCGGTCGCGTCGTCGTCGTCGGTTGCGTCGTCGTCGTCGGTTGCGTCGTCGTCGTCGGTTGCGTCGTCGTCATCTCCGCTTGCGGAGTCGTCGTCGTCGGTCGCGTCGTCGTCGTCGACCAGCACCGTGTCGTCGTCGTTCGACGTCGGGCAGCCGGTCAGCAGCAGGAGCAAGGACAAGAGGGAGACAAGGCGTTGGATTGACATGGCGGGGCTCGATACCACGCCGGCCGAGGCAGGATCCAGGGACCTATTGGGCGGGTTGCGGCCGCTCCGTGCTTCGCACGCCGGGGCCCACCGCGCCACCGACCTTGAGAGCGGCGCTGAAGCTGGGCTCCCCGCCGGGCACGCCACCGTCGCCAAGGGTGCCTTCGAGGGCGACGCGGATGTGTTTGCCGAGGCGCGCCTCCACGCCACCGAACAGCTCCAGGGGGAACCGTTCCGCGGGCGCGTACAGGTTCAATCGGGCGCCGCCTTTGAGCTTCGGCGCCCAGACCTTCTCGAACGGAACTGTGACGATCGCCTCAAAGTGCATCGCCCCACCGGAGGCCCAGTAGGGGGCTTCGTCGAGGATGCCGAAGCCGAACTGGATCCGGTTGTGAGGGCCGAGCCGCAGGCGGAACGACGGGAGCACCAGCAACGGGCCGACCCCGGTGCTGTCCCCGGTGAGGATCATCCCGGCACCGAACTCACCGAAATCCTTCACGATTCCGCCCATGTAGTTGAGCGTCCAGATCTGGTTTCCGAAGTTGCCGCCCGACGGGTACGTCGTCCACCCGCCACCGAACTGGATCCAGCCGGCGAGGTCGTCGTAGGGGAAGTGTCGGAACTTGAGGCGCCAGGTGCCCGCGACTTCGCCGTAGTTGTCCGAATCGAAGGCGGTGTTGATGCGCCCGATGCCGACGCCGGCATAGAACTCAGATTCGGGCCCTACGTTCCCTGTGAAGCCGGACAGCGACAGGGACAAACAGAGCAAAACGGCGAGACGTCGCACGGAACGTGAGCCTAGCAGACATCGTGCCCACGACCCGGGTGCCGGCCGGCACGCTCGGCTACCATGCCGAGCCATGGTCGTCGTAGAGGTCGAGTACCAGGACGAGATCGGGGTCGACGCCTCCCCGGAGCAGGCGTACGCCCTCGTCGCCGACGTCTACCGCTCCGGCATGCACTTCCCGTCGGTCGAGTCGCTCACCCCGCTGGATGACGGCGGCCGGTGGCGCTGGAAGATGAAGGAGAAGGGCATCGGCCCGGTCAAGATCCGCGCTGCCTACGACGCCATCTACACCGCCGACGAGTCCGCCCGGACCGTCACCTGGGTGCCGCCGTCCAAGGGCTACGGGGACATGGAGTCGTCCGGCCAGTGGGAGATCGTCCCGGACGGCGACAAGGCGCGGCTGCGCTTCGACGCGCGCACGGTGGCGTACATTCCGGCTCCGCGGATGATGTCCAAGATGGTGGATGCGTTTGCACGCGAGGAGCTGACGCGCCTCAAGCGGCAGTACGTGGCCGCGATCGCGGCGACGCTGAACTCGTAACTACTGGGCGCCCGCGCCCCACTCCTGCTCGCCCTTGGCGAAGTCGTCGCTCACCAGGCGGAGCAGTTCGTTGCTGAGCTCCACGATCTGGCTGGCGTTGAGCCCGTTGTGCTTCAGCTCCTTGTAGAAGGAACGAGCCAGGATCGATCGCGCACGGCGCCAATCACTCGAGGTGTCGTACGGGCTGCGGCTTACGTTGCGGCCAGGCTTGGTCATCTTCAGCTCCTTCGGCGGTCCACTGTTTCTACATTCACCGATGTCCCCGAAGACCAAGCAACCCTCGTGCCAGGATTGGCACCTGTAAAAGTCTAATAATTTCAGGTAGTTGAAAATTGGTCCAACCACGGTGCGAAGGGGAGTGCGCGCAGTTTGGCCCCTGCTGCGCAGCGCTGTTCGCAGTTACTGCCCCATTTCGCGCATCGCTTCCTCTTCCATCCGGCGTCGCTCGCGGTCCTCGCGGATCAGCTGGTGCGGCGCGGCGGAGCCGCCACGGGGGCGGGCAAAGGCGTCCCCGGAGAGGTACGGCTGGGCTTCGATGAGGAAGGTGGCGAACAGCGGCACGGCGGCCTTGGTCGACGGGAGGCCGAGGGCCTTGTCGCTGTCGTATCCCATCCACACGGCGATCGCGAGTTCGCGGCTGTAGCCGACCATCCAGGCGTCGCGGGCGTCGTTGCTGGTGCCCGTCTTGCCCGCCAACGGCAGCTTGAACCCGGCCCGTCGGATCCCGCGGGCGGTGCCTTCGTCGACCACGCCTTCGAGGATGTCGGTGACGGCGGCGGCGACCCGGGGGTCGATCGCCGCGGCGCTCGACGGCATGGCCCGCTCGAGCCATCGACCGTCGCGGTCCCGCACACCTTCGAGGAACCGGGGTTCGCTGCGCTGTCCGCCGGCCGCCAGCGTCGCCATCGCCGTGGCCAGATCCAGGGGTGTCACCTCTTGCGCACCGATCGCCAACGAAGGAACGGCGGCCAGCGGAGTGGTCACGCCCATCGCCTCGGCGGCGGAGCGGATCTTGGCGGCGCCGATGTCGAGCCCCAGTTGTACGAACGGGATGTTCCGGGACTGCTCGGTCGCCTTGCGAAGGGTGATGGGGCCGAGGAACTTGCCGTCGTAGTTCTTGGGGCTCCAGGCGGTCCCGCGCGGGCCCGCGCCCGCGACGCTGAGGGGGCGATCGTCGACGATCGAGCGCGCCTTGAGTCGAGGCCAGCGATCGCCGATGGCGGCGGCGAGCACGATCGGCTTGAACGCCGACCCGGGCTGTCGCTTGGCCGACGTCGCGCGGTTGAACTGGCTCCGTCCGTAGTCCGCGCCGCCGACGAGGGCGCGTACGGCGCCGGTTCGCACATCCAGGGCGACCAGGGCGACCTCCGGTCCCTTGCCGCCAGACCACAGATCGGGGTGGTCCCGCTTGAGGTCGGCGAGGTGCTGCCGCACCGCGGCTTCGGCGGCTCTCTGGAGGCGGGCATCCACGCTCGCGACCAGCTCGAGGCCGTCGCGGTGCAGCGCTTCGGGGCTGTAGCGGTCGCCCAGTTCGGAGATCAGCGAGTCGACGTACCAGGGCGCGCGGCGGCGCATCCCCGACCCGTCGGCGAACTTGATTTGCTCGACGCGGGCGGCCTCGATTTCCGCCGAGGGCATCGCATCGAGCTCGAGCATGCGGTTCAGCACCTGATCGCGCCGTCGCTTTGCCTCCTCGGGGTGCTTCCACGGGACCGTGCGGTTGGGCGAGTGGATCGCGCCGGCGAGCAGGGCACACTCACCGACCGTCAGCGCAGACACGTCCTTGCCGAACCAGATCCGGGCCGCTTCGCCCACGCCCATCACGGCGAAGCCGTTGCGCTGCCCCAGGTAGATCTCGTTCAGGTACGCCTCGAGCAGGCGATCCTTGTCGTAGCGGTGCTCCAAGATCAGCGCCAGCAGGGCCTCCTGCCCCTTCCGGGAGAAGGTCCGCTCCGAGGACAGGAACATGTTCTTGGCGAGTTGCTGCGTAATTGTCGATCCGCCCTGGCTCACGCCGCCTTTGCGCAGGTTCGTCACCGCCGCGCGCGCGATGCCGCGGGGATCCACGCCGATGTGCCGGTAGAACCGCTCGTCCTCGATCGAGACCACGGCCCGCCGCAAGGCCAGGGGCATGTCCTCCAGGGGCACGACCGAACGACGTTCGCGAGAGGAGTCGGTCAGCAGGCCCACGGCCGGGGGATCGAAGGTCCAGGCGGCGACCCGGGTGCCGTCGTCGACTCGGGTGAGGCTGACGACGTGGCGCCGCTGCACGGTGATCGCCAGCGGGTCGCCGCCGCGGGGCCAGACCGTCCACTTGCCGCGGACCATGTGGAATTCGCCGGGGGCGTCGACGTCGTCGACCTCGGTGTAGCCCAGGCCGCTCCACACCGAGCGCCAGCCGTCGGCGGTGGCGATGGCTCCGGGGGCCAGCTTCGGTACGACGCCGACGATGCGGGCCGGTTCGTCGTGGGGGCGCCCCTCCATGCGCTCGTCCACCGCCTCGCCTAGGAGGGCGATGTCGATGGTCAGCGCCAGCGCGCCGGCGAGCACAAGGAGCAGCAACAGCCGCTTCTTACGTCCTTTGGGGGGAGTGCGTTTGGCCTTCCCAACCGCTACCGCACGGGGCCGTGAGGCTCCCTTGCGAGTCGGTTTGGACCCCGCCTTTCGGGACGGGGCGCGCTTCTTCTGCGCAGGCTTTTTCGCGGCCCGCGATCGTTTCGCAGGCGCCTTCTCAGGTCGTCGAGTACCCAAATGTCTGCATCCGCATCAGCAAAAACAACAGCAACAACAGCAGCTTCTGCGGAACAGACTAGCAGGGGCGCCTATTTCTTCGGAGCGGAGCTTCCGGGGACGGACTTGTCGCTCTTGACCTTGTTCCGCACCAGCTTGAGGTACTTCTTGATGTTCGGGAGCCCCGGATCGAGGTCGTACGCCCGCATCAGGTCGAGGAAGGCCTTCTTGTAGTTCTTTTGATAGTAGTAGCTCAGGCCCCGGTTGCAGTATGCTTGGGCGAGCTGGTCATCCAGCTTCAGGCACTGCGTGTAGTGCCGGATGGCCTTGTTGAACTGCTTGCGGTGGAAGTGAACCTCGGCGAGGCCGAGCGCCGAAGCGGGCCGCGTGCCGTCGATCTTCTCCGCCGCGGTGAACTCCTCCACCGCGCGCTTGTAGTCCTTGCCTTCCAGCGAGAGCACGCCGCGCCCGATGCGGGCTTCGTAGTTGTTCGCGTCGAGGTCGACGACCTTGCTGTAGAGCTCCATCGCGGCAACGTTCTGCCGGCGGCTGCGCATCTCCTGCGCTCGCTGGAGGTAGCGGGCGATCGCCTCTTCGTCGGTGCTTCCGTCGTCCTCGGCTTCGATCTCGATCGATTCCTCGATGTCGGGAATCTCGAGCTCCACGATCTCGTCGACGACCGTGACCTGCAGGTCTTCGGGACCATCCCCGAGGGTCAGTAGGCCGATTTCCTCGTCCTCTTCGTCGGCCTCGCTCACGTCCTCGAGTTCGATCTCCAGCGCGTCGGCGAGGGCCGCGTCGTCGCTGGCGTCTTCGGTCACGTCGCCGTCGCCCTCGATGAGGTCGGCCGTCTGCAGCTCGATCTCCTCGGTGGGGCTGGCGTCGTCGTCGCCGACCGCCTCGATGATGGAGATCTCCTCGATCGGACCGTCGTCCTCGAGCTCGACCACCGAGTCTTCGTCCGCGACCGACTCCTCGATCTCCAGATCGTCTGCAGCGGCTTCGACCTCGATGTAGTCGTCCATCTGCTCGGCGGCGACGGAGTCGAAGTCGACCTCGCCTCCAGCGTCGGCGGCACCAGGCGCCGCGATCTCCTCGTCCTCGCCGCCGACTTCCAGCTCGACCGCCTCGGCATCGACTTCGATCTCGTCGGCCGCGATCTCGACCTCGTCGTCGTCCTCGGCGGGGGCCCCGACTTCGACGCCCTCTTCGGCGGTCGGCTCCTCTTCGGGAGTCGTCTCGTCCTCATCGGGGGCGGTCTCGGCTTCGACGGCCTCTTCTTCGTCTTCGGCGGGGGCCTCGACCTCGTCGCCGTCGCCGGCCTCGAGTTCGACCTCTTCACCGTCGCCGGCTTCGAGTTCGACCTCGTCGTCGTCGGCCGCGGCTGCGAAGACCTCGGCATCGCCACCGCCGCCGTGTTCGGTCATCTCGGCGATGCCGGCGATGTCCAGCATGCTCATGTCGAACCCGGTCTCGACCGTGCGGACCTCGTCGATGTTCTTCAGCAGCGCTTCGCGCGCCTCTTCGACCTGAGCGTCGACTTCCGCTCGCTGCTCCTCGACCTCGCCTTCGCCTTCTAGAAACTCGGCGATCCGCTGATCGAGACTCCCTTCCAGCATCTCGAGCGAGTCCGTCAGGTGCTTCTTCACGTACTCTAGGAGCTTGTGCTCCTGCGTAGCGAGCTGCGACTCGACGGTCTTCTCGACCTGGGCCGTAATGGTTTCGTCAGGGGAGACGCCAAGGTTGGCGAGGGCGTCGTGAACGGCGATCTCCAGCCGGTGCGAGATGATCCCTTCGATCTCCTCGCGGCTGAGGCCTTCGGACTGCACCACCGTCGGGGTTGCGGCGGCGGCGGGGACCGCGACCGCGGGCATGGAGCCCTGCGCCATCACGGCGGTCTTGAACCGGGTCGCGAGTCCGGCGAGCCGGCTCTTCTGGGCGAACGTGAAGTGGGGTCCGGCTGCGTTGACAGCTTCCGCGGCCGCGATCTTGGCGGTGCTGAAGATGTTGGCGCAGGCCAGCAGGGCCCGCTCGGAGGCCACGGGATCGAAGGTTGGGAGGTCTGCCGGAGCTTCCTCGCCGGCCTCTTCCTGGACCTCGCCCAGATCGACCTCAGCGGCCTCCTCGGCGGGGGCTTCGGGGGCCGGGGCCACCTCGGCCTCGGGGGCCTTGGGGGCTTCGGATCCGCCCTTGGTCTTGTTGCGCCGCTTGCGCGCCATCGACTATTCCTCGCCTGCGGCCAGGCTCTTCATTTCCTCGTCGAGCCCGGCGATCTTGCTGAGGTACTCCTCGCGGACGCGCTTCATGCGCTCGACACCCTCGTTGAGGACGTTGATGCGGCCGGAGAGCTTCTTGTTCTCCTTCTCCAGCGCCTCGAGCTCGTTCTCCAGCGCCTTGATGCCACCGCTGGCCTCGACCTCGCTCTTGCGTGCGTCGGAGATCTCCCAGTCCAGGCGCTGGATCTCCTTCTCGCGGGCGTACTTCTCCTGCTGCTTCTCGTCGCGCTCCTTGGTCGCGGACGACACGCGATCGCCGAGGCCCTTGACCTCGTCGTCGAGCGTGTCGCACTGCTCCTTGAGGCGCGTGTGCTGGGCGCTGTTGCGCTGGATCTCCAACTCCGTGTTCGCGATCTTCTGCGTGAAACGCTGGGTCTCCCCCAGAACTCGAGTCAAAAACTCGACTTTCGCTTCGAGAATGGTGCTCAGCTCGGCGTTGATCTGAGTCAGTCGGTCGTCGCTGTTGGCGGCCTCGGCCATCGAATGCTCTCCCGGGGGATCGGTCTGGTAGGAGCGCCCGCAGCGTGAAGCAGGCGGGTCAAAATGGTAGCGGGGTGCCGAAGGGCCAGTCAACGCGACCCCGATGGCTACAATCCCCGCCGTGCGGACGTTGATCGAGGCTGCGAGCGCGGCCCTGCTGTCGTTGTTTCTGTGTGCGGCGGCCCCCGAGGGGCTGGACACGGCGGCGACCCGGTACTTTTCGGGGGATCTCGAAGGCGCGGCGACCGCGTACGAGGAGGTGCTCGCGGACGGCTCTCAGGAGCTCGGCCCGGGGGCACGATACGAAGCATTGAGTTCACTGGCGGCGGTTCGGGCGGAGCTCGGACAGCACCAGCGGGCCCTCGTGCCGCTCACCGAAGCGTTGGCTCTGGCGGATCTTCTCGCGGCCGACGGAACGTGGGCGGAGGCGCCGATCGCGGCGCGCATGCAGTTGGCCGAGACCCTGCACCTGGCCGGGCAGCACCGGGACGCGGAGGCGGCTGCGTGGGATCTGCTCGATCACACGATCGCGTCGCAGAGCCTGCCGATGTCGAGTTACCCCATTCGGTTGATTCTGCTGTCCGCGGTCGCCCAGGGGGCGAAGCCGGCGCAGTTGAGCGATCTCATGATCGAGTGGGACGTGACGCTCGGCGGGCTCGACGCCTACCGGCTGGCGAATCCCCCGCCGCCGGAGCCGATCCTCACCGTGCTCGATGCCATGTCGCAGGACTATGTGACGCAGGGAGCGTTCGCGGAGGCGCGCGCGCTGCTCGAGGCGATCCTGGCGTTGGACGAAGCGCGGGGGGCGACGTTCCGGCTCGCCCGAGACCACAGCCAGATCGCGTTCGTCGCGCTGCAGTCATTTGATCTGGAGGCTGCGGAGGCGGCGTTGGGGCGCGCCGAAGCGCTCCAGGGCGACGGCCTCTCCATCGAAGTGTTGGCGTCGCGGTCGGCCATCGCGTTCGAGTACGGGGACCGAGCACAAGCTGCGGACTTGTGTTCCCAAGCCATCGCGGCGGCCGAGGCTCAGGGAGACGTGTACCGGCAGGCGGTGCTCCGAGGCCGCCTGGGACGGCTCCGGGGCACGCCCGTGGACCACGAGTTTGCGGCGACGCTCTACGACCAGATGTCAGCGCCCGGGGAGGCCGCGCAGGAGCGCGCCTTGGCCGCCTTGGCGGGCCCTGTGGACGGGTCGCGGGCCGCGTACGCCGAGGCGATTGCGGCGCTCGGGGATGTGGGTGTGCCGCCGGCGGTCCGGGAGCTGGGTCTGCTCATCGACCACCGCGCGCTGGCGACGGGAGCGGTGCCGGCGGATGACTTCGACGCGACTCTGGCGGCGGTCCAGAAAGGGTGGTTCGAGCTCGAGGAGCCAGAGCGGCTGATGGAAGCGATCCTCCTGCAGGTCGATCGCACGGTCGCCGAAGGTGGAGACGTCGCCGCTGCTGCCGACGCGGTTGAGGCCCTGCAGGAGCAGGTCGGATTGGAGCTGGAGGGGTGGTACGCGGCCTACGCGCACGGGCTGGCGGCCTCGGGAGATGAACGAATCGCCTTCTGGATCGAAGCGGCCCGTCGGTACCAGTGGACCTGGGATCACGGCATCGGGTGGCCGAGAACAGCGGGGGAGCCGACGCTTCTTGAGCCTCGGCGGGTCGATGTTCGCGAGGAACTCCTGCGAGCGCTCGTGGCGGCAGGCCGGCATGAGGAAGCCGTCGCCCTGTTCGAGCGGATCATCCGGCTGATGGGATCCCCTCCTCAGCCTCGCGTCGCAGCGGGCCGGAGGCAGATGCGTGAAGTCTCCTTCCGCGGCGGCGAGAGGCTTCCCAGCGACGTTCGGGCGGAGATCAAGGCTTGGCTCGATCCCTTGATCGTCATTGATGAGCTGCCCCCCGTGCCGCGGACTCGGCCGGGCACCTTGGGGATTCGGGCCTTCGTATTGGACGGTCACGTGCGGATCTACCTGGTGCCCCCCGAGGGTGAGGTCGAGATCATCGCCGCACCGAGCGTCGAGTGGCTCGAGCGCATCGCGGCCCACCGACCCAAGAAGCGAAAGAAGGCGGACGAGCACTGGCTTGAGTTGGGCCATCTCTTCGGTCGGGTCGCCGCCCGATTGGACGAGGCGGAGGTCGTCTACTGGGCGCCTGCGGGGCCGTTCAGAGACATCCCCTTCGGGGAGGTGCCCGTGCCTGGGAACAAGACGATGGACGACATCACCACCGTCCGCACGACGATCGCGCTCAGCGCTCCAGGAGTCCAGTTCGCTCCGCGGTGACGCGCTCGACCACGGTGGAGACGGCGTCGTCGATGGCGATCTTGTCGGTCTCGTTGGTCGCGCGGACCTTGAACTCGACGACCCCCTCGTCGATGTCGCGGCCGACCACGATGACGTAGGGGAAGCCCATCAGCTCCAGGTCGCGGAACTTCGCGCCCGGGCTGAGCGGGCGGTCGTCCAGCATCACCTCGATGCCCTTGGCCTGGAGGGAGGCGTAGATGGCCTCGCCGTGCGCCAGCATCTCGGCCTTCTTCGGCTTGAGCACCGCCACGACGGCCTCGAACGGCGCCAGCGGCACCGGCCACACGATTCCGTTGTCGTCGCTGTGCTGCTCGACGGCGGCGGCGACGCAGCGGCTGACCCCGATGCCGTAGCAACCCATCACCATCGGCTGCGGCTTGCCCGTCTGGCCCATGAAGGTGGCGCCCATGGCGGCGGTGTACTCGGTGCCGAGCTTGAAGATGTGGCCCGCCTCGATGCCCTTCTCGAGCTTGAGCGGCTCCCCGCTGGGTCCCGGCTCACCCTCCCGGGCGGTGCGGAAGTCGGCGAACGTCGGCACCGGGAAGTCCCGGCCGATGTTCACGTCGAGGGCGTGCTTGTCGGTCTCGTTGACGCCGCAGAGCAGGTTGGTCATCCCCTCGACGGTGACGTCGGCGACGATGTTGAACGCCTCCGGCATGTTGATCGGCCCCGCGAACCCCTGCTTCGCGCCGGTGTGCTGCCGGATCTCTTCGTCCGTCAGCATCTCCAGGGCGAGGCCTCCGGTGTGGTTGCGGAGCTTGATCTCGTTGGCCTGCTGGTCGCCCCGGATGAGGCACGCCCAGAGCTCTTCGTGGTCGTGGTGCACGGCCTTGTACAGCAGGGTCTTGACCATGCGGTGGACCGGCACGTCGGGGAAGAACCCGTTGAGCTCCTCGCACGTGCGCACGTTGGGGGTGTCCTCGACGTGGAGGTCGCGGGGGGCCTCGTCGGCGCCCTCGGGGGCCGCGAACTGCGACGTCGCCTTCTCCACGTTGGCGGCGTAGCCGGAGGCCTCCTCGTACAGGATGGTGTCCTCGCCGGTGGAGGCCGGAATCATGAACTCCATGGAGCCGGAACCGCCGAAGTCGCCGCTGTCGGCCTCGACCCCGAAGGCCTCCATGCCCATGCCGCGGAAGACGCGGTGGTAGGCCTTGCGCAGCTCCTCGTAGGTGATGTCGAGTGCCGCGTCGTCCACGTCGAAGCTGTACGCGTCCATCATCAGGAACTCTTTGACGCGGAGTAGGCCGAACCGCGGCCGGATCTCGTCTCGGAACTTCGTGTGCACCTGGTACACGGTCACCGGCAGCTGCTTGTACGACTTCGTGGTCGCGCGCATGAAGGCGGTGACGACCTCCTCGGCCGTCGGCGCGAGGCCGAAGGTGGTGCCCTTGCGGTCGGTCGTCGAGAGCATCACCCCCGCGGCCTTGTACTTCTCCCAGCGGCCGGTCTCCTCCCACAGGCTCTTGTCCTGCAGGATCGGCAGCTGAAGCTCCAGGCAGCCGGAAGCGTCGAGCTCGCGGCGCACGATGTTGGTCGCCTTCCGGATGGCCCGCCACAGCAGGGGGCTGTAGGCGTACATGCCGGAGCCCATCTTGAAGATGAGGCCGGCGCGAGCCATGAGGCGGTGGGAGACGACCTCAGCGTCGGCCGGGTCTTCGCGGTAGGTAACGAGATGAAGGCGGGATGCGCGCATGGGGTGGGTTCCTAGGCTTCCTCGCCTCGTGGGTCAAGGTAGCGTTCGGATCATGAGGACCCTGCACCCCCTCCTGTTCACCGCCCTTGCCCTGCTCCTCGCCGGCTGCCCCCCCGAGTTCGAGGGAGACGCCACCGGCGAGTGCACCGACCTTGCCGACAACGACAAGGACGGCGACTTCGACTGCGATGACGACGGCTGCGCCGGTTCGCCCGAATGCGCCGGGGACGACGACGACGCCACCGATGACGACGACGCGACGGACGACGACGACGACGACGACGCCGACGACGCGGAGCTCGTGGTGGTGGAGGCGGAGATCGTCGCGATCACCGCCCCGAACTTCGGCTTCGACCTGGCGACTGCGCTCGAGGTCGTCACGCTTGAGGGGGTCGCGCGCGAGGACGTGGTTTCGGTCGCGTGGTCGAGCACGTCGGGGGACAGCGGCACGGCGGACGGGGTCCAGACCTGGACCATCGCGGATCTCCCGCTGGACGCCGGTGACAACGTGATCACGGTCACCGGTACGACCGGCGACGGGGAGGTCGGCGAGGCAGCCATCACGGTCTCCTCGACCTCCGGCGTGGCGTTCACCTCGGGGCTGGTGCTCAACGAGACGGTCCTCTTCACGGGGACCGCGACAGAAGTCGTGGCGGAGGTCTGGGTCGATGCGACGGCGCCCGTGGATGCGGTCGAGGTCGGGACCGCGGACCCTTCGGGGGCGCTCATCGCATCCTGGGGCCCGCTGACCGACAGCGGCGGCGGCCTGTGGACCGGCAGCTTCGTGGTCACGGAGTCCTCCGAGGCGACGCTCGCGGTTCGGGCCTTCGCGGTCGCGGACGCAGCCTCCGGGGCGACCCCCGCGGTTGGCGTGACGGTGATGGACGTGCCCGCCGAGTCGGACGTCACCCCGTTGCTGACGATCGCCGCGGAGGCGCGGGACGTGTACGAGGCGAGTGCGCCCGACATCGACCCCACGGCGGCACGGGATGCCGCCATCGACTACCTCCTGACGGAGTCCGCCGTGACGAGCGTCGGGGCGAGCGCAAACGACGGCTACGGGCTCTGGTGGATCGCCGAAGGGATCGGCTTCGTGATGACCAACAACCCCGCCGGCACCCGGGGCGGCGGCTCGCCCGGCTCGGACCTCCCGCGGACCGTCTACCCCTCCACCGGGGTCGGCGCGAGCCGGGGCTGGACGGTCACCAGCCAGGGCGACGTGGGCCGATCACCGGGCTCGCAGCCGAGGGCCTCGCTCCCGGTCACGGGCAACACCGACGCGCTCGCGATTGCGGCGTTCAACACGGACTTCGCCCCGAACGACGAGACGCCGACCCTGGCGACGACCTTCTCCAACCACGCCTGCCCGAACCTGACGAACCCGGGCGTCGTCATGAACACGGCCGCGACCGTCGGAGCGTTCCTGACGCAGTTCGGCAAGGGCGTCTTCATCACGTCGACCCACGGCGACACGTTCTTCGGAGGGGCGCCCCCGCCGAACGACTGGGGCTCGAACAACGCCGCGTCCCAGGTGGTGATCCTGACGAACGAGGCGGCGACGGTCGGCAGCATCATGGCCAACATCGCGGACGTGATGTCCGGCCGGCTGGTCATCGACACAGGCGCGCCGCCGGTCCTCGCCTACACCCCCGCGTGGGTCACCGCGCACGCTGCCGGCGATCCGTTCCCGAACAGCATCGTCGGGATCTCCGCCTGCCGGTCCACCTGGAACAACACGATGAGCGCGGCCTACCTGGCGGCCGGAGCGGGCTACTACTACGGCTACACCGACTACGTGTTCAGCTCGTACGCGCAAACGCGCACCACGGCGTTCTGGACCAACATGCTCAACCGCACGACCACGGGCGCCGCGTTCGCGGTGATGGCGGCGCCCAACGTCCCCGACGACGCGGTCAGCCCCGCGTTCCCCACCGCCCAGGGCGACGGCACGATGTACCTGGGGGCCGGCGAGTTCACCAACGGCGGCTTCGAGTCCGGCGCCGCCGACTGGACGGACACCGGCCAGTCCAGCTTCCAGACCAACCTCAGCCTTCCCGGCTACAGCGGCACCACGGCCCCGGAGGGCACCCAGATGGGGTGGTCGTTCATCGAGGCGACGGGCAGCAACTACCACGAGTGGGAGCACGAGTTCTGCCCCGTGGCGGGGTCGGATGTCACGGTCACCTTCAAGTGGCAGGTCGTCACCGAGGACTGGAGCTCCTGCACCGGCAGCAACCCCAACTGGCTGAACCTCCGGGTCGACTCGGACGAGGGCAACACGGAGCATTGGGCGGTCACCTGGGACGAGGTCTGCCCCCTGCTGACCGACGTCGGGCCCGCGAAGCAGACCGGCTGGCAGGATGCCTCGGTCACGATCACGGCGCCGGTGACGGTGAACCCGGGCAACGAGTCGTTGGCGTTCTCGGTCGGAGGCTGGAACTACGACGGCTGGTACGGGCTCATCGACGACATCGAGATCACCGAGTAGCTAGATCTCGCGGCGCTCCTGCAGCGCGCGGCTGATCGTGGAGGCGTCGGTGTATTCCAACTCCGCGCCGACGCTGACGCCCCGGGCGATGCGGGTCACCTTGACGCCCAACGGCTTGAGCAGCCGGGCCAGGTACAGCGACGTGGCGTCGCCTTCGACGGTCGGGTTGGTCGCGAGGATGACCTCGTCCAGCCCCCCCGCGACGCGCGCGATCAGCTCCTTGATGCGGAGGTCGTCGGGGCCGATCCCGTCCAGCGGAGACAGCGTGCCTTCGAGCACGTGAAAGCGGCCCCGGAAGGCGCCCGCGCGGTCGATCGCCTGCAGGTCGGGGGTGCGCTCCACGACGCACACGATGTCGTCGCCCCGCTTGGGGTCGGCGCAGATGGGGCAGGGGTCGGACGAGGCGACGTTGAAGCAGATCGAGCAACGCCCCACGCCCTCGCGCACGGCGGCGAGCGAGTCGCTCAGATCCCCCGCGAGGCCGTCGGTGCGAACGATGTGATACGCCAGCCGCGTGGCCGTCTTGCTGCCGATTCCGGGCAGCCGGCTGAGGTGGTGGACGAGCGCCTCGAGCGGGTCCGGCGCCGAGTCGCTCACTTGCCGAAGGAGCCCAGCAGGTCGCCGAGGTTCATGCCCCCGGTCACCGACGACATCTCCTTGCCGACCAGCTCCCCGGCGCGACGGAGCGCGTCGTTGCAGCCGGCCACGAGCAGGTCTTCGAGCATCTCGGTGTCGTTGTCGGTGAGGCAGACCTTGTCGATGCGGATCGTCTTGATCTTGCCGTCGCCGGTGGCCGTCACCTTGACGAGCCCGCCGCCGGCGCTCCCCTCGGCGGTCATCGTCTTGACCTTCTCGGTGGTCTGGCTGACCCGGTCCTGGACCGTCTTGGCCTGCTCCATCACCTGACCCAGCAGGGCGTTCATGTCGAAGCCCGGAGGGCCTCCGGATTTGTCATCGGACATCGTCGAACTCCAGGTTGTCGGGCAGGGTCACTTCGGCGATCTCCGAGCCCGGGAAGAGGCTGAGCACGCGCTGCACGGCCGAATCGTTGCGGCTGGCGGCGTCCACTTCGGCTTCCTTGTTGCGCTTCAGGAGCAGCAGCTCATCCTGCAGGCTGCGGCCGCGTCGGTCCTCGACGTCCAGCGACCACGCCAACTGCGTGTCCTCGCCGAACTCGGCCCGCACCGTCTCCATCAGGCCGGGCGTGTTCGCCAGCGACTCCATCTGGCGGACCGCGATCTCCGTGCCGAAGCCGATGGAGATCGTCGCTCCGTCGGCGCCGAGGAAGCCGGAGCGCGCGAACGCCGCGGTGGAGGGTCCCAGGTCGGTGCGGTCGGCGAGGCTGCGCACGAACCGGCGCCAGCGGGTGGCGTCGCACCGTTCGGAGCCCGCGGGATCGGCGCGGCTCTCGTCGAACTCGGGCTCGGGCCCCTTGTCGGCGGAGCGCGCGTGACGGGGGCGAGCCGGCTTGCGGGCCGGGGGGGCTGCGGCGGCCGGCGGCGGGGGCGTCGGCTTCGAGGCCTTCGGCGGGGGCGCCGCGGCCCTGGGGGGCGCCGACTCGGGCGGGTCCTGGGTCGTCACCGGGCGCGGCACCGGCTCGGCCGCCGGGGACGGCTTCGGCGCGGGGGCGGGCACGGCCGGTTCAGCCGTGGCGGTCGCGGTCGCGGAACGGGTGGTTCGGGCCGCCGGGGCGCCACCTCGCTTGTAGTTCAGCAGCTGGCCGAGCACGGCTCCCCCGGCAGCCTGGGCGGGGGCCACGGGCTCCACCGGCTTGGGCGGAGCGACCGGCTTGGGCGGCGGGGGCGGCGCGGCCTCGACCGCGGGGGCCGAGTCGCCCGGCTCGTCGTCCCACATCGGGGGCGGACCGGCGAAGTCGTCGCCGGCGAGGGCAGGTCCGGCGGGGGCCGGCGGCGGGGTCGGCTTCGGCGTCGGCGCAGGCGCGGCCTGGACCGGCGGGGCCGGGGTCGGCTCGGGCTTCGCGACCGGTGCCGGCTTGGGCGGCGGGGGTGCGGCCTGCACCGGCTTCGGCGTCGGCTTGGGGGGCGGAGGGGTGCGCTCGCGCTTCTTGGGCAGCGGGGGCGGTACGAATCGCTCCTTGGGGGGCGCCGCCGAGGCCGACGGGGCCGAGGCCGAAGGCGTGGCCGTGAAGCCGCCCTTGCGGAGCTTCCGCTCCAGCGCTTCGAGCCGATCCACCAGGGACTGCACGGGGGCGAAGTCGCGGACAGCGGCCATCTTGGCGACGGCCATCTCCAGCAAGAGCATCGGCTGCTCCGACCGGGTGATGGCGTCGACCGCTTCGGCGAGCACGTCGAACTGGCGGTGCAGGCGGTCGGGGTCTCGTCCCTGGGCCATCTGGCTGAGGCGGGTTACCTCGCCGTCGGGCAGGTCCAACAAGCGGGCGCCGTCGCGCACCTGGCGGACCATGGCGACGTTGCGGACGGCCTCCAGCAGGTGGTTGCCGAAGCTGCGCACGTCGTAGCCGAAGGTGGCGACCTTGCTGAGCTGCTCCAGCGCGCTGCCGGCGTCGCCCTCGAGGGCGAACTGCAGCACGTCGTACAGGATCGACCGGTCGATGAAGCCGAGGATCTCCGCGACCTCCTCTTCGGAGACCGAGCCGCTGCTGAAGGACAGGACCTGGTCCAGCAGGCTCTGCGCGTCCCGCATGGAACCCGCGCCCTCGCGCGCGATGGTCATCAGCGAGCTGTCGGGGACGGTCACCCCTTCGGCTTCGCTGACCTGCTTGAGGCGGTCGAAGATGACGCGGACGGCGATCATCTTGAAATCGAACCGCTGGCAGCGGCTGATCACGGTGTCCAGGAGCTGCTGGGGGTCGGTCGTGGCGAGCACGAAGATCACGTGACCGGGAGGCTCCTCCAGGGTCTTTAGCAGGGCGTTGAAGCCCTGCTTGGAGACCATGTGAACCTCATCGATGATGTAGACCTTGTAGCGGCCCGACTGCGGCGTGTAGCGGACCTTCTCCACCAGATCGCGGATGTCGTCGACGCTGTTGTGCGACGCCGCGTCGATCTCGATGAGATCGGAGAACGTGCCCGCGAGCATCTGGGTGCACGCGCTGCACTCGTTGCACGGGTTCGGCGCCGGTCCCTTCTCGCAGTTCAACGCGCGCGCGAGGATCCTCGCGGCCGAGGTCTTCCCGACACCGCGGGCGCCGGTCATCAGGAACGCGTGGTGGATCCGGCCGAGCCGAATGGCGTTCTGAAGGGTCTTGGTGACGTGCGTTTGACCCGAGATCTCTTCGAAGATTCGGGGGCGCCACTTCCGGGCGATGGCCTGGTGAGTCATGAGGCGGGGAGCCTAGAGGAGCGCGTGGGGAAGAGCGAGCGGAGATCGTGAGGCCCAGCCGGCGGAGCTCAAGGAGAGGCGACGAGGCGTACTGGAAGTACGGCGAGAAGTCGCGACGCCGAGATGCGCGGGCTGGGTCCACGAGGTCCCGCGCTGTTCCTCGCGTGCTCCTCTTAACGAAACGGGGCCCCCCGGGGACAGCAGTGACGACCGGACGACCCGACCACCCCGGGATCACGGCTACCGTTGCTCCCTTCCGGGCCTGGCGGAGTTCACCGCTACCGGCTGACCGGGGCCCGGCCGTCACTGCTGGACCCGAGGGGCCCGCTTCGATTCAAAGAGTTGGCGGTGAGCCAGGGATTCGAACCCCGGGAGAGTTGCCCCTCACTTGATTTCGAGTCAAGCGCCTTCGACCACTCGGCCAGCTCACCGACAGGCCGGGGACTATAACGATCAATCGCGGAGCGTCAATCGAACCATCTTGAGCATGTCCTGCAGACGGAACGGCTTCGGGAGGAAGTTCTTCCCCTCGACGAGCTCACCGTCGGGGGCGACCAGCTCCCCGTCGTAGCCCGACATGAACAGCGTCTTCATGTCGGGGTGCCGGGTGCGCAGCTCGTCGTTCAGATCGCGTCCGTTCATGTGCGGCATCACCACGTCGGTGACGAGCAGGTCGATGCGGTCCATCCCCTGGGCGGCGGCCAACGCTTCGGCTCCGTCGCCGGCGCAAGTCACGTCGTAGCCCGACTCGGTCAGAACCCGCTTGAGCAGGCGGCGCACCACCTCCTCATCCTCGACCACGAGCACCTTGGCGAAGATGTCCCCCTGGACTCCGAAGTCCCCCGACGGACCCGTCACCCGGTTGGGCGGCAGCTCGATCCGGAACCGGGTGGTGATCTCCTCCTCTTCGAGGCGGGCGACGTCGAACTTCACCTCGGGACCGAGCAGTCCCTGGAGCACCGGAAGCAGGCCGTCGACCATGCGGTCCATGTCCATGACCTGCGGCCCCGTCATGCCTTTGCGGCTGAACGCGACCAGCTGGTGGGTCAGGAGCGCGGCGTGGGCGAGGCCCTCCGAAAGAGACTCCGCGTACGTGGAGTACGGCTCGTGGTCCGCGACGCCGCGACGCAGAAGCTCCGCGTCTCCGATCAACCCGGTCAGCAGGTTGTTGAACTCGTGCGCGACCGTCGCGGCGAGCCGCCCGACGACCCACATCTTCTGGGCCTCGACCGCTGCCTTGAGCCGCTCTTCGCGCGAGTCAGACTCACTGAGGATCTGCTGCCGCTCCAGCGCGTACCGGATCGACCGCCCCAGCTCCGCCTTCCGCAGGCTCCCCTTCAGCACGTAGTCGTGGGCCCCGTGCTGTACCGCCTGCAGACCCAGGTTCTCCTGGTTCACGGGGGCGATCATGATGACCGAGTGCTTCCCGAGCGCGGCGATGCGGTCGACCGCCTCCTGCCAGGGGAGGTCCGGCAGGCAGATGTCGAGCAGCACGATCTCGAAGGCGTGCTCGGTCAGCAGCGCTTCGGCGTCGGTGATGTTGGTGGCGAAGTCGATCTCGAAGTCGAAGGGGGCGACCTCGGACAGGGCCGCAACGACGAGCCGCGCGTCGGCGACGTCGTGTTCGATGACAAGCACGCGTTCCGCGGCTGGGTTGGTCACCCCGTCGATCAAGTTTCGTCCTCCCGGCCCCGGGGGAACAGGTCCAAATTGGCCCTCACGGCCTAAGACCTCCCCCCCTGGCTACCACTGACGCTACCACCAAGCGAAGGGGAATCGGATCTGTTTTCGCTACCATCAGGGGGTGGAAAATGGGGTCGAGCGGCGTCGATTGTCTCGGGGCCGGCTGCTGCTGTTCACGCTCTTGACACCGCTCTTCGCGCTCGCCGCGATCGAGGGCGGGTCGAGGGCGGTCGAAGCTACGCGGGGTCCGTCAGGGCCCATCGAGGCGCGAAGCCCGTGCCACTTCCAGCAGGTTCCGATCGAGCCGCGGCTGGATCCCCTCGTCGGCCTCAGCGACACGGGACACAAGATCGACCCCGGTTGGGTCGACAACGATCACCAGGTTGTGGACCTACCCAAGTCGGTTGGGGAGCTGCGTGTCGTCATGCTCGGGGGGAGCGCACTGGGCGGCTGGGGCCTGCCCCGGCAGGCGCAACTGGCCGGCATCGTCGAGCGACTGCTGGACGAGGCGATTCCGGACCGTCGGGTTCGCGTCATCAACCTGGGCAAGACCGGTTGGGGGAGCCCGCAGCTGACCTTCGCTTTCGAGCGCGTCGCCAGCCGGCTCGACCCCGACCTCGTCATCACCGTCATGGGGAACAACGAGCGCATGGATCTGGCCAACGCCATCGCGCTGAACGGATTCGAGTACGAGGCTCTGTTCGCCCGTCGCGACGCCCTCCGGTTGTCCGCGTTGATGCGGCTGATCGAGCCGAAGCCCGACGTGACCCTGGAGGTGCCGACGCCGCCGATGCCGCAGCGCTGGGACCTCCCCATGCACGAGGACATCAACGGCTACGCGATGCCCCGCCTGAAGCGGATGGTGAAGCGGATCGTGAAGGCCGGGGACGCGCCGGCCGTGGTCTGCAGCGTTCCAGTCAATCACCGGTACCACCGCGGCACCCGCGAGTGGTGGTTCGTGGGCGAGGACGTGGTGCTCACCGAGCCGTACCGGACGGCCCACTGGGCCTGGTACCACTCGGCCCCCGAGGCGGGGGTCGAAGCGATGACGCAGCGGCTGTCCGAGCAGCCCGGGGAGGCGCCCGCGCACCTGCTTCGAGGCTGGTTCCGCCGCCGCGGGGGGGACGAAGCGGGGGCGTCCGAGGACTTCGGGGCCGCGCTCGCGGCGCTGGCCGAGGCCGATGACCTTCCCGCGCGCATCCTCCGGGCCTGGGCTACGCAAGGGGCCGAGGGGGCGGAGGCGGCGTCGGCGCTGGTCGCGCCCTGGGTCGCGGAAGCCCGCAGCCGCACGATCGAGAACCAGCTCCCCTGCGATGTCCCCGACCTCCTCTACTACGCGGGGGACGCCGAAGCGGCGGCGCCCGAGTACGAGGCATGTCTGCTGCAGCGGTTCTACTACCGCGCGGACGCGGTCACGAACGACGGGCTGCGGACGGCGGCGGCGGCGGCGGGGGCGGACTTCTTCGACCTCGACGGAGCCGTGCGGGCAGCTTCACCCGACGGCATTCCGGCCTTCGACACCTTCTACGACTACTGCCACTACACCCCCCGCGGGAACGTGCTCGCGGGGCACCTCGTCGCGGCCGCGGCGGCGCCGGCGTTGGGCATCGACGCGGGCCGGATCCCGACCCCCGAGGCGGGGTTGGCGGCGTACGACGAGGCGCGCGGGGGACGGACGGTGGATCTGCCTGAGCTCGCCTCGTGGGCGGGGGCGTCCTACGACGTCACCCTCCTTACGCAGCTTCGCGCCGACCTGCAGCGGGAGCGGCGCACCGGGGACGACGACTCCGCCTTGGGGCGCATCTTCGCGGCGAACCGGGACGCGTCGACCTCGGCGGTGTCCAACCCCGATGCGACCCGGTTGGCGCTGCACGGCTACCTGGGTGCCCTCGCCCTCGATCCGTCCTCGGCCGTCGCCAAGGCCAACCTGGAGGCGGTGCTGAAGACCCCCGCGGGCCGCTCGTTCGTGGAAGCCGAGCGGGGCGACGATGTGATGACGCATCGGCTGCGGGAGCTCCTCGCAGAGCTCGACTAGGCTCGCCAGGCGGCCCACTCGTAGGGGTCGTGGGAGCTGATGACCGCGATCTCGGGGTGGAACCGGATCATCTCTTCGCAGCGCCACGCGACGTTCTTGCGGGCGAGGTAGTCCGCGTCGGTCAGGTGGTGGAAGAGGCGCTGGCGGATGGACCGCCGGCCGGCGAGCACTTCCCGACGGGCGTAGTAGCTGTCACCTGCGTGAAGGAGGCGTCGGCCGTCCGGCAGGTCCACGGCGACGCCGATCTGGCCGAGGGTGTGTCCCGCGAGCGGCACCAGCAGGAACTCGGGGGGGAGCCCTTCGAACGGCCGCACTCCGTCGATGCCCATCCAGCCGCCGGTGCCCCGGTCGTCGTCGTACGTCTGCCAGTTGGGGCCGTGGGCCCAGGCGCGATCGTCGTACCGAACCTGCGCGAAGCCCCGGCGGTTGCGGTCCTGGGCGGCCGCCAACTCGACCTCGGTGACGTGGACGACGGCGTCCGGGAAGTCGACCAGCCCGCCGGCGTGGTCGTAGTCCAGGTGGGTGGGGATGATGTGCTGCACGTCGGCGGGGTCGAAGCCCCGGGCGCGGACCTGCTCCAAGGCCGAGGCGGCGGGGTCGCGCTGCACTCCGACGCTGACCGCCCGCGAGCCGAGCGTGCGCAGCGGGTTTCGCAGGGCGGCGTCGCCGAGGCCGGTGTCGACCAGGATGAGCCCCGACGACGGGGTCTCGATCAGGAGGCAGTGCGAGACGTTCGTGGGTTCGAACTCGGGGATGAGCCACGTGCCGCGGGGGCACATGGTTCCGCAGTTGAGGTGGTGAACGATCACCAGGGGACTATCGCAGGGAGTACGTCACGCGGTCGTCCACGACCGTTGATCCGTCGAGAATCCCGGTCGTGATCGCCGTGTCGTCGCCGAGCACGAGGCTGCGGGCGAACGGGAAGGCGTACGACACGATCATGTGGAACGCGTCCTCGGCGGGGAGGTCGCAGGGTGTGCCCAGCGCGAAGCTGGCGTGGCAGCCGCCCTCGATCTCGACCCAGGAGATGTCCACGTCGTCGCTGCGCCACTCGAACGCGCCGTCGACGTGGCCGTAGTCCAGGCTCCCGCTGATCTGCATGACCGGGAGTTCGACCGCGTTGAGTCCGTCGTCGCCGACCCAGCCGACGCTCGGGGTGCCGGCCAGTGGAATCGCCCCCACGAGCCGCGGATCTTCGCCGCCGTCCGCGAACGCGTCCAACACCTGGGAGGTGCACGAGCCCTCGAGGTGATCGCCGGAGTCGCATTGCGCCTCCACGGCCGCCTCGTCGAACTCCGCGCCCGCGCTGATCCAGGTGGTGTGACCGCCGAAGCTGTGGCCCGAGATCACGATCGTGGAGGTGTCCGCCGGACCCGCGAGGGCCGCGAGGTCCCCTTCGATGGCGTCGATGGCGGCCGAGACATCATGCGAACGGTCGATCCACAGGCCCATCGGCCGGGGCTCCGAGTGCGTCGTCAGCGTGTTGCCGATGTGGTCGGGCGCGACGATGACCCAGCCGTGCGAGGCGAAGTGCCGCATGAGGTAGTCGCTGTTGCCGGCCCAGCCCTGGTTGCCGTGGGAGTAGGCGAGCACGGGGTAGCCCGCGGCATGCACCGGCTCGGCCGGCTCGGCGTCTACGAACGACGCCTCGTCCGTGAAGATTCCCTCGTAGACGGCGGGCAGGCCGGTGGCGTCCTCGGTCGGGTACCAGAGGTGCACCGGGATGGTCCGCAGTTCGCCGTCGGTCACCTGCGTGTAGGTGATGTCCCAGACCGTGTAGCCGACGTTGAACGGGCCCAGCTCCTGGGGGTTCCAGGACAGGGTGTCGGGGAGCTCGACCGGAGGCTCGGGATCGTCGGTGGGGCAGGCCGCCAGCAGGGGCAGCAGGAGCAGAAACAGCGCTCGCTTCATTCGTCCTCTTCCGGGAACACGTAGGCGGAGACGCCCTCGAACTGGAAGGCGATCGAGATGCGAGAGCAGTTGCCTCCGGCCGTCGGGGCGAGGTCGGCGCGCACGTCCATGACGGTCTCGATCAGCTCGGGGATGGCCTCGGGGATGGCATCCAGGCCGTTGACGTTGTCGATCAGCTCGGCGGTGGAGACGCCGCCGGCGAAGGCGCCGGTGTAGGTGCCGTCGTCGTTGAACTCCATATCGAGGATGCCGTCCAGCATCTCGAAGTCGACGAACTCGTCGAAGATGTTCAGCGGAAGCCGCATGTTGAACGGCTGCGCGAAGAGCACGCCGTCGGTCAGGGTCGCGCACTCGACGATCGAGTCCGGCGCGTCCAGGTCCTGCTCGAACGTCTGGCCCGGGAGGATGAGCCCGTCGGTGCCGATGGCGGGGGGGCCGATCGCGCGCTGCACATGCAGGTTGACGCAGTCGTCGGTGGTCACGTCGTCCAGCTCCTCCATCTCGATCAGGAGCAGCAACTCGCCCGCGTTGATCGACTCCTGCACGAGGGGGTCGAGGGCGTCGCCGCCGACGTTCTCCAGGGCGGGGAGGATGGGGGCGAAGCTGTTGTCGATCCCGGGGGTTCCGTCGGGGTGGACGAAGTCGGCGATGCCGCAGCCGGTGGGGCCGTCCTCGAGGGTGACCTGACCGTCCAGATCGAAGCCCTTGCTGACGCCCTCTTCGTCTTCCCAGGCGAAGCCCATGGTGGAGATCAACGCCGACTCCACCGGCGGCCCGTCGGGGGCGGTGCAGGCGCTCAAGAGCACGGCGGCGAGGAGGAGGAGACGCCTCATGTCTCGATCGCACTCAGGGTGTCGGTCGTCTCGGCGTCGCCCTCGCCGAAGCTGTTCACGAGCATGCCCATCGCCCGCATCATCGTGAGGATGACCTTGCTGGCGTTCTCCGGGGAGGAGGCGCGGTAGTGGACGTTGGTCTTGAGCGCGCCGCAGCAGGAGCCGGCGGTGAGCAGCGGGAACTCGTCCAGCGAGTGCGTTCGGCCCAGCGAGATGCCGGAGGTGGCGAGCACGGCCATGTTGTCCAGGAGCGTGCCGTCGCCCTCGGGGACCGCGCGCAGCGCTTCGACGAAGTAGCGGAAGTCGTCGACGATCTGGAGCACGATCTCGTGCACCTGGGGCTGGGGATCCGGCTCGTCGTGGGTCAGCTGGTGGTGCCCGCGGTCGGTCCCGGGCCACAGGTAATTGTCGATCGGGTGCGTCAGCTGGTTGCTGAAGATGCGGGTCTGGTCGCACGCCAGCGCCATCACGAGCAGGTCGCTGATGACGCGGTGACTTTCGCGGATGGTGGCGTAGGTCTCGTCCGGCGGCGGCTCGTCGGGCAGCACGCAGGCGGCCAGATCCGGCGGGTCCTCTTCCAACCGCCCGAGGCGCAGTTCGAGGTCCCGGATGCCGTCCATGTGCTGGTCGAGGCGGGCCTTGTCGGCGGCGCCTACGCGACCGCGAAGATCGTTGGACTGATCGAGCACGGCGTCCAGCACGCTGCGCCGGAGCGCGATTTTTGGGTCGACCTGGCCGTCGGAACCGGGCTCGATGAAGTTCGCCCCGAAGATGCGTTCGAACAGCGCGGTGGGGCTGCTCTCGGCGGGGTTGTTGCTGTGGGGGCCGTTGAAGCTGACCCCGCCGCCGCCACCGGGGCGGGCGCCCGCCTCGATCGAGCGGAAGATCGTCTCGCCGCCCAGCTCGGCCGCGATGATCTGGTCGATCGTGGGGCCCGAGCAGGTGTGGTTCCCCTCTTCGCCGATCGGGATGATGCCGCTGAGCAGCCCGTAGGTGCCGGTCCAGTGCGGGATGGTGTTGGGCATCCGCACCTGCATGTTCGTGATGACGTTGATGACGTCCTTCACGGAGGCCAGGCCGGCGAGCTGCTCGGACAGCTCCCACGCGTCGCCTTCGCCCGAGGTGGTCGGGTTCCAGCGGTCCGGGAGCATGCCGTTGCCCCAGAAGAAGAGGCCGAAGCGGCGCGGCAGCAGCCCGCCATCGGCGAACGCGCGGCCGTTGGGGCCGAGGGTGCACTCGAGGATGGGCAGGCCGACGGACACGGCGGAGCCGGCGAGCAGCCCGCGGAGCACGGTGCGGCGGGAGGGGAGGATGCTCATTCGGCTTCTCCCTCGTCGGGTTCGGTGTCGACGTCGAGGGCTCCCGCCTGGCGGAACAGGGGCGACAGGGTGAGGTTCTCGACCAGAGGCCCAAGGCGGTGCTTGCGGAAGGCGAACTCGCCGCTGAGCCAGTCCAGCCCCTCCAGCTCGCCGAACACCTCTCGGCGGCCGCCGCTGTAGCGAACGAAGGTCTTGACGAGGCAGGGGGCGAAGTCGTCGTTGTCGTGGATCGCCTGGGCCAGCGACAGGGGGCCGTCGAAGTCGACGCCGTCGAGGTCTCCGGAGGCGTCGATCAGTGCGCCCTCGTCGTGGGTGCGGAAGCGGCCGATGCCGTCGAAGTTCTCCAGCCCCAGGCCCATCGGATCCATGACCTCGTGGCAGCCCGCGCAGGCGGGGTCCTCGAGGTGCCGGAGCACGCGGTCGCGCAGCGTCGGTGCGTCCTCGGTCGGCTCGGGGATGGAGGTGTCGACGTCGGCGGGGGGCCCCGGGAGGGTGCGGCACAGCAGCACCTCCTGCAGGAACTTGCCCCGCAGGGTCGGCGACGTGGACACGGGGTGGGAGTTCAAGGCGAGGAAGCTGGCCTGGCCCAGGAGCCCGATGCGGAGGGACTCGTCGGGATGCACGTACTCACCGAACCCCTCGCGCGCGGGCGCGGAAAGATCGTAGAGAGCCGCCAGCTCACGATCTACGAAGGTGCGCCGGCTCGTCGCCAGCTCGCGGAGGTCGCCCTCATCGTCGAACGCCAACGCCTCGAAGCCCATCAGGGTCTCGGTGCGGGCGGCCTGGCCGAGGGTGTCGGTGACGTAGACGAAGGTGCTGGGGTCCTTCTCCAGGTCGTCCAGATCGGCGAGGTGGAGCATGTCGGAGATCCACGCGCTCAGCCCCGCACGTGCGCGCGGGTCTGCCATCAGCCGTTCGACCTGGGCCAGGAGCAGGGCGTCGTCGTCCAGATCGCCAGCTTCGGCGGCGTCCAGGAGCTCGTCGTCCGGCGTCGTGTTCCAGAGGGTGAAGCTCAGCCGGGAGGCGACCTCGTAGCCGCTGAACCGTCGATCCCAGCGGCCCTCGGGGTCTGCCTCGCCCAACTCGGTCCGGTACAGGAAGTGGGGGGCCATCAAGAGGCTCGCGATGGCGAACTCCAGCCCGTCCTCGAAGCTCTCAAGCACGTCGGCGGCGTTCGTCGCGACGTCTACGAGGGGGCCGACCTCATCGGCCGTCAGCGGCCTCCGCCAGGCTCGGCGTCCGAACTCCTCGATGAACTGTTCGGCGCACGCCGCGTCCACCGTTCCCGACGGGCTGCAGGGCAGCAGCGCCTCGGCGCGCCCGGGCTCCATCGCTTGCTCCGCGAGCGCGTACGCAGCTGCCTCGAAGTTCTCGACGCCACGGGGGGAGAGGGCCGTCTGGCCGGCGCCGAGGGCGAGCAGGCCCGTGATGCGGGTGTCCGGTTCCATCCCCGTGGGGACGAAGACGTCTTCGCCGAGGAGGTCGTGGGCGGAGTTGACGTACTGGGCTTCAGTCAAGCGTCGCAGCGTCGGCTCGCCGGGCTCGATCTCGGGCGCCGGGGGACGGCAGGAGACCGCCACGAAGAGGGCACCGAGTCCAAGCAATCCGAGGAATCTCTGATTCATCGCCTCGGAATGTAGCACCGGGTGTCCGCGGACGTCCGCGGACTCTGGATTAGGAGGTTCGTCCGAGTGATTTCAGGTGCTTACGACGATGGCACGTGCGATGCAACCCTGCCTGAGGCATAGGGCGAGGCGTTCGTGACCCAGATGATCGACGCGGGGCACGAGGGCGTCATGGTCAAGGGGCTGGATGCCCCCTACGCGGCGGGAAGCCGAGGGTTCGCCTGGCTCAAGATCAAGCCGGTGCACACCCTGGACCTGGTCGTGCTCGCCTGTGACTGGGGCTCAGGACGACGCACCGGGTGGCTGAGCAACCTGCACCTGGGCGCCCGCGACCCCGACACCGGCGAGTTCGTCATGCTCGGCAAGACCTTCAAGGGCATGACCGACGCGATCCTCAAGTGGCAGACCGAGACGTTCCCCAAGTACGAGGTCGAGCGCACGAAGTGGACGGTCCGGCTGCGTCCGGAGATCGTCGTCGAGATCGCGTTCAACGAGGTCCAGACCAGCCCCAAGTACCCCGGCGGGCTGGCACTGCGGCACGCGCGGGTGAAGGCTTACCGTCCCGACAAGGGACCTGAGGAGGCCGACACGATGGAGACGATCCGGGCGATTCACGAGGGACGGATCCGCCCGAAGTCATAATCGGGCACGAGAGGTGCCGATTCGCTCGGATCGCGCTTTGCATTGCTGATGAGGCGATGGATCGACCCGGACCCTCGATGCTTCGAATCGGCGCGCTGATCGTCGATCTCGCCACCGGCGGGATCGAAGGACCAGGACACACCGACCGCCTCACCGGGTTCGAAGCCGGGTTGCTCCGCTACCTCGTCAGCCGACCCGGCGAAGCCGTCTCCCGGGCCGATCTCATCGAACATGTCTGGGAGGCGCCGGTCAGCGACCGCGCTGTCGATCAGGCGGTCCGCCGCCTTCGTCGTCGGCTCGAGCCCCAGCGTCGACACTCCACCCTGATCCTGTCGGTGCGCGGCGTCGGCTACCGCTTCCTCGCCCCCCGGAAGGTCGTGGTGCGTGCGCGCAGCTCCCGGTTGGACTCCCTGGATCCCTGGCTTCGCAACGCGTTTTCCGCCTGCTGCGCGTTCCCGGGGCCGTTCGAAGTCGCCGCCGCGCGCGTCGTCGCCGAGGTGCCCGAAGCAGTGCTGCGGGCGTTGACCCGCCACGGTCTGCTGGCCTCGTTCCCATCCGAGGGACGCGGGGGTGCCCGGTACGCGGTGATCGATGGGGCCCGAGTCGAGCCGATGCCTTCGGCCCAGGAGCGCTACCGGGGATGGTGCGGCGACGACTCGGCCGCCGCCTCAGCCGCCCGCAGCGCTTGACGCGGCGTCCTTGATCTCGTCGACGTCGACGTCGACCAACCCCTTGAAGCGAAGCAGCGCCAGCGCCCCGAGGGCGACGGCGAACCACAGGGTCGCGATCCGCACGATGAACGACGCGGCCGTGGAGATGGCGGAGGAGACGCCGGCCAGCTCCTTGGCGATCTCGATCAGACCCGCGTCCGTGACGCCGATGCCGCCCGGGCTGACCACGCCCGCGAGGGTCGAGATCGAGTAGCCGAAGGTGGCCAGCGCGAGGTCGAACTCCTCCACGCCGAAGCCGCCGAAGGCGAGCCAGTACCCGGCGCATTCGAGGAACCAGGCGCCCGTTCCCAGGAGCAGGCCGATCATCAGCGCGCGGAAGCCGAGGAGCGAGCGCGAGCTGTCGATGAGCTCCTGGACCTTGGGGGCGATCTTGTCGCCGACCGGGAGCTTGCGAACGATGGACAGCGCCATCGCGGTGAGGGACTCGCTCTGCAGCACCACGATGGAGAGCAGGCACAGGGCGGTGGAGCCGACGAGGATCGGCACGAGGTCCGGGCGGCGGGTGGCGACCCCGAACGAGGCGAGCAGGATCAGCCCGAGCAGATCGCCCACGCGTTCGACGAACACCACCGGCGCGGACGTCGCCATGGGCACGCCGTGGGCCTCTTTGAGGAGGTAGCTCTTGAGGAACTCGCCGACTTTGCCTGGCGTGATGGTCATCGCCAGGCCGGCCGCGAAGATGCTGATCGAACTCTTCAGCGGCACGTGGATGTCGAGCATGCGGAGGTAGATCTCCCACCGCACGAACCGCAGCGCGTAGTTCCCCAGGCTCAGCGCGAGCAACACCGGCGCCAGCTTCCAGGCGAAGGAGCCCAGGGCGTCGGCGGTCTCCCGCCACTCGCTCCGGATGCCGAAGAACATGTAGACGGCGACGCCGATGGCCAGCGTGATGGCGAGCCCGTGGTTGAACCGGGCCCGGAGCGTGTTCTTGCGCTCGCTCAACGCGCCAGTCGCCAGCGCAGGAGTTCGAGGCGGTCGTAGCTGTAGGGCGAGGCGAGGTCGTAGAAGAGTTGGATGGACTGCGCCACGCTCAGACCCTTCGGCTGACGGGCACCCAGAGGATTCCGATGTCCTTCAGGGCGATGTCGGTCTTTTCGAGGCGAACCTCACGCTCCTCGATTCCGTCGAGGGCTTCCTCGGCGGAGTCGCGGATGATGTCGGACTGCTCTTCCAGCTCGTCCTGCAGGTCCTGGACGTCCAGCTGCAAGGCCTCCAGATCGTCCTTGGCGGCCTCCAGACGGCCCTTCGCTCCGCGCGTCGCCTTGCGGCGGGAGGCGGCGGTGCCGATGGACTTCTTGCGGCCCTTCTTCAGGAAGAAGCCGGCCAGCAGCTCGGCTCCGTTGATCAGCTCCTGGGTGCGGGTGTCCTGCATCGAGTCCGTGTAGCGCTCGACCTGGCTCTCCTTGCGGCGAATGCGCTCGTGTACCCGGTCGATCTTGGTCTCGTACTTCCGCGCGAGCTTCTCCAGGTCCTCGTCGATCGCGTCCTCCACCGCGTCCTCGCAGCGGGCCTGGAAGTCCTCCTTCAGCTCGCCGGCCTTGCCGTGGAGCTTCAGGGGGGCGCAGGTCCACTGCCCCCGGGCCTCCGTGGCGTAGACGTCGTTCACCACGCGCTTCTTGGCGGCAGTCATCTCCTTGCCCTCGTCGAGGACCTCGGGGAGGGGCTCGAAGCGGGCGCCATCGGGGGGTGAGGTCAGCAGATCCGACGCCTCCAGAGGAACGCGAATGGCCTCCTCGGGGATGCGTCCTTCGATCGGGAAGAAGAGCAGGTTGTGCTCCTCCTCCAGGGCGTAGCCGGCCTTCTCCTCGTCGAACCGGAGGCCGAGGCGGGCGTACAGGGCAGGCCGGTACTTGACCGTGCCGTCGCCTCGGGGTCCCTCGGCGAAGCGCTCCAGGGCGCCATCGAGGCGGGCCGAGAAGACGGACCGGGGATCCAGGAACCAGGCGCGACCGCCGGGCGGATCGTCCGGCCGGGGGCTCGTGTCGTCGTCGATGATCGGCTTGGCCGGGGCGGCCGGGGGGACCGAGGCGGCGACGGGAGCGGCCGCTGCGGCCGGAGCTGCATAGGCCGGGGCGGCGGCGGGGGCAGGGGCAGCCGCACCGGTCGGGGCAGACGCTCCGGGGAGCCGCTTGAGCTCCTCGCGGGTGACCGGACCGCGCAGGAACGACATCGCCCAGCGGGAGCGGAACAGGATCGGAGCGCTCTCCTTCACGTCGCGCAGGAGGAACTGACGGGGCTGCAGCCCGCCGATCGCCTTGCCCGGATCGGCGCCCGCGGCGGCCTGCTTGAGCCCCTCGGAGACGCGCCTGACGTCCTGCTCGGTGCTGAGTCGGCCGACGAACCAGTTGCCCGCGTTGGTCAGCCCCTTGTAGTCGAGGTCCACGGGGTTCTGGGTCGCCAGCAGCACGCCCACGCCCACGGCGCGCGCCTGCTTCATCAGCGTCATCAGCGGCTTCTTGGTCGGCGGGTTGGCGGGGTGCGGCGGCATGTAGCCGAACGCCTCGTCCAGGTAGAGGAGAGCGCGCAGGCTGCTGGTGCCCGACTGGGTGCGGGTCCACGCCACGAGCCGGTTGAGCAGCAGCGAGGCGAAGAACATCCGCTCGGTGTCGGATAGGTGAGCCATCGAGCAGACCGAGATCGCGGTCTTGCCGCCGGTTCCGGTCAGCATCGCGCCCGGATCGAGGGGTTCGCCCGACAGCCAGGAGGCGAACGACGGCGACGCCATGACGCCGTTGAGCCGCATCGCGAGCTCCATGCGCTTGTCGGGCTTCCAGAACTTGTCGACGGGGAAGACACCGACCTTCTTGAACGGCGGATCGACGATCTGGAGGATCAGCAGCTCCAAATCCAGGCTCCCGCCGCTGGCCCAGACCTTATCGATGATGCGCGCGATTACGAGGTGTTCGGGCGAGCGGATCGGGTCCGCGTTCACGCCCACGAGGCCGAGGAGAGCCTGGGTCGTACCGGCGACCAGATCGGTGCGGATGTCGGCATCGGCGAGCGCCGCGGCGCCGGGCGAGGCGAGCGCGGACAGCACGTCCAGGGGTCGGCCCACCGTGCTGCCGGGGGTGTAGATGCGGAGGTCGACCGAGTCGCGAAGCTGCGCGATGCGGGCGCCGTCGATCCCCCACTTGCCCAGGCCGCTGCGCCACAGGTCCGCCTTCTGCTGGGCGAGCTCCGCGCGCGTGAGGCCCTCCCGCCGAGCTTCACCCTCGTCGACCCACGGCTCGAACTCAGCCTGAGACAGTGCCGGGAACAGCAGGCCCAGGTTGGCGAGGTCGCCCTTGGGGTCCAGCGCGATGACGGGGACCCCTTGCAGCGCCAGCTCTTCGACCAGCGTGACGCTCAGCCCGGTCTTGCCAGAGCCGGTCATGCCGATGACCACACCGTGGGTGGTCAAGCGGTCGGGCTTGTGGAGGAGATCGGAGTCGTCAGCGAGGCGCCGACCGATGAACAGCTTTTCGGACATGGACCGTCCCCTTCGAGGGACGGGATGCTAGCCGACGATCAGTACGGTCGCAGGGCCTGGACCGACGCGACGAGGTACTCGTTGACGCGGATGTCCAGTTCGATGGCGCGGCAGCAGAGGGGGCAGTCGTCCACGTAGTGCTGCGAGCCGCTGGAGCAGTCCACGAACATGGTCACGTGGTGTCCGCACGTCGGGCACATGACAATTGCAGGCGAAGACTCTCCGAGGTTGGGCCAATCCACCATCCGGGGCATCGGCTTCTCATCGACTTCGCCCCAGGGGCTCCAGATTCCCGACTCGAGTGCAGCGGCCATGGCATGCCTCCCCAGACAAACACGAACGCGTAACTGCGCGAAAGTACGCAGTTTTTAGCGACCTTGTGAGATCACGCTACGCCCGACGGCGGGGGCCGCCAAGTCAAATCCAGGCAAACTCCTGCACGATCCCGGGATCATTCAGAAACTAGTTCGTCGCACCTATTGCGAGGGCATTTCGAACCGCAACGATCGAGACGAAACGGATATCCGGCGGGGACGATCAGGCAACACGCGGGCGCCAGCCTGAAGGGGTAGCGGCAATGCAGCCGCCCCCCATCAGGAGAGCCCCATGTCTGACCTCACCACCTTGCTGAGCCGCCTTCACCACGACGAGCGTGGCCAGGGCATGACCGAGTACGTGATCATCCTCGTCGCCATCGCGGTCGTCTGCATCGCGATCGCCGTGCAGTTCGGCGGGAAGATCAAGGCGTTGTTCGAGGCGGCGGACAACCAGATCGACCTGGTCGAGCCGTAAGCCGCGACTGTCGTCCGTGAGTGTCCGTGAGCCCGGACACTCACGGACACCCGACAATCGGGTCGATCGGACGACGTCTTGCAGATCCGAGGTTGGCGCGGGGCTTGCTGGCAGATACGGTTGCCATGCTGAACGCACACCTCATGTCCCTCGCCGAAGTCGCCGCTGATGCTCCCGTCGATCCACCGTCCTCGACGGTCGATGACGCGCGCCTGAAAGAGCTCCTCCGCGACACCTTTGGCCACTCCGAGTTCCGCCCCGGCCAGGAGCCGGTCATCCGCCACGTCGCGGACGGGCGCGACTCCCTGGTCGTCATGCCCACGGGCGCGGGCAAGTCCCTCTGCTTCCAGCTCCCGGCCTTGTACCGGGGTGGGGTCGCGGTGGTGGTCTCGCCCCTGATCGCGCTGATGAAGGACCAGGTCGACGCGATGACCAACCTCGGCATCGCGACCACGTTCATCAACTCCAGCATTCCGCCGAACGAGCGGGAGGAACGCCTCCAGGCCGTCGTCAACGGCGAGGTGCAGCTCCTGTACGTCGCCCCCGAGCGGTTCCGCGGGGGAGGGTTCGCGCGCAAGCTCGGGGCCGCCAACGTCACGCTGTTCGTCGTCGACGAGGCGCACTGCCTGTCCCAGTGGGGGCACGACTTCCGGCCCGACTACCTGCGGTTGGGTCAGGTACGGGAGGACCTCGGCAAGCCGCCCACGGTCGCCTGCACCGCGACTGCCACGCAGCAGGTGCGCGACGACATCCTGACGACCCTCGGGCTGGAAGAGCCCGGCATCTTCGTCACCGGCTTCGATCGACCCAACCTCAAGTTGGGGGTGCTCCTGGCCCGCTCGCGCGCCCACAAGGAGGAGCTGGTGCTGGACGAGCTGGCCCGGGTCCAGCGGCCCGCGCTCGTGTACTGCGCCACCCGCCGCAACGTGGAGAAGATCTGCCAGGTGCTGCGGGGCCGGGGCGAGACGGTCGCCGGGTACCACGCGGGTCTGGAGGCGGGCGAGCGCACGCGCATCCAGGACTCCTTCATGAGCGGCCGGGTGCCCGTGGTCGTGGCGACCAACGCCTTCGGCATGGGCATCGACAAGGAGAACATCCGCGGCGTCGTGCACTTCGACCTGCCTCGCACGGTGGAGGCGTACTACCAGGAGATCGGCCGCGCCGGCCGCGACCAGCGTCCGTCGGAGATCTCGCTGATCTACAAGATCGGCGATCGGGGCCTCCAGGAGTTCTTCATCGACAACTCCCACCCGCCCGAGTGGGTGGTGCTCGGGACCTGGCAGGCGCTCGAAGAAGATGGCGGCGGGACCGTGTTCCTCTCGCACAAGGCGCTCGCCGATGAGATCGGCAACGGCGCCACCGACCGCATGGTGAGCGCGGCGATGGTCGTGCTCGAACGCGAGGGCTGGCTTCGCCGCCTCCCGGTGCGCGAAGGGCTCGCGCACGTGACCTTCCCGCCCGTCGATCTGTCGAATCAGCCGCACCGCGATGGGCTCCCGCGCGATCTGTGGACGCTGCTGAAGCAGCTGCGCAAAGTCGGGGGCCACCCGATCGAGCTGGACCGCTACGGAGCGCCGCCCCCCCGGGGCACCGATGAGTTCTTCGACTCGCTCGGCGCCACCACCCAGAAGGGGCTGTTCGCCGGCGGGGAGGGACTCGCGGCCCAGATGCCGCTGCACATGCCGACCCTGGCCCACGAGCTGGACGTCCCCCGCGAGCGGGTGGCGGCGGCGATGCGGCGGCTCGAGCAGCTCGGCCTGGTGCGGATGGAGCACGCCGACCGCTGCAGCGGGGCCCGCATGCTGCGCAAGGGGCAGGAGTTCGATCTGGACTTCCGGCCGTTGCGGAAGCGGCGCCGTCACGAGCTGGACAAGCTCGACACGATGGTCGCCTACGCGGAGGACGAGTGCTGCCGCCGGCGCGCGATCCTCACCTACTTCGGCGAGGACCCCGACTGGGAGACCTGCGGCACCTGCGACGCCTGCCTGCGCGGCGGTGGTGCCGCCGTCGTGCCCCAGCGGCTGACCGGGCAGGCCGAGACGATGGCCCGCAAGGCGTTGGCGTGCGTCGCCCGGATGGGCAACGGCCACAGCTCCGCGACGGTCTCCAAGGTGCTGACCGGGAGCTCGGCCAAGAACATCAAGCTGCTGGGGTTCGAGAAGCTCAGCACGTTCGGGATCCTCGGCAACCTGACCCAGGACGAAGTGCTGGACCTGCTCCGCGCCCTCGTGCGCGCGGGCTGCTTCGTGGAGACGGAGGTCAGCCGCAAGGTCCGCGGCTACGACCGCCGGTGGAGGGTGCTGAACCTGTCCGAGCTGGGCGCCCGGGTGATGCGTCAGCAGGAAGCGGACTTCGAGATGGTGTTTCCGGAGGTGGGTCCGCTCCGGCGCAAGCGCATGCAGGCCGAGCGGATCCGCAAGGGCATGGCGTCGGGGGCCGGCGACGTGCTCGACCGCACCGATCGCGCGCTCTTCGAGAAGCTGCGCGAGGTTCGCGCGGTGCTCGCCCGCGGGGAAGACGTGCCCGCGTACGCGATGGGGAGCAACCGCCTGCTGCGCGAGATCGCCACCCACAAGCCGCACAACCGGGAGCAGATGATGCTGCTCAACGGCTGCGGTGAGCGGCTGTTCGACAAGGTCGGCCGGGAGCTGCTCGCCGTCGTGATGGCGTTCGAGGGTTGATCGACGCCGGACGCGCGCTCCTCGCGGGCCGGGGACTGGGTCTCTTTTCGGTGCTTCGCGCCGATGCTGTCGAGTCCATCGACACCCCGTATCCCTCGCTCGTGTTGGTCGGTTCAGCCGGCCCTCGCATGTGGGCGAGCATCCGCGAGCGGGGCTTCTTCGACGACGGTCAGCCGGATCCTGTCGACCGCCACGCGGCCGCGGCGCTGCACGAGTTCTGCGCGACGGTTCCGGCCGCCAGCCAGGTGTTGTGGCCGGGCGACGGCATCCTCCCAATGCGGGAACTGGGGCGCGTCGCGGGGTGGGGGCACGTCAGTCCGATCGGCCTCAACATCCACCCCGGACATGGTCTATGGCATGCGTTTCGCGGCTTGATCGCGGTGGACGCGGAGCTTCCGGAGCAACAGGAGCCGCCGTCCGAACACCCTTGCGAACGTTGCGATACGAAACCCTGCATCGCGGCCTGCCCTGTCGGGGCGGTCGGCGGTCCCAAGGGGCTCGCGGTTCGCGTCTGCTTCGACGAGCGGATGCGGCCTGGGGGCTGCGCCTCGGCGTGCCTGGCGCGCGCCGCGTGCCCGGTGGGAACGCCCTACCCAGATGCCGAGATCGGTCACCACTTCGCCGCGGCGACCCGATCCTTGATTCGCTGGTTCAATCGGTAAACACACGCCCTGGCGGATTGTGCGTCTGTTTGATAGATCCCATTCGCCCGCCATTTCGTAACGGCCGTACGCGTTAGTCGTCAACGCTCGCAGGAGTCCAGCCCGTGCACCATCGATTGATCCTCGTCTCGACCTTCGCCCTCACCCTCGCCGCCTGTCCGCCTCCGGGCTCTGGCGATGACGACGATGCCTCCGGCATCGACTTGCTGGGCGACGGCAGCCACTCGATCGACAACGTTCGCCTCGAGGTGATCGCCGACTCCGGCGACGGGCTCGATGAGCCGACGGACCTGCAGTTCCACCCGACGCGGCCCGAAGAGCTGTGGGTCACGAACCAGGGGACCGAGGGCGTGAGCGTGCTGCTGGACGCCGGCACGAGCGACCAGGAGGTCCTCAACTACGACGACAACCAGGGAGGCATTCACTTCCTGGCCCGCCCGTCGGCGCTCGCCTTCATCGAGGAGGGGCAGTACGCGGGCACCTTCGCGACCATTCACGACACCGACGAGCCGACCCAGGGCAGCGCCACCCCCGACGACTTCATGGGGCCGACGTGGTGGACTGGGGACCTGGATGAGTTCGACGGCGGCCACCACGGTCACCTCGACATGCTCCACAACAGCCCGCTGGGCATGGGTATCGCGTGGGCCGGCGGGTCCAGCTTCTGGGTCTTCGACGGCTACCACTCGTCCTTGACGATGTACGACTTCAACGAGGACCACGGACTCGGTGGGGCCGACCACAGCGACGGTGAGACCGCCCGCTACGTGGAGGGTGAGGTCGACCGTCGCGAGGGCGTGCCGTCGCACATGGAGTACGACCACGACACCGGCATGCTGTACGTCGCCGACACCGGCAACCTCCGCATCTGCGTGCTCGACACGAGCACCGGCAGCACCGGCGACTTCACCCAGCCGAACTACGACGGCACGCTCCAGTACGAGGTGCGGGACGCGCAGCTGTCGACCCTGATTGAGGTGGACCAGGTCGCCGGCACGGACGGCCTCGCCATGAGCAAGCCCTCGGGCCTGGCCCTGCACGACGGAAAGATCTGGGTCACCGACGCCCGCCGGGGCTGGATCGTCGCCTTCGACATGGACGGCAAGATGCTCGACTACCTCGACCTGGAGCTCGAGGAGTTCTCCATCAACGGCATCGAGTTCGACGAGGACGGAAACCTCTACGTCGTCGACAACCTCGCCGAGGAGATCCTCCGCATTTCGCTCCACGAGTAGGGATGCCACAGTGGCGCGGTGAACGAGCCGCGCCGCCCCTTCGACCTCCTGGTCGCGTACTACGGCCTCTGGCAGGCCGGCCACGTCGTGTTCAACCTCGTCGCCGCCATCACCGGCACCGAGTCCGCTCGCGCGATCTTCGGCGCGGGCATGACCGACACCCAGTGGCAGACGATCTGGATCACCGGCTACGTCGACTTCCTCGTCGCCTCACCCCTCGGCATCGCGTTCGCCTGGGGCTGGCGCAAGCAACGCCCGTGGGCCCTCGCCGCCGGCGCGGCGTCCATGTCCCTGGCGCTGTTCAGCGCGGTGGTCGTGTACTGGCTGCAGTGGACCCTCGTGGGTGAGCTGCAACTGGGCGGATGGGCCGGCCCCGCGTTGCTGACGTTTGTGCCCGTGGTCGTGCTCGCGGCCCTGCTCCCCGGGGAGATTCGACGATGAGGAGACTGCTGGTTGGGCTGCTGTTGGGACTCGCCCTCGCGGGCTGCCCCGACGACGACGACGACGCGACGGACGCCCCGGACGACGACGACGCGACGGACGCTCCGGACGACGACGACGCCACCCTCGGGGTCGAACCGGTGACCGTCGCGGTGACCCTCGATGGTGAGCCCGTGGCCGACGTCACGGTGGGCCAGGGCGGCGATTCGGAGCGTTGGCTTACGGACGCGTCGGGTCAGGCGACGGTCAACTTCGACTTCGGCGTCGACGCGGAGTGGATCGTCATCGCCAGCGCCCCCGACGCGCGACTCGGAGGTGCCTTCCTGAGCCACCCGCCGCCCGCCGATCCCGTTCCGATCGAGCTGACGTCGTTCGATGACTCGGATAACCCTGAGTACGTCTTCCGCCCGCCCGGCAACCCGCCCGAGATCGGCTCGACCGAGTTCTGCAACCACTGCCATCGCACGATGACCGAGGACTGGGACGCGTCCCCGCACCGGTCCGCCGCCAGCAACCCCGCGGTTCACGACCTCTACGCCGGCACCGCGGACGCGATCACCGACGCTGGAGCGTGTGCCGATGCGGGCGGGATCTGGGCCGAGGGGCTGGGGCCCGGCACCGGCGCGGCGGCCGAGCGGTGCTACCTCGGGTCTGGTGTGCTGCCGGCGCTGAACGAAGGCTGCGGGGGCGCCGATCCGTGCGACGCCGTCGCCACCGAATTCGGCGGCTGCGCCGACTGCCACGCACCCGGGATCGACGGACAACTGGGCGGACGAAGCCTGCTCGAAGCCACCGGGCTCGCCTACGACAAGGGCGTGCACTGCGACGTCTGCCACCACGTGGAGGGGATCGACGAAGAGGCCGAGCCCGGGGCCGCCGGCCGCTTGCGCATCGTTCGACCGTCCGAGGCCGGTTCCCCCGGTATGGGCGAGTTCCAACCCATCATGTTCGGCCCCTGGGACGACGTGCTCTCCCCGATCATGGGCGCCGTGCAGCGAACCTTCTTCGAGGAAGCGGTCTTCTGCAGCGGGTGCCACCAGCAGGAGCAGGCCGTGCTGCTGCCGGGGGAGTCCATCGACACGACCCGGTGGCCGTCCGGCCGCTTGCCCGTGCACACCACCTACGAGGAGTGGTCTACCGGGCCCCTCGGGGCGGGCGGGAGCACCTGCCAGGACTGCCACATGCCACTGGATCCGGACGTGACCAACGGCGCCGACCTGCAGAAGTTCGACGTCACCCCCGGGCTCGCAGCGGGCTGGCCTCGCGACGAGGTCCACGGGCACAGCTTCGTCGGCCCCCGCGACGCCGACGCGGGGCTGCTGGGGCTGGTCGCGCTCGTCACCATCGACGCCGCCGTCGAAGACGACGAGGTGGTCGCCCAGGTGGCGGTGCGGAACGGCAACCGCGGTCACTTCGTGCCCACCGGTGAGCCCATGCGCCACCTCCTGCTCCAGGTCGAAGCCCGCTGCGACGACGCCCTCCTGGCGCCCACGGGGGGCCACGCCATCCCCGACTTCGGCGGGGCGCTCGCGACGCAGGACTCCGGGGGCGACTGGACGGTGTGGCCGGGCGCGGAGGTTGGCCAGGTGGTGCGGGTCGTGCGGCGGACCGCCGGCCTCCACGACTACCCCGGTTGGGGACCCTTCGGGGACGGCACGTTCGACGCCGCCGGCAAGGGCATGCCCGTGGACGAGCCGGCCGGCTTCTCCACCATCACCGCGGTCGATGGCGACACGGTCACGTTCGACGCGGCGCTCCCCGCGGGCGACCTCGCCTACCTGGGAGAAGCGGCTGCCCTGCCCGACGATGGGGCGCCCGCCGCCGCGGTCGCGGGTGCGCCGGGGTTCGGCTTCGCGCGGGTGCTCGTCGGTTCCGACGGGTCCCGCATGGTTCCCCACTTCGCGGCCGTGGACGTCGCCAGCGACAACCGCCTCGGCCCCGACGGCGAGTGGACGAGCGAGCATCGGTTCGCCGCTGACTGCGCTGCGCCCGAGGTCACGGCGACGCTGACGTGGCGGCAGTACCCGCTGGGGCTGGCCCGGGAGCGAGGCTGGGAGCTGACCGAGGGCTTGATGCGGACCACGTCCTCGACGGCGGAGTAGCTACTCGGCGTCGAAGTCGTATTCGCCGCAGTTGCTGATCGCGAACTCCAGCTCCTCGCCGCGAATGTCGGCGAAGCCGAGGATGGTGTCGCCCCACGCGGTGACGGTGAAGCTGTCGTCCGGGGTGGACTGCCAGAGGTCGGCCTTGGAGGTCAGGCCCCAGGCGCTGAAGCACTGGGCGTCCGGCTCGCCGGGCACGCAGGCCTTGTCCGCGAAGTCGACGTAGCCGCCTTCCCGTCCGACCGCCGAGCCGTGGCTGAACTGAACCCCGATGTAGTTCGTGTCGGGGTCCTGGAGTCCGTTGGCGAGGAACGACTCGCAGGTCATCACCGTGTCGCGCGGGAGCACGCCGAAGGCGAGGGCCGGGGTGCCCACGGCGGAGTCGCTGACCGGGTCCCAGACGATGAAGACGGGCTCCAGCGACTTGGGCGGGGTGGCGTCGTCGTCGTCGGCCACGTCGTCGTCGTCGGCCACGTCGTCGTCGTCCGCGACATCGTCGTCGTCGGCGACGTCATCGTCGTCCGTGAACACCGCGTCGTCGTCGTCGAAGACGGGGCCACCGCTCCAGGTGCACCCGGACAGGGCGAGGGCGAAGAGGACGAGCCAGGCGCGTATGGAGTCCGTTATCGGAAGCGGAGGCCCCACCCTGAAGCGGGCTTGCTCTCCTCGGTGGGCGCCTCTTCGGGGGCGCCGGAGTCGCCGTCGTAATCGTCGAAGTCGGACTCACCGCAGTTGTTGATCGCGACGCCCAGCTCCTCCTCGCGGACGTTCAGCACGCCGTAGATGACGTCGCCCCACGCGGTGATGGTGAAGGTGTCGGTCGGCTGGGTCTCCCAGAAGCCGCCGTCGTCGCTCGGACCCCAGGCGCTGAAGCAGCGGGAATCGGGCTGTTCGGGGCGGCAGTCCGCGTAGTACTCGATGTAGTCGCCCTCCCACTCCACGGCCTGGCCGCGGCTGAAGTAGAGCCCGATGTAGTTGTCGTCGGTGTTCTCGAAGCCGTTGGAGAACCACGCGTCGCAGGAGTTGAGCGACCCCCGGGGGAGCACGCCCCACCCGATCGCCGGACCGCCGTTGGGGCCACCGTACTCGCTCTCGCCATCCCAGATGAGGAAGCCCTCCTCCAGGGTCTTGGGCGGGGTTGCGTCGTCGTCGTCTGAAGCGTCGTCGTCGTCGGTCGAGGCGTCGTCGTCGTCGGCCGCGTCATCGTCGTTCGCCACGGAATCGTCGTCGTCGACGCCGAGGGTGCCGGTGGATCCGGTGCATCCGGACAGGAGCAGGACGAGCAGGAGGAGCAGGGAACGCATGGTCGGACCTATCGGAAGCGGAGGCCCCAGCCGGCGGGCTGGGTGGCATCACGGCGCGTGCGCGCCGGCTCAGGCTCGGGGTCGGCGTCGCCGACGTACCCGTAGTAGGGCATCTCGCCGCAGTTCTCCGCGCGGAAGCCGAGGCGGCCGTTCTCACCATCCTCGATGGTGCCTCGGACCTCGGAGTCGGTATACTTGGCGATGGTCAGCGCCGAGTCCGCGCCGTAGACGGTGTAGGGGCCGCCCTCGTCGTAGTGGAAGCCGTCGAAGCAGCGACGATCGGGGTCGTACCAGTCTCCGCAACCGTTGTACGAGTTGAGGAAGTCGCCTTCCCACTCGCCGTCCCGCGCGAGGCTCAACTGCAGCCGGGCGTAGTCCTGATCGGCGTCGCTCCAGTCGTAGCCGAGCATGCCGTTGCAGTCGTGCTCGTCGTCCCGGGGGATGTAGACCATGGCCCAGAGCGGCTGCTGTCCGTAGTTGGAGACGCGCCACACGAAGAAGGCAGGCTCGTTGAAGCTGCCGCCCTCCCCATCGGTGATGTTGTCGCGCACCGGCGGACAAGCCGTCAGCGTGGCGAGCAGGAACGGCAGGAGGAGGAGGGCAGGTCGTTGGGTTGCGCGCACGGCGCGAGTCTAACTCAGGCGGGCCCGGGACCCGTCGGGGAGGCTGGTGCCCGAATCAAACGGCGCGCGTCGACCGCCTCGCCTTGTCCGCGAACATCGCCAGATCTGCGGCCGAGAGCACCGCTTCGGCGTTCTGCCCGGGTTCCCACGAGGCGGTTCCCGCGGAGCAGCCGAGGGTGACCGTGCCGGCCGACGTCTCGTAGCTTCCGCTGATCGCGCTGCGCAATCGGGCCGCCGCGCGCTGGAGGGCGAGGTCGTCTTCCGGGTGTACCGCACCCGGTTTCTCGGACACATGCTGTTGTTGTTCAGGCCGCGACGCTCCCGGTGAGTTCCCGCCGTACCTGGGCCGGCGAGCTGTACCCGTGTCGTGCGACTAGCCACTGCTCGTTGTAGATCTCGCGGAAGG
>JAAESI010000120.1 GCA_024229515.1 Pseudomonadota bacterium | reverse complement strand
CGAACGCGATGGCGGGCCTTGTAGTTCGGATGGACCTTCGACCTGCTGTTCGACATGGGCGGCTCCGTTCAGCTCAAGCAGGCGAACTTCGCACATTCCGAGGGCGGCCCCTCGCGACCTGGCGATCCTTGCACCAACGCCCCAACACGGTGCCGGGGAGCTGGTCGAGGACGTCCATCAAGAGCCGTGCACCTGACGATGGGCCGAGGCCAGCTGCCGGGCTTCGGCGGCCCGCGCCGGTCGGCCCCCCGCTTCGGCCAGCTCCGCCGCCCGCTCGAGCATGCGGATCGAGTCGTAGTCGACGAGGGTCTGGCCGGGCACGAACGCGCGGACGCGGGCCATGCGCTGGTCCCACGCGTCCCAGTCCCCGGCGCCGGCGAGGCAGGGCAGCAGGAGCGCGTCGATGTGCTGGGCGACGGTCTCCCGGCCGGCAGCCTTCACCTCGGTCCAGCCGGCCTCCAGGGTGCGCCGAGACAGCTGCACGTAGTCCTGGTCCATCTGCACCAGCGCGAGGTTGATCCGAGGCATGAACGCCCACGGCGACCCGATCGACTCGTAGAGCATGATCGCCTGCTGGTACGCGTCCGCGGCCGATTCGAGGTCGCCCTGGTTGCGGTAGATCTCGCCTTCCTGGTTGAAGCAGTCGGCGGTGTGGCCGGGGTTGCCGAAGCGCTCCCGCACCTCCCGCGCGCGCTCCGCCATGAGCGCCGCTTCGGGGTACTCGCTGCGGGAGCAGAGCAGGGACGACAGCATCAGCCAGGCGCGGGCCAGATCCAGCAGTTGACCGTTCTGCTCGAGGCGGGCGATGGCCTGCAGAAGCAGATCCTGAGCCGCGTCGAACTGCCCCTGAGCCATGCGCACGCTCGCCAGCCCGGCCAGCGCCTCGGCCAACCCGGTGACCCCGTCGCCGCCGCTGCGGATGGAGATCGCGGTCCGGAACGCCGTCACCGACGTGTCCAGCTCCCCGAGGTCGCGCAGCGCGTACCCGAGGGTGACGCAGGCCGCCGCCGTGCCCTCTTCGTCGCCGAGCTTCTTGTGGAGCTGCCGACCGGACTCGAGCGAGGCCGCCGCCTCCCGGATCCGCCCCCGCGCCAGCAGCGCGCTGCCGTGCTCGACCCGCGAGGTCGCGAGCACATCGGGCCAGTCCTTCTTCTTGGCCAGCTTCACGATCGCGGCGGAGCCCAGGTCGGCGGACTTGAGCCGACCCTGGAGGCGGTCCAGCCGGGCCCGACCCAAGCGTCCGTTGGCCCGGTTTGGGTCGTCCGGCGGCACCGCGAGCTCGTCCAGGAGCAGGTCGTGCAGATCCAGGAGCTTGCGGGCGGTCTCGTGCTCGCCCGAGCCGGTGCGCTCGACGGTGGCCAGGAAGAGCCGCTTCAGCGCCTCCTTGCGGCGGCCCGCGGCGACCAGCAGACGGCCGACCCGCTCGTTGACGTCGCGGCCGGTGGTGGTCGCCACCTGGTCGGCGCACACGGAGTTCAGGGCGGCCCAGCGGCCCGCTTCGACGGCGGATCGCTCGAGGCTCTCGCGGGCCATGCCGTGGACGAACGCCCAGCCCATGGGGTCGGAGCGCACGAGGCCCTGGGCCGCGAGATCGCCCAACAGCGACGCAGGGGGGGCCACGCCGGCGCGGCGGCAGGAGCCCCGCCACTCGGACCAGTCGACGTGCTGACCCAACGCGGCGGCGATCTCGAGGGAGGCGCGAGCCTCTTCGCCGCGTTCGGCGAGGGACTGCTTGAAGCGCTCGCTCCAGACGGTGTGGATGTCGTCGGGGATGGCCGCGGAGGCGCCCTCGCGGAGCACGAACCCTTCGGCACCGAGCTCCAGCACGCCCCGGGCGACCCAGTCACCGACGAGCTGGACCGCGAACAGGGGGTTGCCGTCGGCGCGGTCGACGACCTGGCTGGCGAGGTCGTCGTCCAGGCGGAGGAGGCGCGCCACCAGGGTCTCCACCTCGTCGCCGGCCAAGGCCTCGATGCTCATCTCGGAGGCATCGGGGCTGGCGAGCAGCGCGTCGATCTCCCGGGCCTCGAAGGAGTCTGGGATCAACGCCTCGTCACGGACGGCCACGAGGATCAGGGCGGGCAGCGGGCTGCTGGCGTTGAGCTCGACGAGGTGGCGGGCGAGGGCCACGGCGTCGCCCCCCCACTGCGCATCGTCCAGCCAGAGGACCAGCGGCCGCAGCCGAGCCTCCCGCTCGAGGAACGCGGTCGCGACGACGTACCGCTCCTGCGGGCTGGGGAACCGCACCCCCATCTGGGTGTTGTCGGGGTCGTCCGAGGGGTCGATCAGCTCGGTCAGCGCGTGCCACAGGTAGTCGCGTTCCCAGCCCAGCTGCTTGAGGCGGGTGCGAGCGCGGCGGAGGGTCTCGGCCTTGGAGAATCCACGGGTCCGGAGCAGCCGGCCGAGCATCGGTCCGATGCCGTGCTTGGGCGACGGCATCGCGCCGTGGATGGCGGTGAGGGCCTGGGCGGCGCCCACCTCCTCGGCCTTCTCGCAGAGCCACTGGGCCAGGGCGCTCTTGCCGTGTCCGGCGCTCCCGCGGAGCACGACGGCGCGGGTGCGTCCGGTGCCGGCGACGCGGAGCAGCTCGGACCAGAGCCGGTCCCGGGCTTCGTCGCGACCGATGAAGGGGACCCGACGGAGTCCGAAGAGGCCGAGGCCGGCGCCGACGAGCTCGATGGGAGCGGCCTCGGTGTCACCGTCACGCCAGTCGGGGGGGATCGGCGGAAGGGTCGCGGCCGGGGTCAGCTCGGCGGACAGCTTGGGGCCGGCGGGCTCCGGGGCGGCGGCGTTGCCGCTGAGGTCGAGCGTGGGGGCGTCCTCGAGCGACTCTTCCGAGGGCACGCCCGGGGGCGGCGGCATGGAGATCGTTCGGCCCCCGGAGGGGTCCAACGCCATCAGCGCGGCGGCGGCGTCGGCGGCGCGCTGCACGCGACGGGTGATCTTCGGCTGCAGGAGGGACCGCAGCCACTCACCCATGCCGTCGGGCAGGTCGACGATCGGCTGGTAGGGGGGCAGCTCGCCGCGGCAGTGCTTCTCCAGCATGTCGGCGAGCTTGGGGGCGCGGTAGACGGTGGCGCCGGTGGTGATCGCCCAGATGGTGCAGCCGAGGGAGTACAGGTCGGACCAGGGGCCGACGTCGTGGTGGTGGGCCTGGAACTGCTCGGGGGAGATGTAGCTGGGGGAGCCGCAGAAGTTGGCGTCGTCCAGCGGGTCGTCGGTGGGGCGGAGGCGCAGTTGGGCGATGCCGTAGTCGGTGAGCTTGGCGCCGGGACGGAGGTCCTGGGGGCCGGCGATCATGACGTTGCTGGGCTTGATGTCGCGGTGAATGACGCCGCGGGCGTGGCCGTGGCCGAGGGCGTCGAGGATGCCCAGGAGCACGTCCTTGAGCTGGTCCCAGTGGAGGCGCCCGACCTGGTCGAACAGGGTCGGTCCGGTGACCAACTCCATGGCGAGGTAGGGACTCCCGGCGACGAGCTCACCTCCGGAGGCGTGCTCGGCGGACGCGGGGAGGGTGCCGTGGTCGAGGATCATGACCACGCCGGGGTGGTCGAGGGCGGCGACGGCGCGCACTTCGGACTGGAACAGACCGACGGTGCGGAGGTCCCACGCCTTCTCCGATTTGAGCACCTTGACGGCGGCCCGGACGCGGGTCGCGGGGTGGAACGCCTGCCACACGACGCCCATGCCGCCCTCGCCGATCTTCTTCTGAAGCGCGAAGGGGCCGACCGGGATGGGAGCCTGGGTGCCGGCGGTGGAGCTCATCGGGGGAGCAGTCTATCGAACCCGGGGGGCGCGACGGGGGGCCGAACTCAGTTGCTGAGCGAGGACCCGCCTTCGCCGTCGACATCGAGGTCGGGGCAGTCGTAGTCCCAGGTGGTGTCCTCGTAGAGTTCGTCCCGGTCGCCCCAGTAGTAGCGGCGGCGCACGATGCGATCCCGGTCGTCGAATTCGCGGACCCGAACCTGGGTGATGCCGCCGGTGCTGGGATCGGTCCAGGCCGCCTCGATGGGCACGTCGCCGTCCCAGACGTAGTCCCACCAGCCGTCGGCGACGCCGTCGTTGTCGACGTCGTACGCGTTGCGGCTGAGGCGATCCGAATCGCCCTCGTACTCGAACCACGCGATCCAGTAGGACTCGTCGTCGGGGGACTCCTCGATCCGGCGTTCGATCTCGCGGCGGAGGTCGTCGAACACGACGACCTCGACGTACTCGAAGCCGTCGTCCTCGGGCACGTTGAAGTCGTATTCGGTGCGCACGCGTTCGCCGAACGTGTCGTACGAGTAGACCGACAGCTCGTTGATGATGCCGTCGCCGCCAATGTCCCCCTCCGCGCGCAGGTAGTCGCCGTCGGCGTTGGTCTGGATGTCCCAGAACTCGTCGATGACGCCGTCGCCGTCCTCGTCCAGCAGGTACTCGACGACGCGCCCTTCGGAGTCGTAGACCCAGTCGACGATGCGGTCGGGTTCGCCGTCGCCGTCCACATCCTCGACGTAGCCGAGGCGGTGCCCCGGTTCGTAGAACTGCTGCACGAGGATCGCCGGCACCGCCTTGTCGGCCGGCGCCTGCGGAGCGAGCGCCCCCTACCGCCCCGACCCGCGTCCGCTCCTGAGCGACTACCCATCCCGCTTCGGGCGGCCCCGCATCGTGCTCGACGCCGGCCACGGCGGCTCCCAGTCCGGGGCCGTCCGGTCCTGGTCCGCCGCCGAGAAGGACATCAACCTGCGCGTCACCCTCGCCCTCGCCGATCGCCTCTGGGCGGCGGGAGCCTGGGAGGTGGTGCTCACGCGCGCGACCGATCGCACCCGGTCGATCGGCGCTCGGTACCGGCAGTCCAACCGCACCCCGGGGCGCAAGACGGCGTTCGTCTCGATCCACGCCAATGCGGGCGGCGGGGGCGAAGGCGTGCGTCGGGGCACCATGGTCATCTGGTCCAGCCACCAGCGCCCCGGCGCCCGCAAGCGCAGCGAACGGCTCGCCGCCTGCGTGGGCGCGGCCCTGCGCGAGACCGGCTTCCCCCGGCTCACGGGCGAGCGCATGCCGATCAAGAAGGCCCGCCGGCAGAAGCGGCACTACGTCGCCACCGACCCCCGCTTCGGCTGCTTCGCCACCGCCACCCGGCGCCTCGGCGTGCTCGACCACAACCGCCACCCAGCGGTCCTCGTGGAGTCCCACTTCCTCGACAACAAGGCCGCCGTCGCGGCGTTCCAGAACGACGCCGCCATCGGTCGGTTTGCCCGGGCGCTGGAGGTCGCCTTGATGAGCTTCTACGCTTGAGGGGTGAGCGGATCGCCCTACGGCGCGCAGCTGCGCGGGAACCTCGACGCCTACCGCCGCTACCTCGCGGGAATGAACACGTCGATGCGGCAGAAGGTGGCGCTGACCGCCGCCCACCTGCTGTGCGAAGGCCGCGTCGCCGACATGGGCATGGGCTCGGGCGCCGGCAGCTACGCGCTCGCGGCGCTCTACCCCAACCTCGACGTCATCGGCGTGGACGTCAGCGAGACCATGGTCGAGCTCGCGCGGGAGACCCACCGGCTCCCCAACCTGAGCTTCGAAGTGGGGGACATCGCCACCCCCGTGTTCCCCCACCAGTCCCTCGACGGCCTCTTCAACAGCTCCGTCCTGCACCACGTCACGAGCTTCAACGGCTACGACCACGACGCCGCCGCCCGCGCCCTCGAGGTGCAGGTCGAGCAGCTCAAGTCGGGCGGCTCCCTCATCGTGCGCGACTTCGTGGCGCCCCCCGCCGGGGACGTGCTCCTGGACCTCCCCTCCGACAACGGGGACGACGGCGACGATCCCGCCACGTGCAGCACGGCGGCGCTGTTCCGGCGCTTCGGGGGCGAGTTCCGGTCGCTCCACGACGCCCCCGGCTTCGCCTTCGAGTCCCGTGGCCTGATCGGCACCCGGGAGCGCTTCGCGGTCTCCCGCCGCCACGCCGTCGAGTTCCTCCTGCGCAAGGACTACCGCCGCGACTGGGTCAGCGAGGTCCAGGAGGAGTACTGCTACTTCACCCAGGCCGAGTTCGAAGCGCTGTTTGCCCGCCTGGGCCTGCGGCTGCTCGCGTCGACCCCGATCGTGAACCCCTGGATCGCGCGCAACCGGTTCCGCGGCAAGTTCGACTGGAGCCACGCGGACGGCGCCCCGCTGGAGTACCCCGCGACCAACTACATCATCGTCGGCGAGCGGGTCGCGACCGGCCGGGGCGTCGGCTTCGTCGAGACCGAGACCGACGAGCCGTCGGCCTTCCTGTCCATGGCCTGGTACCGCAGCCGGGTCACCGAGCGCGTGCGCGACCTCGTCCGCCGCCCGAACCTGACCCTGGACGTGCTCCCCTGGTTCGACGCCGGCGACGACGTCTACGTGCTGGCCCGCAAGTCGTACCCCCGCCCCATCCTCACCGCCCGCGGCGCCGTCGCGTACGTCACCGAACCGATCAACCTGCTGCAGCAGGACAAGCCGATCGGACAGACCGTCGAAGAGCTGCTCCGGGACCACGCCTCCATCGACGCCGACGCCCTGGAGGAGTTCCTGCCGGGAGCCACCTACTACCCCTCCCCCGGCGGCGTGCAGGAGGAGGTCCGCTCGGTCCTGGTACGCATCGCCCCGCGCTTCGCGGAGAACGAACTCGACGGACGCAGTGGCTTCTCGACCTCCGGCCGGGTGCGCGCGATCGAGGCCCGGCAGTTGCTCCGCGCCGCGCAAGTGGGGGGCCTGCCGGACGCCCGCCTGGAGCTCAACGTCTACCTCCTGTTGGCCCGCACCGGCCGCGACCCGGGCCCCTGGATCGGCGCCGCCCTGGACCTGTCCGACGGGCCGGAGGCCCCCGCCCCGACCGTCGCCGCGCTCCCCGAACTTGCCCGACGCCCCCGGCGACGCCGATACCGCCCCGCCGCCGAGGCCGAGAGCGGCGGCTTCCTCCGCGTCGCCCGCAGCCGCTTCGAGGAACACGACGCGGCCGGAGAAGCGCTCGCGGAGCGGCCCCTGGAGTACGTGGTCGCGACCCCCTACGGCCTCGACACGGTCGTGGTCGCCCTGCTGCGACGCTGCGAGGGGACCGTGCTCATCGGCATCGACGACGCCGACCTGCCCGCCGCCCAGTGCTTCAACGGCAACAGCAACCTCCCGGTTGCCCCCGCCTGGCGCCTCGCTCGGGAGATCGACACCGACACCGCCCGCCGCAACGCCGCCCGATTCCGGCTGGAAGCCGAGCACGCCGTCCAGGTCGACCGCCTGATCCCCCTCGGCGGCCCCTACTACCCCTCCGCCGGCGTCACCCCCGAAGTCGTCTTCGCCTACGCCACCGAGGTCACCGCCGAGGCCGTCGCATCCCGCCCCCTGACCTGGGTCCCCCTGGCCGACCTCATCGCCGGCAGCGACGCGATCCACGACGGCCACTTGAGGGTGGTCGCGTTCCGCGCCGCGCACGCCCTGGGGCTGCTGGACAACCCGATCGGACCCTCATGACGCTGCACCCGACACCCCCCGGCGGGTTCACCCGCACCACTGCCGTCGTCGCGATGACCCTCGCCCTGGTGGCCTGTCCGACCCCCGAGCCGACCCCCGACCCCACCCCCGCGGCGGAGCCCGATTGGCACGCCGTGGAGCCCGATCTGTGCGTGGCGCGGACGCTGCGGTCGACGTCCTCGAACTTCGACGCATCGATGGCCGTGGTCGCCGAGTTGGGGATCACCTCGATGCGCACGAACCCGGCCTGGCACGCGGTCGAGCCCACGCCGGGGCAGTTCGACTGGTCCTCCTACGAGCCCGCCTTCGACGCCCTCCTCGCCCAAGGCGTCGAGCCGTACGTGCTGCTGGCCTACGGCAACCCCTGGGCGAGCTCGGATCCCGACGCCGACGCCTACTACCCCCCGGACGACCCGGCCGACTTCGCCGCCTACGCGGGGGCCGCGGCGGAGCGCTTCGCAGGGCGGGTGACCCGGTACGAGATCTGGAACGAGCAGAACGCCGGCTACCGGTTCTGGAAGCCCGACCTCAGCGGGGATCCGGTCGCCTTCGGCGAGCTCTTCGCCGCGGCCGCGGACGCCATCCACGAGGCCGATCCGGAAGCCGAGGTGCACATCGGCGGCACCTTCTTCCACGGCCAGTTCATCATCGGCGCGGAGGAGTTCCTCGCCGCCATGGGGCCGGAAGCCTGGGCCCGCGCGGATGGGCTCGCCTTCCACCCCTACACCTTCTACCCCCCCTCGGTGCCGCCGGAATACGAGGGTGACAGCGAGGTGAGCGTGGGCGACGGAGAGGTCCCCCTGATCGGCATGATCGCCCGACTGCGTACGGTCGCCAGCGACGCGGGCCGGCCCGACCTCCCGCTGACGGTGACCGAGTTCGGCTGGCCCCGGTGGGGGGAAGTGGACGCTCAGGAGCAGGCCGACTGGGCCGAGCGCTCCGTGCTCCTGGGGCTGACCCAGGGGGTCTCCACGTGGTGCGGCTACACCCTGTTCGACGGCTCCACCGACGGAGCCGAGGACCGCTTCGGAATGGCCGACGCCGACGGTGTGCTGACCCCCTACGGGGAGCGCATGCGGGACCTCGGCGTGCACTTGCAGGGGGTGGAGGCGGCCGCGCTCCTGGACCGACCCGGAGGCGGGTACGCAGTCGCGCTGCGGGGGCCCGGGGACCGGGTGCAGACGATCGAGTGGGGTGCGGACCCGACCCCCCGCGGGTGGGCCGACGAGTGAGCTAGGCGACCAACCGCAACGCCTTCGCCGCCCGCCCGACCTCGATCGACTGCCCCCACCGCAGCGGCAGGCTGTCGCCCTCGATGCCGTCGCCGAACACCACCCCGCCTTCGCTCATGCGCGAGGTGATGCGCAGCGTCTTGGCCGCCGGAACCAGCCCTTCCGTGGTGCGCACATCGCACCCCGGACCCGGCCACGCCTCCCGCACGAAGAAGATGAGCTTCCCGTCGGTCGGGGTCGGCATCGGGAGCCCGCTGCGGTGGCATCGATGGATGGACGCCGCCCACCCCGTGCAGCCGGTGCCCGTGGCGACGATGAGCCCCGAGCTGCTCTGGAACACCGACTCGCCCCCAAAGGCGAGCTCGTAGCGCGCCGACTGGTGCGTGCGGTGGCCGATGAACAGTTCGTTCAGCGCCACGAGCGTGACCCCCTCGTCGGTGGAGGCCTGCACCATCGTGCGCTCCTGGACCGAGACCGACGCCTCGGCGGCGGACCGGATGACGTCGGGGGCGAGCACCGGGTCGTGGGGCACGAGCACCCCGGCGATGGTGGCGGGGTCGGGGTTGATGCCGACCACCGCCTGCCCGTCGAGGTACTTGCTCGTGTTGGCGACCAGCCCGTCCTGGCCGACGGCGACGACGATGTCGCCCGGCTCGAACAGGAACCGGTCGAGGTCCGAGCGCTCGACGGACGCTCGACGCCACCGGCTCGGCACCCCCTTCATCACGAACCCGAGGGCCCGCTGCTGGAGGGCGTGGCGGTGTTCCACGCCCTCCAGGTCGCGGCCGCGGGTCTTCAAGAAGAAGGCCGCTTTGCCCTTGGTGCCGTGATCCAGGAGCAGCCCCTGCATCTCGGTGGCTCGGTGCACGATGACCGCGCGCGGTTCCATCTCAGCTCTCCATCCGATCCGTCGCCGCCTGGGCCAGCTGCGTCAGCGCCGGTCCGAGCAGGTCGGGGCTCAGGTTGAGGTGGGCGATCGGCGGCACGTTCTCGGCGAAGGTGCGCGCCGCGAGCCCCAGGAGCACGTCCTTGGGGAGGTCCCGGTAGATGTCCATGGACACCTGCTCGGCCTCCACCCGCGCCATCTCGACGGCCCGGATGCCCTGCGCCTCCGCCTCCTTGTGCGTGCGCAGCCGCCCCGCCTTGGCCTCGGAGTCGATGCGCTTGTGCTCCGCCTCGTCGGTCACCCGGCGCATCTCGTTGGCGCCCTGCTGCTCGATCAGGATCTTCTCCTGGCGGGCCAGCTCGATCCGGTTCTGCAGCTCGTTCTCCTCGATCGCGCGCTCCTGCTTCACCGCCAGCGCACGCCGCTCGAACGTGGCTCGGTCGGCCTCCTGCTGGATGCGCTCCCGCGCCGGTGTCTGCAGCGCCCGCTCGGTCTCGGCGGTGGGCCGGATCGAGGCGATACGCACCGAGACGATCTCGATCCCCATCTCCGCGAGGTTTGCGTCGCCGATGAGGCCGTCCCGGATGAGGTTCCGGATCGGCTCGATGCCGTGGGCGAGGATCTCCTGCAGCGACGTCTGGGCGAGGTAGTCCCAGGCCAGCTGCTGGGCCAGCTCCGTCAGCATCGTGGACATCTTCTCCAGCGGCTGCTGCGTCCACGTGCCGTCGCCCAGATCGATCGAGAAGTCGACCCGCTTGGACAGCGCGCTGGGCTTGCTCACCCGCCAGGCGGCGACCGCCTGGACGGTCACGTCCTGGAACTCCTCGGAGCGGCCGTGGAACAGGATCGGGAGCTCGCGATCGTCCAACGGGACCTCGGCGATGCTCGCGGCCAGGGGCAGGAACCAGAAGCTCAGCCCGCGGCCGGCGCGGACCACCTTGCCGCCCTTGCTGTGGATGATGCAGGAGCTCTCTTCGGCGCGAAGGTGGTTGAAGACGAGGACTCGGGTGATGTCGGCCATGGGGTCTCCTCCAGGGGGTGATCAGTAAATATCTTCTCCATGCATATATCCCTTCTACATCTAAGCAAGGGGCAGCGGCAGAATTCTCCGGCTCAGTTCGGGGTAGGGTCGAGGCGTGCGCGACGAAGCCACGGTCCAGTTGCTGCCGACCTGCCTCGTCGGGGAGCTGAAACCCGAGACCGCCGAAGCCTCCGTTCGACTGCTCGAAGCGCTCGGCCTGCGGGTGGAAGTCCCGCTGGATGTCGTCTGCTGCGGGCAGCCGGCGTTGAACTCGGGGTTCCGGGACGAGGCGCGCGCCGTCGCCCGCCACGCCGCCCGCGTACTCGCCGCCACCGAGGGACCGATCGTGATCCCGTCGGGCTCCTGCGCCGACACGATCGTGCACCGCTGGAGGGAGCTCGCCGAGGGCGATGACGCCTTCGGCGCCGACGTGGACGCGGTGGCTGAGCGCTGCTCCGAGCTGTCCGCCTTCATCGCGCAGCGGGGCGGGCCGGCGGGGCCTGTGCCGGGCACCGGGCGGGCCGCCTACCACCCGTCGTGCCACCTCCTGCGAGGGTTGAAGGGCGACGGACCGCCGCGCGCGCTGCTGGAGGCGATCGACGGCCTCGAGGTCGTGCCGTTGGCCGACGAGGAGTCCTGCTGCGGCTTCGGGGGGATGTTCGCCGTGGACCGACCAGCGGTCTCAGCGGCCTTGCTGGCGGCGAAGCTGGACGCCATCGGGGCCAGCGGCGCCGACGTGGTCACTGCCTGCGATCAGGGCTGCCTGCTGCACCTCGAGGGAGGCCTCCGCCGCCGCGGATCGTCGGTCCGCGTGCGCCACATCGCCGAGCTGCTCGACGGGGGCGTCCCCGAGTGAGCGACCCGAGCTTCTCCGACCGGATCCTCGCCACCGTGGGCGACAGCCACCTCCACGAGGCGATCGGCAAGGCCGCGTCGGCCCTCAAGGAGCGGCGGGGGGCCGCGCTGGCGTCCCTCCCCGATGTGGAGCAGGTGCGGGACGAGGCCCGCGCCCAGCGGCTCGCGCAGATCCCCCGGCTGGAGGCGCTGGCAGAGCAGTTCACCGCGTCGGCGGGCGCACGCGGGGTGCAGATCCACCGCGCGGGCACGGCCGCGGACGCGACCGCGATCGTGCAGGGCATCGCCGAGCGGGCGGGGCTCCTGCGGGCGGTCAAAGCGAAGTCGATGGCGACCGAGGAGATCCACCTCAACGCCGCCCTCATCGCCGCGGGGCTGGACGTGCGCGAGACCGACCTGGGCGAGTACATCGTGCAGCTGGCCGAGGACCGTCCCTCTCACATCATCCTCCCGATCGTGCACCTGGATCGCGGCGACGTCGGCCGCGTGATGGAGGAGACGCTCCAGGTCCCGTTCACCGACGACCCCGAGCAGCTCGCCGCGATCGCCCGCCGGCGGCTGCGGGCCGACTTCCTCGCCGCGGACCTGGGGATCAGCGGCGCCAACTTCGCCACCGCCGCCGAGGGGCTGCTGGTCCTCGTCAGCAACGAGGGCAACATCCGCATGGTGACGTCGCTGCCGCGGGTGCACGTGGCGATCGTCGGCATCGACAAGCTCGTGCCCACGCTGACCGACGCGGAGCGGCTGCTGCGGCTGCTGCCGCGCTCCGCCACGGGCCAGACCTCGACGGTCTACACGACCATCGTGGCGGGACCGCGCCGAGGCCCCGACGACGAGGGGCCCGACGAGGTCCACGTGGTGCTCCTGGACGCGGGCCGGAGCGCCATCGCGGCCGGCCCCCAGTCCGAGATCCTGGGCTGCATCCGCTGCGGCGCCTGCCTCAACGCCTGCCCGGTGTACGGCCGCATCGGAGGCCACGCCTACGGCGGCACCTACCCCGGACCGCTGGGCACGGTGTTCCACGGCGCCCTCCCCGGCGACGAGTACGAAGACCTGGCCAGCGCATGCACGCTCTGCGGGGCCTGTGAGGCGATCTGTCCGGTTCGGCTCGACCTCCCCGGCATGCACTTGCAGCTGCGTGCACAGACGGTGGAGCGAGGGCGAGCCCCGTGGCGCAAGCGGCTGATGATGAAGGCGTTCGCGGTGGTCGCGACCCGTCCCCGGCTCTTCCGCGCGGTGCGGCGCATCGGCGGCTGGTGGCTTCGGCGAAAGGCGCGGGGGGGCTGGCTGTCCCGCGGCCCGGGCCCGATCGGGGTGTGGACGCAGACGCGCGATCTGCCGGCCCCTCCCAGGGAGAGCTTCGCGGACCGTTGGCGGAAGCGGGAGGCGCGATGACGACGCTTCAGGCTCAGTTCGTCGAAGCCGCCCGTGCGGTCCAGGTGGAGATCTTCGAAGAGGACTCGGCTGAGGCCGTGCGTCAGCGAGCGGCCGACCTGATCCGAGGGGAGGCGTTGCTCGCGTGGGCGCCCGCGCGGCTCCCCTACGGGGTCGGCGACGTGCTCGGTGCGGCGAAGCTCGTTCCCCCCGACGCCGACCTCCCAACCCGGGGCGAAGCAGCGGTGGGGCTCACCGGCTGCGACGGCGCCATCGCCCAGACCGGCGCCCTGGTGCTCGGCTCGCGCCCCGGAAGCCCGCGCACCGCATCGCTGCTGCCGCTGCTGCACGTCGCGATCGTGCGCCCCGATCAGCTGCACCCGGATCTCGCGTCGGCGCTGGCAGCCGACGGCGAGGCGCTCCTGCGGGAGTGCTCGACCATCAACCTCGTCGCAGGACCGAGTCGGACCGCCGACATCGAGCTCACGCTGACGCTCGGGGTGCACGGCCCGGGGCGGGTCGTGATCGTGATCGGACCCTGAGCGAGCAGCGTGCGTGCACCGTGCGCCGAGGGTGCGGGCACCTCCCTTCAGACCCCGCTGGATGAGTGATTCGATGGACGTAGCGCCTGTGCCGAACCTGGCACGGGCGTTGCGAAAGGGCGTTGGGACGAAAGGACCAACATGCGACCGACCCTGCTCCTGACCACCCTCGCCCTCGCCGCCCTGGCCTCCTCCAGCGCCGCGGCCCAACCCGTACAAACCGTGGCTCCGACCCCGGTGTTTCGCGACACGCTCATGGTGCCCGGCTCTTCGACGCTGACGGTGGAGACGACCGACATGGCGCTCGGAGACGACACGGTCGTCCACCTCGTCGACGCCGCCACCGGCCAATGGCTCGAATCCGACGACGACAGCGGCGCCCACCCGTTCGCGTCCCGCGCAGCCTGGACCAACACCCTGCCCTGGCAGGTCGAGGTCGAAATCTGGATGCACACCTTCGCCACCCCCAGCGGGACCGCGGACGTCGAGGCGTCCGTGGAAGCCCTGAACGGGACCCTGTCGTGGCAGCACACCTGGCAGGACGAGGCGATCGGTGGGGTCCGCGTCCAGGCTCCCGGCACGCCGATGGACTTCCAGACCGGGTCGATGGTCGGCGGACCGACCGACACCCTCATCCTCGCGCTCGCTCCCAACCAGGACTTCGTAGCCGTCGATCACGACAAAGGGCTCGGCGATCACGCCCGGATCCAGAACACCACCGGCGTGACGGGAATCATCGTCGCGTCCGCGTCGATGGGCGGCCTCGTGGAGGTCTTCCTCAACGATCGCCCCGCCTCGGACGGAGACAAGGACGGCCTCGGCACCGCCCTCGAGGCGGCGCTCGGGAGCTGCGACGACAAGCTCGCCGCCCCCTGCATCGGCATCTTCGACACGGTCGACTCCGACCGCGACGGGCTGAGCGATCGGGACGAGGTCTTCGGCATCGAAGACTGGTGGGGGATCTTCCCCGAGCCGCTCCGCATGTACGGCGCGGACCCCGCCCACAAGGACGTCTTCATGGAGATCGACTACGTGATCGGTCCCACCAACATGGGCGGCTTCCCGGTGGGCACGACCCACCCCTTCGGGCTCGCGACCGCGGTTCAGCTCCAGAGCATCTACGGCGCCGGCTCGGCCAATTCGATCCGCAACCTCGACGGACTCCCCGGCATCAACCTCCACTTCGATGTCGGAACCCCGGTGTGGGGCGGCGGCACGCTCATTGGTGACTTCGGCGGGGGCACCGCCGTGCCTCCGATGACCTACCAGAACGCCTACACCAACCGCATGCAGCTCCATCGAAAGAGCCACTTCCGCTACGGCCTGTACGCCAACGGACCCGGAAGCGGCGGCCAGGCGACCGGCAACAAGATGGGCTGGAACGGCAGCACGACGAACCTGCAGCCGGTGCTGTTCGCCCACGAGTTCGGTCACATCCTCGGCCTGCAGCACTGGGGCCACGACAAGGCCGGCCGCTACGACTGCAAGCCCAGCTACGACAGCCTGATGAACTACGCGGACTCCACCGGCACGCTGTCGGACGACGCCTCCGGCTTCGTGATCAACCCGTCGTCGCTGGGCGAGTCATGGGGCATCGGAGTCGCTCCCCCCAACGGCATCTGGTCGAACCTGTGGGGCGGGATCGACTCGTTCGCCGGCATCGACTGGAACCGCGACGGAACGGTCACGACGGCCGGCTTCTTCACCGGTCTGGTGCGCGGCCCCGCCGGGTGGGCGAACTGGGCCAACTGCACCGCCTTCGCGCAGAACCAGGAGGTGCTCTCGCACGGGCTACCGATGGCCGCGAGCACGCCCGACATCGTGCGCCGAGGCGACTACCTCTACCTGTTCTACGTGCACGGCGAGACCGTCTGGTACCGGCGGGGCGAGCACTCGGGCATCGACACCCAGGGCAGCTGCCCCGGCGGGGACACCCTCGGCTCCGATTGCATGACCTGGGCTCCGGCCATCGCCGTGCCCACCGACTCGCCGGCCGCCCACGTCTCGGCCGTCACGTTGGACGGAGGCCAGGTGATCGTCGCCTACGTCTCCACCATCACGAACCGCATCCGCACCCTCGGCTCCCCCACCGCCGCCGCCAACGGTGAGCTGCAGCAGTGGACGCTGGAGACCGTCGTTCACGGCTCGGACACCGACCGGGAGCCGGAGCTCGCTCTCACCCACCTCGACCCCGCCGTCCACAACGGCAAGACGCGGCGGCTGGGGCTGTACTGGCGCGATCGGAACACGGGCCGGTACCTCACCTCCGAGGGCGCGATGTTCACGCAGACGAGCCCCGTGCTGGACGCCAATGGCAGCCCCTTGGGCGGAAGTCAGAGCCCCACGCTGGCCGACACCCCCATCGACGGCGGCCGCAGCTGTGGCGTGTTCACCGACGGCATGGGGGCGATGACGCTGCACTGCCAGGACCCCGCGACTCTGGGCTGGAGGCCCGTGCCGGCGGCGCTCGCGGGCACGACTCCGACCGTGGCGAAGCCGGGCCTTGCCTGGCACCGCAACCGAACCTCCAACGGCGAGGCGATGCGCACGGGGGCCTACTGGGTCACCAGCGTCGACCGCCTGGGCACGGCGCCGGACACCCGGGACGCCACCAGGATGGTCCTGACCTCGGCGCTGGAGCCGAACGACCTCGTCACGAACATCACCTTCGCGCAGTGGGGTCAGGTCACGAACCAGTGGGCCTTCGCCCTGCCGGGGGCCGGGGTGACGCTCTACGAGGATGAGGCGCTGGCCACCCTCAAGGGCGCCTGGGTGAGCCTCTGGGGCAAGGGCGAGCACAACCAGAACCTGGATCGGCCGATCTTCTTCCTGCCGTTCGCCGATGGCACGTTCGACGCGTGGCTGGAGGACATCGACGACTTCCAGATCCTCGAGCGGAGCGTCTGCACCAGCCTCCGCGGCGACGGCTTCTGCGGCACGTCGGCGAGCTCGCCCTTCGGTCTGTGATCCACGGCGTCACGGGGCTGGTACAACCGGCCCCGTGACTGCCCTCGACACCCTGTCTTCCGACTTCGTCGCCTTCCAGACCGCGCAGCCCGATCAGCGCGTGTACCTGGGGCTGGACGACAACGTCGGCGCCCTCGACGACCCCTCGCTGGCGTTCGAAGAGGCCCGCGTCGCCGACGCCCGCGCGCTGCTGGCCCGGCTCGATTCCCTGGACCCCGACGCCGAATCCTTCGACCGGAAGCTCGACCTCGATCTGGTCCGGCTGAGCCTCGAACGCGCCATCCACGACGGGACCTACACCTGGAACGGGCGCACCCGGCTGCAGCAGATGCCCAACGCCGGCCAAGGCGTGACCGAAGGGCTCTTCCTCATCTTCACCAACGATCCCCGCCCCGCCGAGGCACGGCTCGCCGACGTGCTCGCCCGCGTGCAGCAGGTGCCGGCGTTCCTCGACGCGATGATCGACCGGCTCGACCACCCGCTCCAGCGCTGGGTGAGCATGGACCTGGAGAAGGTGGAGGAGGCGCCCGACCTGCTGGACACCGTGTGCGGTTGGGCCGACGAGGTGGCGTGGTCTGAGGCCGAGACGCTCGAGGAGGCCGCGGCCAAGGCCACCGACGCCCTCGCGAGCTACGCCGAGCGGCTGGAAGCGATGCCCACGACGAAGGCGCTGCACCTGAACGAGGCCGACGCCCGATCGTTGGTCCGGCTGCGGGGGGTGGAGCTGAGCCTCGAGGAGCTCCACGCCGTGGCGCGCGACTGGCTGAGCACGACCGGCGCCCAGATCGAGGCGCTGCGGAAGAACATCGTGAGGCGGCACGGGCTCGACCCCGCCATGCCCACGGCCGAGCTGCACCGCTGGCTCAACGCCAAGTTCGCCGTCGACATCGGCGACGGACCGCTGGAGAAGGTGCTGGATCGCTACCAGGAGGAGCGGAAGAAGATCCTCGGGTTCATCCGCGAGCGCGACCTGTTCGAGATCCCCGACGACCAGGACATGAACATCCTGCGCACCCCCGGCTTCATGGAGCCGAGCATCCCCGCCGGCGCGATGATGCCGCCGCCGCCGCTGCGCGAAGGCACGCGGCGGTCCCTCGTCTACCTGACGCTGTCGGACGAGCTGCTGCCCGAGCACACCGAGCTGTCCATCCCCGGGATGATGATCCACGAGGGCATCCCCGGGCATCACCTCCAGCTCGCCACCTCCGCGCTCAACGACTCCCCCGTGCGCCGCATCTACGACTCGGCCGACTACGCCGAGGGATGGACCACGATGCTCGAGGACTACATGCTCGACCTCGGCTACATGGGCGACCTCGAGGAGGAGGCCCGGTTCACCGGCAAGCGCGACCTGTCCCGCATCGGCGCTCGCGTCGTGCTCGACCTCTTCTTCATGACCGGGAACCGCGACTTCCTCGACGTCGGGCTGGACGTCGACACCAGCGATCCCGACCCCTTCGTCGCCGCCGGCAAGCTGCTCAAGGAGGTCACCGGGTTCGTCGACGGACGCGTCGAAGCGGAGCTCAACTGGTACTCCCAGGAGCGCGGCTACCCGCTGTCCTACCTGCTCGGAAACGTCACCGTGTGGCAGCTGAAGCGCGATCTCGAGGCGGCCGACAACGGGCTCGAGGGGCTCGATCTGGACCGCACCTTCCACCGCATCATGCTGCGCAGCGCGAACATGCCGATCGCCTGGCTGCGGCGTGTGTTCGTGGACCGGGGCCTGCTGACCGCCTAGCTCAGCACCTGCTGCGCCAGCAGGTGCGCCATCGACATCACCGGGACCATCGTGTGGGTCGACGCCGTCGTCGGGAAGATCGACGCGTCGCAGAGCCACACGCCGTCGACACCGCGCACCCGGAAGTCCATGTCGACCACCGAGTTGAACGCATCCGGCGCCATCCGGCAGCTCCCCTGGGGATGGGCTGAGATCATCGGCAGGTCGGAGGACCGCATCGACATCGTGTCGATCGCCGCGAGGTCCGCCTCGGACCGCATCTCGGGGCATCCCGCCGCCGGACCGATGACCCGCTCGGCGCCCGCCGCGAGGTAGCAGCGCGAGGCCGCCTTGATCGCAGCCCGCAGCCGACGCTGGTGGTCGTCCGACGGCGTGTACTTGATCGTCGGCCGGGGGCGATCGCCCCACACCACGCGGCCCCCCGGACGGTCGGGGACGAGGCACAGCGACGCGGCCATGTGCGCGTACCGGCTCATCAACGCGATGAGTTCCGCCATGGTTCCCGGGATCATGGAGGACGCCAGGGCCGGCCCCGTGGAGACGCCCTCGAGGGTGAACCCGCCCAGGCCATGGTCCGCGTCCGAAGTCAGGTCCTCGACCACCGCGTACGACTGCGGGACCCCGCGGAAGAACCGCACCTCCTCGGGGAAGATCGCCACCAGCGGCGCTTGCGGCTGCAGCGACAGGTTCGCGCCCACGGCGTCGCTGGAGTGACCCGATCGGTGGAGGATCCCGCAGGTGTGGATCGCCCCGGCGCACAGGAACACCCGCTCCGCGTCGACCCGGAAGCCCGGCCCTTCGACGCCGACGGCGCGGCTCCCGTCGAGGATGACGCGGTCCACGAGCGCGTCGCACAGCAGCTCGCAGCCGGCCTCCCGCGCGGCGGGGATGTGGGCCACCAGGGTCCCCCGCTTGGCATCGTACGCGCAGCCGATCGTGCAGTAGCCCGCGCCGATGCAGCCGACTCGGTTGTGGTGGAGGATCTCCCCCGCCATGCCGAGGCTGCCGGCGCCCTGACGCAGCAGATCGTTGGCCTTGTTGACCATGTCCTCGGGGATCGGCCCCGCGCCCATGTCGGCCTGGACCGCGGCCGCAGCAGCGTGGATGTCGGCGTTGCTGATGCCGCCCCAATCGCCCCACCCGAAGTGCTGGCGCCAGTGGTCGATCACGCCGTCGGTGATCGGCACGCAGTCGCCCATGTTCACCGTCGTCGAACCGCCGAGGCAGCGCCCCTGCAGCACCGCCACGCCTCCGTCGACCGTCGCCTGCCCGCCGGCGTCGCGGTGCAGCAGCGCGTACATCTGGTCTTCGCGTTGGGTGAAGTCCGCCTTGCTGACCTCCGGCCCCTCTTCGACGAGGGCGACCGACCGACCCGCGCGGCTGAGGCGGTGGGCGAGCACACCCCCGGCCGCCCCCGATCCGACGATGACGTCCTGGACCTTGAGCGTCCTCACTTGCCCACCCAGGGGCCGTCGTAGCCCATCGCCGCCCAGGTGCTGGGCTGGCTGAAGTGGATGAACCGAGCCGCCTGCCGCAGCGTCGCCGCGATCTGCCGGCGCACGCCCAGGCGCGAGGCCTCCCAGGCCCGGATCACCTCGGTCTGCCGCGCGCGGTCCATGCGGGAGAACCGGGTCGAGGTGAGGGGGCCGGCGGGCGCGAACTCCAGCACCTTGAGGGCCAACCCGAGCTGCTCCAGTTGGTCTGCGTCCAACGACGCGTCGAGCTCGGCGGCCGCGCGCGCGGCGGCGGCGTCGTCCTCCAACATCACGGCGAAGGCGGCGACGAGGGTGGTGCCCTGGGGACCGGGGAGCTCGCCCGAGGGCGGGGGTTCAGCCCACGGACGGCGACCCCACGCGTGGTAGCCCGCGAACGCGGCCGAAAACAGCAGGCTTCCGGTGATGAACTGCCGGCGCGACGTGCCGGCGGCGGTCACTGCTCGCCGATGGAGAAGCGGAACTTCAGATCGCCGGCGACGATCGTGGCGCCGTTGGTCAGCTTGCGCTTCTTGGCCAGCTTGCTGCCCCCGACCTGAACGGGGTTCCAGAAGGGCGACCGGGCGTGGATCCACCACGTGCCGCCGTCCTTGTCCATCGCCGCGGCGATGCGGCCGAACCACTTGGAGCCCTTGAGGCGGATCCGGCACTCGTCGGTGTGGCCGATGAGGATCGGAGGCTCGTCCAGCGGAACCAGGTCGATCTTGCCCTTCCGCATGATCGACACGTGCGGCCCCGACTTGACCTTCATCTGGGCCAGCAGGGTCTCCAGCTCGTCCTTGCTCGCCGCGACCGTGCGCTCCTGGTTGCCGCCGGTGAGCGATCCGCCGATGCCCCCTTCCGCCTCGGCGGTCATCTGCCACGGCGCCGGCGGAGGACCGCCCCGCTTGCCGGGCGTCATCGCGGGCATGTTCTGAACGGTCGCGGGCGACTCGTCCTCGGCCGGGTCGACGTCGACCGCCTTGCGCTTGAGGCTGACCGCCTCCGGCGTGCTCTCTTCGTACCGCAGCGTGTGCTTGCCGATGATGATCCGGTCGCCGAGGCGAAGACGAACCTGACCGATCCGCTGATCGTTGACGAACGTGCCGTTGGCCCCGCCCAGATCCTCGAGCACGTGGGCGTCGAGTTCGGCGCGAATGACGGCGTGCTGGCGGCTGACGATCGGGTTGCCGTCGAGCGCCACATGGGCGCTGCGACCGCGGCCGATGACCACGTGCGGCTCATCCAGCAGGAAGACGGCCTGCTTGCGGCCGCCCCAAAGCAAAGTCAGCTGCTTCATGCGCCGGTCAGCTTAACCCACCGGAGATCGCCGAATAAAGGCGCGGCAGGCTGACGTCCATGCGGTAGTCGATCGAGGAGTGGTTGTCGGAGAACTCCTCGTAGTCGTACTTGATGCCCGCGGCGCTCATCGCGTCGCGCATCTGCCGCGCACCGTAGTGCAGGTGGTACTGGTCGCGGCTTCCGCAATCGACGAACACCAGCCGGCTCGACTTCAGCGCGTCGGCGTGGCGCGGAATCATGTGGACGGGGTCCCAGGCGAGCCAGCGCTCCCACCGCTCCGGGCTCACCGCCCCCGTCTTCAGGTCGACCGGAAGCTCGAACCCATCGGGGTGCGTCGGCTGGGGGTCGAAGCAGGCCGCCATGGCGAGGTGCATCATCGCGTGCGTCTCCGCCCCCGACCGCTTGTGCTTCTGCCCGAACGCCTCGAGGAACGCCCCCACCGAGCCGTGCTTGGTGATCTCGTTGAGCGTGCGGGGCAGGTCGGTGAGGAAGCAGAACTCGAAGAACGAGTCGCCGCTGTGGCACGCCAGCGCCCCCCAGACCTCCGGGTGGAGCATGCCGTGGACCATCGCCCCGAAGCCGCCGCTGCTCTTGCCGAAGATCGCGCGGTGGTCCCGGTCCGCGACCGTGCGGAACTGCTCGTCCACCAACGGCACCAGCTCGTTGATCAGGTGCTGGGCGTACGGACCGCAGACCGACGAATCGATGTACTGCGACCCTCCCAGACGCGTAAAGCAGTCCGGGAACGCGACGATCATGGGACCGATTCGGTCCTCCGCGATCAAGCGATCCAGCCGCTGCGGCAGCGTCTCGGCCCAGGGCTTCCAGTTCAGCTGGGAGCGGCCGGTGCCGAGGAATCCGGCGAGGTAGAAGCTGACCGGATACCTCCCGCCCGGCTCCTCGTCGTAGCCGGGCGGGAGGTACACGGGGAGCGTGCGCTCCACGGGATCCCCAAGACGGTTCCCCTCCAGCAGGGTGCTGCTGACGGGAACCCGGACAATCGTGCCGGGACGGACCTCACGCGGCGGGCGCGAGCGGCGGAAGACCACTAGATGTCCGAGTTGCTGCCGTCGAAGACGTGGCACATCGAGACCATCTCGATCTCGGCATCCTCGGCGTCGTTCTCCAGCTCGCCGAAGGTCGCGGTGGCGGCGGTGTCGAGCTCGGCGTCGAGGGCGTAGAGCCGCCAGCTGTACTCGTTGACGAAGCCGGCCTGGGGGCAGGAGCCGAGGTACGAGGACTGGTTGGCGCCGTTGCTCAGCTCGGTGCTGCCATCGGGGATGCCGCTGCCGCCCTGGCCGCTGATGCCCCGGTCCAGGCCGGTGGCGTCGCCGGGGATGTTGAAGATCGCCCAGTGGGGGAAGTTGCCCGCGGTGGGGTCATCGAAGATCAGCGCGAACGCGACCGTGCCCTCGGGCGCGCCTTCCCAGGAGATCTCGGGGCTCTCGTTGAAGCACGAGAACTCGGGCGGGAGCGCGACTTCGCAGTCGTGCGGGTTGTTGTCCAGGGTGTCCGCGGAGACGTGGTCGTCCGACCAGATGCGGAAGTCGACGGGGGCCGCGTCGTCGTCGTCGCGCACGGTGGGGCCGCAGGCGGCGAGGCAGGGGATCAACAGGCAGGTCAGCAGCAAGGCGAAACGGCTCATCGGTTTCCTCCGGTGCGACGCAGGATTACTCTCCCGCCCATGAAGGACAAGACACTCCTGATCGCGTTCGTCGCCGCGTCGCTGTTTGCGGCGTGGTGGGCTTTCTACCTGATCGGCGTTCACTACGACGCGATCCACGAGGTGGACGGCGCCGCGTGCGGCCCCGAAGGCGGATGCCTCAAGGTGCTGCAGAGCGACGACGCTGAGATCTTCGGCGTACCCGTCAGCATCCCTGCGGTACCGATGTTCCTGCTGCTGGCGGCGCTCGGGATCGGCGTGCTGCTGGACAAGTTCGACCGCTCGCGGCTGGCGGAGATCGGCACGCTGTGCGGCCTCGGCGGGCTGGCGTTCGGCGGATGGCTGTTCTTCAAGATGCAGTTCTTCCTCGATTCGATCTGCAAGTTCTGCCTGACGATGGACGCCGCCAACCTGCTGGTGCTGTTCCTCGCGGCCCTGCTGCACCCGTCGGGGCCCAGGACGGCGTTCTTGAAGCTGGGCGCGGTGATTGCGCGGATGAAGCAGGCGGGACCGGAGATGGCCCTCATCCCCGTGGTCGCCGTAGGCACGGTGCTCCTGCAAGTCGCCACGGTGCAGGACCCGCCGCCCGAGAAGGAGGTCATCGTCGAGGTGGAGACTCCCGCCCCGACGCCGTCGGCCTCGACCCCGTCGACGACCCGCGAGGCGACCACGCCCCGGGCCGCGCCCCGCGGCGCTCCGAAGCCCGGGACCCGCCGGTTGGTGCTGTCGGACGAGCGCGCGGATCTGACGATCGACAGCAGCGTTCCGTTCCGCGGCAAGGCGGACGCGCCGGTGGAGATCATCCTCTTCGAGGACTTCCAGTGCCCGTACTGCAAGAAGCTGTCGGGGAACATCGAGGTGCTCCTGGAGGACCCCGAGATCGCGAGCAAGGTGCGCGTCGGGTTCATGCACTTCCCGATGAACACCAAGTGCAACGCCAACGAGCTGAGCAAGAGCCTGCACAAGTTCGCGTGCACGTCGGCGGCGACATCGATCTGCGCCGAGGAGCAGGGCAAGTTCTGGGAGATGCACGACCTGATGTTCCGCAACAACGGCCGACTGCGGGGGAGCCACCTCAAGTCGTACGCGCGTGAGGTCGGCCTCGACATGGACCGCTGGCTCAGCTGCGTGAACGCTCCCTCGACGCAGGAGAAGATCCTCGCGGACACCCGCATCGGTGGCGCCGCGGGGGTCTCCGGCACCCCGGCGCTGTTCATCAACGGCCGCAAGATGGTGGGCGCGCAGCCGGTGGAGTCGATCCGGGCGGCGATCCAGGTCGAGCTCGAGGGCACCGCGGGCCGGGTCCTGATGGACGTCGAGCTGGACGGGGAGATCATCGCGGACCTCGGGGGGGCGGCCAACACCGTCACCCTGGACGGGCCCGAAGGCCGGTTCACGATCGACGCGTTCGAGGCGAGCATCGAGATGGGCAAGGCGGTCAGCAGGCCCGGCGTCGCGCCCGCCCGCACCGTCACCTGGTACGACGCCAAGACCGCCTGCGAGGCGGCGGGCAAGCGGCTCTGCTCGGAGGAGGAGTGGATGTACGCCTGCACCGGCGCGACCCAGATCGACGAGGACGGCGACGGCGTCTACTCCCGCGACGTGCTCCAGGGACGGCAGCACAGCTACGGCGAGCACTACCGCGAGGGGTGGTGCGCCGACAACCGGAAGCGGGACGACCCGCTCGAGCTGATCACCGGAAACCACCCCCGGTGCGTGAGCCCGGAGGGCGTCTACGACCTGGAGGGCGTCACCAAGGAGTGGATCGGACTGACCCCCGACAAGGCCGTGCTCAAGGGCGGCTCCCTCCGGTCCCGGGACTCCGCCCGGTGCGCCTACTACAAGGACAGCGAGGCGCCGGACACCCGCGACGACAGCATCGGGTTCCGGTGCTGCAGCGGTGGAGACCCGGACGAAGCGGCGGCGTCGACGGAGTTCCAGGGGGGCAAGGTCGGCGACCAGGTCCAGGAGTTCGCGGGCGACGTGATCGGCGGAGGCACCCTGGGCAGCGCGGACCTGCAGGGGAGCCCGTTCATCATGACCTTCTGGGCGTCGTGGTGTGAGCCCTGCAAGAAGGAGCTGCCGGCGCTGGCGGCGGCCTACGAAGCGAACAAGGGGCGCGGCCTGAAGGTCATCGCCGTGAACGTGGACTCCAACCCCGACAAGCGGGACGCCTACTTGAGCGAGAACCCGCTCCCGTTCCCGGTGGTGGACGACAGCAGCAAGACGATCATGAACAGCTTCCAGAGCCGCGGCGGGGGCATCCCCCTGACCTTCTGGGTCGAGCGCACGGGCTTCATCCGGCAGCGCACGACGGGCTACGACGACGCGGCCCACGCCAAGTTCCTGGAGAACGTCGACGAGCTGCTGGCGAAATAATCGAATGGGGCGTGAGGCTGCCCCGTCCCTGATGCGGAGGACGACCCCATGAACCGTTTCCTTGTGTGCCTGACCCTGACCACGCTGCTGCTGCCGGCGGCCGCGCTCGCCGTGCCCGCCCCGTTCAACCAGACCCTGCTGGAGCCGCCCAGCCTGGACCTCGGTCCCCGCACGACCGTCGCGATCGGTGAGATCGGCGGATACCGGGGCGACGAAGTGCGCTCCGCGATCGAGGCGGCGCTGGTGGACGAAGCCCGTGGACCGGTGCGCTACACCGACGATCCCGCGGGGGAGGCCGGCGGCATCGTGCTGACCGGCTCGGTGGGTGAGCTGGAGTCCCACGACGACATCCAGGACATCCCCGTCGAGCGGCAGAAGGGGCCCGTCACGGTCACCGAGACCGACCACGTGCTCACCCGCACGGTCACGCTGCGCTTCAACCTGACCGCGCTGGACGCGGACACCGGGGAGCTGCGGGGCAAGAAGATCTTCGTGCTCGAGATGAGCCACAAGGGACCGCAGCGGAGCAGCCCGGAGAAGGTGCAGGAAGCGGCCAAGCGGCCCGACGACATGTTCACCAAGCTGATCGGCCAACTCGGCCCCCGCGTGGCCAACGCCTCGACCCCGCGATGGATCGTCGAGGGCTTCGAGATCGAGCGCAACAAGACCACCAAGGTGGGCGTGCTGATGGCCAAGCAGGAAGACGACTGGGATGGCGCCCGCGAGTGGTTCGTGTCCGAGTCCGCGGCGGCCCCCGGCGAGGAGTTCCTCCACTACAACGCCGCGGTGCTGCTGGGGCTCGACGGCCAGTTCGACGCCGCCGAGGAGTCCCTCGGCAAGGCGCGCGAGATCAAGGAACGTCGCCGCTACCGCATGTTCGCGGGAAGGTTGGCGAAGCTGCGCGACCGCGCCGCCGCGCTGGAATCGCTGGGCTACTGAGCCGGCTCAATCGGTAAGTCCTGGTCGGCGAGGCCCTCCATGTCTGCATGAGCCGATCCTTCGTAGCCTTCGTTTCGTTTGCCGCGCTCGTGGTCTGGGCCTCCCCGAGTCCCGCCGCCGCGCAAGAAGATGACTGGGACGATCGGGACTGGGGCATCTATGACTACCAGACGGCAACCGCCGCCTCGCACGCCGGTCTTGGGGTCGGGCTGACGGGCGTCGCGTTCGGGGCCGTCGCCCTCGCCACCCAGACCTACGAGCTCCTCGTCCCCGCGGCCATCATGTCGTGGGCGGTGGGCCCTCCGCTTGCCAACGGCGCCGCGCTCGCGGCGCGAAAGGCGCTGAAGCGGCTCGATCCGTACCTGGAACTGACCGCCGCCCCGGGCGCTGTGGGGTTCATCTTCTGGGTGGAGTTCCCGCCCCTGAGCTACATCTTCGCAGGGGTCCAGTTGGGCAAGAACCATGAGGCGTGGAAGCAGGTCGCGCGGGGCGGCGAGCGGCGGGACGAGGAACCGTCGGGACCACGCTATTGGGACCTCGACGAGGAGGAAGACGAGGACTGGAACCGGCTCCGTGTGCGCGCCGGGGCTCCAGTGGTGCTACCCATCGTGAGCCCGACCTGGTCCGACGCGACCGTGGCCGGTCGATTCTGAGCGCGTCAGCCCACTGAAGCTTCGGCCACGCAGATCAGGCGCTCACCCTCCCAGCGGGAGACTCCGCGGAGCTGGAAGCTGCCCTCCCCGCCGGCAAGGAACATCGTGATCCCACCGTCAGGGGCGATCTCGCACTCGTCGAACCCTATGTAGCGGGGGACGTGCGGGGTCAGCGCTTTGTAGACCGCCTCCTTCATCGAGAAGATCTCCAGCAGCGACGGCCAGCTTGAACCGTCGGCCTGCCAGCGGGCGAGCTCGTCGGGGCGGAGCACCTTGGGGGCGATGGCGCTGCGATCGCGATCGCCGAGCACCTCCGAGTCGACTCCGAGGGTGCGCCCGCCCATCAGGGGCGAGGCGATGGCGAGGGCGACGCCGTCTTTGTGCGTGATCGAGCCGGTGAACCCGTCCGGCATGGACGGTCGGCCCTGCGGATTGGGCAGCACGGGGCCGTCTCCGGTCCATCCCGCCTCGGTCAATGCGCGTCGAATTGCGATTCGTCCAGCGACCAGCTCGGTGCGTCGCCGCGGCGGCTTCGACTCGGCCCAGGCGAGCTCCGCCGGGTGCAGACCGGACTCCGGCTGCCCGAACGTGGCCCTCACGAGCACCGCTCCGCCGAATTCGTCCAACCGTTCGAAAACCACAGTCACGGGGGAACCTTCTCCAACCGAGGTGAGTAATACAAGGGGGCCCGTTGGCGTGCCGATGGCGCTCCATCTAGAATCGTGCGCCTGCCTGGGAGCTGCAATTGATGGCGTTCTACGACGACGACGAGTACGAAGACGAATACGAAGACGACGAGTACGAGGATGACGAGTACGACGACGACGATGATGGCGGCGGAGGCCCATCGAAGGGTCCGCTCCTCATCGTCGGCTGCCTCGGACTCGGAGCCCTCATCGCCATCGGCGTCGCCATGGTGCTGCTCGGAGGGGACAAGGACGGCGACAAGCCAACCCCCGAGGCCACGCCCGAGGTGGTGGACAACACCGTCGAGGATCCCCTCGACATGTTGGGCAACGACCTCGATCTGAGCGTGCTCGGCGCGTTGGACGACGACGACGCCACCGCTGGCGGCGAGGTCAAGACGCCGGGTGAGGTCAAGGAGCCGACGACCCCGCGCGACGACGGAAGCGCGTCCAACGACGCCACGCCGGACAACTCGTGGAACACCTCCACGCCGGAGCCGACCCCCGAGCCGACCCCAGACAACAGCTACAACGACCGCACGCCCGAGCCCACCCCGGAACCGACGCCCGAGCCCACCCCGGAGGCGACCCAGGAGTCGACGCCGGAGCCGACTCCCGAGGCCACGCCCGAGCCGACCCCCGATGCCACGCCGGAAGCGACCCCTGAGGCCACCCCGGAAGCGACCCCCGAGGCCACCCCCGAGGCGACCCCGGAGCCCACGCCGACGCCGTCCGCGGACATGGACTACAGCCGCGAGTACATCGCGTCGCTGACCGGCAGCGCCGGTGGCGGCAACCTGTCGGCGGCGGAGATCGCGCACCTCAAGGCGTGCCCCACCAACGACGGCAACTACCTGCGTTCGATGGCGCTGCTGGCGGCCCACTACGAGGCCAAGCGGGACTACAAGGGCCACTGCGAAGTGTCCGAGGGCGTGCTCGCCCAGGGGCGCTACAAGTACAAGCCTGAGTGGAACCTGGAGGGCGCCAAGTGCTCCCTCCGCAACGGCGCGCTGGCCAACGCCATCAGCCGCGCGGACACCACGATCGCGTACCAGAGCGACATGAGCGGCTCGAACAAGAGCAAGCGCATCCTGCTCGCGTACAAGATCAAGGCGCGTGCGCAGACGGCCGGCTACGAGTCGGACGCCAGGAAGAACGCCGGCTTCGGCGACGAGAGCAAGCTCAACCGCGCGATCAGCGCGTGGCGTGAGGTCCTCAACTTCGCCCAGGGCATCGGCAACAGCTCGGAGGTCGAGAAGGCCAACCGGGAGATCAGCGACCTCGAGGCGCGTCGCGCTCCGAAGGACTAGGCGTCCGCGAGAAGTGACTCCATGAGTCGGACGTAGCCCTCGTAGCGTGATGCTGCGAGGGCTTCGTCGTTGTAGGCCTCGCGCACCGCACACCCGTCCTCGGAGCGGTGCAGGCAGGAGGCGTACTCGCACTCGGCGGCGAACTCGGCGAACTCGGGGAAGTGCACGCGGGCGTCTTCGGGCTGCAGGTCGACGAGGCCGATGGCGCGCACGCCGGGCGTATCGACCACCCAGCCGTCCTCGTCGGGGAGCTCCAGAAGGCGGGCGATCGACGTGGTGTGCCGTCCCCGCACGCGTCCTCGGGCGGTGCTCATGTCCCCCGCTTCGGGGGAGCCTTCGAGCCCCATCGCGAGGCACAGCGAGGACTTGCCCACGCCGCTGTGGCCGGCGAAGACGGTGACCCGGTCGCGCAGTTCGGTCCGCAACTCGTCGAGCCCGGCGCCCGACTCCGCCGACGTCGCCACCACGGGGATACCGAGGGCGCGGTACGGCTCCAAAGCGGCCCATTCGGGAGCATCCTCACCGGCGTGGTCGATCTTGGTGACGATGATCATCGGGTCGACGCCCAGCACCGACGCGAGCACGAGGTAGCGGTCCAGCGCGCCCGTGCGCAGGGGCGGCGCCTGGAGGGCGGCGGTGATGGCCATGCGGTCGACGTTGGCGGCGATCACGTGGCCGACGAGGTCCTCTTCGCCGCGCTTGCGTCGGATCTCGGTGCGGCGGGCCGCCCGGGCCGTGATGACGCGCTCCTGGTCGGTCGCTCCCCGCTCGGTCCACACGCGATCGCCGACGCAGACGCCGAAGAGCTTGTGGACCTTGGGGGTGAGCATGCAGAGGCGCACGGTGCCGTCCGACAGCGCGCATTCGGCGTGGGTGCCGTACTGGCAGAGCACCCGGCCGTCGGGCTCGATGCCTTCGTAGCGGCTCAGGAGCTTGGCGCGGTCGCGGTCCTCGCGGGCCTTCTGATCACGCCGCTTCGCCTCGCGGGCGGCCTTTTTGCCGCGATCGCCGGGCCGTCCGCCGCGGCCGGCGTGGCGTTTGCGATCGGGGCCTTTCTTGGGGCGGGACACAGCGGGAAGGTACAGCCCCCAGTCAGGGGCTGCACAGGCTCCGGATCTTGAGCCACTCGGTGTCGAGCCCGCGGGGGGCCGCGGGGGCGAGGGTGCCGGCCAGCTCGCCGAGCCGCTCCTGGCGCTCCGTGCTCGCGGGGTGGGTCGAGGCCATGGCGGCGAGGCGTCCCATGGTGCCGCCGTCGTCTCCGGTGGCTTCGGCGAGCTTGCCGAAGAAGGCGACGGCGCCCTGGGGATCGAACTCCGCGCGGGCCATGAGAGCGACGCCGAGGGTGTCGGCTTCCCGCTCCTGATCACGGCCGTGCTTGAGTCCGCCGGCCTGGGCGGCGTAGGCGCCGAGCACCTGCAGTCCCTGCGAGGCGTCGCCGAGGATGAGGGCGAACAGCGCCGAGACCCCGGCCTTCTGGACCATGCCGCGCAGGCCGTGGCGCTGGACGACGTGGTTGATCTCGTGGCCCATGACCGCCGCCACCTCGTGCTCGGAGTCGGCCTCCTGGAGCAGCCCGGAGTAGAAGAACATCTCGCCCCCGGGGAGGGCGAAGGCGTTGATCTCATCGCTCATGAGCACGCGTACGCGGTACTCGTAGTTGACCTCGTCCATGCGCTTGACGAGGCGGTCCATGATCTCGGTGACGGCGCCGGTGAGCACCTCGTTCTGGCACTCCGGCGCCTGCGACGTGAACTGCTCCGCGGCCTGGTCCCCCAGTTCCTCCTCGAGCGAATACGGGATGGCCTTGAGGGCCATGTTGGCGAGGCCCCCGGTGAAGAGCCAGACCGTCACCGCAAGGAAGGCGACGAGCGCGCCCCAGCGCCACCGTGCGCGGCTGGCGGTCTTCTTCTTTTGGGTCGTGCGGACGGCGACGAGGCCTTCGCGCAGGGACTCGGGGAGCGCGTCGACGAAGTCCGACTTCACCCACAACTCGACTTTCTCCAGGGTCGGGTGCGACAGGATGATGAAGGAGTCTTCGTAGCCGCCGAGGCGGGCATCCAGCCCTTCGAAGGGGATGACGAGGTCGTCGGCGACGATGGTCTCGCCGTCGACGGTGGGGGTCACGGGGTCGCCCTGCGGGGGGCCTCCGGGTCGATAGAGTTTCGCCACCCCCGAACGCTAGCAGGGTAGCCGTCGGCTACGCTCCCCGCCGATGGCATCGACGGGATCGACAGGTCTGAAGCTGTTCCGCGAGGGCGGGCTGTACACGCTCGGGCTGTTCTTCATGCGAGCCGGCAACTTCCTGTTGCTGCCGCTGTACACGGCGTTGCTGACCAAGGAGGAGTTGGGCGCGTACGGGGTCGTCAAGGACGCCGTCATGCTCCTGGTGATGCTCTCGATCGTCGGGCAGTCCCACGCGCTGCTGCGCCTGGGGACCGAGCGCGAGGGCGATCCCGACGCGGTCCGCAAGCTGATCTCGTCGGTGTTCACGTACGTCATCGGCGCCGCGGTGGTGCTCACCGCGGTCGCGTTCGTGGTGTGGCCCTCGATCGGACGGCGGGTGGACAACATCCCGCTGACGGTGGCGGCCGCGGGGCTGGTCGGGGTGGCCGGCCAGGCGGGCTTCAACCTCGTGATGGCGTGGCTGCAGTTCGGGGGCAAGGCGGGGGTCCACACCCGACTGAACGTCTTCCGCTGGTTCGTGATGCTGATCCTCATCTTCGTGCTCGTCGTCGGGCTCGGGTGGAAGACGGAGGGGCTGCTCCTGGCGACCGCGATCTCGTTCTCGATCGGGGCGCTGTGGGGCATTCGCAAGCTGGAGCCGAGGCCTTCGGTGGGCATCGACGGACCGAGCCTGAAGGACTCCCTCGTCTACGGCATTCCGCTGCTGCCGCACGCGCTGGCGGGGATCATCTTCCAGGCGACGGACAAGGTGCTTCTCGCCGCCCACCCGGAGCACGGCCTGAACGCCACCGGCATGTACCTGCTGGGCGCGCAACTGGGCTCGATCGTCTTCATGTTCGCGATGGGCATGCAGCGGGCGTGGGTGCCGTTCGTCATGCGGGAGGACCGGGACCGCGACTCGCACGACTGGAGCAAGGTGCGGGTGCTGTCGTTCTTCGTGGTCACGGTCGTGGCGACGGTCAGCGTCGGCGTCGGACTGCTGGCCCCGGAGTTGGTCGCGATCACGTCGGCGTTTGCATCCAAGAGCTACGCGCCGGCGGCGGCGGTGGTGCCGATCCTGGCCTTCGGCGGCTTCCTGCGGTCGTACTACCTCGTGAACACCGCCCTGGTGATGGCGAACAAGGCGACCGCGCGCTGGTTGGCGCTGGCGACGTTGCCGGCAGCGGCGGTGAACGTGTTCCTGAACGCGCGCTGGATCCCCGAGCACGGGCTCGTGGGGGCGGCGTGGGCGACGACGACGAGCCACGGGCTGTCGCTGCTGCTGGTCGGGATCATGGCGCGGCGGGCGCGGAAGGTGCCCCTGAAGTTCGGCAAGGCCGCCGTCCTGGCGCCGTTGGTGGGGGCGACGCTGTACTTCGCGCACGACCAGACCCTGGTGGTGCGGATCGGCGCGATGGTGGGCTTCGGCCTCGCCGCCTTTGCGCTGGACGCCAAGGACATCGGGGGCGCCGCGCGGTCGGTGCTGCGGCAGCGAAGCAAGTCGAAGTAGCGCGAGGGTGCGGTCCGGTCACCGGCGGCAGCGCTGACGACCGTCAGCGGCCATTTGGGAGACCCAGCATCTCCGAAGGCGACACCTGACCGCCCTCAGCCGCCATCTCCAAAAGCAGCGCTGACGACCGTCAGCGGCCATTTGGGAGACCCAGCGTCTCCGAAGGCGCCGCTGACCGCCCTCAGCGGCTGCCGCTGCTAGCCGAGCAGGTGCTCTCGGGTGAGGAAGTCGTCCTCCGTCAGTGCCTGCGTCAGCGTGCAGCCCAGGACCCAGTCCAACGCCGCCGGCGCCAACCCATGCGCGGGCCGCTTGACCATCAGATCCTCCCGCGCGAGCACGTGCCCGGCCGGAAGATCACGCACCGCGACCAACGACCGCCGCGCGTTCCGACGGGCCGGAGCCTCCTCCGGAAGCACCCTCTTGGTGGCAACGCCCTCGGTTTGCTGCAGCAGCGCGATCGACGCCCGGAAGCGGGCCAGATCGCCCTCATCCATCGCGTGGTAGTGGTCGTTGCCCGGCAGCGTCTTGTCGTGCGTGAAGTGCTTCTCGATCACCGTCGCGCCGAGCATCCAGGCGCGGGTCAGCACCGCCATCGCGGGGTCCGGGCGGGTGTGGTCCGAGTAGCCGATGGGGTGCTCGGGGAACACCTGCCGCAGGTGGCTGATCACCGCCAGGTTCGCCAGTTCGTACGGCGTCGGGTAGCAGAGCACGCAGTGCAGCAGGCAGATCTGCTCCGGCGGCAGCACCTTGCGCAACCGCCGCACCGCCTCCTCGACCTCCGACAGGTGCGACGCACCGGTGCTCAGCAGCATCGGCTTGCCGTGCGCCGCGGCGGCATCCAGCAGGGGGCCGTTGGTCAGGTCCGCCGACGCGATCTTGAAGAAGGTCATGTGCGGCGCGAGCATCTCGACCGACGCCAGGTCGAACGGCGTCGACGCAAACGTCGTGCCCTTGCTGGTCGCGTACGCCGCCAGCGCTTCGTACTCGGTCGCCCCGAAGCCGTCGTACTTGCTGAACAGCTCGTGCTGCGACGTCGTCGGCTCCGCGTTCAGGTCCCAGTACGAGGGCGAGTTCTTCGACGCCAACGTGCCCGCCTTGTACGTCTGGAACTTCACGCAGTCCGCGCCGCCGGCGATCGCTTCGTCGATCAGCCGCTTCGCCAGGTCGAACTTGCCCTCGTGGTTCACGCCGATCTCGGCGAGCACGTAGGGGCCGCCATCGTCACGGCGGAAAGCGGGGCACACGGCCGGGGCGGTCAGGGTCGACATCAGTCCTCCAACAGGGCCGCTACGACCCGATCTCGTCCATCTTCGAGCGACAGCCCGAGCATCAACTCGCGCATCCGCCGGCGCAGCGGCACCGACTGCATCAACGCGCCGAAGGCGGACTGAATCGCCCCCGCGGGCGCGTCCGTACCCAGCCCCAGGAATAGGAACCCGTTCTCCGGCGAGGCGAACGTGTGCTTCATCTCGATCTCGTTCTGGGCCAGCACGATCGAGGGCACGCCCATCGCCGCCAACTCGTAGAGCGTGCGCCCCGCCGACGTGAACGCGATGTCCGCCGACGCCATCACGTCGCTCATCATCTTGACGTCCTGCAGCAGGTCGACCGTGGCCCCCGCCGCGCGCAGCCGCTCGACCCGAGCCGCCAGGTCGTCGTACCGGGGGTAGCCGAAACCGGCCACGACCGTCAGGGCGACATCGAGGCCGTCCTCAATCACGTCCAACACTTTGATCGCCAACCCGCTGGGGTCGGTGCCGCCGAAGGTGACGAGCACCCGCTCCGGCGCGTCTCGGAAGACCCGCCGCTCCGACGTGCGGAACTCCTCCCGCAGGCAGTACACCGACGGCCCGAAGAAAATCCCCCGCTCCGGATCCGACTCTTCGGCCGGGTACAGCGCGTTGAACACGGCGTCTGCGTGCTCGAGCCCCGCGCCCTTGTCCTCGAAGGTGATGACCTTCATGCCCGCGGCCTTCTCGGCGAGCAGATCCTCGGCCCGGGTGTCGAGCTCGTCGTGCACGACGACATCGGCCCCGAACCGGTCCAGGGCGTCCTGCAAACCCTCGCGAGGCACCACCTCGACCGGGAAGAAGGCCGCCCGCAGCCGCTCGATCGCCGTGGTCTCCGAGGGCGCACAGAAGCACCGGGCGATGTGGCCGCCGAGGCAGTCCAACAGCGTCATCACGCGCATCACGTGCCCGAGGCCGCGCCCCGGACTGCCGATCACGACGAACGCGATCCGGCGCTGGCTCAGGGCCGCCTCCGCGATCAGCCAGTCGTCGGCCGTGTCGATGTCGATCCCCTCCAGGTGCGACAGCACCTCGAGCTGGAGCCGGGGGCCGATCCGCGACCCCGCGGTGACGTGCTCGCGACGCGCCGCGAGGGCCCCCCCGGTCTCCCGGAAGCGGGCGGGCAGCGACTGCCGGTTCACCCGCGCCTCGTACGCCGGCACCGGGCCCGCGTCCCCGCCCTCCCAGGCGAGGTGGGTGTCGTCCACCGCCGTGAGGATCGTGTCGACCGGCTCGGTCTCCATGCGTCGCAGGATGCGCGCGACGGTCGTCGGCCGGAGCAGCGGGCTCGTCGGCTGGATCGTCACGATGACGTCGTACGCCTCGCCGTCCGCTTCCAGCCTCACCACCGCCTCGTGGATCACCGGATCCAACGTCACCGCGTCGGCCCCCAGCGTCGGGTCCCGCATCAGCACCCGAGCGCCGAAGCGAGCCGCCACGCGCGCGATCTCATCGCTGTCGGTGGAGACCAGCACCGTGTCGACGCCGCCGTCGCGGGCGGCTTCGATGGCCCACCCCAGCAGCGGCTTGCCGCCGATCGGGCGCAGGTTCTTGCGTGGGATCCCCTTCGATCCTCCGCGGGCGGGAATGACTGCGAGCGTACGCACGGCGGAATCCTACACGCGGCTTTGCTGCTGCCAGCGCCACGCGTCCCGGGCCATGTCTTCGAGTCCGAACCGGGGGCTCCACCCGAGCACGTCCCGGGCCTTGGAGGCATCGGCGTAGCTGACCGCCACATCCGCCGGACGACGGGCCACGAACCGGAACGGAATCGGCTTACCGGAGGCCTTTTCGACCGCCGCGCGAAGCTCCAACACCGACACCGGCCGCCCCGTCCCGAGGTTGAAGATCTCGCACCCGCCCTCCGTCAGCGACCGACCGACCGCGGCCACGTGGCCCCGCCCGATGTCCATCACGTGGATGTAGTCGCGCAGCGCCGTGCCGTCGGGCGTGGGGAAGTCGTCGCCGAACACCTCCAGACGCTCGCGGGTGCCGGAGGCGGCCTGCAGCAGGATCGGCATCAGGTTGCGCGGCTCACCCAGCGGGTCCTCGCCGATCAGCGCCGACGGGTGCGCCCCCACCGGGTTGAAGTACCGCAGCAGGAGCACCGTCCAGGCGTCGCTCGACCGGCTGAGGTCCTGAAGGATCTCCTCGCACTGCACCTTCGTCCGGGCGTAGACGTTGGTCGGCTCCCCCATCGGGGAGGTCTCCGACACCGGCATCGGGGCGTCCGCCCCGTAGACCCCGGCGGTGGACGAGAACACGATGCGCCGGCACCCCGCCCGCTCCATCACTTCGACGAGGCGAATCGTGCCGATGACGTTGTTGTCGTAGTAGCGCAGCGGCTCGTGCTGGGACTCGCGCACCGCCTTGAACGCCGCGAAGTGGATGACCGCATCGGGCTTCTCGGTCGCGAAGACCGCGTCCAAAGCGTCGACGTCGCGGATGTCGGCAGCGTGGATCGACGGCGCCCGCCCGACGATCTGCTCGACCCGCGCCAGCCCCTCGGGCCCCGCGGTGCTGAAGTTGTCGACCGCCGCGACGTCGTACCCCGCCTGCAGCAGCTCGCAGATCGCGTGGGTGCCGAGGTAGCCCGCGCCGCCCGTGACCAAGACCTTGGCGCTCATGGCAGCGACTCCAGAAACTCCGTCATGACGGCGTAGTGCGCGTCGATGACGGCGCTCAACCCCGCGTACCGCGCCCAGCCGCTGTGCACCTCGCCCCGCAGGATCTGGTCCAGCTGTTCACCGGCGGTCGTGCTCGCGACGACCGCCCCCCTTGGCTTGAGCTCCCGCCCCGCGACCAGCTCGGAGACCCGCCCCACGAACCGCCCCGGGAGGCTTCGGCTGTAGGCAGGCACGCCGGGCAGCCCCAGCGCATCGTCGACGCCCCGCCCCCGGCCGTCCTCGTGGAGCAGCACCGACGGGTAGCGGCGGCTCAGGAAGTGGATGTGGGCGTGGACCCGGTACCCGACGTGCACGGCGCAGTCCTCGTAGAACTCGATCTTGTCGAGGTCCCCGCTGACGTCCCGCACCTCGAACCCGAGGTTTCCGATGGCGTCCGCCAGGAACCGGTTGTTCACGCGGTCCGCAGGCGGAATCTCGGGGTCGTGGGCATCGATGCCGCGGTGGAACGAGCAGATCCGTTCGGCGTCGGGGAACCGAGCCGCCACCACGGCCGCGGCGTCCACGCTCTGGTCCCGGTACAGCGGCTTCTGGGCAGGGGTGAACACAACCCGCTCGACGTGCCGGGGAAGCACCGGCGCCTTGCCCAGGCTGGGCAGGTGGTACCAGACCGGGCAGCCGGTCATCAGCGCGTTCTGGATCCCCTCGGCGTTCAGGACCCGACGCGTGAAGTGGTCCCGGCAGCCCATCCACGGGGTCTGCCTCGCGGTGTGCCGGAGCAGGTCGGCGGCCGCCGGCTCGAAGCGGTGGCGGCGGACCGTCAGCTCGTCGCCGGGAAACCCCTTCCACCCCAGCCCCATCGGGATCAGCGGAGCAGGCAGCGCTTTGGGGGACGACGTCAGCGGGTACACGCCCGGCCAGAAGTGGCTCTGGTAGCCGGGTCCCCCGAGGATGATCAACGCGTCGGCCCGCTCCAACAGCTCGCGGTGGGGCTCCAGCGACTGCCACGACGGCAGGCGGATCAGCTCGTGGTCGGGATGGTGCTTGCGCAGCAACGCTTCGCAGCGCGCGCCGATCAGGTAGTCGCCGAGGTTCTTCCGGGCGCCGTGAAGGAGGACATACATGGACGGTGTGGGGTCTCTAGCACACCTACAAGGCGCGTCGAACTCGCTCGATCAGCTGCTCGAAGTCCGGCTCCGGGACCCCGACCCCGAACAGGTCCCGCGCGACCTCCTCCCGCGAGCCGCCCGGTCGCTCCGACAGCGCCAGCTGGGCCAGCCCCGCGCCGTCCTCCGCCAGCTCGATCATCCCGTCGTCCACGAGGGCGGCGATCGCCTCGCTCCAGTGGGGGCTCCGGAGCACCGCGCTGCGGCAGGGGAACGCCAACGCTTCGATGGCGAGGGTCGAGTACACCGAGACGGCCAGCTCGCACCGCCCCAACCGGGCGTAGGAGTCCGCACCGGGGGGGACCAGTTCGACGCCGTCGGCAATGGCGGTGGCGTAGAACGCCTCGGTGTCGGGCTCGCGGGGGTGGGGCTTGATCGCCACGTGCCAGCCGTCATCCAAGATCGCACGCAGGTCCCGCGCCGCTTGCAGCACCTGCCGACGCACGGGGAGGTCGTACTGGCTGAAGATCAGCACCTCTCGGCGGCCGTCCGGGCGCGGCTCGGCGTGCTGCTTCCGCGCCCGCTTGAGCCACGCGTGCCCGCCCACCGTCCACCGATCGGTCCAGTAGTCGCACTCGCGCTCGATCACCCGCCCGAAGTGGTCCCCGAAGGTGACGAGGTGGTCCGGCGCGGGGTGCAGGCCGGCCGGAAGATCGCCCAGCACGTAGCCCGGGTGGCTCTCGTGGATCACCCCGTGTTGGAGCTCGATCACGGGGATGCCGCGCTCCTTCGCCGCCAGCTGCAGGGGGACGTGCATGTTGTAGGCGCAGAGCACGAACACCGCCGACGGCGGCGCCTCGTCCATCCACCGACGGCCGAGTTCGAGCATGCCCCGCCCGTACAACGCCCGGTCCGCGAGCCGACGCGGCGGGGTGGGCGCAAACGCGGCGGCCACGGCCGGGGGAACCGCGCGCCCCGCGGCCGCCGAACCGACCCGTGCGGACGTCAGGACCGGCACCTGGAGGGCGTCGATGAAGCAGACATCCTCCCGGCCCAGCGACGGCATCCGCACGTTGTCGATCTCGACGAACAGGAGCCGGTCCCCGAGCTGCTCACGAAGGTGCGTGGCGAAGATGCAGGGCGATCCCCCGTCGGGCGTGGGCCGCCGGTACGAGCTCTGGCTGAGCACCCAGATGTCCCGCCCGCGCTTGGGGGGAGGCCCCGCCTTCAGGTCCGCCAACGACGCCCGCACGCTGGTCCACTCCGCTTCGAGGCGGGCCCGGCCCCTCGGTTGGGACGACGCCGCGGCCGCCTCGGGGTCGTTCGCGAGCAGCTCCTGCCGGTACCGCCGCAGCCGCTCCAGGCTCCACACGGGGAAGTCCAGCAAGGTGCGGTTCCACAGGTCCCCGGCCGCTTCGGCGGCGAGCACACGCTCGATGGCGGCGTTGCGACCCACCTCAGCGCTCCCCGCCGACGGACCGGGCCTGGAGCGTCCAGCTGCCCTTCCGGGCCACGGTCTCCAGCCCGGTGGGGGGATTCAGGCCCCGGTCCGAGTCGCGCAGGAGCACGAAGCCGTCCGGGTGAGCATCGAGCCACGCGCTCAGGGGCTCGCCCGGGGCGATGAACTCGATCTTGTGATCCGACCGGAACGACGCCCGGTAGTAGCCCCGGCCGGTCGTCCGTCCCGGCCGGTAGATCACGATCGCCACGGGCGCTCGGGGTGCCTCCACCAGTGCCTCGGACGACAAGATCGCGGGAGCCGAATCGCTGCCCGGCCGCTGCAGGCGGACCAGCGGCGAGGAGAACCCGATCGTCCACCCGGCGGCCATCGCCAACACCAGCGCGCCGACGACCGGCCGTCTGCCCTTCATCCACCAGCCCAGCCAGGCCAGCAGGATGACGGCCGCGACCACCTGGAAGAACCACGGCGCGAGCGCGTCCAGCCCCAGGTCCTCGAGGCGGGAGACGCGGGGGTAACGCGACCCCCGACTGCGCATGATGGGGCCCGAGACGACAACGCCAATCCCGGCCACGGCGAGGCCGATCAGCCCCTCCGTCAGCTTCTGTCGCGCCGGCCCGGCGGCCTTCGCGAACAGCACCGTCGCGGCGATCACGGCGATCGCCACGAGCGCCGGTTCGGGGGGGTCGACGTACCGTGGGTAGAGGTCCCAGTGCCGCTCGTCGGGGTGCCGGAAGCGATGCCGGAGGATGTGCAGCGAGGTCATCGCGACCAGCCCCGACGACGCGAGCAGGATGAAGGCGCCGACCTGCCGGTCCGGCAAGGTGATCGGCGAACGGCGGTGCAGCACCATCAGCGCGATGATCAGCGGCGCGCCGCCCGTGGTGACGATGACGTAGGCGATGTGCCGGCCGGTCACCTCGATCGCGGAGGCGAGGTTCGACAGCGAGTCCAACGCGATCACCCCGGCCATCAGGTGCGCCTTCATGGGGCTTCCGTCGTAGATCTTCAGCTTGGCGCCGACCATCGACTCCGCCGCCACCTCCGGAAGCGTGCCCACCAGGTATCCCGCCGCGAGCAGCGCGACCGGCATCCACAGGAGCCGACGGTGCCGCACCAACTCCGTGGCGACGTGGGCGCCCACGACCATTCCCGTGGCGATGGGGATGACCCACCCGGTGCGGCGCAGACACCCTGCGAGCCCGCACATCAGCCCCAGGGCGAGCCAGCGACCGACCCGCTCGGGCTTGTCGAACGCCATCCACACCAACCCGGTGGAGGCCAGCAGCAGGGCCGTGAACGTCGCCTCCGTCTGGGCGTGGTAGGCGTGGAAGGTGACCCCGCCGAGGAACTGCAGCACCGACAGGACGACCCACGTCCGCGCCCGCCCCACCGCCGACGTCAGCGCCGGGAGGAGGAAGAGGGAGCCCGCCGCGATCAGCAGCGCGTGCAGTCCGTAGATGGCGGAGAAGCGGGCGACGTTGGTGTCGAACGCGAACGTCGGGGCCAACGTGAGGGGGTACAGGGGCGGGTAGTTGATCGACACCCGCGTGCCGAACTCGCCGTACAGCCAGAGGTTCTGGGCGAGCTCGAGGTAGACGTGCTCGTCGGAGGTGCGGCCGCTGGGCCAGGGGTGCCCGAGTCGGAGCAGCCAGGTGATGTTGGCGAGCACCGCGGCGACGAAGACCCCCGGAGCCCAGCGCTCCATCCTGCTCGTGGGCTCCGCCATCGGGCGCACGTATACCAGCCGCGCCCGCGCGCAGGCTTGACACCCCCGAGCCCACCGCCTACCACCGAGCTCGTGGCCGACTACGCCCTGACGACGCCCGCGCTGAACGAGCGGGAGAACCTCCCCCGGCTGCTCGCCAGCCTCGTGGATCAGGACCTCCCCCCAGCGCTCTGGCTGGTGGTGGATGACGGCTCCACGGACGGCTCGTGGGAGTGGCTGCAGGAGCAGGCCGCCGAGGTGCCGTGGCTCGAGGTGCGGCGATCCCCCGAGACCAGCGACGAGTACCTGGGACACCACATCGCCCGGATCAAGGCATGGGGGCTCGACGCGGCGCTGTCGACGGCGCGCGAGCGGGACCTCGATCTGCTCGCCGTGGGCGTGCTCGACGCCGACCTGAGCCTGCCCCCCGACCACTACCGACGGCTCCTCGAGGCGTTCGAGGGGAGCCCGCGCCTGGGCGTCGCCTCCTCGCTGATCGCCGTCGACGGAGAGCCTCCCGAGCGGTTCCAGCGCTCCGACCTTCCCCGGGGCGGCACCCAGACCTTCCGCGTCGCCTGCCTCGAGGAGATCGGAGGCCTCCCGCCCTACTCCGGGTTCGACGGCGCCGCCAACGTGAAGGCCCGCCTGGCCGGCTGGGAGACGCGGCTCCTCACCGACGTCGTCGCCGGCCACGCGCGGGAGACGGGCACGCGGTTCGGGATCGGCCCCGGCTACGCCCGCAAGGGCCGCTACGCCTGGTTCCTCGACCTCCACCCCGCCATCGTCGCGGCCCGCACCGTCGCCTACACCGTCGCCTCCCCCCACACCGGCGGCGTGCACTTCCTCCGGGGCTGGCTCGGCTCGGCCGTCCGCCGCAAGGCCCGCTGCCCCGACGATGAGGTGCGCGCCTATTACCGCCGAGAGCGGCCCCGGGAGTACCTCCGTTCCCTCCGGGGCAAGGGGCCGGGGTTCGTGCGATGAAGCTGGAGCCACGCTCGCTGCTGGTCCTCGTGCTCCTCGTGGTCGGCGGCGTGCTCCTGTACTTCGGCCAGACGGCGGCGTTCCACTGCGACGAGACCAACGTCTGGAAGCACGCCACGAAGTTCGCCGATTTCGACTTCCGGTCCCCCGGCCGCCCCGGCCTCCTGTGGCTCTTCCTCGCGCCGGTGGTCTGGCTGAAGGACCCCGTGGTCATCAGCCTCGTGATGCGTCTGCTGGCGTCCCTGGCGTCGGTGGTGACGCTGGTGGGGGTCGCCGCGATGGCGGCGCGGCGGGCGCCGGACAACGAGGATCCGACGGACGCATGGGCCGGCCCGCTGGCCGCGATCGTGCTCGGCTCGACGCTGGCGTGGCACATGTACGCCTTCGAGCTGCGGACGGACACGTTCGTGGTGCCTCTGACCCTGGCGGCGATGATCCAGCTGTACCGGCCCACCCCGGGCGTGCGACGCGCCCTGCTCGCCGGCTGCCTGATCGCGGCCGCCGGCCTCGTCTCGCAGAAGTCGGTCTACAACGCCGCCGCCATCGGCCTGGGGTGGGGCGTCTACGTGCTCGCCCAGGGGCGCCCCTTCGGACTCAAGGAGCGGGCGAAGGAAGCGGTCCTCGTCGGCGGCACCACCGCCGTTTTGATGGGCAGCTGGTTCGGCATGCTGACCATCGCCTCGGGCCGCGGCGGGGCCGTCGTCAAGCACACCTTCTCCGTGGCGAAGCGCACCGGATTCGGCTCCGACATCACGATGGAGACGAAGCTTGAGACCCTGGGGAACATGTTCGACCGAGGACCCATGCTCTGGGTGCTCGCGGCGCTGGCCATTCCGTGGGTGCTCGCGACCGCCCGCCGCCGGCCCGAGATCGCCGCGGTCACCGCCGCCGGCGTCACGATGGTGGCCACGATCGGCATCCACCGGGGCTACCGCACGTACTACATCGCGTCGATGCTGCCGCTGCTGGCGATCCCCGCCGGTGCCCTGCTGGCGTCGCTCGGCGGGCTCCTCGCCAAGCGCCGCCCCGTCCTCAGCGCCCTGCCCGTGGTGCTCACCGTGGCCGCCGCCGCCTACCTGACCGGCGACTTCGTCCGCCCCATGGTGGAGACCTCGAACGCCCACCAACTGCGGGTGATGCGGGAGGTCCGCGACGCCTTCGACGAGCCGGTCCCGTACCTGGATCTGCTCGGCCTCGTGCCGGGTCGGTACGAGGTGACCTTCCTCGGCACGGGCCCCCAACGAACGGTCTTCCGCAGCCGGATCGGCGCCGCCGCCGAGGCCGAGTTGGGCGAGGATGCGACCTCCTCGGAGCGGAGCAAGGCGCGCCGCTACGCCTCCAACCGCGCGCTCGTGCAGCGGGCCCGGGACCACCTGCCGCTGATCTTCGTCCGCACCTACATGAGCCGGGATCGCTACTTCAAGGGGCCCGAGCTCAAGTGGTACTGGAAGCACTACGTGCCCTACCGGCCGAACGTGTACCTCCATGGAGGGCGCATGGTGGTCGATGACGACGCCGCCACGCAGGGCATCGAGCTGCTCGCCGACGGCACCTACACCGTCTGGTTCCGGGGCGGCTGGGAGGGGGCGGCGTCCCTGGACGGCCAGCCCCTGGAGCACGGCACCAACATCGAACTGACCGCGGGCCGCCACGAGCTCTCGGCAGCGGCGACGTCCGGCGCGGGGGAGCTCCAGGTGATCCTCGGGGCCGACCGGGAGCCGATGTTCCCCAAGCCCCGCGATCAGGTGGACTGGTCGATGTTCCCGCACGACCGGCGGGACCGGTACCAGCACTACGACCGCAAGCGGAAGACCAACCCCGCGGACCTGCTGACGCCGACCTGGGATCCGACCGTGAGCGACCGAGCTCATCGCGCGCGCCTCAAGCGGCACCGCAAGTACCAGCAGAAGCGGCAGGACTCCTACAGCTCGCCGTAGCTCAGTTCCGGCGCCCCACGTAGCGGGCCCGCGGACGCAGCAGGAACCCGGCCCGACGCTGCTCCAGCGCGTGCGCGACCCAACCCGCCGCCCGCCCGATCGCAAACATCGCCTTGGCCGAGCCGCGCGGCAGCCCCAACGACGCCGCGAGGGCGACGAGACCGACGTCCAGGTTCGGCGGCGCGTGGCCCAACCGATCCATCGCCTCCACGATCGCGGTGAGCGTGGAGAGGCGCGGATCCGACGAGCCCGAAGCCGCCGCCGCCTCCAGGAGCAGCCCTCCCCGCGGGTCCCCGTCGGGGTACAGCGGGTGGCCGAAGCCGGGGATCGTCTCCCCCCGCGCGGCGCGACCGCGCACCACCTCGCTGGCTCGCGCAGCGGTACCCGCCTCGTCGACGAGGGCCTCGACCCGGTCGCAGGCGCCGCCGTGGCGCCACCCCGACAGCGCCGCCAGGGCCGCCGAGGTCGAGGCATACAGATCCGCACCCGCCGATGCCGCCACCCGAGCCGCGAACGTCGACGCGTTCAAGCCGTGGTCCGCGCACAACACGAGGGCGAGATCGATGGCCTGGACCACCGCCGCGCTGGGCTCGATGCCGAGCGCTCGCGCGGTCGTCGCCGCCACCGTGGTCTCGGCGAGCGCGGGGCCGCACCGCGAGACGTCCGAGCCCAGCGCCAGCAACGCCGCCATGCGTCGGATCAGCCGACGTCCGCGATGCAGCTCGGCCGCTTCGGCAGCCCCGAACCGCTCGTCGTCCCGGGAGGCCAGGGCCGGCACCGCGACCGCGAGGCTGGCCAGGGGGGGAGTGCCCGCGGGCACGGCGGAGGCGAAGTCGACGGGCACGATGCCCAGCCCCCGGGTCACCCAGACGGGCCGCACGGGCGGCAGCGCGCCGGTGAAAAGCAGCTCGGCGACGGACTCGAAGGGCAGGCCGGCGAGCTCCTCGATCGCGTGCCCCCGGTACCGCAGCCCGGTCTCGGCTTCGATGGACGTCAGCTCGGTGCTGAGGACCGGCTCGCCCCAGCGAAGCGCGGTGCTCGTCTCGGTGCGGGCCTTCAGCCGGTCCAGGTCGGCGCGCCGGTAGAGCTTGCTGCGCCCTTCGTGGGGCACGGACTGGAGCAGGCCGCGGCTGGCGTACGTGTAGAGGGACTGGACCTTGATGCCGAGGTAGTCGGCCGCTTCCTTCGCGGAAATCAGCTCGGGGGTCATGGTGGACCTCCTTTCACGATCGACTCTATGGACTCGATATAGGTCGATCAAGTCGATTCCGTCAATCGATGTATATTTTCGTGCTATTCACCCGGCCATGAAGGTCGTGTTTCTCTGTGTTCAGAACTCCGCCCGCAGCCAGATCGCGGAGGGTTGGGGGCGTCACTTCGCGCCCGCCGGCAGCGAGGTCTACTCAGCCGGCAGCTCGCCCGCGTTCGTTCGACTCAACGCGATCGCGGCGATGGCGGAGGTCGGCATCGACCTCACCACCCACACGAGCAAGGGGCTGGACGACGTCCCCCTCGCGGACGCCGACTACGTGATCACGCTGTGTGCGGACGAGGTCTGCCCGGTGGTCCTGGGGGCGAACCACCTGCACTGGCCGATCGCCGACCCCGCTCACCAGGGGATCGAGGCGTTTCGGGCCGCCCGCGACGAGATCCGAGACCGGATCCGCGGGCTATTCGATCTCGACGCCGAGGGTCTCCAGTAGGGACCCGCGCAGCACCTCGAGCTCGACGCGCGACTTGAGTTCGGCGATCTGGGCCTGCAGCAACGCCGTGCGCGCCTCCTTGAGATCGGCCTGCGCCTCGAAGACATCGCGGAGCGTGTTCTTGCCCGCCTCGTAGGTCGCCGCCGACGCCTCCGCGGTCTGGGCGGCGAGGCTCACGCGCACCTGGGCGACCTCGACCTGCGCCTGGAAGGACTGCACGGCGAACCAGTAGCCCTCGACGTTGCTCAGCAGCTGCAACTCGATGTTGGCCTGCCCCGCCTGGGCCGCCTCGTACTCCAGATCGGCCGCGCGCAGCTGGTAGATGGCCCCCACGTCGGGAACCGGCATGGTGAAGGTCATGCCCACCTGCAGGTCGGGGAAGCGGGCCCCAGCCACGTCCTGGATGGACTCGCGGAGTTGGAACCCGGAGCCGTTCAACGACAGCCCCGCGTTCAATGACAGATCCGGAAGCATCTCGTGCTTGGCGGCCTGCAGATCGATGCGGTCGTTCTCGACGTCGTTCCGGGCCAGCTGCAGGCCGGGGTTTCGGACGACCGCCATCTGCAGAGACGCATCGAGGTCGCGCAGGGGAATCACCGAGGTCACCCCATCGGTGGGCCGAAGGGGAACGCGGTGCAGCTCGTGGTCGGCGTCGACCCGCATCAACTGCTTCAGGCCACGCTCCGCGTTGGCGGCCGAATGCTCAGCTTCCAGCACCGAAGCCGACGCACTGGCGACCCGCTCATCGATCCGCAGGAGCTCAATGGGCGCGAGCTTGCCGGCATCGATCAGCGCCTGCGTCACTTCCCGCTGCGACTCCGCGAGGCGCCGATCGATGCGGTGAATCTCGACCAACCGGCGGTAGCCGACCAGATCCCAGTACTGATTCAGCACCAGGGCGACGGCGTCCGTCATCTCCTGGTCGCGCTGCACGGCCGCGGCGTCGAGCAACAGCCCGGCCTTCCGCACGCCGCGAAGCTGATAGACCGGCGAGATGCCCTCGAGCAGGCTCTGGTTCAACTGAATCGACAACGACGACCAGCGCGTCGAGAAGTCCCGATTCACCAGGAACGGAATCGGCGCGTCCGGATCCAACGGGTTGTCGAAGTAGACCTCCGGGTCGTACGTAACCTTGCTGTTCCCCTGCCCCTGCGCCCAGGTCAGCGTCAGGTTGGTCCCGGTCGGAAGATTCACGCCCACGCCCACGTCGTAGCTGGCTCCGTCTTCGTTGGCCCGACGCCAGGTGGCGTAGTCCTCGACGAAACGCTCGTTGCGCGAGGGGTGGTAGTTCCAGCCCCCGGTCACGAACGGCATCCACGGCGCCCAACTCGCCTTCAGCCGCGACTGCGCCGCCTCCAACTCCTTGACCCGCACCCGCAGCCCCAGGTTCTCCTCCAGCGTCTGCCGAACCGCCTGCTCCAACGGAAGCCCCCGCGCGTCGTCCCCAAGCGTGGACATCGCCTCGATCGCCTCGAGGTCCTGCTGAAGGGTGGAGTCGTCCGCTCCTGCAGGCACTGCGGCCGACAGGAACGCGGCTGCCGCCAACGCTGAAATCAGTCTCATGGTCACGCTCCTCGGCCCTTGCGCAGGGTCTGCGTCGACAGGGCCTTGAGGTCATCGAAGAAGCTGTAGAAGAGCGGTACGAACACTAGGCTCAGCACCGTGCTGGCGAGCAGTCCACCGATCACCGCCCGCCCCAGGGGGTAGTACGGGGTGCCCACGATCGCGCTGTCGCCGATCGCCATCGGGAGCAGGCCGACAATCGTCGTCGCCGCGGTCATCACGATCGGACGGAACCGGTCGCACCCGCCCGCCGCCAGTGCCTCGTCGCGCGGCAGCCCCTGGTCGCGGTATTGCTGCACGCGGTCCACGAGCACGATCGCGTTGTTCACGACAATTCCGACGAGGATCACCATCCCGATCCCCGCCATCATCTCCAGCGTCGTGCCGGTGGCGAACAGCATCCAGTAGGCGCCCACGAACGCGAACGGGATCGACACGATCACGGCCACGGGGGTCCAGAAGGACTCGAACAGCATCCCCATCAGCAGGAACACGAAGCTGACGCTGAGCAGCAGCGCGAACTTCTGGGCGCGGTCCTGCTCCGCGAGGCGGTCCCAGCGACGCCCTCGGCTCCACTCGTAGCCGCGGGGCAGCTGCAGGGTGCTCAACGCCTGCTCGATGCGGCCGTACCCGGCCCCCAGGTCCTCTTCGTCCATCGTCACGGTCACGCTCAACGACGTCTTGCGGTCCTGCCGACGGATCGTCCCGTAGCCCTTCGCGAAGGTCAGGTCCGCGACGGTGTTCAACGCCACCTGCCCCATCACCGGCGACCAGATCCCGAAGTCCTTCAGGTTGTCGATGTTGCTGCGGTCCTTGAGCCGGAAGCCGGCCTGCATGGGGACCTCGCGTCCGTCCATCAGCACCGGTCGCAGACCGGCCCCCCGGAACCCGAACGCGACGGTGCGGGCGAGGATGTCGGGGCTGACCCCGTACCGGGCGGCGCGCTCTCGATCGATGAGCACGTGGAGTTCGTCGGCGCCCCGCTCAGTGGTCTCCGCCTCCACCCCCACGATGCCGTCGGCGTCCCGCAGGCGGCGCACGATCTCGTCCCCGAGTTCGGTCAACGTCTCGCTGTCGGGGCCGGTCAGGTTGACCCGCAAGGTCGTGCCCTGGTCCATGTTCCGCCGCCAGCCGGCCCACGCCTGGACCCCCGGCATCTCACGCTCTTCGAGCATGTCGGGGAGCAGCTCGTTGATCTCGTCCTTGGTGATGTCGCCCCGCTTGCGCTTCTCCATGAACGCCATGACGAAGCCCCGGTTGCCGCCGCCCCAGCGCCGCGTCCGCACCGCCCGGATGCGCCAGTCCTCGCGCTTGTCCATCACCATCGTCTCGATGTTCGTCAGCGCGTCGTTGATCTCCGCGGTGGTGAACGACGGCGGGAACTCCATGCCGATGACGAAGTCGATGATCCCGCCCTCGGATTCGTCCGTGCGGTTCATGTTGTTCGCGGGGACCGAGCAACTCCACAGCGACACCATGAAGACGACCGCGGCGGTGGTGCGGTGCTTGAGCGTGCCCACGAGCAGGGCGGCGTACTTGTCCGTCACCCACTCGATGATGCGCGACGGGGGCGCCGGCGGGGACGCCGCCACCGTGACCGTCGCCAGCGGCACGATGATCAGCGCCACCAACAGCGAGCAGCCCAGCGCGTAGCAGACGGGGAGCCCGAGCTTGCCCATGAAGAAGCTGAACTGAGCGTCGTCCGACATCAGGATCAGCGGCAGGAACACCACGATGGTCGTCGACGTCGCCGCGAGGATGGCGAGCGCCACCTCGGAGGTCCCGTGCAGCGCCGCCTCGAACGGGTTGTCCCCCAGCTCGCGCCGTCGGTAGATGCTCTCCACCACCACGATCGAGTTGTCGACGGTCATGCCGACCGCGAGCATCAGCCCCATCATCACGAGCAGGTTGATGCTCTCGCCGACCATGTACTGGATCACGATGGTCATCAGCAGCGACAGCGGGATCGACAGCGCGATCAGCAGCGTCACGCGCACGCGACGCAGGAAGAACAGCAGCACGACAATCGCCAGCACGCCGCCCTGCATGGCGGTGTTGCTGAGGTTGTCGATCGACTCCTGGATCAGGTCTCCCTGATCGAAGAACCGGTGCACGTTGAAGCCGGCCAGCTTGGGGTCGTCGACGAGCCCGTCGACCGCCTCCTGCACCCGTCGGCAGACCTCGATGGTGTTGGCGCCGGACTCCTTGAAGACGTCGATGGAGGCGGCGTTGTCGCCGTTGACCCGGTGGATCGAGGTGTCCACCGGCCGCGCCACGATCACCTCGGCGATGTCCTCCAGGGTCAGCCCGTCTCCGATGGGCAGGGCCGCGATCTCGTCGCGGCTCTCCAGGGTCGCGAGCGACCGCACCAACACCACGCGGCCGTCGTCGCGCACCTCCCCCGAGGGAATCGTGAAGTTGTCCCCCTGCAGCGACTGCATCACGCGGTAGAGGCTGACTCCGTGGCGCTGGATCGCCTCCCGGTTGAAGTCGACGTAGACCCGCGATCGGTGGGCCCCGTGGAACTCGACCCGGGCCACCCCCGGAACCCGCTCCAGGACCTTCTGGATCCGCGTCTCGATGGTGTACGCGGGGTCCTCGGCGTCGTCGGGGATCGACACCGCGGCCCACAGGATGGGGTCGTCCTCCGGGTTGTATTTGTAGACGTACCAGTGCTTCAGATCGTCGGGGAGCTCGGGCCGCGTCCGCTCGAGCCGGTCCATCAGGCCCGCCCACGCCTCGCTCATGTCGGCGTTCTGGTCGAACTCGATGCTGAACCGCGCGTAGTCCTGGCCGGCTCGGGCGTCGATCTCCCGAACGCCGGGGAGGGTCTCGATCGCGTCCTCGATGGGCTGCACGATGGTGCGCTCGGTCTCGCGCGGGGTGCTGTCGGGGTACGGAATCCAGACCCACAGGTAGGGGTAGTCGAAGCCCGCCGGCATCAGCTGCACGGGGATGCGAACCCACGAGATCGCGCCGAGCACGAGGATGGCGAGCAGCCCCATCGACACGGTCACCGGCCGGTTGAGGGCGAAGCGGGGCAGCAGCCCGCCGAGCCCCATCACGCTTCGGCCGGGGCGGGCTGACGCCGCAGGCGGGCGAGCAGGCTGTAGAGTACGGGGATGATGACCAGGGTCAGCAGCGTCGAGGACAGCAGCCCGGCGATGACGGTCAGCGCCAGCGGCTGCCGGATCTCGCTCCCCTCGCCCGTCCCGATGGCCATCGGCATGAGGCCGAGCACGGTGGTCAGCGTCGAGATGATGATGGGCCGAAGCCGCACGCGGCCGGCGTTGACGATCGCCTCGGTCGCGGCCTGGCCTCGATCGCGCAGTTGGTTGGCGTAGTCGACCAAAACGATGGCGTTGTTCACCACGACCCCGGCCAGCACGATCGCTCCGATCAGCACGACGACGGACACGGGCAGCGAAGCGCCGAGCAGACCGACGACCGCGCCCACGAGGGCCAGCGGAAGGGCGAAGAGGATGACGGCCGGCTGGAGCACCGACTCGAACTGGCTCGCCATGATCACGTAGACGAGGAAGATGGCGAGCAGCAGGGCGAATCGCAGCGACTCCAGCGACGCATCCATCTCGCGGCTCTGGCCCCCGACGTCGTAGCGGACGTCCCCCTCGAGGTTGAGTCCGGCGAGCTCCCGGTCGACCCGCGCGGCCATCGTGCCGAGGTCGAAGCCGGCCACGTTCGCCGTCACCAACGCGGCCCGCTCACCCTCGGAGTGGCGGATCTCGCTGGGCCCCTCGGTCAGACTCAAGTCCGCGACCGCCTTCAGCGGGATCGGGGGGATGCCCCGGGGGTTCACGTTGATGGACTCCAGGTCCTCGATGGTGCTCCGGTCGGCCTGCCGCAGCACGACCCGGACGTCTGTCCGCCGCCCCTGCCCGCGCAGGTCGGTGGCGACGCGGCCGGCGACCTTGTCGCGTACGGCGCGGGCGGCGACGCCGATGTCGAGCCCGTACTGCTCCAGCCGCTTCCGGTCGTAGCGCACCTGAATCTCGGGGTAGCCCGCCTTGAGGTTGCTGCGCACGTCCCGCAGCCCGGCCAGCTCGCCCAGCTCGATGACGACCGTGTCGGCGGCGATGCGCAGGTCGGCCAGCCGCTCGCCCCGCACGTCCACCTCCAGCGGAGTCTTGAACGAGAAGAGGGTCGGGGCGCTAAGCACCACCTCGGCTCCCGCGATCTGCGCGACGAGCCCGCGCATCCCTTCCTTGACGATCTCCTCGGCAGCGGCCGGATCGTCGGTCGGGGTGAGGCGGATCACGAGGTCCGCGGTGTTCTCGCCGGCATCCGACGAGGCCCCCACCGCGCGCTCCGTGCCCGCGGCGGCGTACACCGAATCGACCCGCTCCAGGGTGCGCGCCTCGAGGGCGATCTTGTCGGTCGCCTCCATCGTGCGCTCCAGGGGCGTCCCCACCGGCAGCACGAGGTGGGCGAGCACGACCGACTGGTGCACTTCGGGGAGCAATTCGGAGCCCAGCCTGGGCACCAGGGAGAGCGACCCCACGAACAGCAGCGCCGCCGGCACGAGGACCGCGAACGGCACCCGGATGCCGCCTCGCAGCAGGCGCTCGTAGCCGCGCTCCACGGCAGCGAATCCGGCGTCGAACAGCAGGGCGATGGGACCGCCTCCCGCGCCCAGCAGGCGCCGGGCGAACCCCAGCACGATCGAGGCGATGCGAATCCCCAGCCACCACCCCCGGAGGCCGAGCCAGAGGCCCCACAGGATGGGTGCGGTGATGACGAACCGGAGCAGCACCAGGGGCGCCAGCGGCACGGTCAGGAGCAGGCCCTTCAGCTTGCTGCTCCAGATCCACTTGATGCCGTCGCGGAGCTCCACGAACGGCTGCTTGAAGGTGATGATGGCCCAGCGGTCGTCCGCCCCGCTGAGATCGACTCGCGCCGGCAGCGCGGCGAGCACGGGGATGAGGAACAGAGCCACCGCGAGGCTCGCGAGCAGGCCGAACACGACCGTCAGGGCGAGGTGCCCGAACAGCTGCCCCGCGACGCCGCTGACGAACGCGATGGGGAGGAACACCGCCACGGTCGTGAGGGTGGAGGCGGTGACCGCCCCGGAGACCTCGGAGGCCCCCCGGATGGCGGCGGCGACGGGATCGTCCCCCTCCTCGCGGCACCGGTGGATCGACTCCAGCACCACGATCGAGTTGTCCACGAGCATGCCGATGGCGAGGGCGAGCCCGCCCAACGACATCAGGTTCAAGCTGACCCCGAAGAGGTACATCGGCGCGAACGTGACGACGACCGACACCGGGATGGCGGTCGCGATTATGAACGTCGACCAGCCGTGGCGCAGGAAGATGAAGAGCACGAGCACCGCGAGGAACGCGCCCCCCAGGGCCACCCCCGCGACGTCGCTGATCGCCGCCTCGATGAAGCGCGCCTGGTCGCTGACGACCTGGAACTCCATGCCTTCGGGCAGCTCGTACGTCAGGTAGGCGGTCATCTGCCGCTTCGTCATCTCACCGCCGCCGCCGCCGCCGCCCGAGGGGACGCCTGCGCGCTGCTTCTTGCGGCGCTTCTTCTTCCCCTTCTTCTTGCCCTTCTTGCCGCCCTTGTCGGCCTTGGCCTTGCCCCCCTTGGCGTCCCCGCCCGCGGCCGCTTCGGCCTCCGCTTCCTCGGTCTTCTTCTTGTCGGCGACGACCCACGCCTGCTGCGCGGCGGTCCCGAACGTGCGGTCGCGCACGGCGCGGCTGACCGAGACGATGTTGGCGTCAGCCTCGCGGTAGATGGCGACCTCGACCGCCTCGCGCCCCCCCACCCGGCCCACGACCTCCCGGTCCTTGGGGCGGACCGAGACCTCCGCGAGGTCTCCCAGGCGGGCGAACGTGCCCTGCGAGTTGACGAGGTACAGGTCCGAGATCTCGTCGGGCCCCCGGAACTCGTTGAGGGTGCGGATGAGGTACTCGGTCTGCCCTTCCAGGAGGGAGCCGCCGGCGAGGTTGATGTTCTCCTCGGCGAGCCGCGCGATGACCTCCTGCAGGGTGAAGCCACGCGCATGAAGCAGGCCCTCGTGGACCTCGACGGTGACCTCGCGCTCGAGGCCGCCGCGGACCTTGACCGCCGCGACCCCGGGGAGCCGCTCCAGCGCCGGTCGGATCTCGTCCTCGGCGAGTCGGCGCGCTGCCACCAGGCTCTCGATGGAGTCGTCTTCGGCGGCGAGGGCGAGCCGCACGATGGGGTCGAGGTTGGGGTCGTAGCGCAGGACCAGAGGCCGCTTCGCCTCCTCGATGAGATCGACCAGCCCGAGCCGCTCCCGCACCGCCTGGGAGACCTCCGACATGTCGGTGTCCCACTCGAACTCCAGGATCACGTCGCTGAGTCCCGCGCGCGAGACGCTCTCGATGGAAGCCAGCCCCGGGACCGTCGACAGGCTCTCCTCAATCTCCTCGCTGACGTAGCTCTCGACCTCGGCCGGAGCGGCGCCGGGGTACTCGGTCCGCACCGTGATGGTGGGGTAGTCGAGATCCGGCATCAGGTTCAGCGGCAGATTCGAATAGGAGACCGCGCCGAAAACGACCGCCGCGAGGCAAGCCATGATCGTCGCTACGGGTCTTCGAACCAGGGCAGCCTGGACGGGCGCGCCAGAGGCCATGCGTGGCTTATACCCCCAGAGGGGTCGCTTATTTCGTCGAGGCCGAAGAGTCGTCGTCGTCCGCCGCTTCCGCGGGGGTCGACTCGGGCTCGGCAGGAGCCGTCTCGGGCTCGGCGGGAGCCGTCTCGGGCTCGGCGGGAGCCGCGGGCTGCTCGCCAGGATCGTCGGGAAGCTCGGCTTCCTCGACCTGCTCGACCTCGCCGGGAAGCTCTTCCTCGGGCTCCTCGTTCGGCGAATCGCTCACCGAGCGGACCACCACTTCGACCCGACGGTTCAGGTCGGCGAGGCGGGCCTGCTGCTCGTCGGACATGCCCTCCAGCGTCGTCGCGGCGGCGAGGTCGTCGGCGACCCAACCGTTGGCGGCGATCTGCACGTCGGAACCGGCGGCTCCGCGGATGAGGGCGGCCATCTCCGTCGCACGACCGCGCACCAGGAGCTCCGCCTCCTCGGGCGTCGACGCCTCGGGGATGTCCTGCCGGGACTGGACCACGTTGATGTCCACCTCGACGTGAGCGAGGAACTCGCGGGTCAGGGCGCCCGCGAGCATGCCGAGCTCGGCCACGCGGGGGTTCTCGGCGCGGGAGACATCGGCCAGCTCGGCGCCTCCGCGATCCTTGAGGGCCATGAAGCGGACCCGGTTGAGGTCGTCCATGCTCCAGCCGACATCGGGCCAACCGCCCAGGCGGACTTCGACGGAGCGGGGCTCCAGGTCGGTGGGGAGGCAGGCCACCAGCCAGGCGCCCAGGGTCGTGTCCACCATCGCGCCGTCGACCCGAGGCCAGGCCAGCTGCACGTGCCGGCAGGCGGCGTCGGCCATGAGGGCATCGATGCCGGGCTGCGCCGCGAGGGTGGGCCGGGTGGCGAGGATCTCTTCCCGAGCGGCCCAGCCGCGGGTGGCCCGGGCACGACCGTCGGCATCGGCGAGCTTCCACCCCGGGAAGGTCGCTTCGACGGTGGGCCCGTTGGGCTCATCGACGTAGATCAGCGTGACGTCGTCGCCCACGTCGGCCGCCACGAGGTCGGCCAGCAGCGAAACGCGAGCTGACTTCTGATCCATCGTGAGGGGATCCCACCAAGTCCCGTCGAATCCTCCGACGAGGGCGGCGAGCCGGTCGGCGCTCTCCGGATCCGAGGGCCACGGGAGCCCGCCGAGATCGGCCGGCGAGGGTGTCTCCGCGGGGGTCTCTGCCGGCGGTGGGGGCGGAGGCGTGGGGGGCTCGATGGGGGGCTTGTTCTTCTGGGCCCAGGCGAACAGCAGCACGCCGACGACCGCGGCGACGAGGAACAGCCCCATCCCGGAGCCGCTGTCCTGACTGCTCGACGGCTTGGGCGCGCCCCCGCCGGAAGCCGCCGCCGCCTCCTCCGCCTCGCCCATGTGGCGGGCGATGTCGGCAGCGGTGACCGCCTTCATGGAGTTGGTGACGGTTTCGCGTTCGAACGTGGCGACCGCGTCGTCCGGGACCTGCCACAGCACCGCGGTGAGGTTGTCCGGGGCGTCGCCGTCCAGCACCGCAACCTTCAGGTCACGGACCCGCTCGGTCACCGTCCCGGACTCGGGGTTCATCGCCGGCAGCAGCACCTCGCGGTCGCCGTTGTGGCCGTAGATGCCGTCGCTGCACAGGAGGAAGACCTGCCCCTGCTCCAGCTTCAGGGGGCCGAGGATCTCAGGCTCGGGGTCGCTGCCCCCGCCCAGCACCTGGGTCAGGCGGCCACCATCGGCGATCTTCAGCGCCTGGGTGACGGGGAGGCCCCGGTCGATCAGCCCGTTGGTGATGTTGTGGTCGCGGGTCCACTGGGCGACCATCCCGTCCTCGGCCCGGGCGTACAGCCGCGAGTCGCCGACGTGGAAGCGCCAGGCGCAGAGGCTCTTGCGTTCCACCACCATGCCGACGACCGTCGAGGCGGGCGGGCGTGACTGCCCGTGACCCAGCGCTTTGACGTCGGCGTGGGACGACACGATGGTGTCGCGAATCCAGCGGCCCGGGTCTCCGTCCGTGGGCGCCTTGCCCTTCTCGGGGAAACCGCGGTTGAAGCCTGCGACGACGGCCTCGGCGGCCTTGTCGCCCGCGTCGTGCCCGCCGGCTCCATCGGCGACGAGGAGCAGCGCGTAGTCGCCGCCCCAGATCTTCTTCACGAGAAGTCGATCCTCGTTCCGCTGGCGCACGTGCCCGACGTCCGTCACCCAGGCGGCGAGGCCAAGTCCGTCGAAGTGCAACTCGCCGTCGCGCTCAACCCCTTCAGGGAGCGGTAGCGAAGAACCGGGATCCGTCACGCTGGCGAGTATACCGACCGCGCGCGCACAAGTTCGGCGGCGGGGGCGTTACTCGACGACCCGAACTTCGGAGTCGTCCCGCAACAAGCCCTGCCCGACGGAGACGACGAGGTCCCCCTCCTTCAAACCGCCCAACACTTCGACCCGATCTCGGTCGCTGAAGCCGAGCTCCAATTTGCGTCGTTTTACGGTCGATTCGACGACAACGAAGGCGTGCGGTTCGCCCTCGTCGTAGACGACGGCGCGCTTGGGGATGAGCTTGGCGTCCCGGTGGGTGTCGACGACGATCTCGACCGCGACGAACATCCCCGGACGGAGCGTCACCTGGCCCGGGTCCAACCCGACGGTCACCTTGACGGTGCCCGAAGCTGGGTCGACGACGGGGCTGATCCGCTCGATGCGACCCGAAACGTCCTCGGCCTCTTCCAGGATCTCGCTGCGCACCCGCGCCTCCTGGCCGACGGCGAGTCGCGCCAGGTCCCGCTCCGGCAGCGCCACCTCCACCCGAAGGCTGGACAAATCGACGACCTGGAACGCCAACAGGGGCGGCGTCACGGCCTCGCCGAAGCGCACCCCGCGCATGCTCACGATCCCGGCGATGGGGCTCGAGATCTGGCTGGACCGGTGCGACGCCCGGGCCTGCTCCAGCGTGACCCGCGCGGTATCGACCGTGTGGGCCGACGCGTCGTACTCGTTGCGGCTGACGAATCCTCGCTCGTAGAGCCCCTTGATGGACTGGTAGTCGGTGTCGGCCCGGACAAAGGAAGCCTCCGCGCGCTCCAGCTCGCCCACCAGGGCCGGGTTCTTGAGCACCGCGAGTACGGCCCCGGCGCCGACCTTGTCGCCCTCTTCGGCGCGCACCGACTCGATCGTGCCGCTGACCTCGACGTGGATGTCGGCGCGCCGCTCGGACTCGACGGTCGAGGAGGCCGCGATCGTCTCGGAGATCTCGCCCAGCGACACCGGGTCGACCTTGACCGGGGTGGCGCGCGTCTCCTCCTCGGCCGAATCGTCGTCGTCGCCGGAGTCGTCATCGGACGCATCCTCCTGCGCCTTGCCCGAACCGCAGCCCGCCAGGGGCGCGACGAGGGCGAGGCAGAGGAGCAGTAGGAGCAGGCGGCGAGGGTCCATCGGCGGGGCAGGATACACGCCAGATTTGCGGTTTATTTCACCGGAGTTCTTGTGATCAGGCGGTTTTGCGCCGATGAGTAGAACTTATGAGGATTGCGATTATCGGGGGGGGCATCGGCGGATTGGCTACGGCCGCCTGCCTGAAACAGGCGAGCGTCGACGTCACCGTCTACGAGAAGGCGGCTCTTTATGCCCGCGTCGGGCTCGGCTTGCTGCTCCTCCCCAACGGCATGGAAGCGCTGGACCAGATCGGACTGGGGAATCGCGCCCGGGAGCTCGCGCGCCCGCTGGACCTGGCGGTCCTCCGGCGTCCCGACGCGACCTTCGTCAAGTGCATGACCCTGGAGCACCACCTGGGGATCGTGCGGGCGGATCTGACGGAGCTGCTCACCGAGGGCGTGCCCCGCGAGACCATCCGGCACAGTCATGAGCTGAAGACGCTGACCCAGACCGAGGACTGCGTACGCCTCGAGTTCCAGGAGCAGGACCCCGTCGAGGTCGACTTCGCCATCGCTGCGGACGGGGTGCATTCGGCCTGCCGCCGCTCCCTGTTCCCCGACTGGCGGCCCGCCGAATCTCGGATCCGCGAGCTCGTGTCCGTCTGCCACGCCCCCGATCTGGCGGCGGTGCTCGACCGCACGTTCATGAAGATCCTCTCGGAGGAAGGCGGCCTCGCCGCCGGCATCGTCCCCTCGCAGCGAGGCCGCATCATCTGGTTCATCCAGTACGACGGGCGGCGGTTCATGGACCTCCCCACCACCCCGAAGAGCCGACGCCGGTTCGCGGAGCGGCTCGTCGGGGACTGGAAGGAGCCCATCGGCGAGCTCGTCGACCGCACCGACTTCGGCACCTCCTACGTGTGGCGGACGGTGGCTCCGACGGAGCCGGCGCCGATGCACGCCGGACGGGTTGCCCTCGTCGGCGACTCCGCGCACCCGATGCCGACCCTCACGAGCCAGGGCGCCAACACCGCCCTGAAGGACGGCGTGACCGTCGCCGAAGAGCTGCTGGCGGCCTTCGAAACGGGCTCCGACCCGGTCGAAGCGCTGGCCCGGTACGATCGCATTCGACGGCCCCGGATCGCGGAAATCCTCCGCGGCGGCGTCCGGCTCGTAGACGACTTCCTGGATCCGAACCAGGAGACGTCGCGGCCCATCCCGCTGGTGCATTGAGCAACTTCGACGACGACCAGGTTCCTCTCGAACTCCTCCGCCAGCGGGCCTTCAACCTGCGGTGGGCGACGGTCCCCGAGGACGTCATCCCGCTGACCGCGGCGGACCCCGACTTCGCCATCGCGCAGGTTATCCGGGACGCCATCGCCGACTACACCGCCGGCGGCGTCTTCTCCTACGGGCCGCCGGCCGGTCTGCCCTCGTTCCGGGAGGCCGCCGCCCGCGTGCAGCGGGAACGGCGCGGCATCAACGACTGCACCGCCGATTGCATCCTCCCGACGGACAGCGCCGCCTCCGGCATGTTCGTCACCGCCCGCCGCACGCTCGCGCCCGGCGACGAGGCGATCATCTTCGACCCCGTCGACTTCCTCTTCGGCGCCTGCGTCGACGCCGCGGGGGCGCACTCGGTCCGCAGCCGGGTCGATCCCGTCACCCGCACCTTCGACCTGGACGGCCTCCACGACCTCGTCACCGACCGCACCCGGATGATCGCGGTCTGCAACCCGCACAACCCGCTCGGTCGGGTGATGACGCCGGACGAGCTGCGGGCGATCGGCGAGTTCGCGTGCGAACGGGACCTGCTGATTCTCTCGGATGAGGTCTGGGGCGACATCATCCACGCGCCTCATCAGCACACCGCAATTGCGTCGCTGTCCCCCGAGATCGCCGCCCGCACGGTCGGGGTCTACGGGTTCAGCAAGACGTTCGGCCTCGCCGGCCTCCGCGTCGGCTTCCTCGCCGCACCCAACCCGCGGGTCCGCGACGAGCTGCTCGAGGTGAGCAAGGCGCCGACGACCGCCTACGGCGTGAGCACGCTGTCCCAGGTGGCGGCGCAGGCGGCGTACGAGCACGCGTGGCCGTGGGCCGAGGAGTTCCTCGCGCACCTGCTTCGCATGCGCGATCTGGCGGCGAGCCGGCTCAACGCCATCGAGGGCATCACGGCCGTGGCGCCCGAGGGCACCTACGTGATGTTCGCCAACATCGAGGGGCTCGGGCTCGGCGACCAGGACGCCGTCGCCGATTGGATCCTGGAGCACGCGAAGGTTCGGGTCGTGCCCGGCTCCCCGCGTTGGTTCGGGCCCGGCGCCGCCGGCCACATTCGCATCACGTTCTGCACGTCCGAGGCGATCCTCACGGAGGCTCTGGACCGCATCAGCGAAGCCCTTGCAGCGCGTCGGAGGGGAGTGGAGTGATGGATCGCGCCGACCTTCGGCCCGAAGGCAAGGCGGGAGGACAGAGTGGGGTCGCTCCCCCACGACGGACGACCAACGAAGCCAGCGGGTCGTAGGGCAAGCGAGCCGCGCTCCAAGCCCCTTCGACACGCTGCCTAGCTCAAGGTGAGCTGACGCACCGCGCGGATCGGATTCGGTCCGCCGGTCAGGCTTCGCGCACGCTCGATCAGGTTCTCGAGCTCGTCGTCCGTGAGCGGCCGCTCCAACACCGACAGCTCGTAGGCGATGCCGTACCGGGGGAAGTCCTGGTGGATGGACTGCAGGTTGTTCACCCCGGCGCGGTAGATGGCGTCGTCCACCGCCTTCTTGGTTCCGCGAGCGTCGGAGTGGACGACCACGAGCACGTGGGGGGACATCGCCGTTCGGGCGACGTCGATGCGGCGACGGGGCATGAAGACGCAGTCCTCGACCGTGCCCCGGAGGCTGAACTGCCGCGCCGTGCGCACCATCTTGCGGCCGATGCGCGGCTGCGCGTCGCGGGTGGCGGCGCCGATGTGCGGCGTCCCGTGGATCTGCGGATGCCCCGCGAACGGGTTCTCCCAGTCCTTCTGGCCGGCCTGCGGCTCCTCGGGAAAGACGTCCACGAAGGCGTGACGAACCGCCCCCGATTCGACGGCGGCGATCAGGTCGGCGGGCTCGACCACGAAGCCCCGGGCGAGGTTCACGAACACCCGAGGCGACTCCGCCGGGCGCTCCGAACCGAACATGTGCAGCTGCTCCCGGGTGACTGCTCCCCGGTTGGCGCGACCGCGGGCGTCCTCCGCGGACAGGTGCACGCTGATGACGTCGGACCGACGGAACAGCTCCTCGAACGTCTCGACCGCCTCCCACTCCATCGTCTCGCCGACGGCGAGGGCGACCTCGTCGCTGTCGTGGAAGAGGATGTCCATGCCCAGCCCCTCGGCGAGGCGGGCGACCTGCTTGCCGATGTTGCCCAGGCCGAGGATGCCGAGGGTCTTGCCCTTGACCTCGAACCGGCCGGACGCGGACTTGGTCCAGACGTGCTCGCGGGTGGCGGCCCACGCCTCGGGGATGCGACGGGCACCCATCAGGAGGATGCCGATGACCAGCTCAGCGACGGAGCGGCCGTTGGAGCGCGGGTCGTTGAGCACGATCACGCCGCGATCGGCGCAGGCCTGCTTGTCCACGCTGTCGTCCCCGATGCAGCAGAGCATCACCGCGAACAGCTCGGGGGCGGCGTCGAGGATCTCGGCGTTCACCTCCAGCCGCGACCGCTTGAACAGCAGGTGCGGGCGGTGCTCCTGGCAGAGCGCGACCATGCCCGCCTGGTCCGGCGTGGTGTCGATGCGAATCGGCTCGATGCCGGCCTCGCGGAGGCCTTCGTCGAGGACAGGATCGGGGCTCTCGAGGATGAGGGCGCGGCTCAGCGGCCCCCGGTGCAGGCGGGGCTTCGGCATGGGCCGCTACGAGCCCTCTTCGGGGGGCGCGGCGAGGGCGCCCAGGCGGGCGAGGCACTGCTCGGCCTGGCGGCGGTAGCGGCGGGTCTCGACGGGGCTCTTGGGTGCGTCGCGATCCTCGAAGGCGAGGCCGAGGGTGGCGACGGTGGTGCCCGCGCCGGCCTCCAGGGTCAGCTCGTAGCGCAGGTGGCGGCCCTGAACTTCAGCCTTGCGGGGGCGGTACTCGGAGTCGATGACGACCTTCTCCGGAGCCGCCTCGACGATGCGGTCGCGGAGCTTGTCCCCGTCCGCGACCACGATCTGGCGGGTGCCGTTGGGGAGGTCCCGGGCGGATGCTTCACCGGCGACCTGGGCCGGCGACCAGAGCCAGTTCTTGGCCTCCGTGGCGAGGCCCGCGATGCCGGCGACGTGGGCGCGCGGAGCGCGGATCTCGAGGGAGGCGGTGACGAACACTTCGGACATGCGCGGAAGCGTGCCCACACCGGCGGTGCGGGTCAATGCGGCGAGCTGGACTGACCGGGTTCAGGCCTGCTCGACGGCCTCACGCAGCGCCGATCCGAGGATGCGATCGGAGGCCGCCAGGCGCCCCGGCCCCTCCACCGCGTCGACCGGCTCCAGCAGCTCCCGGGCCCTCGTTTCGTCGCCCCCGCGCAGCGCGATCCAGCCTTCGGCGGCGAGCACCCCGGCCTCGACGCGTCCGTCGGCTTCCAGCGTCGGGCGGAGCCGCTCCAGCCGGGCCATGGCTCCTTCCACATCGCCTCCGTCAGCCTCCCAGGCGACCCGGAAGAGGCCGGCGGTCGCCTCCATGATGCGGTCGGTGAACAACGTGAAGAGCTCGTCGGCGCGGGCCCACATTCGCTCCGCGGACATCGGCTCGCCCCGGCGCCACGCAAGGATCGCCAGGTTCACCACGGACACCGCCTCACTCCGGGGAAGGTCCAGGCGAACGGCGATCTGCCGCCCCTCCTCAAGGTGCGTGCCGGCCTCGCGCAGGCGTCCGCGGTCCAGGCACAGGATCCCCAGGTTGGCGACGTTCATGCCCACGTAGGCGATGGACCCGAGGGACCGATGCAACCGGATCGACGAGCGCATCGCCGCCTCGGCGTCGTCGAACAGCGTCTGCTCCTGCAGGACCATCCCGAGGTTCCCGAGGGTGATCGCCTCGCCGCTCCGGTCCGCGACGGCGCGCCGCGCCTGCAGCCCCTGCTCGAAGATCCGCTGCGCCCCCGCCATGTCGCCCAGGTGCATGTAGACGATCCCGAGGTTGTTCAGCCCCTTGCCGAGCCGCACGAGGTCGTCCTGGGGCTCGATGAGGGCGACCGCCCGCCCATGAACGGCAGCGCGTCCCGGGGCCGCCCCTGCCGGTTGAGCCCGACGCCGATCTGCCCCAGCGCGTCGGCCTCCTCCAACGGCAGATCGAGGGGTTCGAGCATGGCCAGAGACCGGTCCAGGATCTCGCGCGCGCCAGGCGAATCCCCGGCGTACATGCGGTTCACGGCGAGGCGGCCGAGCACCCGAACGGCCCCCGCCGGATCGGCCTTCAAGTCCGCGCCCTGCAGCGCTGCGTCCGACTCGGCCCGCCGTCCCCGTCCCCACAACGCGGATCCCAGGGCGGCCCGCACCTCCAGCTCCAGGGCCTCGTCGCCGGCTGCGATCGCCTGCTTCAAGGCGGTCTCGAGGCGGACCAGATCGCCCTCGGTGGGTGCGCGGGTCGTGTTCACGGGATCGACCGACAGCACCGCCCGGGCGACCCACCCAGGCCGCGTCTGGGCGAACCGCTCGGCGACCGCGAGCAGGTTGGCCCGCTCGACGGCCAGCTTCCGCCGCGCCCGCTCGGCGCCGGCCCGCCGCGTCGCTGGGAGCAGCCGCTCCGCGAGGCGCAGGTACCAGCGCGCGTGTCGCTCCTCGGCCCCCTCCGGCGCGGCTTCCGCTTCCACCACGAACTGCCGGACCACCGGGAAGAGCCCGAACCTCCAGCCTGGCGCGCCATCCGGGATCCACGCACGCAACAGCGAGCGGTCCCGGAGCTGCGCGAGCACGTCTTGCGTGGCGGACCGGTCCTCGATGGCGAAGACTTCGTCGGCCGCGGCCCGGTCGAAGCCCCCCTCGAACAGGGCGCAGGCCCGCAGGCTCTCCGCCAGCGCCGGCGGGAGCCGCTGCCACGACGCCCCGAGCACCTCGCGCAGAGAGGTGTGGCGGGGCGAGCCCCCCGCGGGCCCCTCGAGGTCGAGCAGCGAATCCAGATCGTCGGCGAGCTCCGACGGCAGGCTCACGCGAGCGCGCGTGGCCGCCAGCTCGATCGCCAGCGGGATCCCCTGCAACCGCTCCACGAGAGCCGCGCCCCCTTCCGCACCGCGACGGCCGCCCGCCGCCGCCGCACGATCGGCGTACAGCTTCGAGGCGTCGTCCGCGGGCAGCGGCCCCACCTCAATCACGTGCTCGCCAGCCCCGTGGAGCGCCCTGCGGCTGGTGCCCAGGAGCCGCAGATCCGGGGCAGCCCGCAGCCACGCGAGGATCGGCTCCGCCGCCGCCTCAGCGACGTCATCCAGGTTGTCCAGCAGCAAGAGCAGCTCACCGCGCGCGGCGGCGGCTCGGCCGACCTGAGCGACCGCATCGGGCGTGCCCGGAGGGACCCCCAGCCCGAGGGCCTGCGAGACCTCGCGCACGAGGTCGTCGGCGGTCGCGGCCGCCGTCAGGTCCACCAACCAGATGCCCCCGCGCATCTCCCCCCGATCGACCTGGCGCTGGCTGTACCGCAGCGCAGTGCGCGTCTTCCCGATCCCTCCGAGTCCGAGCAGGGTGACGAGCCGGCGGCCCTCTCCGAAGGCGGCGTCGACGGCTACCAGCAGATCGTCGCGCCCGACGAACCGGTCGATCGGCGCGGGGAGGTTCGTCGGCGAACCGACCAACGGGAACTCCGCGGTCTTGACCCGGGGGACGAACCGGTAGCCCTCACCGAAGACGGTCACGAGGTGATCCGGCGCGGCGGGATCGACCTCAAGCTTCGCCCGCAGCCGCGTCATCGTCTTGTCGACGGCGCGGCTGAGGCTGTCGGGGTGATGCTCCCAAACCTCAGTGAGCAGCTCCTCGCGCGAGATGGCGCGGTCCGAACGCATCGCCAGGTACGTCAGGAGCTCCAGCTCCCGCGTCGACAAGCGCACCGACCGTCCGTCGCGGACGAGTTCCCCCCGAAGCAGGTCCACGGATCCTGCTCGAAGCCTCAGGTGTCGAGACATCAGCAGCATCGTACCGAGCGCTCACCGGACGTAGCGCGCGATGAAGTCGGCGTTGACCCGAATCGGGATCGAACCCCGCACGCCGTGCTCGTCCAGCGAGTCGAAGCGACCGCCCAGGCTGAGGGTGACGAGGTCTCCATCGACCGCCGTCACCTCCACCGACGTGGCGTCCCGAGCGATGAGGAAGCCCGGGTAGTCGGGGAGGCACAAGTGGTGGTCGTCGCCGTCGCCGGAGAACTCCACCGCGAGGGTGCGGCCGAGCAGGTCGTCCGGTCCGCCGGGTCTCGGGCCGCGCATCGACCCGTACAGAAACGCCGACCCGGAGAACATGCCCGGCACGCACTCGCCCGCGGTGGTGGACTCGGCATCCAGCGACCACCCCGTATCCCCATTCCATCCTTCGAACAGCTCGATCGTGACCGTCTTGAACATCCACTCGCGATCGTCCCCAACGTCGACCCAGCCCGCCGTGTCGGCCGTGTTGGGGGGCCGGTCGGTGAACTGGTTCCAGCCCCACCCGACGATGGCGACGGCCGCCATCAGGAGGAGGCGGGCGGGGGTGAGCGGGGGCGCCTCGCCCGAACCGAGGCCCGGGGAGTAGCCGAACTTGCGACGAGGGAGCTTGCTCATGGGGGGAGCTTGCGGCCCACCCGGCCGGGCGGCCGGGATCCGGGACAACCTGGGACATCTTCGACGCTATAGTCCCGACGCTCATGGCCACGGCCCTCCCGATCCTGACAACGAACGCGACACAGCAGGCCGATCCGTCGCGCGTCGTGTCGCCCGAGTCGAGCTGGGGCCCGAAGCTGGAAGCGCTGCGCGCGCTGTTCCGTCGACCGGGCCGGTGGGTGGTCTGCTTCAGCGGCGGCGTCGACTCCGCCTTCGTGCTCGCGGTCGCGGTGCAGGAGCGGGGCCGGGACGTCGTCGCCCTGACGGCCGTCTCCCACACGCTCCCGGACGAGGAGCGTGAGGGGTGCGAGACCCTCGCCGCGAAGCTGGGCGCGACCCTGCAGTTCGTCAACAGCAACGAGATGGACGTCGAAGGCTTCTTCACCAACCCCTCGGACCGCTGCTTCTACTGCAAGGAAGAGCTCTACCGCGTGGCCCGCAACCAGGCTCTGGCCCAGGGCTACGACCGCATCGCCGACGGCGTCAACGTCGACGACCTCGGCGACCACCGGCCCGGCCTCATCGCCGCCGATCAGGCCGCCATCGTGCACCCGCTGGTGGAGGTCGGCATGACCAAGGCGGACGTGCGCGGCGCCTCGCGCGCGGTCGGACTTGAGGTCTGGGACAAGCCCGCCTTCGCGTGCCTGTCGTCGCGGTTCCCCTACGGCACCCACATCACCCCGGAGCGCCTCACGATGGTCGGAGACGTCGAGCGCAAGCTCAAGGAGTTGGGCTTCCGCCAGTACCGCGTGCGGTACCACGACGAGCTCTGCCGCATCGAAGTACGCCCCGCCGATCTGCCCCGCCTCATCAGCGAGCCGGTGCGCGGCGAAGTCGTCGCCGTCGCCCAGGCCGCGGGCTTCACCTACGTCACCATCGACCTGCAGGGCTACCGGCAGGGCGCGATGAACGAGACGCTTTGACAGAGTCGCGGACGCGCGTCTGGACCGAGATCCTCGCGCTGTATCTGGGCTCCTGCCTGTTGATCCGCGGCATCAAGGTGCTGGTGGACAGCGGCACCCTGGCCAACGACTGGCTGGTGCTGGTCGCGATCGTCTTCCTCTACACCCCGGTCGCCGCCGAGAAGTGGAACCGGTTCGTCGTCGACCACGACATCACGTTCCCCGACCCCTTCTGGCCCGCCGCGAAGAAGGCGCTCATCTTCTTCGCCGTCGTCACCGGGGTCATCTACGTCTTCTTCCTGCCCGGCTACCACGTCGCCCAGACCTGGTTCTACAACTGGTTCACCACCGAGGTGATGGGCATGCGGCGGGGCTATCCGGTCTTCAGCCCGAGCCACGCGATCACCAGCGGCATCGCGCTGACCATCGCGATGCAGGTGCTCTACCAACTGCTCTGCGTGGGGTACGCTGAGGAGTTCTTCTACCGGGGCTACATGCAGACCCGGCTGGACGGTCTGTACGACCCCGAGCGGTTCGAACTGTTCGGAGCGAAGTTCGGCTGGGCGCTGCCGATTACGGCGGTGCTGTTCACGCTCGGCCACAGCCTCGTGACCTGGCAGTGGTGGCAGCCGTTCATCCTGTTCCCCGCGCTGGCGTTCGGCTGGATGCGCGCGCGATCGGGCAACATCCTCGCGGGAGCCTTGTTCCACACGTGGGCCAACAGCCTGATGATCATCCTCGACCACATCTACGGCATCAGCCCCCTGGAGGAGACCACCCTGGGTGACCTCTGGGGCGATGTCGCCGGGATCTTCACGTGGATCGGCGGGCTGTTCTCCTAATCGCGGGGCTTGGCCTCGCGATCGCGGGCCCCGCGTGGGCGCAACGGGAGGCCCCCAAGACCCCCGATGAAGCGGGGATCCTGGTCGACCGCATCGTCGCCGTGGTGGACGACACGCCCATCAGCGCGTCGTCGGTGGCCTTGGAAGCGGCCATCCGGCAGCGAATCGCCGAGGCCCCCGACCGGGCCGAGTTCGGCCGCCTGCTGACCGAGACAGTCGATCCCCTCGAGGCGGTCATCTTCCGCACCATCCTCCTGGGCCGGCCCGAGATCCGCGACGTGCACCCCGCCGGCTTCGCCGCCGAACACCGCCTCCGGCTGTTCGAAGACTCCTTCGGCAACCGCGGAGCCGCTGTCGCGTGGCGCGTGGATTGGGGCCTGGACAAGGCGGTTCTGCTCGACTGGTTTCGGCAGTCCGTCATCCTCGATCAAGTCATCGAACTGGCCGTCGACTTCGCCGTCACGGACGAGGACGAGCGGGCCTACTACGAGCGCCACAAGGACAACGTCTACGGCGGCCGACCGTACGAGGAGGTCGCCGCCGACGTCGCCCAACGGGTCTTCGCACTGTCCTTCGAGGAGGAGTACAACGCCTGGCGTACCGCCCTGCGAGCGTCGGTGGAGCTTCGGTACATCGCGCGCTAGCACCCGATCCGCCACGGATTTTCAACACTTTCGCCCTTGACATCGTCTTGACAGACGAGTCAATTGGCGACGCTCCAGGGCTCACTTCGGAGGGAGCTATGCGTTCGATTTTCTTTGCCGCGCTCGCGGCCATGCTCGCCGTCGGCTGCAACACGCAGTCGATCAACACGTACAACACTGCCCCTCAGGCGCAGATCACGCTCCCCGCGCCCGAGGCGGAGATCGAGACGCTGCCGATCTCGTTCGCGGGATCCGTGCGCGACGATCAGGACGCCCCGGAAGAGCTGACGGTCCGTTGGTACGACAACCTCGCCCCCGAGACCGCCCTCAACGAGGGGAACCCGGACACCGCCGGCTACACGCAGTTCAGCGTCGCCGCGCTGACCACCGGCACCCACATCATCACGCTGGAAGTGACCGACACGAAGGGCGCCACGGACCAGGACACGATCCAGATCACCGTGCTCACCGACCCCCCGCTGGTCGAGATCACGCAGCCCCTGTCCGGCGGCACCTACTACGAGGGTGAGCTCATCGACTTCGCCGGCAACGTCAGCAACGCCGACGAGACCGAGTTCGACCTCCACGTGCAGTGGGCCAGCGACGTCCAGGGCGAGCTCTTCGTGAGCGACGCCGACGGTGACGGCAACACGAACTTCGCCTACAGCCTGGACGCCGGCTACCACATCGTTTCGCTGTACGCGACGGACAGCTTCGGCGTGCAGGGGAGCGACAGCGTCACGATCGAGGTGTCGGAGTTCCCCGTCGGCCAGCTCGACCAGGACGGCGACGGCTTCTGCCCCGATGGCATCGACGTCGACGGTGACGGCGAGTGCGACGACAGCGAGGTCACCGGCCCCAACAGCCAGGACTGCAACGACTTCAACGAGGACGTCTGCCCCATCTGCCCGGAGATCTGCGACGGCATCTCGGACAACAACTGCGACGGCGAAGAAGACGCCTCGGACGCCGACGCCGACTCGGACGGCTACAGCATCTGCCAGGGCGACTGCGACGACGAGAACCCGTTCGTGAACCCCGGCGAGGACGAGGTCTGCGACGGGCTCGACACCAACTGCGACAGCTACACCCCGCCCGATGAGGTCGACGTCGACGGCGACGACTACTTCCTCTGCGACGACTGCGACGACAACAACGACGCGGTGAACCCCGGTGTGAGCGAGATCTGCGACGGCTTCGACAACGACTGCGACGGCATCGACGACAACGGCTTCGACCTGGACGGTGACGGCTGGGCGACCTGCGAGGGCGACTGCAACGACGCCAACAACTCGATCCACCCCGACATGTGGGACGACTGCTCGGACAACCTCGACAACGACTGCGACGGCCTGATCAACGACGACATGGCGGGCGACTTCGAGATGTGGGAGACCAGCTCCACCAGCTCGGGCTACAGCCTCGACATCGCGGCCCCCGGCCTCTTCCCGGGCAGCGGCTCGTGCCAGTTCGACGCGGGCTTCTTCGGCACCATGCACCTGGAGCCCGGCAGCGGCGCCGCCTCGGGCAACTTCTCCAGCCAGTCCGACCTGTACGACATCTTCTCGTTCGACACGAACCTGAGCAGCAACACGGCCGCCTGGGCGATCATCCTGCTCGGCGGCGTTCCCAGCGGCTGCGGCGAAGGTGAGATCAGCTGGAGCTCCAGTGTCGCCGTCCAGGTATCGATGTACATCGAGGGTGACCTCGTCGCGACCGGCATCGGCACGAACGAGACGGTCGACTTCGCGCTGAACCTCACCCAGCTCTTCGACGTGGACTACGACATCGTGGTGCAGCCGACGGCCAGTTGGGTCCCGGACCCCTCCGGCACCTGCGGCCCGAGCTACACGCTCAACTTCGAGATCCCCTAGCGGCTACTCGCCGAGGGCGTCCAATTCGGCGTCCAGGTCGGCCGAGGCCTCCTTCGAAAACGCATCTTCGCTGCGACCCAGCTCGCGTCCCGTGGCGGGCGCGCGGTGGTCGGTGTGCTTGGCGTGGTGGCGCCGCGCCTGCTTGGCCAGCTTGTCGACCATGACGTCGATGGCGGCGTACATGTCGGCGTCGGAGGTCTCCTTGCCCGTGAACATCTCGCCCGCGGTGCGGACGTTGGCTTCGGCGATGTGGTGGAAGCCGTCCCGGGTCAGGATGACGTGTGCGTCGATGGGCTTGATGAGGAACCGTTTGACCCGGCCGACCTTCTCTTCGGTGTAGGCCTTGAGGGCGTCACTGGGATCCACGTTGCGGAAAGCCACATCGATTCGCATTCAGAATTGCCTCTTTCGCTGGGAGGACGACGGGATGTTCAGCATGTCGCGGTACTTGGCGACGGTCCGTCGGGCGATGGTGATGTTCTCGTCGGCGAGCTTCTTGACCAGCGAGCTGTCGCTCAGCGGCTTGCGCGGATCCTCGTCGCTGACGAGCTTCTTGATCCGCTGCTTCACCATCTCGGAGGCGACGTCGTCCCCGTCCTTGCGCTGGATGCCGCTGTTGAAGAAGAACTTCAGCGAGAAGATGCCGTGGGGCGTGTGCACGTACTTGTTGGTCGTGACGCGGGACACGGTCGACTCGTGCATCTCGATGTCTTCGGCGACGTCGCGCAGGATCATCGGCTTGAGCTTGGCGATGCCTTCCTCGAAGAAGCCCTTCTGCTGCTTCACGATGCTCTCGGTCACCTTGTAGATGGTCCGCTGACGCTGGTAGATGGACCGGATCAGCCAGGTCGCGCTGCGCAGCTTCTCCTGGATGTAGTCCTTGTCGCCCTTCGTCGCCCCGGTGAGCACCTTTCGGTAGTACTCCGAGACCCGCAGCTTCGGCACGCCCTCTTCGTTCAGCTGGATGACGTACTCGTCGCCCGACTTGATGACGTAGATGTCCGGCGTGATGTAGCGCGGCTCCTCGGACGTGAAGTTCCGCCCGGGACGCGGCTCCAGGCTCGCCATGGTGCGCATCGCGTCGTGGACCCGGTGCAGCGGCACCCTGAGCCCGCGGGCGATCGCCTTGAAGTTCCGCTTCTCCACCTCGTGGGCGTATTCGCGGAGGATGCGCTTGAGCACCCGGTCGCCGGGGTGATGGACGTGGACCTGGATGAGCAGGCACTCGGCGAGGTTGCGCGCGCCGACGCCCAGCGGGTCGAACGTCTGAATCAGGAGCAGACCCTCTTCCAGCTCGTCCGAGGTCATTCCCTCGGACTCGGCCAGCTCCTCGAAGTCCACGGCGAGGAAGCCGTCGTCGCTGAGGTTGCCGATGACCGCCGCCGCCGCCGCCCGCACATCCGAGCCGGCGTCCGCGAGGTGCAGTTGCCACATCAGGTGCTCGCTGAGGGTCGTGCCCCGAGTCAGCGTCTGGTCGTAGGTCGGCATGTCGCTGAAGTCGCGACGTACCTCGCCCGCGGTCGACGGGCTGTTGCTGTAGTTGTCGAGGTACTTCTCCCAGTCGATGTCCGACTGGTCCTTCTTGCCCTCGGCGTTGGGATCTTCGGTCTTGGGAGCGTCCAGCGAGGCGTTGCGCTCGTTGATCGGGTCGACGCGCTGGTCGACCTCCTCCTCGAGGACCGGGTTCTCGACCATCTCCTGGCCGACCAGATCCGCGAGCTCCAAGTGGTTCAGTTGCAGCAGCTTGATCGCCTGCTGAAGCTGGGGAGTCATCACCAGCGACTGCGACATCTTCAGCTGTAGGCGCTGCTCGAAAGCCACGAAACTATCCGAAATTACTTAGTTAATGACCCACCGACCCCTTCACAGTAACAACGCCGTTGGAGCGGGTCAATCCGGGGTGCCGGATCTGGCCCGGAATCTGCATGTCAAGCGAAATAACGCCGCCACGCCGGGAGCTCGGGGCTGAAACCGCTGACCGGACCGTCGTACGCAACGGCTCCGTCCAGCAGCAGGACCACCCGATCGCACAGCGCGAGTACGTCGTCCGCCGCGTGATCCGTGACCAACAACGCCACCTTGGGTGGCAATTGGGACAACCCGTCGGCCAATGCGGCTCTTCCGCTGGGATCCAGACCGGCGAAGGGTTCGTCCAGCAGGAGCAGGCTCGGCTGAAGCAGCAACGCGCGGGCGGTCTCCACCCGGCGGCGCTCGCCCCCGCTGAGCACGCCCGCGGGCCGGTCCGCGACCGCCTCCAGCGACCACTGCTTCAGGGCGTGGTCCACGTCCCGGGGGTGGGCGTTCCGGGCGGCTGGAGCACGAACGGCGGCGAGCAGGTTCTGCCGCACCGTGAGATCACCGAAGACCGACGGCTCCTGGGGCACGTACGCGAGCCCAAGGCGGGCGCGGCGGTGCAGGCGCAGCTGCTCGACCCGGTGCCGACCCAGCTCGATCGAACCTCGGCGCGGCCGCAGCCGCCCGGCGATCGCATCGAACAGCGTCGTCTTGCCGGCGCCGTTGGGGCCCAGCACCGCGGTCCGCTCCCCGGGCTGAACGCAGAGGTCCAACCCATCGAGCAGGTCGACCCGTCCCCAGCCAGCGGTCAAACCCTGGATGCGGAGCGCCGGCGCCGTGCGGAGCCTGCGGATCACTTCAGGAACGCCTCCAGGGCGCAGCCGCCGCAGGACCAGGCCCCATTGGCCGTGTAGGTGACGGTATCCAAGGAGCCTGCGTCCTTCGGCGTCTCGAGGGCCCAGCCGACCATGTTCATCGTCAGCGGGCCGTCGGGCCACGTGCCGTTGGCCTTGGAGGCCCACACGCGCCCCAGCACGGTCTCACCGTCGGCGCTCATGAAGTGCACGTCGATCCCCTCGAAGCGGCCGTGGGGAGTCTTGTCCTTCCACTCGACCACCGCGCGCCGGGCGACGAACTTCGCTCGGGTGCCGTTGTCCAGGAAGCCGTCCCACCGCGGCTGATCGGCGACCACCTCCCAGCCCTCGGGACCGTCGGGCACCGGGGGGAGGGTGTCACCGCCGCCGCAGCCGACCCCGACCACGACCACGAAGGTGAGCATGGCCAGCGCCTTGACCCAGGCCCACTGGGCGGGTCGTGCGCGCACTCCGTGGCGGAGGAGCTCGACCGTGCGGTCGGAGATGCGGCGGATCTCCGCCTCGTCGCCCTCGATCAGGGCACTGCTGGAACCATGCATCTCAAATCCCTCCTGCGAACCGACCGCCGTCCACACGTCCGCGCCCTGCCGCTTGGCCCAGGCCACGACCGCATCCGGCGCGCCGATGCATCCGTCCACGAAGTCCACCGCCCGCCGTCCCTTGCGCTCGCCGCTGGCGCTGTCGATCAGCACGACGACGGAGCCCCCCCGGCGCAGGTGGCGGGTCGCCTCGCGCCAGCCCGCCGTGCCCCGAGGGATGCTCGCGACCCCATGGTCTGCGCGCAGCGACGCGATCCGCCGCTCCGTGCGCGGAAGCCGAGGCCAGGGCGCCGCGATCACGGCCGGCCGCAACCCCCGCGCCGCCAGCTCCGCCGCGCCTGCTTCCCACGGCCCGAGGTGTGCGCTGAGAACCACCACGCCGCGCCCATCGCGGGGCAGCTGATCCCAACCGACGACCTCGATCGGAGCGTGGCTGCCCACCAGCGCGGCGAGCGTGCGGCCCAGCTGCGCTCCCCAGGACCACGGACGCAGGGTCACGCCCTCGGATCGGGCGCGACGGCGCACATCGAGGAACGGCCAGCTCACGGTGGCGAGGACTGAAACGAGGCCCACGAGCAAGGCACGGGCGCCCGGAAGCCGCACGACCCAGGTCGCGACATCGGCCAACGAGGCGAGCACGCGGTCGGTGCGGTCGCGGCTCAACTCTCGGGGGACACTCCGCCCGGAGGCGCCTGGAGGATGGCGCCGGCGAGCTCCGCCTCGCCTTCCGAGTCGTTCTGCTCGAGCACCTCGTCCTTGCCCCGGCGGTGCTCCAGCGCGGCGCGCACGAACGCGACGAACACCGGGTGCGGCCGAGTCGGGCGGCTCTTGTACTCGGGGTGGAACTGGCAGCCGAAGAACCAGGGGTGATCGTCGAGCTCGACCGTCTCGCACAGCGCGCCGTTGGGGCTCATGCCCATGGCCCGCAGCCCCGCGGCGGCCATCTGCTCGACGTAGTCGCTGTTGACCTCGTAGCGGTGGCGATGACGCTCCTCGATCTCCTCGGCGTCGTAGATGCGGTGCGCCAGGGAGCCGGGCTTGATGATGCAGGGGTACTTGCCCAACCGCATCGTGCCGCCCTTCTCGGTGATCTCCTTCTGGGCCTCCATCAGGTCGATCACGGGGTGCGGCGTCTCGCTGTCGAACTCGCGGCTGTTGGCCTTCTCGAGGTTCAGCACGTTGCGCGCGAACTCCACGACCGCCATCTGCATGCCGAGGCAGATGCCGAGGTACGGGATCTTGTTCTCCCGCGCGTAGCGGACGGCGGAGATCTTCCCCTCGCTGCCCCGCTCGCCGAAGCCGCCGGGCACGAGGATCGCGTCGCAGCCCTCGATGGCCTCGAGCTTGCCCTCCTCCAGCTCGTCGCTGGAGATGTACTTCAGGTTCACGCGGGCGCGGTGCGTCATGCCGCCGTGGACCAGCGCCTCGTTGAGGCTCTTGTACGACTCGATGAGGTGCACGTACTTGCCGACGATGCCGATCGTCGCCTCGCGCTCGGTGTTCTTGAACCGGTCGACGATGTCAGCCCACACGCTCAGGTCCGGGTGGCGGGCCCAGATGTTCAGCTTCTTGGAGAGCAGATCGTCCAGCCCCTCGTCGTGGAACACGAGCGGCAAACGGTAGATGCAGTCCACGTCCGGCGCGCTGACGACCGAGCCGGCGGGCACGTTGCAGAACAGTGCGATCTTCTGCTTGATCTCATTGGGCAGCGCCCGGTCCGAGCGGGCCAGGAGCAGGTCCGGCTGGATGCCGATGGATCGCAGCTCCTTGACGCTGTGCTGCGTCGGCTTGGTCTTCAGCTCGTCCGCGGTCTTGATGAACGGCACCAGGGTCACGTGCGCGAACAGGCAGTTGTCCGCGCCGAGGTCGTACTTGAGCTGACGGATCGCCTCGAGGAACGGCAGCGACTCGATGTCGCCGACCGTGCCGCCGACCTCCACAATCACCACGTCAATCTTCTCGTCCGCGACGCGGAGGATCCGGTTCTTGATCTCGTTGGTGATGTGGGGAATCACCTGCACGGTGCGACCCAGGTACTCGCCCCGGCGCTCCTTCGTGATCACCGCTTCGTAGACCTTGCCGGTCGTGAAGTTGCTGGCCTTGTGACAGGTCTGGTTCGTGAAGCGCTCGTAGTGCCCCAGATCCAGGTCGGTCTCCGCACCGTCGTCAGTGACGTAGACCTCACCATGCTGGTACGGCGACATCGTCCCGGGATCGACGTTGATGTACGGATCCATCTTGAGGTTGGCGACCGTAAGGCCGCGGCTTTCGAGCAATGCGCCCATCGACGCACTCGACAAACCCTTGCCCAAAGACGAGAGGACTCCCCCCGTCACGAAGATGAATTTCGTCTGCTTCATCCTGACCTCCGCGCGCCCGCGACTTTAAACGACAAAAGCCGCCCCGAGGGGCGGCTTTGTCGATCGTTTTCGAAGAAAGTTCGCGGCTTAGCGCTTGCTGAACTGGAAGCGCGCCCGGGCGCCCTTCTGTCCGTACTTCTTCCGCTCCTTCACGCGCGCGTCGCGAGTCAGGAAACCGGCCGACTTCAGCTCACCGCGGAGGTCGCCCTTGTACTTGAGCAGCGCGCGGCTGATGCCGTGCTTGATGGCGCCGGCCTGGCCGGTGGTGCCACCGCCGCGGACGTTGACGAAGATGTCGAAGTCCTCGGTCGTGCCCGTCAGGTGCAGGGGCTGGCGGAGGATCATCTTGTCCGTCTCGCGCCGGAAGTAGACGTCGATGTCGCGGTGGTTGACCACGAACCGGCCGTTGCCGGGGCGGAGGTAGACGCGGGCGGTCGCGGCCTTGCGGCGACCGGTTCCGTACCAGGTGGGGGTGCTGTCAGCCATCGTCAATACGTCCTAATTGGCCAGGGACTCAGGCGCCTGCGCAGTGTGCGGGTGATCCGCACCTCCGTAGACCTTGAGCTTGGTGATCTGCTTCCGGGCGAGGCGGTTCTTCGGGAGCATGCCGCGCACGGCGTGCTCGATGACCCGCTTGGGGTCCCGCGTCATCAACTCGTCGAACGTCCAGGCGCGCAGGCCACCCGGGTAGCCGGAGTAGTTGTAGTACTTCTTCGCGTCACGCTTCTTGCCCGTGACATGAACCTTCGAGGCGTTGATGACGACCACGAAGTCACCCACGTCGACGTGCGGCGTGTAGATGGGCTTGTGCCGCCCGCGCAGGACCGTAGCGATCTGCGTGGCGAGGCGGCCGAGGGTCTGGCCCTCAGCGTCGACGATCCACCACTTGCGCTCAATGGTGCCGTTCTCAACGTCTTCTTTGCGTGCAACCCACGTCTTCATCTCAATAGCCTCCAACCCGCACGCGCGGGCGAATGGAGGCGCCTTCTATAGGATCGAAATCTGAGGGTCAACGATCGAATCCGTTATTGATTCGAGGACATGCGGCGGAAATAGAGGTCCGCGTTGCCGGCTCGGTAGTCCACCCAGAGCGTGTAGACGGCCGGGCCGGACATCACCACCTGGGGATCGTCGCTGATGCCGGTGCCCTGGGGGTCGTCGTCGATCCGCACGTCCTCGCCGCTCCAGAGGAAGCCGCCGTCGTTGCTGGTGCGGAGGTACAGGTCCGGCTGGGCATCGAGCAGCTCCGTGGGGCGGCGGTAGTCGGTCCACACAGCCGCGACGTTGTCGCCGACACCGGCCAGCTTCGCGCCCAGGCTGTGGGCCGATCCGGCGACGTCCGTGTCCAGCCGCGTCTCCGAGCCCCAGTCCGCGCCGCCGTTTTCGCTGCCCCGGATGAGGATGTCGAAGCCGATGTCGCGGTCGTCGTGCCACGCCACGAGCACCCGACCGTCCGTGGCGTACACCGACGGGTAGAAGCTCTCCGCGCCGCCCTCACCGCCGCCGTCGATGCGGATCGCGTCGCTCTGCCAGGCGCCGGTGGAGCGATGGTTCAAGTAGATGTCGTTGGCCCCGTTGCGGCTGTCGTGCCAGGCGACGTACGGCACCGGGGTGTCCGCGTCGACGTCGATCGCCATGCTGATGCCGAACGCGTCGCTCTCGCCCGCGCCGTCGCCCCCGTCCAGCCGGGCGTCCGTGCCCCACGAGTCGCCCTCGTCGTCGCTGGAGTTGAAGTGGACGTCGTTTCCCCCGCCGCGGCTGTCTTCCCAGGCGATGTAGACGCCGCCGGCGTTGTCGATGCCGAGCACGGGCTCGCCGGAGTAGGCCGCTCCCGGGGGATCGGTGTCCACCCGGACCTCGCTGGCGAGGAAGTTGTAGCCGTTGGTGCTGCGGGTGAAGAAGACGTCGTACGCGCCGGACCGGTTGTCGAACCAGACGAAGTAGATCTGCTTGTCGGGGCTGACGTCCGGGTCGTGCTGCACGGCGACCTGCGGCCCCTGCGCGTCGTAGTCACCGTTGGGGTCGGTGGTGACGAGGCGATCGACCTCCCAGGTCTCCCCCGAGTCGTCGGAGTAGCTGAAGTAGACCGACTTGTTGCCGAACTCGGAGTCCCGGTCGTCCTCCCAGACCACGTAGACGGACTCGCCCGCGCACGCGATGGCGGCGTTCTCGGCGATGGAGTCGCCGTTGGGGTCGGAGGACAGCTGGGTGTCGACGTCGTTCCAGAGGGCGCCACCGCCCCGACCGACGTTGAAGAAGACCTGGTTGCGGTCGGAGCCCCGGCGGTCGTCGTGCCACACGGCGAAGACGTTGGGACCGGCGACGCAGAGCCGGGGCGCGCCGACGTTGGCCCCCTCGGAGTGATCGACCAGGGTGTCGCGCGTGGTGTACGCGATGATCTCGGGGTCGCCACCGGGGCCACCGGGCCCACACGCGACGGCGAACAGAAGCACAAAAATCGAAAGGCTCCGGCGCAGCATCGCGCGAGCCTACATGAACGCCACGCGCGCGCGACCGGGCGTTCGGATCCTGACCATTGACCGCCCCCCGACCCTGTGGCAAGTTCCCGCGGCTTCGCGAAAGCCCTGGAGACAGTCGATGTCGAATGCTGCCGAGAACCTCGGATCCAAGTTCACGTGCTTCAAGTGCACCTGCAAGTTCTACGACCTCGGCGTCGAGGTGCCCCTGTGCCCCCGCTGCGGTGCCGACCAGCGTGAGGATCCGAACCCGGATCCCCGCACGGCGTTCCTGGCGTCGCTGCGTCGCAGCCCGTCCCGGAAGAAGAAGAAGAAGAAGGCCGCTCCCGCCGTGGGGCCGTCGCCGACCATCGATTCGTCCCCCAAGCTGGAGGCCGACGACGATCTTCTCGATGACGACTTCGAGAAGGACGGCGACAAGAAGAAGAAGGCCACCGCCAAGAAGAAGTAGCGACGGTCAGTAGAGCACCTGCTCCAGCGTCAGGCCGCAGGCCGGCGCCGTTCGTCCCGCTTCTTTCCGATCCCGCCCCTCGCGGATCCGCACCATCGCCCCCGGCTCGTACCGGCCGCGCGCGACGTCGATCGCCGTGCCCGCCAGGGTCCTCACCATCTGCTTGAGGAACCCCGAGCCCTCGAACCTCATCACGAGGACGTCGGGGGACTCCACCTCGAGCTCCGCGCGGCGCAGGGTCTTGACCGGATCGGCGTTGCCGCAATCGGCAGCTCGGTAGGCGCTCCAGTCGGCGGTCCCCGTCAGCGTCGCCAGTTCCGCCGCCAGAAGCTCGCGATCGAGCCTCTGGTGCACGTGCCACACCCGACCCGCTCGCAGCGGACTCTTGGCCCGGCGGGCGAGCACCCGGTACGCATAGACCTTCCCCGTCGCGCTGAACCGCGCGTGGAAGTCGGCCTCCATCTCCTGGACGGACAGGCAGGAGACCCCGCTGGGGACGAGGCCGTTGATACCGCGCTGAATGCGGTCGCAGCTGAGCTCGGACGTGGTTCGCAGGCTCGCGACCTGCGCGGCAGCGTGCACGCCCGCGTCGGTGCGACCGGAGCACTCGACCCGGGTCTCGGTGCCCATCAGGGTGAGCAGGGCCGCTTCCACGTCTCCCTGGACGGTGCGCTGGGCCGGCTGAACCTGCCAGCCCGCGAACGGTGCGCCGTCGTACTCGAAGACGAGCTTGAGGACCCGCTCGTCAGTCACGGCGCCGGCGGGCGATGGCGAGGACGAGCACGCTGAGGCCGAAGCCGTTGTGGACGTCACGGGCGTTGGCGATGGAGGCGTTGCAGGAGCAACCGGGGTCGTTGGCGCACTCGGCCGCGCCGCAGGTCTCCTGGGGCGAGCCGGAGGTCCACGCCGTCAGCGGCGAGATCTGCCCGCCCGCGTCGATGGCGCGCACGGCGACCCAGTAGGTGGTGCCGTTGGTCAGCCCCTCGATCGTGTAGCTCTGATCCGTGGAGGCTTCGCCCGCTTCGACCTCGACGGGGTACGGGTCGGTCGTTCCGTCCTCGCGGAAAACGTCGAACTCCGGCAGCGAACCATCGGTGATCTCGACGTCGCTGAGGTAGAGTTCGTAGGTCGCGATGTCGGTCTCCGAGGTGGCCGTCCAGGCGACGCTGAGCCGATCCTCGCCGGGGGACACGACCGGATCGCCGGGCACATCCGGGGGGGTATCGAGCACGACGGAAGCCGAGTCGACGCCCGTCCCTCCATCATCGGTGGCGTACGCGAAGATCCGGTTGGCCCCCTCGTCGGGGAGGTCGTCGCCGGTGAGGTCGATCTCGACCACCTCGTCGGCCTCTTCGGTGTCTCCGGATCCCACCTCGGTTCCGGACCCGACCGTGCCGTCGCCGCCCACCTCGACGACCCAGGAGACCAGATCGGGGGCGATGAAGCTGAACGTCAGCGGCTCGGCTTCGCCCACCGAGGCGGGGTTGGCGGCCACGCTGGAGAGCACCGGCACATCGGTGATGACGCGGACGGTTCGGTCCGACGAGGCGACGAACACCTCGGCGACGCCATCGGCCACGCCGAGCGCCGTGGGGGTGGAGCCGCCGAGCTCGACGGCGGCGAGCTCCGCCTCCGTCGTGTCGATCGCGTAGAGCACGTTGCCGTCGACGGCGACCCAGCCGATGAGCCCATCGACGTCGTCCGTCGCGAACTCGATGGCGCCCGGCGCGGGGAAGCCGCCGGCCCAGCTGAGGCCGATGGTCGAGCCCGTCGTGGCGAAGCTCCAGACCTCATCGTTGGTGCTGTCCCCGACCAGCACCTGCAGGGCCGAGCTGCGCACGGCGACGTCGGTCAGGGTGCCGAGGGCGAACGAATCGGGGTGCACCGTGCCGCTGGCGAAGGTCGAACCGGAGCGGTCGTAGAAGTTGAGGAAGCCGTCGCTGCGGGCGAGCACGAGCGGGCCGCCGCCTTCGCCCAGCGCCGCGGCGGAAATCGTCAGCGTGCCGGTCAGCGTGGTCAGCGGGATGGCGTCGCCATCGGTCCCGTCGGCTTCGACGGTGATGGCGTGCACCGTGAACACGGTCGCGTCCTGCACCACCGCGAACACCAGCGAGTCACCGGGCGCGTGCACGAGGAACTCGACGTCGCCGGCGCGCTCGTTCAGCTCGATCACGTCGCTGACCGTCAGGGTCGGCGGGATCGTCGATCCGTCGACGTCGACCGCGTAGACCTCGCCGGAGGGGCAGCCGACGAAGAACCGCTCGCCCGCGGTCGCGTCGTCCACGTAGACGACGGACGTCGCCCCGGTGCAGACCGTCGGCGAGGACGCTCCCTCGCTGAGGGCGTAGCGGTCGAATACGGCGAGGCCACCGCCGGAGGCTTCCGAGACCCCGATGTACCGGCCGTCGGGGGAGATCGCGATGTCCGTGGGCGCCCCCGCGGTCGCGTTCTCGATCACGCCCCGCTCGGTGGTGGGGACCGCCAGCGCCGCCGACGGAACCGCCAGCGCCGCCGCCATGAGGAGAAAGCGAAGGCTCATTCGTCGTCGTCCTCGGGTCCGTCGTCCAGCGCTTCGGCGATCTGGACCGCGTTCAGCGCGGCTCCCTTGCGGAGGTTGTCCGCGACCACCCAGAGGTTCAGCGCATGCTCGTCCATCGGGTCCTGCCGGATCCGGCCGATGTACACGTCATCGCTGCCCGCCAGGGCGAAGCCCATCGGGTAGGTCTGCTCCTCGGGCCGGTCCATCAGGGTGATGCCCTCGCCCTGGTGCAGCGCCGCCTTGGCCGACTTGGTGGTCACCTTGCGCTCACAGATGACGTGCACCGCCTCGCTGTGGCACGAGAACACCGGCACGCGCACCGCCGTGGGGGAGACGTGCAGCTTCGGCATGCCCATGATCTTCCGGCTCTCGGCGACGAGCTTCCACTCCTCGTCGGTGTAGCCGTTCTCCAGGAAGCTGCCGATGGACGGGATGCAGTTGAACGCGATCTGGTGCGGCATCGCCGACACGTTCACGTCCAGGTTGTTGAACAGCGCGGTGACCTGACCCGAGAGCTCGGAGATCCCCTTCTGCCCCGCGCCCGAGACCGACTGGTAGGTCGACACGACGACCTTGCGCAGCCCGAAGGCGTCCGCCAGCGGCTTGAGCGCGACCACCAGCTGGATGGTCGAGCAGTTGGGGTTGGCGATGATCCGCTTCGCCCCGGGCTTGAGCGCGGCGAAGGCCGCCTGCGCGTTGACCTCGGGCACCACCAGCGGGACCGCGGGGTCCATGCGCCACGCCGAGCTGTTGTCGATGACGACCGCACCCATGGCGGCGAAATCGGGCGCGCGCTCCTTGCTGAGGCCCCCGCCCGCGCTGAACAGGGCGATGTCGACCTCCGGAACGTCGGCGCCGAGGGCCTGAACGATGCTGGTCTTGCCGCGAAACGCGACGGTCTCACCGGCCGACCGCTCCGACGCCAACAGCGTCAGCTCGGAGACGGGAAAGTCCCGCGATTCCAGGATGTTGACCATCTCGCGGCCCACCGCTCCGGTGGCTCCCACGACGGCTACGCGGTACCCCGCGTCTGTGCGATTCATCGCGCCCGTCCTGGGCGCGCCCCTACGGGTGCCCACGTACCGTGGGCACGGATCTCCATCTCTTGATTCCGATTCATGTCGGACGACTCCCAGGCCACCCGAGGGAGCGGCCGCTAGCTTGCTTGGCTGGCCCGATGCTTTGCCAGAATCGAGGCCATCCTGTCACGCCCTTGAAGCTTCAATCGCTTCAACTTCTGCTCCTGGAGGGTCTCTCCTTTGGAGCGCCAGCGCTTCGACGATATAGCCCGAAGCTGCTCTTCGTATTCCTCGTGCTTGGTCCGCAACCTCATGAGCTCGGGGTGCGTGGTGCTCAAGCTGTCAATCATCGACTTGTCATGCTCGTTCATGCAGGTCCGGGTGCTGAATGGGGGAGACAGCGCCGGCGGGCGGGAGCGAGATGGCTTCGACTGCGGAATACCGGCACTGCAACAAGCTTAGGGCGCACCGCTCGGGTCGATCAAGGCCGAGCTTTCTGGGCTTTCTGAGCAGCGTCATGATCCCGGAGGTAGATCGGCCTCAGCAGATCGCCCGGATCGCCCGAGGTCAGCCGATCGGCGGCATGGAGTGCGAGCCACCCGACATCCGGAGCCATCGCTCCCCAGCGGGGCCGAGCCGGCCAGTCGCCGAGGATCTCTCGGGACAACTCCGCGTACAGACGCGCTCCATCCCCGACCAGCAGCACGGGCTCGGACCGCTGCCCCAGGTGCTCGAACCACGCGCGCGGCGCCCATGCCTTCACCTCTTCGAGGCAGACCGGGTCGGCGTCCGTGGTGACGTCGTAGACCGCGCCGTAGACCTCTTTGCGCCGAGCATCCAGCGTGACCGCCACGGTGCCCGCACCATGGCCGGCCACCGCCCACGCCGCCGTCGAAGGCGCCGCGAAGGTGGGGATGTCGAGGGCTGAGGCGATGCCCTGAGCGGTCGCGATCCCGACCCGAAGTCCAGTGAACGCTCCCGGCCCCACGCCGACCGCCACCGCCGCGAGGTCGCTGGTCTCCTTGCCCACCGAGGCGAGCAGCTCGGAGACCGCCTTGGCCAGCGCTGCTCCCTGCCGGCGGGGACGCCGCACCTGCCGCGAAGCGATGACGAGTCCCCCTTGGGCGACGGCGAGGGCGTCTGAGGCGCTGCCCGTGTCGAGGGCGAGCACCAGCGGAGCGGCCGGATCGGCCTCGACGCGAGGAGCGGGTGCGGGGCGGCCTTTGCGACCCTTGCGAGGCGCGCTCATCCCAGGACCAGGGGCCGCACCACGAGGACCCACAGCCAGACGACGGGGACGGTGAACATCACGGCATCGATGCGGTCGAGCATGCCGCCGTGACCGGGGAGGAAGCGGCCGGAGTCCTTGGCGCCCCAGGTGCGCTTGATCATGGAGGCGGCGAGGTCGCCGAACACACCCGCCACGTCCGCGACGATGCCGACGATGATGCAGTCCATCCAGGTCAGCGGAGACTCGGTGTCGATCCACGGGTCGACGAACGCGACCTTGAGCAGGACCACGCCGAACACGGCCAGCCCGACGCCGCCGAAGAAGCCTTCCCAGGTCTTCTTGGGGGAGATGAGCGGGATCATCTTGTGCTTGCCGAAGGCCCGACCGGCGAAGTAGCCGCCGATGTCGCCGCACCAGCCCGCGAACAGCGGGGCGAACAGCCAGGCGTGACCGCCCTCGAGCTCCAGGAACGACACGAACATGCCCAGGGGGAGCGCGCAGTAGAGGATGCCGAGCACGAACCAGGCCCACCTGTGGCCCAGCCCCTCGGTGGTCTTGGCGGTCACGAGGAAGTACGCGGCCGACAGGATGGTCGTCAGCACGCCCAGGGCGAGGATCGGGTCCACCTCCGCGGCCCAGCCCGGGACCGCGTCCTGGGTCGAGAAGGCGGCAACGACGAACCAGCCCGCGCCGAGCAGCAGCCCCAACGGGTAGGCGGTGGCGCGCTGCTCCTTCATCGACATCGTGATGACTTCGTGGAGCCCCCACGCGGCGGCCACGGCGGCGAGGCCGAACAGCCACCAGAAGCTCCCCTTGATCAGGATCGGGAGCACCACCAGCAGCGCGGTGATGCCGGAGACGAATCGGACCGGGAGGTCGCTCTTGGGCTTGGCCGCTGGTTCGCTCACGACGCGTCCTCGATCTGCTCGCCCGTCAGGCCAAAGCGACGACGGCGCTGGTGGTACGCGGCGATCGCCTCGCGCAGCGCCTCCTCGCGGAACGCGGGCCACGCCAGCTCGGTGACGTACAGCTCCGCGTAGGCGACCTGCCACAGCAGGAAGTTGCTCAACCGAAGCTCGCCGGAGGTGCGGATGACGAGGTCGGGGTCGGGTAGCCCGGCCGTGTACAGGTGCGCGCTGACCGTGTCTTCGCCGATCTCGCCCGGCTTCAGGGTTCCGTCCGAGACCTCCTCGGCGATGCGCTGAACCGCGCGCACGATCTCCTGCCGCCCTCCGTAGGAGAGCGCGAGGTTCAGCACCATGCCGGTGCAGTGGGCGCTCGCCTCTTCCAGCTCGTACAGCGCGTCCTGCACGTTCTGGGGGAGCCGCTTGACCTGCCCGGCGTGGGCGAGGCGGATGTCGTTGCCGAGGATCTCCTCCCGCTCCGACTTGAGGTACTCCAGCAGCAGCCCCATAAGCGCCGCAACCTCATCGTCGGGGCGGCCCCAGTTCTCCGTGCTGAACGAGTACAGGGTGATCGCTTCGACCCCGAGGCGTCGGGCCTCACGGGTGACCGCACGAACCGAGATGGCTCCCTCGCGGTGTCCGAGCACACGCGGATGACCGTGGGCCTGAGCCCACCGGCCGTTGCCGTCCATGATGATCGCGATGTGCCGCGGAGGGGGCAGCGAGGGCATCAGACCTCGAGGATCTCGGCTTCCTTGCGCTTGACCACGTCGTCGATCTTGGCGGTGCCGTCGTTGGTCACGCCCTGCACCTTGTCGAGCACGCGAGCGAGGTCGTCCTCGGTCATCTCGCCCTCCTTCTGCATGCCCTTGAACAGGTCGTTGTAGTCGCGGCGGACCGCGCGCACGCCGACCTTGGCCTGCTCGCCCATGCCCTGCACTTCGCGAACCAGCTCCTTGCGCCGGTCGCCGGTCAACTCGGGGAAGCTGAGGCGGACGATCTTGCCGTCGTTGTTCGGGTGGATGCCGAGGGAGGAGGCGCCGATGGCCTTCTCGATCTCACCGAGCATGGAGACGTCCCATGGCTTGATGATGATCATCCGAGGCTCGGGCACGGACAGCGTCGCCACCCCGTTCAACGGGGTCGGCGAGCCGTAATACTCGACCTTGATGTCGTCCAGGAGGGCGAGCGATGCGCGCCCGGTGCGGACCTTGCCCAGCTCACCGCGGAGATGCCGAATCGGCTTCTCCATGTCGGTGCTCATTTCGTCGAGGTACTCCTGCATGCGCGGGAGTCTAAACGGTCGGGCTCAGGCCTGCGCGGTCTGCCTAGGCCTGCGCCGGCTGACCCGTCATGGCGGCGACCTCGGCGGCGAAGTCGTCGACCTTCTTCTCGAGGCCCTCGCCGAGCTTCCAGCGGATGAAGCGGCGAACCTTGACGTTCTCACCGGAGGTGGCGACGAACTCGGTCACCAGGTCGGCGATGGTCTTGTCCTCGTCCTTGACGAAGGGCTGAAGCAGGAGGCAGTTCTCCTTGTAGAACTTCTTCAGCTTGCCGCCGACCATCTTGGTGGCGATGTGCTCGGGCTTGCCCGACTCGATCGCCTGCTGGATGAAGATCGCCTTCTCCCGCGTGATGACGTCGGCCGGCACGTCGTCCTCGGCGACCCACCGCGGGGACGACGCGGCGATGTGCATGGCGATGTCCTTCACGAACGTCTGGAAGTTGTCGCCCCGCGCCACGAAGTCCGTCTCGCAGTTGACCTCGAGCAGCACGCCGAGCGAACCGCCACCGTGGATGTAGGACAGCACGGTGCCCTCGGTCGCGGCGCGACCGGCCCTCTTGGCGGCCTTGGCGACACCCTTGGCACGCAGCCAATCGATCGACGCCTCGATCTCACCATCGTTCTCGATCAGCGCCTTGCGGCAGTCGAGGATCCCGGCTCCGGTCTTCTCGCGGAGCTCCTTCACCTGGGTAGCAGTCACGGCCATGTCTTCGTCTCCTGTGGGAGTGGAAAGTGGGGTTGCGGCTACTCGGCCGCGGGAGTCTCTTCGGCGGCTTCCTCAGCGGGAGCCTCTTCGGCGGCCGGGGCCTCCTCAGCAGCATCCTCGGCGGGAGCCTCTTCGGCGGCGGGAGCCTCCTCAGCGGCGGGCGCCTCCTCGGCAGCAGCCTCCTCGGCGGGGGCGGCCTCCTCGGCTACGGTCGCGTCCGGCGAAGCATCGGACGAAACCGGCGGAGCCTCGTCCGCGGCGGGGGCCTCAGCGGCCTCCTCGGCGGGCGCGGCCTCAGCAACCGGAGCCTCCTCGGCGGGCGCGGCCTCGGCGGCGGCCTCCTCGGCGGGCGCGTCACCGGCGCTCTTGACGAGCACCTCGGGACCGGCGTCCTCCTCGGACGTGAACGTCTGGCCCTGGCCCACGTTCATGTACTCGCGGCGGGCGAAGTCCTTCGCCATCTGGCTCCCCTCGATGCAGGAGTCGGCGATCGTGCCCGTGAACAGGCGGATGGCCTTGAGCGCGTCGTCGTTGCCGGGGATGACGTAGGTGATGCCGTCGGGGTCGCAGTTGGTGTCGACCACGGCGACGATCGGGATCTCGAGGCGTCGGGCCTCCTTGATCGCGATGTGCTCCTTCTTGGGGTCGATGACGAACATGACGCCGGGGAGCGCGGTCATCTCCTGGATGCCGCCGAGCGCGCGCTTGAGCTTCGCGATCTCGCGCTCGATGCGGATGCGCTCCTTCTTGTTGAGCCCCTCGAAGCGGCCCTCGCCGAAGTCCTTCTCCAGCTTGTTGAGCCGGTCGATGGAGCCCTTGACGGTCTTGAAGTTGGTCAGCATGCCGCCGAGCCAACGGTGCGTGACGTAGAACTGACCCGCGCGACGGGCGTTCTCCGCGACGATGTCGGCCGCCTGGCGCTTGGTGCCGACGAACAGCACCTTCTGGCCGCGAGCCACTGCCGCGGACACGAAGTCCGTCGCCTGCTTCAGCTGGATAGCCGTCTTCTGCAGGTTGATGATGTGGATGCCGTTCTTCTCGCCGAAGATGAAAGCTTTCATCTTCGGGTTCCACCGCTTGGTCTGGTGACCAAAGTGGACGCCGGCATCGAGCAACTGTCGCAGGGAAATATCAGGCATGTCGTTCCTCCGGTTGTTCCGCCGCGCGTGTCCCCGGTCCGCAGACCGGTGAAGACCTCAAAACCGCAAAGCGGTCACCGGAGAGGTCGAACACAACGCGTGTGTCGTTTTCCACAGCCATCACACAACGCGATTGCCGGGGAGGCGCGCATCTAGCACGCCGGATTCAGCGTGTAAACGTTTCTTAGGAGCGGCGGCGGACGATCCCGAGGCCCAGGAGGACGAGGATCGCGAGGCTGCCGGAGCCGACGGCCGGCCCGCTGGCATCGCAAACGCAGGCGCCGCGGCGGTACGTGGCGTCGGCGTCATCGTCGTCATCGTCGTCGTCGTCATCATCGTCGTCGCTGGCGTCGTCGTCGTCGCTGCTGGCATCGTCGTCGTCGCTGGCGTCGTCGTCGTCGTCGCTGCTGGCGTCGTCGTCGTCGCTGCTGGCGTCGTCGTCGTCACCACTGCTGTCGTAGGGGTTCCAGTCGATCGTGAACTCGTAGTTCGTGGTCGAACCCTCCCAGCACAGCACGAGGAACCACATGCGGCCGCCGCCGGAGGCGGACTCGGTGATCGGCCCTTCCAGCTCGGCGGTCAGGTTGGTGATGTAGGGGTCGAGCTCGCCGTCGCCGTCGGCGTCGTAGCCGGCAGCCCAGACGTAGTAGTCCAGGTCGCTGTTGGTGCCGTCCCAGTCCAGGTTGAAGTGACCGTCGCCGGCGCACGGGAAGTCCACCACGAACCAGTCGTAGTCGCCCGTCCAGCCATTGCCGTCGTTCCCGCAGGTGATCGAGCCGCTGAGGGTCAGATCGCCGGTCCCCGGGGTCGCGTAGTCAATGTCCTCTTCGCCCTGCCAGTCGTTGGGCTCGCTCTCGTTGAAGTTCTCGTCCGAGCCGCCGCCGCAGATGTCCCACTCGCCGTCGTCGTCGTCACCGGCGTCGTCGTCGTCCGGCGGGGTCGCGTCGTCGTCGTCGCCGGGCATGCCGTTGCACAGACCGGAGTCGCAGGTGACTCCGCACTCGCAGTAGCGGGTCGCCGTGCAGCTGTTGCCGGAGCTGGGGTACTTCCAGCAGACGCCCTCGGTGTCGTCGCACGTGAGCGTGCGCTCGGCCGTCGCGCCCGAGTAGTAGGCGGTCATCGAGGAGCCGGTGAAGTTGCTGTGGTCGAAGCCGATCCAGTGACCGAACTCGTGCGCCGCCACCGACTGCAGGTCGGACTCGTCCCAGTCGTTGGGGCTGTTGGTGACCCAGGTGTAGTTCGCCTCGTTGAACACCATCGCCGCGCGGGTGATCTCACCGTCACTGAAGAACCATGGGGTGGTCACGGCCAGCGTGGTGCTGCCGAAGGACGACGGCCACGACGTCGTGAAGCCGACGAGGTCCTCGTTCTGGTCGCTGTCGACGGGGTTGCCCGAGCGGGTGCCGCCGTAGTTGGCGTTGAAGCTGGTGCAGCCCGGCACGCTCCACTCGTCCATCGCGAGGGTGAGCTTGTCGACCACGGTGCTCGTGCCGAGGTCGTCCGAGGTGTAGTTGGACGACAGCCGCCAAGTGGTCTCGGGGTTGCCGCTGTCCCACTCCAGCGGGTTGCCGCCGGTGAACATCGAGGTGTAGGCGAGGGCCGAGGCGGGAGCCGCCGCGAGGGCCAGCACGGTCAGCGCGGTCAGGAGACGCGACATCTACTCGGCTCCCTTCAGGGCGCCCAGAAGGCGGCGGAAGCTGTCGAGCGTCTTGACCGGGCGTTCGGCAGGCTCGTGGAACTCAACCAGGCGGCCGCTGGGGGAGCGGATCCACATGCCGCCGGACAGCTCGCGCTGCAGCTCGTGGCCGACGACGCGGTAGAGGCTCTGCTCCATCGCGGTGAGGTACCAGCCGCCGTCCACGTTGCGGACGAAGAGCACGACCTTGCTGTTCGCCTCGAAGCGGGCGTCGCCGGGCACGTACATCGTCTGATCGCCCAGGGTCCCGCCCATCTGCTCGATGGTGATCTCCTTGGGGGCGTTGCCGTACAGAACCTCGTCGACCTTGATCTTCGTCAAGGTGATCGGCGCGTTGTACTGCTCGCTCTTGGCGTTGGTCGAGGCGCCCACGGTGGCGACGACGACGGCCGTCGACAGCTTCGCCTGTTCGGCGTCGGTGACATACATCGCCGAGGTGGCGTGGGCGGCGACCGCCAGCAGAAGGACTGCCAGCATCGCCACAATGGAATGGCTACGGATCATTCGGTGCTCCCTGAACGGAACCCTAGATAGGACATGCTCGACGCCCTGTCCCGGGAATTCCGTCCGTGAAGGTAGCAGTTGGGCATTGCGTCGCGCGCGCCTGTGATTAGGCGTTTGTGCTACCAAAGCCGCCGCATCGCAGAAGGAGCCCCCCACGATGGGCATCAAAGACAAGTTCAAGAAGGTGTTCGGGACCAAGCACGGTCGCACGATCAAGAAGCTGAGCCCGATCGTCGCGCGCGTCAACGCGCTCGAGGGCAGCTACACCGGCGCTACCGACGCCGAACTGCAGGCCATGACCGGCGTCTTCAAGGAGAAGCTCGCCGGCGGTGCCACGCTCGACGACATCCTCCCCGACGCCTTCGCGGTGGTCCGAGAGTCCGGCAAGCGCGTGCTCAACATGCGCCACTACGACGTCCAGATCGTCGGCGGAATCATGCTCCACACGGGCCACATCTGTGAGATGCGGACCGGCGAGGGCAAGACGCTCGTGGCGACCCTGCCCTGCTACCTCAATGCCCTCGAAGGCAAGGGGGTGCACGTCGTCACCGTGAACGACTACCTCGCCTCGCGCGATGCCGAGTGGATGGGCCGCCTCTACGGCTTCCTCGGCATGTCCGTCGGCACGATCGTGCACGGCCTCAAGAACGACCAGCGCCGCGCCGCCTACCACTCCGACATCACGTACGGCACCAACAACGAGTTCGGCTTCGACTACCTCCGCGACAACATGAAGCTGTCCGCCGAGCACATGGTCCAGCGCGAGCACAACTACTGCATCGTGGACGAGGTCGACTCCATCCTCATCGACGAGGCGCGGACCCCGCTCATCATCTCCGGCCCCGCCGAGAGCAACCCCGAGCGCTACTACGCGGTCGACAAGGTCGTCCCCGGGCTCAAGCAGGAGATCGACTACATCCTCGACGAGGAAGGCCGCTCGGTCTCCCTGACCGACGAAGGCATCGACCGCGTCGAGGAGCGGCTGAAGGTGGGCAACCTCTTCGAGCCGAAGAACATCGAGACGCTCCACCTCGTGAACCAGTCGCTGAAGGCGTACACGCTGTTCAAGCGCGATCGCGACTACGCGATCATGAACGGGGCGGTCACCATCATCGACCCGCACACCGGCCGCACGATGCCGGGACGGCGCTGGTCCGACGGGCTCCACCAGGCGATCGAGGCGAAGGAAAAGATCCCGATCGAGAAGGAGAACGAGACCCTCGCGACGATCACGTATCAGAAGTACTTCCTGAAGTACGAGAAGCTCTCGGGCATGACCGGAACGGCCGACACCGAGGCCGCCGAGTTCGAGAACATCTACGAGACCGAAGTCACGGTCATCCCCACGAACAAGCCGATCGCGCGGCTCGATCACGACGACGTCGTCTACAAGAACGAGCCCGACAAGTTCGAGGCCGTCATCGCCGAGATCGCGGAGAACGTCGAGCTGGGCCGCCCCGTGCTGGTGGGCACCGCGTCGGTCGAGAAGTCCGAGCTCGTGCACAAGCTGCTGACGCAGGCGCAGATCCCGCACAACGTGCTCAACGCCAAGCACCACGCGAGCGAGGCGACGATCATCGCCCAGGCCGGCGTGGGCGGCACCGTCACCATCTCCACGAACATGGCGGGGCGCGGCACTGACATCCTCCTGGGGGGCAACCCCGAGGCGATGGCCAAGCTCGAGATCGGCGCCTGGAGCGCCGACGCCGAGGCGCGTGAGGACTACGACAAGCGCCTCGAGTCCGCGACCGAGCGGCACATCACCGAGTGCGCCGCCGCCAAGCAGCGGGTCATCGAAGCCGGCGGCCTCCACGTCGTCGGCACCGAGCGGCACGAAGCCCGCCGAATCGACAACCAGCTCCGCGGCCGCGCGGGCCGCCAGGGCGACCCCGGCAGCTCCCGCTTCTTCCTCAGCCTCGAGGACGACCTCCTCCGCATCTTCGGTTCGGACCGAATGAAGGGCTTGATGGAGCGGCTCGGCATGGAGGACGGCGTGCCCCTGGAGCACCCGTGGCTGTCCAAGGCCGTCTCCAACGCCCAGCAGAAGGTGGAAGGCCGCAACTACGGCATCCGCAAGAACCTGCTCGAATACGACGACGTGATGTCGCAGCAGCGCGACGCGGTGTACGGCATGCGCAACGCCGTCATCGGCGGCGAAGACACGCGCCCGATGGTCGGTCAGCTCATCGACGACGTGGTCCGCGATGTGGTCTTCGAGCAGTGCCCCGACAAGGCGGGCCCCGACGACCTCCACCCCGAGGCGATCAACGAGGCGCTGAACGGCCTGTTCCACCAGGCGTTCGAGATCAGCCTGGACGACGTCTACGGCGTGCCTCAGGACGACGTCGCCGACAAGCTCGTCGCGTCCATCGTCGAGTGGTACGACGACAAGGAAGAGCTCATCGGCGCCGAGAACGCGCGCTACCGCGAGCGGTACTTCCTCCTGTCGGTGCTGGACCAGCTGTGGAAGCGGCACCTCCAGGCGATGGACCACCTCCGCGGCGGCATCGGCCTGCGGGGCTACGGCCAGCGCAACCCCCTCCTCGAGTACAAGAAGGAGGGGTTCGAGATGTTCGAGTACATGCGCGACCTGCGGGAGCAGCAGGTGCTCGAGCGGCTCTTCGAGAACCTGTCGCACGAGCGCCGGCTCACCGACGAGGAGAAGCGCGCGCTCGCCGAGAAGCAGCAGCGTGAGGAGCAGGAGCGCGCCCGCGCCGCGATGGCGAAGGCGAACAAGTTGGGCGACGGCCGCAAGGGCGGCAAGGGTGGCGGTCGGGCCGCCAAGCCCGTGACCGTGCGTCGTGAGGGCAAGAAGGTCGGCCGCAACGACCCGTGCCCCTGCGGCAGCGGCAAGAAGTACAAGAAGTGCCACATGGGGTCTGACCAGACGGAGGGGCCGGCCGCCGCCGCGGTCTGACTGGTAACCTTCGCAGCCAAGTCATGCAGGTCACATGTCCCAAGTGCAGCGCCAAGGTCGACATCGATCCGGGCGAACGTGACGACAAGGGACGCGTCCGCCTCCGATGTGGGGAGTGCGACGCCAAGCTGCTGATCAAGGTCAAGGCGCCCGCGCTGAAGCTCGACGGAGGCATCCCCTCCAGCGAGTCGGTGCCGGCGATCCCCCCCGAGGCGGCTCCCCTTGCGGCGGCGCCGGCGGTCGAACCCACCCCGCCTCCGGCGACCCGCAGTGGTGGCGGGCTGGATCTGGGGGCGCTCACCCTGGACACCGGCGTCGAGGGCGATTCGGTGGACATCTCGACCACGATCGAAGCGGCCTGGGTGGTCGTCGTCGACCGGCTGGACGAGGGCGGGATCTCCGAGCTGCGACGCGTGATGATGCGCATCGGCCGCTTCAAGCGGAACCCGAACAAGCTCCACGACCTGACCTCGGATCTTCCGTTCGTGCTCAACGGCGTCAGCGAAGACGAGGCGAGGCAGCTGAACGCCACGATCGACAGCCTGCTGGGAGCCTGCCGAGCCGGACCCGAAGTCGAGCTTCTGGACAGCGAGGGCAAGCCGTTCCCAGCGCCCGAAGAGCCGCTCGAGATCGCCGGCGAAGCCTACGACGAAGCGTCGGGCGAGCTGGTCGTGGCCGGAGGAGCCGACGACGACGACGAGCCGGAGCCGGAGGAGGGGCTGGTCGTCGCAGGCGAGGCGGACGAGGACGAGGAGGCCGACGAGCTCGAGGCGGGCCACGTCGAGGACGCCAGCACCGCCGACGTGCTCGCCGCGGTCGCAGAAACCGTGCCCGTGGCGGAGCCCGAGCCCGAGCCCGAGACCGAGACCGAGGAAGGGCTGGTCGTGGCTGGAGGCGAGGAGGAGGACGACGACGACGAGCCCGGCGAGGCCTTCGCCGACACGGTCGCCATCGAACCGACGCCCGAGGTCCTGCCCGAGCCCAAGCGCGCCGCCATCTCCGCGGACGACCTGTCCGGTGTCGACCTCAGCGTCGCCGACAGCCTCGGCGATGTCGGCTTCACCACCCCGCCCCCCGAGCCCGCCGCCTCCGAACCCATCGAGATGGGCGACCTCATGGGAGGCGACAACGACGACACCGTCCGCAACCGCCAGACCCCGCAGAGCAACGGGGTGCTCCTGGCCACGGTGGATCAGTTCCCCGGGCTGGACGACATCCTCGGCCTCGTCAGCGTCTCCGTGGTCATCGCGGTCGCCGACCTCGACGGTCGCAACCGGGCGGTCAAGCTCGAGGCCGCGTTGAACGCCGCCATGGTCGGACTGAAGCGGAACGCAACCGAGCAGGGCGCCGCCGCCGTCGTCGGCGTACGCACCACCACGGCATCACTGCCGGACGGGAGCGTGCTGCTGGTCATGCAGGGGACCGCGACCGCCTAGGGCGCGCCCACGACCCGCCAGTCTCCGGTTACTCGTCGAGTTCGCAGACGTAGGGGCTGCTGGTGCTGCAGGAGATGTCGTTCCACTCCCAATCGAAGTCGGAGCGCTTCTCGACGCAGTCCTCGCCGCCGAACCCACCCGAGTTGTTCGGCTCGCCCGTCGCCCAGTTCTCGTAGCCCGAGCCGTTGCCCGCGGACCACGTGTAGTCGCCTTCGTTGCCGAAGCCCTGGTCGTTGTAGCCAATCCACCACGCGGTCACGAGCGCGCTGGTGGCGAAGTCATCGATGAACTCGTCCTCGTCGGCGGTGTTGACGGTTACGAGGTAGTAGCCAGCCAGGCCGCACAGCGCCTCGGCGTCGTTCCAGTTGGACGGGAAGCCGTTGCAGAACTGGTAGGTGTGGCCCTCGAACTCGCCCTGCACGCAGCTGGCGCAGGTCGTGCCGTCGTCGATGGAGCCCGAGCAGTCGTTGTCGACCCCGTCGCACGCCTCGACCGCGCCCGGGTTGACGGCGGGGTTGTTGTCGTCGCAGTCGTCGGGCGTGACGAAGCCGTCGCCGTCAACGTCGTCGTCCGGCGCGATGTCGTCGTCGTCAGGCGCGATGTCGTCGTCGTCGTCGTCGATCACGCCGCACTCCATCGTGATGGTGAATCCCGACACGGCGCCTTCCCAACCGTCCACGACTGCCTGGTAGGAGTCACCGGCCGACAGCTCGACTTCGACCTCTTCGGTCTCGTTGCCGCCGTTCCACGACCCGTCGACGCAGCCCTCGGGGTTGCAGTCGCCGGTGAGCACGAACAAGTCCAGATCCGCGCTGAGGCCGGCCACGGTCAGGCTGAAGACAGGGTGGTCGCCCGCGGCGAGATCGAAGAACACCTCCGGCCCGGTCGAGCCTCCACCGAAGCACGACCAGCTGTCGTAGCCGCTGGCCGAACTGGTCGCGTCGTTGCTCGTGGTGATGCTGTCGCCGCACCCCAGGGCAGCAGGGACGCAGGTGTCCACGGCGTCGTCATCGTCGGCGACGTCATCGTCATCGGCGATGTCGTCGTCGTCGGTGATGTCGTCGTCATCGGCGATGTCGTCGTCGTCGGTGATGTCGTCGTCGTCGGCGATGTCGTCGTCGTCGGCGATGTCGTCGTCGTCGTCCACGTCGTCGTCGTCGGTGATGTCGTCGTCGTCGGCGGCGGCGGAGTCATCGTCGTCGTCGCCTCCGAAGAGGCCAACGATCGAGACCGATCCATGGCAGCCGGTCATCAGCAGGGCGAGAAGAACGAAGAGAGGCGTACGCATCGCGGCGGACTATAGACACGATGGGGGCCACCGGCCCGGGCGTTTGCCCTACCGGGGAACGCTGCGGAGGTAGCGCATCGGGCTCGTCGCGACGCCGTCCTTGATCACCTCGAAGTGGAGGTGAGGACCGGTCGAACGTCCCGTGTTGCCGACGCGGGCGATCAGGTCGCCGCGCTGCACGCGCTCACCCACACCCACGAGCATGCGGGACGTGTGGGCGTACTTGCTGGTCAGGCCGTAGCCGTGGTCGATGACGACCAGGTTGCCGTAGGCGCTGTGGTAGCCCGCGAAGACGACGTGACCGTCGGCCGGGGCGATGATGGGGGTGCCGATGGGGGCGGCGATGTCCATGCCGCTGTGCAGCCGCGTGCCGTCACCGTGGGGCGACTTGCGCCAGCCGAAGTGCGACGTCACCCAGCCGCGAACCGGCCACACCGACGGCGTGGCGCGGAGCAGGGAGGTGCGGTCGTCCAAGTAGGCGCGAACCTCCTGGAGGCTCTCTTCCTCGGCCAGCACGCGGCCCTCGAGGTCGGAGCTGCGTGCTTCCATGTCGTCCAGGTGCGACACGATGTCGTCCATCGGGGCGAGGTCCTGGGCGGCGACGATGCCGGAGAGCTCCAGCTCTTCGCCGGGGAGCACGACTCCGCCGCCCTCACGCTCGGCGGCGGCGATCTCCAGCTCGGACAGCGGACCGAGCCCGAGGGCGTGGGCACCGACGTCTTCGCGCGTCATCGTTCGAATCTTGCTGTCGTAGGCCATCACGCGGGCGAGGCTCTGGTCGACGCGCGTCTGCTGCGCCTCCAGGCTCTGCAGCCGGGTGCGGAGCACGGCGTTCTCAGCGCGGGCGGTGGGGCCGTTGCCCCAGCGGTCGTGGGCCTGCCAGCCGCCAAAGCCGATGCCGCCAGCGAAGACGATCAGGCCGAGGGCACCGATCCATGCGAAACGCCGGAGTCGGCGTCCGTCGAGAGCGAAGGTGCGGCGAGCGGAGTTGTCGTCCTGCTCAACCGCGATGACGATTCTGGAGCTCAAAAGTGAGGGTCTCTCCTGGTGCCCGGTCTCAAAGCGGCGCAGTGATACAACCGCGCCAATACCCTGTCAACGATGCTCCTCAGCGCCTCCTCAACCCACAGGATAGACGGGTTCTTCCCTGTCTCCCAGAGTTGTCGCGCCGGAGCGGCCTCTAGCTGACGCTGTCGACCCGTGCGATGACGCACGTGATGTTGTCGTCACCGCCGCGCGCGTTGGCCAGATCCACGAGGTCGCGGGCGACGAGTTGGAACGACTTCTCGACCAGCAGATCCCGCATCTCGTCCTCGTCGATGAGGTTGCTCAGTCCGTCACTGCACAGCAGGTACAGATCGCCGGGCTCGGCGCGCAGCACCTGGGTGTCGATCTCGACCTCCTCCTGGAAGCCGAGCGACCGCGTGATGATGTTGCGGAAGCGGTGATGCTTGGCGGTCTCGGGGGTGATGAGGCCGGCCTTGATCTGCTCGTTGACCCACGAGTGGTCCTCGGTCCGCTGCGTGATCTCCCCGCCGCGGATGAGGTAGCCGCGGGAGTCGCCGACGTGGGCGAGGTAGGCCATGCCGTTGCGGAACAGGAGGATGACGGCGGTGGTGCCCATGCCGCGGTACTCGGGGTTCGCCTGGGCGCGCTCGAAGATCCGCTTGCCGGCGAGCCGGATGGCGTACTTGATCTTCTCCTGGGTGATCTGGTCGTCCGTGACGTCGTCGGAGCCATCGCCCCCCTCGTCCCGGATGTTGGCGAGGACCTCTTCGACCGTCGTGACGGCGATCTGCGAGGCGTACTCGCCGCCGGCGTGGCCGCCCATGCCGTCGCAGCAGACGTAGATCCCGACCTCATCGTTGATGAGGTAGTTGTCTTCGTTGTTCTGCCGCTTCATGCCGACGTTCGTGATGCCGGCGGATGTGATCCTCATACTCGTCTCCTGAACGGCGCAGTCTACCTGACCGGCCGCTCCGCTCGCGCGCGCTCGACAAGCTCCCGCGCGAACGCTTCCGCCGCGTCGGTGCCATCGGTCCCCGCCATCATGCGCACCAACTCGCCCACTGACTCGGCCGAGTCCAGGTGGGTCACCTGGGTCTGGGTGCGGCCGCCAATGACGTGCTTCTCCACCCGGAAGTGCTGCTCGGCGCGCGCGGCGATCTGCGGCAGGTGGGTGATGCACAGGACCTGAAGATCAGACGCGATCTCCGACAGCTTTCTTCCGACCGTATCCGCGGTGGCGCCGCCCATGCCGGTGTCGACCTCGTCGAACACGCAGGTCTGCACCGTCGTCGTGCCCACCAGCGCTCGTCGGATGGCCAGGAGGATGCGCGACAGCTCGCCGCCGGAAGCGACCTTCGCCAGCGGCTTGGGATCCTCGCCCGGGTTGGCCGACAGCTGGAAGCCGACCTTGTCGATGCCGGTCGTTCCGCACCACGGCGGTCCGCCTCCTTCGCCCAACCCGGGATGCTCGACGCCCTCGGGGAAGGCGTCGAAGCGCACCTCGAACCGGGCCCGCGCCATCGCCAGCGAACTCAGCTCGATCTCCACCGCCCGACGCAGCTTCTTGGCCCCCGCCTTCCGCTTGCGGCTGAGCCCCTCGCAGGCCTTGGCAGCGACGGCCCGGGCCGCCTCGAGGGCAGCCCCCAGGTCCTCGAGCCGGAGCTCCAGGGAGCCCAGCTCGGCCAGTTCCCCCTGCATGCGATCGCGCAAGCCGATGAGGGACGAGACATCGCACCGATGCTTGCGGGCGAGCCGACGCAGCAGGGAGATGCGGTCCTCGACGTCCTGGAGCCGGAACGGGTTGCTCTCGGCCGAGCGGGCGTAGATGCCCAGGTCGCGGCCCGCGTCCTCCGCGGCGATGACGGCGGATTCAAGGTTGTCGAGGATGCCGCTCAGCTCCGGATCGATCTCCGCCAGCCGGCGCACCTTCGTGACCGCCTCGGCGAGCTTCTCCGTCGCCGCCCCCGCCCCCGAATACAGCGCGGTCTCAGCCGCCCGGGCAGCTTCTCCGCGCTCCTCGGCGTGGCGCAGCAGGCTGCGCTCGGACTCCAGCTCTTCCAGCTCGCCCTCGACCAGAGAAGCGGAGACCAGTTCCTCGAGTTGGTAGCTGAGGTAGTCCTCGCGGGAGCGCTGTTCGTGCTCCAGGGAGGCCAGCCGGTCACGCTCCGCGAGCAGCCGCCGCACCTCCCCCACCGCCGCCGACGTGGTCGCGCGGACCGTCGTCAGGGCCGAGAACCGATCGAGGATGGCGAGGTGGCTCGCCTCGTCCAGGAGCACCTGGTGTTCGTGCTGCGAGCTGTAGTCCACGAGCACCCGCGCGAGCTGCCGAAGCGCGGCGACAGGCACGGACGTCGAGCCGATGTAGGCGCGGGAGCGGCCCTGCCGGGTCACGACGCGGCGCAGGAGCAGCCCGTCCTCCTCGTCCGGCACGTTCACGTCCAACTCGGCGAGGATGGCGACAACCTCGGCGGGCCGGTCGACGCGGGCCTGGACCTCGGCGGATTCCCGCCCGGTGCGCACGATCTCGGCGGAGGCGCGCGCTCCCAACACGAGCCCGAGGGCGCCCAGGATGATCGACTTGCCCGCGCCGGTTTCCCCGGACAGCACGTTCAGCCCGGAGCCGAACTGCACGACCAGGTCCTCGATGATCGCGACGTCGCGGATCCGAAGCTCGCGAAGCACTAGAGGCTTCTCACAGTCGTCCCCAGCCCATCTTCGTGCGGAGGATCTCGTAGAAGTCGCGCGAGGCGGCGTGGACGAGGCGGGCGGCGTGCTCGGCGCGGACCACGCGGACGCGGTCGCCGCGCTGCAGGGGGAAGCCTTCCTGGCCGTCGATGGTCAGGTACACCTCGCCCTTGCCCTCCACGAGGATGCACTCCACGTCGCTGCTGGCGCCGATGACCAGCGGACGGTTCGTGAGGATGTGGGGGCAGATCGGCGCAACGAGGATGACGTTGGTCGACGGCTCGATGATCGGGCCCCCGGCGGCGAGGCCGTACGCGGTCGATCCGGTGGGCGTCGACACGATCATGCCGTCGGCCCGGTAGCTGCTGACGAAGCTGCCGCCGACGCGGGTCTCCAAGGAGATCACCTGCGCCAGCGCGCCCTTGTTCACGACCACGTCGTTGAGCGCGTCGGAGCGTTCGACCACTTCGCCGTCCCGCCACACCTCGGCGGTCAGCATCATCCGCTCTTCGATCTCCGACTCGCCCTTCAGCACCTGCTCGATGACGTCGAACATGTGCTCGTGGTCGGTGTCGGTGAGGAAGCCGAGGCGCCCGAGGTTGATGCCGAGGATCGGGACGGCGGCGCCGGCGAACACACGGGCGGCGAGCAGCAGCGTGCCGTCTCCGCCCAGGCTCACCGCCAGGTCACCATGCTCCGCGAGCTCGTCCCGCGGCACGCCGGTCCGGCCGATCGCGGCGGCCGTCTCGTCGTCGACGGTGACGGTGTGCTCGCGCTCCTCCAGCCAGGCGCACAGCTCCCCAGCGGCCTTTCTGGCCGGGGCGCTGTGGGGCTTTCCGAGGATGGCGACGCGCACGGTCGGCCGATGCTACTCGATCGCGCCGGCGAGCCGCACCCAGGCGTCCACGCCGAGCGCCTGCGGCCGCACCGAGGCGTCGATCTCGGCAGCCGCGAGGGCCGGGAGGATCTCGGAAGACTCGCGCTGGAGCCCCACCGACAGCGAGTTCGACACGGTCTTGCGGCGCGCCGCGAAGCCGGCGTGCACGGTCTTGCGGAAGTGCTCGTAGTCGAGCCCCGCTTCCTTCCACTTCGGCACCTCGAAGGGCTGAAGGCGGATGACGCGGGACTGGACCTTCGGGATCGGCCGGAACGCGCCGGGCGGAACCCCGAAGAGCACCCAGCACTCGGCAAAGGACTGGACCAGCACCGACAGCGCGCCGTACGGCTTGGTCGACGGCGACGCGCAGATCCGCTCCGCCACCTCCTTCTGGAACATCAACGTCGCGCTGCGAACCTGACCCGTCCAGTCCTCCAGCAGGTGCATCGTGATGCGCCCGCCGACGTTGTACGGGAGGTTGGCGACAACGCGGTACGGCCCCTCCACGGGGAGGTCCTTGGGCAGCACCTTGAGGGCGTCCGCGTGCACGAGGTCGGCCCCCGAATCGGCGGCGAACTTGCGCTCCCACTGCTCCGCGAGGGCGTCGTCCTTCTCGATGCAGATCAGGTGCCGGGCCTGCGACCGCAGCCGAGGCGTCAACGCGCCCCGACCGGGGCCGATCTCGACCACCACCTCCCCCTCGCGGATGGCGGCGGCGGAGGCGATGCGGGAGATGACCCCCTCGTCGACGAGGAAGTTCTGGCCGAGGGACTTCTTGGCGCGGACGTTCTTCAAAAGCGCATCCCTGGGTTGGCGTCGACGTCGAGGGGAGAGCGCTCGCCTCGCTTGAGCCGTTGGGCGGCCACGTAGCCGATCATGGCGGCGTTGTCGGTGCACCACTTGCGCTCGGCGCGCAGCAGCTCCCAGCCCTGAGAGGCCGCGGCCTCTTCAAACGCGGACCGCAGCCGAGAGTTGGCGGCCACCCCGCCCGTCACGATGATCCGACTGGTGCCCGTCGCCTTGCTCGCCTTCTTCGTCTTGTGCACGAGCACATCCACGATCGCTTCCTGGAGCGACGCGCACAGGTCGTTCATGCCCTGACCCTCGGGCACGCCGTGGGCGCGCACGCGCTGCCACACCGCCGTCTTGAGGCCGGAGAAGCTGAAGTCGAAGTCCTTGCTGTGCTTCATCCCGCGGGGCAGGTCGACCGCACTGGCGTCGCCGTCCTGGGCCAGCCGATCCACGTGGATGCCGCCGGGGTACGGCAGGTTCAGCACCCGCGCCCCCTTGTCGAAGGCCTCGCCGGCAGCGTCGTCGCGCGTCTCCCCAAGGACTTCGTACTCGCCCACCCCCTTGGCGAGCACCAGCAGGGTGTGTCCTCCGCTGACGACCAACCCCAGGAACGGGAACTCCGGCTCCGCCTGGCCGATGAACGGCGCCAGCAGGTGCCCTTCGAGGTGGTTCACGGCGACCAACGGCAGGCCGCGCGCAGCCGCCAGCCCCTGGGCGTACGACAGCCCCACCAGCAGGCAGCCGACCAGGCCGGGCCCCGCGGTGACGCCGATGGAGCGGATGTCCGCGAGGGTCACGCCTGCGCGCTGGCAGGCTTCCTGGACGACCGGGTCGATCGCCTCGGTGTGGCACCGCGACGCCAACTCCGGCACGACGCCGCCGAACAGCGCGTGGTCGTCGATCTGGGAGCGCACCACCTCACCGAGCACGACGCCGTCGGCCGACAGCACCGCCGCGGCGGTCTCGTCGCAGGACGATTCGATGGCCAGCAAAGGGAACAGGTCAGTCACCGTGCGCGAAGGTACGCGCCTCAGTCCGCGTGATCCACCTTCGGGATGTAGTCCTCGAAGACGAAGCGGCCCTCGGTCTGCTCTTCGGTGTGGCACTCCAGGCAGACCGCCTCGGTCGGCGTCTTGACCATGTCGACGCCCGGCGGGTTGCTCGCGTGCTTGCGTCCGGGGCCGTGGCAGGCCTCGCACTGCACGTTGCGCAGGGTGCCCACGGTCTTGGCGCTGTCGGGGCCGCCGGGCTTGTTCGCGCCGGTGACGTGGCAGCTCCAGCAGTCGTTGTCGAACTGCCGCTTCTCAGTCACCAGCGTCTTGTAGGCGTGAGCGTGGCCGGTGTCCTTCCAGTCCGCGTACTGCTCCCGATGGCACCCCAGGCAGGTCGAAGCGCCGACGTAGTCGGTGTCCTTCTTGGGCGTGTCGGTCGCGTGGGGCTGGGCGCCGTGGCCGTGGCCGGCGTGCTGATCGGGCTCGTCGCCGAGCTGCTCGAGCGTCGCGTCGACCAGCTCCTTCATCTTCGGCTCGTCGACCAGGTCCTTGCCCATGGGAATGGACTTGCCGGTGATGACGTGGGTGGTGCCGTCGTCCGCGGGGGGCACGTAGATCTTGTCGAGGCGGCCCTGCGTGACCTTGCGCAAACGCACGAGGCGGTCCTTGCTGCGCTGTTCGCTGACCTGCTCGATCTGGGTGTCGTAGCGGTCGAGCTGCTCCCGGATCTGCGCCAGCCGCCGCAGCGATCGCTCGCGTCCTTCGTCGTTGGACCAACCGACGCCACCCTCGCGGAGCGCCAGGGTGGCCTCACCGACATGCTTGCCTCGGCTCCCCGCCTGGAAGATGGCGGTCGTACCGACGATGACCGGGTCGACCTGCATCTTGCGCGTGTGGCTACCGAAGATGAGGTCGATCCCCGCGACCTCCGTGGCGAGCGTCTTGTCCTCTTCGAGCCCCAGCCCGCTGAGCACGACCACGAAGTCGACCGTGCCCGTCAGCTCCGCGACGGCGGCGGTGATGGACTCGTTGACGGGCAGAAAGCTCGTCCCCTCGAACTTGTGGGTGGTGCCGATGACCGACGTGATGCCGAACGTCTTCCCGCCGCGCTCGACGCGCACCACCTGGCTGAAGATCCGCGCCCCCGCCGGGTCGGCGAGGTTGGCCGACACGTAGGGGAGGCCGTGCTTGCTGGCGTGCTCGGTGAGGAAGTCGATGCCGAACGCCAGGTCTCCATCGCCCACGCCCATCGCGTCGACGCCGAGCTGCGCGCTCGCCTCCAGCAGCAGCTTGGCCTTCAGCTCACGCTGCGGCCGCTCCTTGGCCGTGACCTTCGGGCGGGTCCACAGCAGATCGCCCGCGTCCACCTGCAGGATGGCTTCGCGGTTGGGGAGGGATTCGAGGTAGGTAGAGCGCCTGGCGAGACCGCCGAGGGGGTTCTTCGGTCACCCACAGGGCTCGATCTCGCCGTCGATGTTGTTCGTAAACACCACGGTGAGTCGAGCTGAGTCCGACGGGGTCTCGTGACCGGTCGACGGCTGAACCGCGACCTCCGGTTCGGGGGTGGTGGGGTCCGCGGTCGACGTCGTCTCCGAGCCGCCTCCGCCGCATCCCATCAGGACCGCGAACGCGACACTAACGAGCCAACGCATCGAGCCTCACCTTCGCTTTGCCGGCCTCGTCCGACCTGGGGTAGAGCCGGCGCAGCTCGGAGTAGAAGACCTCCGCCGCGTCCAGATCATCGCGCGTCCCAAGGGACTCGAAGGCCATGCCCTGCATGAACATCGCCCGAGGCGCCCACGCCGACTTGTCGTCGCGCACGATCACCTTCTGGTACTCGCCGATCGCGGCCTTGTACCGGCCCAGTTCGTAGAGGCAGCGCCCCACGAGGAACTGCCCTTCCAGCCACCACTGGCTGTCGGGATGCGCCTTGGTGAACTCCTGGAGCTTGGCCCCGGCGCGCTTCCAGTCGCCTTGTTGGGTCAAAGTGAGACCCTCGCGAAACAAACGCTCCTCGGGGGAGACTGCTGGGTCGGCGACGGCGGCCGGGTCGTCAAGCTGCGTGTGCTCAGCCCCCTCACCCTCCTCCTCCGAGGGGGCGGGCGACCCGGCGTCGTCGCCCCCTTCGACGCCCTCTTCGGGCGCCGGAGCGGGCTCGGCGTCGAACGGCATCATCATGATCGGCGCGGTCTCGTAGCCGTCGACCCGCTCGACCAGTTGGCCTTCGATGTGACCCAACCGGGCCTCGATGGCGGTGAGCTGGAAGCTCATGTCTTCGTTGAGCTGGCCGGACCGCGTGATCGCATGCTGGATCGAATCCAGCTGCCCACGCACGAACGTCAGGTCCTCCATCAGCGCCTGCACCGACGCACCGCTGTCGGCGTACCGACGACGGGCCTCGGCCGCACGCTGATCCATCACGTCGATGCGCTCCCGCTCCTTCTCCAGGTCGGACTGCAGATCGCGGGTCTTGGTGCGGGTGACGTCGAGCTTCTCACGGAGGAGGTAGCTGCCGCTCTGCCCGGTCCAGTCGACCACGCAGCCGGTCGTCGGAGCGGACACCAGGAGGACCAGCAGCAGGAGCGCCGGCCGCCTCACGGGATGATGAACTCCACCCGGCGGTTCTTGGCCCAGACGCGCTCGCTGAAGCCGTTCTCCGCGGGCCGTTCTTCGCCGTAGCTGACGGTGCGGATGCCGGCGCCGGGGGTGCCCAGGTTCACCAGGTAGGTGCGCACCGACTCGGCGCGCCGCTGACCCAGCGACAGGTTGTACTCGGTGCTGCCGCGCTCGTCGGCGTGCCCCTCGAGGCGGATCTTCGTCAGCCCGCTCTTCTCGATGCAGGCGGCGTTGTCGCTGAGGGTCTGCCGGGTCGAGTCCGCGAGCTTGAACTCGTTGAACTCGAAGTAGACGGTCAGGAGCACGCAGTCCCCCTCGCCGGAGGAGCGTTCCTTCACCCGGAAGGCGCCCAGCGCCACCGCCTGGTCGCCCTTGGGGGTGACGACGCGGACGTCGTACTCGCCGGCGCGGAGGTCCTCGCTGGCGCGGAAGGTCAGCTCACCGTCGTCGAACACGTCGACGCCGCGGGCCTTGAGGCTTCCGAGGTAGACCTCGCTGCCGTCGGCAAATCCCCATCCTTCGACGGTGACGGTGACGGCGTTGCCCACGTTGGTGTGGGCCGGTCGCACGGACGTGATCTCCACCTTCGCGCGGGGCGGAGGGGTCTCATCGGTCTGCGCCGGCGGCGGCTTCGGCTTCGGGCAGCCGGCCAAAAGGCCCACGGAAGCAACGACGGCGGCGATGGTGATCCAACGGTTCATCAGGCGGCGGGACACTAGCAGAGACTCCTCATCGTGCGCGCGCGAGGCGGTCCAGGTACGCCTCGATGACCTTGGCGGCGGAGCCGCTGACCCCGTCGAACCTGATCCCCATACCCCGCTTGCCCGCCTCGTCTTCCGCTCGGTAGCGAATCACGCCGTCGATTCGGACCGGTTCGTCGCAGCCGGGCACGAAGAGATCGAACTCGATGGGGTCTCCGTCCTGCAGTTCCAGCTCGCGCTCGAGGTACAGACCTCCCACGGACAGCTCCGTGACGGCGACCACTGCGCTCTCGGCGGACTGCCCTCGAGCGATCAGCCCGACCAGCGCCCTGGGGTGCGCTCGGCGTCCGTCTCCGGATCGGCGCTCGGGGAAGGCGGAATTCCACTGTCTCCTGCGGTCGTCGTCGGTCGACATGGGGCGATTCTGTACTGGTCTCGGGCGCTTGGAAAGCTGTCGAACAAAGCTCTTGGATCCCCGCGACAGCGGGCCCTACACTGATGAAGGAAGGACAACCTGCGCAGTGCGGGGACAAGGTTATTAGCGGAAAGCACCTAATCCATTCTTGGGATTCGGCCCTGGGCGCCGTGTGTACCCCTTCTGCCAGGGGAACCTGACGCGCCTAACTCCGATGCCCCCCTATCAAGGGGGTGCCTCCGACTAGCCGCCCGGCTGATGTGGGACCTTCTTTGCGACCCGATGTGGTCCGAGCCCCGGAACCGAGGTTCCGGGGCTCACATCGTTCTGGGGATCAGGAGTCTCCGAAGCGGATCCCGGTGGCCCGCGCGACACCCACCATCTGCCCTCCGGGATCGACCAACCTCGGTCCCCCCTCGGCGTCCGTGATCGGCACGGCCAGGACGTCGGTCCCCCGCAACGCCGCCATCGTCTGGTGGTTCCCCACCAACACCTGCCGCGCAGCACAGGTCCCGAACCGCGTCGCGAGGATCCGATCCCGCGCGCTCGGGGTACCGCCCCGCAGCACGTGCCCCAGAATCGTCACCCGGCTCTCGAGCCCGACGCAGTCCTCGATCGAGGACGCGAGCGTGTGGCTGATGCCCCCCAGCCGACCCTTCTCGGCCCCCGTCGCGACGCTTCGGTAGAAGACTTGTTCGCCGCCCAGCGGCTTGGCGCCCTCGCTCACCACGACGATTGAGAAGGACTTGCCCCGCTCGCGGCGTTCTTCCACCGCGGCGCAGATTCCGTCGATCGTGAAGGGGATCTCGGGCAGCAGGATGACGTCGCCGCCGGCCGCGATCCCCGAGTGCAGGGCGATCCAGCCGGCGTGCCGCCCCATCACCTCGACGAGCATGACGCGGTGGTGACTCTCCGCCGTGGTGTGGATGCGGTCGATCGCCTCCGAGGCGATGCCCACGGCGGTGTCGAACCCGAAGGTCTGGTCGGTGCCGCGCAGGTCGTTGTCGATGGTCTTGGGCACGCCGACCACGGGCACCCCCAGCCGAGCGAACTGGTTGGCGAGGGCCAACGTGCCATCCCCCCCGACGACCACCAGCGCGTCGATCCCGTGGCGCTCGAGGTTGGCCACCGCTCGCCCCGACACGTCGCCCGTGAGGTGCTCCCCATCCACCACGTGGTCGAAGTTGAACGGATCGTCCCGGTTGCTGGAGCCGAGGATCGTCCCCCCGCGCGGGAGGATTCCGGAGACGGCGTCGCCGTCCAGGGGCATCACGCGATCCGCGACCATGCCCAGGAACCCGTCCCGGAAGCCGAGCACTTCGACGCCGTCCCCCTCGTGTTGGAGGGTGCGTACCACCGCTCGAATGACCGCGTTGAGTCCGGGGCAATCGCCCCCGCCCGTGAGAATCCCGACCCGCATGCTCATGGTCCGGCAGTGTAGGCTACGAGCCATGCGAATGAGGCTCTGTGCTGCGTTTCTGGTGCTTTCCACGGTTCTCGTCGGCTGCCCTGAGGGGGACGACGACGACAGCACCCGCACCATTCCGCCGCCGGCGGGCTGCGACCTCCCGGCGCTGTCGAACACGCGGTTCAGCTTCCACCTGCACTTCGGCGGTGAGGAGTACCCCCAGGCCGGTCTGCTCGACCTGATGGAAGAGTTCGACGTCGACGTGTTCCCGTTCACGTTCCTGCCCGGGATCGTCACCGAACTGGGGCCCGCCGAAGAGCCGGGGCTGATGGCGATCACCCTCACGGACAACACGCCGCCCCCCGAGGGCGAGGATCCGCCGGAGGATCCCAACTGGATCCGCATCACGTACGAGCTGCCGCTGGGCTACGACCTCCCGGTCGAGCTCAACCAGCAGGTCGCCTCGGTCACGGTTCTGGATGTGAGCTCAGGCGACCTGGTCGCCGCCTTCGGGCTCTGGCACGAGCTCGAGGACGGCACCTTCCAGCTGCTGTTCATGGCTGAGCCCAGCGACGCCGGGCTGGCCTTCCAGCCGGGGGACGCGCATCCGATGTTCGCGTCGGTGGAGCTGCGCGATCGCGCCTGCCCGAACCTGTACACGCTACCCACGGGCTGCGCCTCGGCCTACAACCTGTCGACTCAGTTCGAGGTGCTTCCGGAAGAGCTGGAGGACGGCACGGTGATCGACGGCGACAGCTTCGAGCTGTGGCCGACCGAACACCGGGACTTCGTCTACGCGGGCCTGGAGTTGCGTGCGGTCAACGTGTGGTCGTTCGCATTCCGGGAGATCGATCCCGAATGCAACAACCAATACGACTACAGCGCACAGCGCGCGTCGTTCTTCGTCACCCGCACCGCGAACGCTCCCTGAGGAGCGATGCGGTCGCTATTCCATCGGGCCGACGGGGTGCTTGTGACCGCCACCGCCGCCACCGCCGCCCTTGCGGCGTCGACTGCGACTGCGACCACGGCCGCCGCCACCACCTCCACCACCACCACCGCCACCGCCGCCTCCAACGGAGCGCTTGGCGAAAGCGTTGAGGATCTCTCCCTCGTCGTCGAATTCGACGGTCACGATCTCCCAGCCTTCAGCACCGAGGTCATTGAGCTCGGGTGCCGGGGTGTCGTGCAGCACTCGGTATTCCCACCGGGGCATGACGGACCTTCCACTTGTCGTTGTCGAGGGTGCGGTGGCGCTACCTGCGCCGTCTGCGCACCGATCTCGTTTCGCACCTTAGTGGGGAAGGCATCCCGTCGCAAGGGTGCTTACCTTGACAATGGACCGCCGCTGACGACAATAGTCGCAACTCGCGGTCCGATCACGTCGGACCCCGCGCCCCTTCTGCGGCGCGTCTTGTTCGCTTCACTCAACTCGCGCGGCCCCTGTAGACGGCCCGCCGGAGATCTTCCGATGCCGACCCTGCGGCCAGCGCGACACCATTGGACAAACCCCAAGTGTCGAAAATCATGCTCATCAACGCGTCGCGACCCGCCGAGGTCCGCGCCGCGATTCTGGACGAAGGTCGTCTCCATCAGCTAGAGATCGAGGTTGGCGACGCCAATCTGCTCAAAGGCAACATCTACAAGGGCAAGGTCGCCAACGTCGAAGGCAGCCTGAACGCCTGCTTCGTCGAGTTCGGAGAGGACAAGCAAGGCTTCCTCCCGATCGACGAGATCGCCCCCAGCGCCTACCACCGCAAGTGGGAAGGCAAGGACCGCCCCAAGATCACGGACGTGATGCAGAAGGGGCGCGAGCTCGTGGTCCAGGTCGTCAAGGACGCCGTGGGCAACAAGGGCGCCGCCCTCACCACCCGCGTCTCCCTCGCCGGCCGGTACATCGTGTTGATGCCGCTGGACGACGTCCGCGGCGTCTCCCGCAAGGCCAGCTCCGACAGTCAGCGCAAGCAGATCAAGGAGATCGCGTCGACGCTCAAGATCGACGAGCAGTACGGCTTCATCGTCCGCACGGCGGGCCTGGATCGCACCAAGACCGACCTCAACCGCGACGCTGCGCTGCTGATGCGCACGTGGAAGAACGTGGAGAAGGCGGCCAACGGGGCGAAGGCTCCGGCGATGCTGCACGAGGACCGCGATCTGGTGGTCCGCATGCTGCGCGACTACTACGACAACGACATCAACCGCATCCTCATCGACGACGCGACCTCCTTCGCCAAAGCGGAGCAGTACTTCCGCGTCGTCATGCCGCGCACCAAGGGAGTGCTCGAGCACTACACCGCCAAGGTGCCGATGTTCGCGCGGTACAAGGTCGAGCAGCAGATCGAGGAGGTCCACTCCCGCCGCGCAGACCTCAAGTCCGGCGGCTACATCCTCATCGACCCGACGGAGGCGTTGATCTCGATCGACGTGAACTCCGGCCGCTCGACCCGGCAGAAGTCGCAGGAAGAGACGGCGCTGCACACCAACCTGGAAGCCGCGCGTGAGGTGGCCCGCCAGTTGCGACTCCGCGACCTCGGCGGCCTGATCGTCATCGACTTCATCGACATGCCCACGCGCAAGGCGAACCGGCAGGTCGAGAAGGTGCTCAAGGACTCGCTCAAGGGCGACAAGGCGCGCACCTACGTCGGCAAGATCAGCGACAACGGCCTGCTCGAGGTCAACCGCCAGCGGCTCAAGCAGAGCCTCCGGCTGCAGACCCACCGCGACTGCCCCACCTGCCTGGGCCGCGGGGTCATCGAGAACACCTCGACGGTCGCGCGCAGCCTGCTTCGCGGAATCGAGGCGAAGGCCGCGGGCGGCGCCTACGGCAAGGTCATCGTGGGCCTCCACCCGGAGCTCGCCGACCACCTGCAGAACCTTCACCGCCGGGAGCTCGTCGAACTCGAGCAGCGGTTCGCGCTCATCGTGATGATCGAGGGGCGCCCCGGGCTGCACCGCAGCCAGCGCGAGACCAAGTGGTCCAACCTGGACAAGCTCCCCGAAGCGGAGAAGCGGCTCGTGGAGCAGCGGCGCAGCGAGATGATCGCGGCCAACCGCGCGCGCCACGGCGTCAAGCTCCAGCCGGAGAACACGTCGGACGACCTGCTCGCCAACCTCGCGGCGCTGGAGGCCGAACTCGGTCCGGTGTCCGATGACGACGAGCTGTCCGTGCGGGAGACCGCGCGCCTCGCCCGCGGCGCCAGCGACGATGACGACGACGACCGCGAGAGCCGCGGACGTGGACGTGGACGTGGACGTGGACGCGGCGGCGAGGACGACGACGGCCTCGGCACGCCCGAGCGACGCAGCCGCCGGGGACGCGGACGCAACCGAGCCCGCGGGCGCGGCGGCGACCACATCGACGCCCATGGCGCCGTTCCCGGCGTCTCGCCCGAGGACGACGGCGATCGGAACCAGGACGCGGACGACGACGGAGACGGGCGGTCCCGCTCGGCCAAGCGCCGCGCCCGCCGCAAGCGCAACCGCGACGAGGGCGACGGCGGCAGCGACCGCAGTCGCAACGATCGCAGCCGCGACGGCGGACGGGGTGGCAACAAGGAGCGTGCCGCCCGCAGCAACAACGACGGAGACGGGGACGGCGAAGGCCGGAAGCGTCGACGTCGGCGCCGCGGAGGTCGTTCCCGACGCGGTCGGGGCGAGAGTGAGGGTGGTGGCGATGGCGCCACTGCTCCAGCAGCCTCGGCTGACGGCGCCGCTCCCAAGCCCCCCCGCGAGCCCCGCGCTCCACGGCCGTCCAAGGCCGACGCCGCCCCCGCGGCGAAGGCCCCGGCTCCGACTCCGGCGGCTCCCCTCAAGCCCGCGCCGGCACCTGCCGCGGAGGCCGCACCGGCGGGTCCGCCTCCCGGTGAGTCGCTCGCTCCTCCGCCATCGGGCGGACTGTTTCGAGGCCTGAAGCGCTACTTCGGCGGCGGCTCGGGCGACGGATCCTCCGAAGCCTGAGCGTCGAAACGACGCAGCGTCGGCTCCTCGTCGGCGCTGACCTCCAGGTACGAGAAGTACTGCAGCCAGTCGCCGAGGCAGATCAGCCGTTCGGCGTCCCATGTGCCGAGCCAGTGGCCGTGCCCCACGATGGTCCAGTCGAACCCGTCTGCGTGCTTCGCCGAAGCATGGGCCCGGGCCCTCGCCAACCACTTCAGACTCTGGCCCGCGTAGCCCTCTTCGGGCTTGCGCAGCCGGCCTACGAAGTTGCCCAGCTCCCACGTGCCCCGGCTCGTGATGGCGCGGGCCCCGAGTTCAGCGAGGGGCGAGGTCAGGAGCCGCCGCGTCCATCGGCCTGACCGCCTGATCAAGTCCCCATGCTCGACCCACAGGCGTCGGCCGCCCGCGCGAACCACCGCTCCACGACGACGCACGTCGATGCGCGAGCCGAGTCCCAGGCCCCGCTCCAACCGCAGGTCGTGGTTGCCCTCGATCCAGATCACCCGCTCGAGCAGCTGCAGCTCATCCACGATCGGCGCGATCGGCTCCGGCGGCCCCGCGGGCATCGCGTACCAGAAGTCGAACAGGTCCCCGGCGATGATCAGCGTGCAGGTCGGATCGGGAGCGACCCGGCGATGCAGGAAGTCGACGAAGGTTCGAGCGTTGCGGCGCGTGGCGCGCTGGATGTGAAGGTCGGAGACGATGAGGGCCCGCTGGACGACAACGTCGTCAGCTTCACCCATGCGTCATCTGCCAGAGGGTCCGCGCGATCCAGCCTTCGAAGTCCTGAACCAGCGGGCTCCAGGTGTAGGTCCAGACGAACAGACACAGGAGCACCGTGACGGCGGAAACCCCGACCAGCACCTGGGCAAAGACGGATCCGCGGTCGCCCGCGACCTTAAAGGAGGCAAACGACAGCACCGACGTGCCGAACACGGTCCAGAGCAACGCGGCGAAGTGGTAGGCGTCCCAGTAGTTCTCGCGGCCGTGCACCCACGCCAATGAGAAGGTCGCCACGGTGCACCCGAAGAGCGCCAGGGTGGACACGCCGAGCAGGCTCAAGGTGGCCGTCCGCTCTCGGGATCGGCCCACCGCGAAGAGCACCCCGGAGAACACGAGCCCGAGCCACGCGAGGTTGGCGAAGTCGTCCCCGTGCCAGCGCTCCGCTGCCTGGGCCATCTTGTCCAACTCGATCAACTCGGGGTTCATCGCCGCGTTGACCATGACGTAGCCGAGGATCCCGGGGATGAGCGCCAGCAGCGGCGTGACCTCGGCGATGTCCTTGCCCAGGCGGGTGACGAACCCCTCCGGGGGCGGCGGGGCGGGCGGAGCCTTCGCGGCCTGCTTGTTCTTGCTCACGGCTGCACCTTCTCGGCGATGTCCGGTGCCGTCTCGTCGAGCAGATCGAGCAGCCCGAAGAGCCCGCTCATGCTGTGCTGCACGTGGTCGTTGCGGACCTCGCCGTGGTCCGGCTTGACCCGGAACCCACCGTGGGCACGCGCGGGGTTGGGCAGCGCGTACTCGTTGGGACCCCAGTACTGATTTCGGATGTTGTACTCGGCGTTGTAGAGCGCAAACGTGCGGAAGCGGCTCTCGCCGGGGCGACGTCGCGCCTCCAGCCGGGCCGCCGCGGACAGCGCCTCGCCAAACGAGCCGGCCGTCGCGGCATGCGGGAGCGAGCTGACCCCGCTGAGCCCCGCGCCGAGCATGTCCTCGGGGACCTTGAGCGGATCCATCTGCTTGTGGCGCGCGATCTGCTCGCCGATGGCGAACGCGTAGGCCTCGCGGTCCGGGTCGGGCCGCTCGCGGTCGAGCTCCTCGAGGGCCTGAATGAGCCACGCATCCGGCGGCGTGTAGATCGTCAGACCGAGCGAGTTCCACCGCTCGTCCACGAGGTAGTCGGCGCCCTTCTCAGCGACGTCCAACCAGTGCTCGTCACCGGTGACCTGGTACACGCGGAGCAGTCCGAGGATCGCCTCGCCCGAGTAGTAGATCGACTTGCGCAGCCGCTTGTCCGTGCCCGTCCAGTCGTAGAACGAGTCGAACGACCCGTCGGGGTTCTGCATGCGCTCGACATGCCGGGCCATCTCCAGCGTCGTCTCCAGCGACACTGAACCCGGCCGCGCCTTCTGCAGCTCGGCCATGGCGCACAAGCCCAACCCGATGCCGCCCAGCTTCGACGTGCGGCCCACGCGCGGGGTCAGATCCGTGTTCAGGCGGTTCACGTTCACGACGAACCGCTCGCCAGGGTTCTTCTCGTCCTCCTTGGTGATCCGGAGGAAGAAGCCCATGGCTCGGAGGGCGGCGTCGAACAGCGCCTCGTCCTCGGTCAATCGGTACGCCTGCGCCATCGCGTACACCGATCCGGCGTGCCGCAGCAGGTTGTAGGAGTCGAAGTCGTCGTCGTCCTCGGTGGCCTCGTACTGGTACCGGATCATCCCGTGTTCGTTGGTCTCCCGCGTCATGTACTGCGCGGCCAGGTCGATGCGCTCGCGGAGCAGCTCGGGGGTGATCTCGGGGACGTCGACGTTGCCGCGCGTGATCGCCGTGACCGGACCGTCGCCGATCTGGACCCACGCCTTCGTGCGGAACGCGGCGAACTCGGCCTCCTTGGTCTGGGCCCGGCGCCAGCCGCCCAGCTCACGCGCGTAGAAGCGGGCCCGCGCGTGGATCTTCCGGCGGCTGACCTTGCGCTCCACCGACAGACTCGGCGGGTACCAGAAGGTCTTGCGCTTGGGATGCCGCAGGACGATGCCGTCGATGCCCTCGTCCAGAGCGACGCCGCGCTCCCCTCCCTCGGCCGGGAACGAGCGCTCCTCGCCCACGATCAGGTCGACCTTGATCGACGCTCCACTGAGGACGGAGGCGGTCTTCTGACGCACCGTCAGCGTGCTCCAGACGTCCGCCGCGGCGGCGTAGGCACCTCGCTCCAGCGTGGTGATGCGGGGGCGGATCCAGTCACCGCGGGTCGGCACGTACACCGAGAGGATCCAGCGATCGCCGTAGTCGATCCCGTTGAGCGCGGGGTGGCGCGCCTCGAGCAGCTCCGCGGTCATCGGGACCGACTCGACCGGCTCGGCTGAGTCGTCATCGTCACCGGCAGCCGGCGTCGATTCCAGCGCGGCCCAGGAGTCCAGGGCGTCGCGAACCGCGGCGATGATCGCGTCCGCGTCTGCGTTCGGCTCGGGGAAGAACGGCTGCACCGCGTCGGGCACGTCCCCCCGATCCAGGAGCACGCCGAGCTCGTCGCCAAATTGGGTGTTCAGGAGCAGGCCGATGCCCGTCAGCACCGCCAGAAGCCCGATTGTGATGGTTTGTCCGTTCACGGCGCGCGACTCTACTACGCCGCATCGCCAGCGGCGAAATACGTCTCGTACAGCCGGCGGTACAGGCCGTCTACGGCCAGAAGTTCACGGTGGGTTCCGATCTCGGCGAGTTCGCCCTGGTGCAGCACTGCGACCCGGTCCACCTGCTGGATCGTCGACAGGCGGTGGGCCACGACCAGCGTCGTGCGGCCTTCCATCGCGGTCGCGATCGCCTCCTGGATTCGCGCCTCGGCGAACGTGTCGACGTTGGAGGTCGCCTCGTCCAGGAGCAGAATCGCGGGGTCGTAGACCATCACCCGCGCGAACGCCAGGAGCTGCCGCTCGCCGGCGCTGAGGTTGCCGCCCCGCTCGGCCAGATCCGCGCCCAGCCCGCCGATCCGCTTCACCAGTTCAGCCGCGCCGACCTGCTCCAGCGCGGCCCACACCGTCTCGTCGCTGATCGAAGCATCGTGCAACGTGACGTTGTCGCGCACCGAGCCCATGAACAGGAAGACGTCCTGCAGAACGACGCCGATCGACCGACGCAGGCGCTGGACCGACCAATCGGTCACCGGCACACCGTCGATCACCACCCGCCCCCGGTCGGGGTCGTAGACCCGCCCCAGCAGCCGCAGCGCGGTGGTCTTGCCGGCGCCCGTGACCCCCAGCAGCGCGACCTTCTCCCCCGACGTGACCTCCAGATCGAGGCCGCAGAGCACCGGCTCCTCGGGCTTGTAGGCGAAATGCACCCGGTCGAACGAAATCGTGCCCCGCACGGCCTCGTCGTGGCCTCCCCCGACCGGATCCTCGACCCGCTCGGTCTCGTCCAGGAGGGAGAAGACCCGCTCGCTGCTGGCGAGCCCGGACTGGAGCGTGGCGACCTTCTGGCTGAGGTCGCGGATCGGCTGGAAGAAGCGGCTCACGTAGTCCAGGAATGCGACAAGCGCACCAAACGTCAGGGCGTCGTCGACGATCGGCCTCGCGGCCCACGCGATCAGCAGGGCCGTGACGAGGTGGGCCATCGCATCGACGAACGCGAACAGCATCGCGTCCAGCCGGATCGACCGGAAGTTCTCGCTCATCAACTGAGCGTTGTGCTCCTTGAACTCGCTGTAGGTGCGAGCTTCGCGGGCGAACAACTGGATGATCTTGATCCCGGAGATTCGTTCCTGGAGGTAGGCGTTCAGCTCGGAGACGCGCCGCCGCAGCTCGCGGTAGGTGTTGCGCAGCGCTGCCTGGAACCACTGCGAGACGCCGATGAGCACGGGCAGCGCCGCGAACGTCACCAGCGCGAGCTTCCAGTCCAGCAGCAGCAAGGCGCCGCAGATCCCCAGCAGCAGCACGACGTCGCCGAACAGGGTCAGGAACCCCGCCGCGAACATCTCTCCGATGCCCTCGACGTCGTTGGTGCAGCGGGTCAGCAGCCGACCCGCGGGGTTCCGCTGGAAGTAGCGGTCGTGGAGCGTCAGCAGGTGCGCATGCACGCCCACCCGGAGGTCGTGGACGATGCCCTGCCCGCCCAGGTGGCTGGCGTAGCTGCCGATGAACTGCAGCGTGTAGTTGCCCATCAGCACGGCGAACAGAACGATCGCGATGGGCACCAGCCCGGTGGCGTCCCCACTCGCGATGGGGCCGTCGATCGCGTTCTTGATCAGCCATGGCTGCACCAGCTGCAGACCCGCGGTGATGGGGAGGATCGACAGCGAGATCGCGAGCACCCTCCAGTGGGGCCGGGCGTAGTGGCCGATCCGCTTGAGCAGATCCCAATCCAGCCCCTCAAACTCCTTGTCGCCTTCGGCTCGCCGCCCGGGAGGTCTCACGACGGCACCCCCGAGTCCTGGGGCACCACCGCCGCCGAGAAGTCACCGGTGAGTTCCTGATCCAGCTTCTGCTGCCGGTACAGCCGCGCGTACCAACCGCCCTTGGCGAGCAGCTCGGCGTGGGTGCCCTGCTCGGTGATGCGGCCGTCCTCGAGCACCACGACCTTGTCGACCCCTTCGAAGCCGAGCAGCCGGTGGGTCACGAAGATGGCGGTCGCCTCGTCGGTGCGGGCGCGAAGGTTGCGGATGATCCGCTGTTCGGTGCCGGCATCGACGGACGACAGGCAGTCGTCGAACACCCAGATGGACGGCTCCAGCATGGCCGCGCGCGCGATGGTCATGCGCTGCCGCTGGCCTCCTGACAGCGTCACGCCACGCTCCCCCACCAGGGTCTCGTACCCGTGCGGGAAGCGGGTCAGGTCGCCGGTCAGCGACGCCAGATCGGCGGCGCGCGTGACCGCGGTCCGGTCGGCGTCGTCCAGTCCGAAGGCGACGTTCTCCTCGACGGTCATGCTGAACAGGAAGGTCTCCTGGGGCACGAACGCAATCCGTCGCCGCAGCCAGCGCATCGGCAGGGCATTGACGTCGATGCCGTCGATGGACAGCGCACCGTCGGGAATGGCCGACAGGTGCGGAAGGAGCACGACGAGCGTCGACTTGCCGGCGCCCGAGGGCCCCACCAGCAGCACCTGCTCTCCGGCCTGGATCTCGAGATCGATGTCGAACAGGACCTGCCGATCCCCCCAGGCGAAGTCGAGGCTGGAGAACCGAACCGCTCCGGCCAGGGAGTCGGGGGTAACCACCTCCGGTGCGTCTTCGACGTCCGGCTCCTCGTCGAAGATCTCGGCCAGCCGGTCCATCGCCGCCCGCCCCCGCTGCCACAGGCTGACCATCCAGCCCAGCGCGACCGTCGGCCACATGAGCATCGCGAGGTAGCCCATGATGGCCACGAAGTCGCCGAGGCTGAGCGTCCCTTCGATGACCGCGGAGCCACCGAAGTACAGGATCGTGAGCGTCCCCAGGCCGCCCATGCCGGCGAGGATCGGCAGCAGCACGGACCGGTAGAGCACGAAGCCCAGGTACGCCTTGCGGTAGTCCTCCGACGCGGCCGCGAACGACGCCTGCCGGGAGTTCTCACGCACGTACGCCTGGATCACGCTGATGCCGGTGATGGACTCGTTGGCCAGCGCCGACAGCGTCGACAGCTTCTCCTGGGCGGCGAAGCTCTTCTTGTAGATCTGAGGGCCGACGAAGCGGGTCGACGCGAACACCAGCACCAGCGGCGCCAGCGCCCACGCCGTCAGCGTCGGGCTGATCGCCAGCATCGGCGTCACCGCCGCGACGTACACGATCGCGGTGTTGGTGATGTTGAGCACGCCAGGTCCGCCGAGCAGGCGCACGGCCGTGATGTCGTTGGTCGTGCGCGAGATGAGGTCGCCGACGGCGAGGCGGCCGAAGAAGCTCGGGCCGAGCTTCTGCATGTGCGCGTACACGTCGTTGCGGACCGCGTACTCGACCCGGCGGCCACCGTTGAAGATGAAGATGCGCGACAGCGTGCGGAACGCCGCCAGCCCCAGCGCCAGCCCCACGATGCCCCCCGCCAGCATCGTCACCCTCTCCACCGTCGCATCGGGGTCGCTGCCCCCGCCCTGCTCCAGCGCGTCGAAGATCAGCTTCGTGAGGTAGGGGATGCCGGCGGTGCAGGCGTTCGTGATGAACAGCGCGGCGATGCCGATCAGGTACTGGGGCGTCTCCGCGCGCAGGTACTTCAGAAGGCGGCGGCGGCTCCTGATCTGACTGCTGGTCCCTGACATCGGCGGCGTAGGGTAGCGTCCCGTCCGATGTCCCGCGACGCACTGCCTCACCTCTTTCGTACTCCGCTGGCCGAGCGCATGAGGCCGGCCACGCTGGAGGAGGTCCTGGGCCAGGATCACCTGCTCGGCCCGGGCCGGCCCCTGCGCCGTTTGATCGAGTCCGATCGGCTGACGTCGATGGTTCTGTGGGGCCCCCCCGGCTCGGGCAAGACGACCATCGCGCGCTTGCTCGCGCAGCACACCGAAGCCCACTTCGAGCCGTTCAGCGCGGTACTCGGGGGCGTGAAGGAGGTCCGCGAGATCGTCGCCCGGGCGGAGAAGCGTGAAGGCCGGACACTCCTGTTCGTCGACGAGATCCACCGATTCAACCGCGCCCAACAGGACGCGTTCCTTCCCCACGTGGAGTCCGGCCTCGTCACCCTGGTCGGCGCGACCACCGAGAACCCCAGCTTCCGGGTCGTCGGCGCACTCCTGAGCCGGTGCGCCGTGCACGTGCTTCGACCCATCCCCGAAGAGGCCCTGGTCGCGCTGATGCAGCGGGCGCTGTCCGATCCGGAACGCGGCGTCGGCACCCTGGGCATCGAGATCGACGGCGACGCCCTCAAGCGGATCGTGCTCGCCAGCAGCGGGGACGCGCGACGCTGCCTCGGGGCGGTCGAGCGGGTCGCCCTCCACTTCCGCGCTCGCGCGCTCGGCCTCCCGCCGCTGACCGCCGAGGAGGCTGCCGAAGCGCTCGGCGACGACTCGCTGCTGTACGACCGCGCCGGCGAGGAGCACTTCAACTGCATCTCGGCGTTCGTCAAGTCGATGCGAGGGAGCGACCCGAACGCATCGCTGTACTGGCTCGCCCGCATGGTCGAAGCGGGGGAGGACCCGATGTTCCTCGCCCGTCGGCTCGTGATCTTCGCCTCAGAGGATGTCGGGCTCGCGGACCCCCGGGCGATCCAGATCGCGACGGCGTGCAAGGACGCGGTCCACTTCCTGGGCCTGCCGGAGGCGAAGTACCCCCTGAGCCAAGCGACGATCTACCTCGCCACGGCCCCAAAATCGTCGACGACGAAGGCCTACTTCGCGGCCGCGGACGCGGTGAAGAAGCACGGTTCGCTGCCGGTCCCGCTGCACCTCCGGAACGCGGCCACGCCGCTGATGAAGAAGCTGGACTACGGCAAGGGCTACAAGAACCCGCATCGCTACGCGGGGAACTTCGTCGACGAGGAGTACCTGCCAGACGCCCTGCAGGGGACCACGTGGTACGAGCCCGGCGATCAGGGCTACGAGAAGATGCTCGCGGAGCGGTTGCGGGTGTGGGCTAGTCGTCGTCGGGAACGATGAAGCCGGTGTCTTCCTGCAACTGGTAGGTCACGCGCAGAATCGACAGCTCCTCCGGCACGTACTCGATCGGGAAGTCGATCGCATTGCGCGTCCGGTCGTACGTCCAGATGGTGCCCTCTTCGATGACCTCGTCGTCGATCTCCACCACGATCGTCGACTCGAGCGGGATGCGGCGCAGCTGGAATGACGTCTTCAGCCCGGCCGCCTCGAAGCCCAACTGGGTGAGGAACTCGGACCAGTCATCGCTGCAGACGCTGAGGTGGTTGCCGCCGACGCCGTCGATGACATCCCAGTAGCCCTCGCCCTCGTCCGCGGTGTTGCCGTTGGCGTCGCAGCCGCCGGGCCGGTCGCCCACGATCCCGGTCCAGATCAGCTTGTCCTGATTGCCCGCCCCCTTGAGGGAATTGGACCACCACGGAATGTATTCATTGGGCTGAATGCCGTCGCAGGACGGGAACAACGGAATGGTGGTCTCGTCCGCGCCATGGTCGATCTCGTCGCTCACCACGACCAACGTCAGGAGCGCGTCCTCGCGGTAGAAGCCGTCGTTGGGGCGCCCGGGGTTGGCCTGGTACTGCAACGCCGAGAAGCTCGCCTGCAGCCCCATCTCGCACTCGCCCGAGCCGCTGGCGCCGACGTTCGCGATGTCGTTGAACGCGGCGATCGGGTCGGCGGTGTCCGCGTCGATCCACTTCGTGCCGTCGGGCAGGTTCTCAAGGATGCCCCAGTCGTCCGTCGCGCCCGGCTCCAAGTCGCCCTTGGTGACCCCGATGTGGAAGTCGAGGTTGGTCCCGTCGAAGTGCTGGATGAAGGCGTCGAAGTTGGCCGCGAGCTCCTCCTGCTCGTCTTCCATGGAGCAGGAGTCGTCGATGACGAAGAGGATGTCGGACGCTTCCACGGTCCGCTGCTGGAACTCGTCGACCCAGATGGTCGGCCCCAGCGCGTCCGGCTGCTCCGCCAGGGGCGCCTCTTCGTAGATGACTCGAAGCGTGTTGTCCGAACAGGCCACGAGCGTCACCAGGACGAGGGCGAATGCTGCGCGCTTCACATGACCTCCGATCCGCTCCGGTACCCTGAGCGGGCCGCATTCTAGAGGACGATGTCCGAATCTTCAGCAGAGTCTCGTCGGTCGATCCTTCGCTCGGCCGCGTCGATGAGCGTCATTACGATGGGCTCCCGGGTGCTGGGGCTCGTCCGCGAGCAGGTGCGCGCCTGGTATCTGGGCACGAGCGTCGGCAGCGACGCCTTCGGAATCGCGTTCCAAATCCCCAACCTCCTCCGCCGCCTGGTGGCCGAGGGGGCCATGAGCGCGGGCTTCATCCCGGTGCTGTCGGAGGTGCGGCAGCAGGAAGGGGACGAAGCGGCGCTCGGCTTCGCGCGGCAGTTCTTCAACCTGTCGCTCCTGGCGCTCACTGCCATCACCGCCCTGGGCATGGTCGGCGCCGGCCTCATCGTCGGCCTCTTCTCGCTGCTGAGCAGCAAACCGATCGACCCCGAAGCCCTCCAGCTCACCGAGTCTCTGACCCGATGGATGTTCCCCTACATCGCCCTCGTCGCCTGGGCGGCGGTGATGCAGGGGGTGTTGAACACGTGGCGGATCTTCTGGGTCAGCGCGGCGACCTCGATCCTGCTGAACCTCGCCGTCATCGGGGCCGCCGTCGCGCTCGCCTCGGGCATGACGGAGCCGGCCTACGCCTTCGCGGTCGGTGTGCTCATAGGCGGCGCCCTGCAGCTGGTCTTCCAGCTGCCGTACGTCTTCAAGCTGGGGTTCCGGTGGAAGCCGGACTTCAGCTTCAGCCCGCGGATCAAGCAGGCGCTGTGGCTGCTCGTCCCCACCGTCTTCGGCGCCGGCGTCTACCAGATCAACGTGCTGGTCTCGCAGGCGGTCGCCTGGGGCATGGGCTCGGGCGCGGTCAGCTCCCTGCAGTACAGCTCCCGGCTGCTCGAGTTGACCCTGGGCGTCTTCGCCGTCGCCGTCTCCACGGTGGTCCTCCCCACGCTGGCCGCGGACGCCGCCGCGGGGAGCAAAGAGAAGGTCGCCGACACGGTCCTGTACTCGATCCGTCTGTGTTGCTTCGTCTGCTTCCCGGTCACGATCGGACTGCTGCTCCTGGGTCGTGAGACCACCTCGCTCCTGTTCGAGCGCGGCGCCTACGACGCGACCTCGACGTCGATGACCACGTACGCGCTGTCGTTCCACATCCTGGGCCTCACCCACATCGCCCTGAGCCGGGTGCTCGTGCCCGTCTTCTACGCGTTCAAGGACACCAGGACGCCCGTCTGGATCGCGTTCGGCTCGATGGTCGTGAACCTGAGCCTCTGCTACGCGCTCGCCCCGAGCCTGAGCTTCGGCGGCATCGCCCTGGCCAACACCCTGTCGGCGCTGTTCCAGGCGATGGCCCTGACCTGGTTCCTCAAGCGCCACGTAGGCGACATCGGGGACGCGGTCACCCTCCGCTCCTTGCTCCTGTCGGGCCTCGCCACGGCGGTGATGGGCGGGGTCGTATGGGCCCTCATCCCGGTCCTCGAGCTTCGCGACCTCAGCGGCGGCGCGCTCCTCATCCCGTACGCCACCGCCCTGGCTGCCGCCATCGCGGCGTTCGTTGCCGTCGCCGCCCTCACGAAGCATCCGGAACTCGGGGAGATCCTAGGACTGTTCCGACGGAGATCCCGACGCTAGCCTGCGCGCCATGACTCCCCTGAGCAGCTACGACGCGACCGAACTGAAGCTCATCTACCGGGTGATCCACACCCAGCTGATGGAACACCCCGATCTGCTGGACAGCCAGCTGTTCGAGGACCTCCAGACGTGGCTTCGAACCTGCGCCGCCAACGACGGCGTCGATACCAGCGATCACGGCCAATGGGACGCCTGGCTGAAGGGAGCCAACCCGGCCCATCGGGGACTGGCGGTCCTGTGAAGCTCGACCTTTCCATCAACGGCGAAGCCGTCAGCATCGAAGCCGATCCCGACACCCCGCTGCTGTGGGCGATCCGGGAGCAGGTAGGCCTCACCGGCACGAAGTTCGGATGCGGCGTCGGCCTGTGCGGAGCCTGCACGGTGCACCTCAACGGGGCGGCGGTTCGGAGCTGCATCCTCCCGGCCGCGGCGGTCGTCGGCCAGGAAGTCACCACCATCGAAGGGCTGGGACACGCCGTGCAACAAGCCTGGATCGACGCCCAGGTCCCCCAGTGCGGCTACTGCCAGAGCGGTCAGATCATGGCCGCGGCGTCGCTCCTGGCGAAGAACCCCGACCCCAGCGATGCCGACATCGACGCGGCGATGACGAACCTCTGCCGGTGCGCCACGTACCCCGGATCCGCGCTGGCATCAAGCGAGCCGTCGAACTGCCCCCCCCCCCGCCTCCTCCCCCGGTCGAAGAGCCGGAGCCCAAGGCTGAGGAGCCGGGCGAATGACCACCTTCCACGACCGGCGGCAGGAGCCAGAGGTCGCGCTTGCCGAAGGCGAGCGTCCGAAGGATGGAATCCGTGACGGATTCCACAACGTCAGCCGGCGTGACTTCATCAAGGGAAGCGGGGCCCTCGTCATCGGCTTCTCCCTCAGCGGGTTCGGCAAGGCTGCCCCTCCCGACGGCACGATCCGCCTCGGCAAGGTCGCGGCCTCGGCCGCCGAGCACCACCTCAACGCCTGGATCCGCATCGCCGAGGACGGCATCGCCACCCTCCGCATGGGCGGCTCCGAGATGGGGCAGGGCATCTTCACCGCGCTGCCGATGTTGCTGGCCGAAGAACTCGACGTGGACTGGGCCAACGTCCGGGTCGAGTCCTCGCCCGCGGGCAAGGAGTACACGCGTGTACCGCACCCGGTTTCTCGGACACATGCTGTTGTTGTTCAGGCCGCGACGCTCCCGGTGAGTTCCCGCCGTACCTGGGCCGGCGAGCTGTACCCGTGTCGTGCGACTAGCCACTGCTCGTTGTAGATCTCGCGGAAGG
>JAAESI010000119.1 GCA_024229515.1 Pseudomonadota bacterium | reverse complement strand
CTCCGAGTCGTAGTCCTTCCGGGCCTCGCCAACCAAACGGACGGCGCGCTCCCGGACCTCGGCAGAAAACTTCTTCGATGACTTCATGATGTCCCCAGTCTCTCAACTTCTGGGGCCGCCGGAAAAGGCGGGGCGGTTCACCCTTCCGTCCCCGGAGCGCGTCGTTGGACAGGAGGACCTACTCGACGGTCAGCTCGGAGACCGGAAGCCAGCCATCGGCCTGTTGCTCCTCGTTCGCGAGACGAACGGGTGACAGCGCGACGGTCAGGGGATCGACCCCCGCCTCGCTGACGATGGCGACCTCCAACGAATACACCCCGGCCTGCAGGCCCGCGTCCACCGTGAACACATCATCGACGGTGTGCTCTCCCGGCAGCCACTCCCGCGTGTCTGCGCTACTGACGAAGGTCTGGCTGCCGACCTGCCCGTTCAGCCGGTACCGCACGTCACGGCTGTGATACATCGGCGCTACGCCGTCATTGCTCCAGGTAGCCCGGATGGCGAAGGGCCCGCCCGGTGCCGCCGTCTCGCTGTGGCTCAGGCTGCCGAGCCGAATGCGATAGCCCCCACGGGTGAGGTAGTCGTCCGAGATCTCCAGGTAGGACTCGGGAAAGGGCTGGTACTTCGAGTTGATGAGTGACGAGTGCTGCTCCAAAGCCCACTCGAAGGAGCGATAGACCTCTCCATCGGGCGCCTCGGCTGTCCACCCGAGATCCACCCAGGTGGACCATGTGCCGCAGGTCTCGAGCACCACGGGTGCCCGCTCCCAGGTGCTGGGGAAGTCCGCATAGGCCGCAGTGAGGGCCTCGATGGACTGGGGGTAGATGTCCTCGTGGTGATTCCAGTTCGGGCCCCAGTAGCCCCAGTCTCCCCAGCAGTCGGCACGCCAGCCAGCCCCGCCGGCTGCAGCGTGGGCGCCCACCTGGGTCTCCAGTGGGGCGGCCGGACCACCAATGAGCAGCATGACCAGAGGCGTCTCGCTGAAGGCATCCAGGTAGTGGTCGACCAGGCTCTCGTAGCTCTCGACGATCGCCTGCTCGGCTGCCGCGTCTTCGGGGCTGTAGACGCTGAACAGGTCGGTCGCCGAAATGCAGGCCGTGTTCCACTCCCCCCAGCAACCCACCGGGCCGATGTCGACATGGTCCAGGCTGGGATGGCCTCCGTAGCGAGCGGCGAGTGCGGCGACCATCCGCTGGTGCTCTGCCTGGAAGGTCTCGTCCCGGTAGTCGGGCCACTTGAGTCCGTCGATGTCGAGCTCCGCAGCCGAATAGGGGGCCTCTGCGAGCCAGTCCGGCATTCCGCGACCACCCTCCTGCACGGTGATGATGCGAAAGGAGACGCTCTGGCCCAGCAGCGCGGCGGTCTGCATCGTGTTGTCGATCAGGTCGAAGTCGATGACACCGCGGACAGGTTCGATCTCGGCCCACGTCCAGCGAAAGTAGGCTGTCCCCGAGTCCGGATGGTTCTCGGGCCAGTTGGCCCGCACCCGGTCAGCACACTCCTCCGGGGTGAAGGTGATCGGCGGGAGGTTGCACCACCAACCGAAGTGGAAGTCAGCGAAGCCGATCCCCGGATTCACCAGGGGTTCCGACGACGCGGCAGGGTCGACGGTGACCTCCAGGCCCGGGCCAGCGTCATCGTCATCCCCCGTGTCGTCGTCATCCCCGGGGGTGCAGGCGAAGAGCACCACGAGCCCAAGCAGGGCGCACTGGTAGAGCGAACAGGGAGGACGAATGGCTCTCTGCATCGTCTCGATGATGCCAGATGACCCAGACCCCATCACCACGCCTGCCACCCAACTCAGCAGAGTTCACACGCGGCCTTCGATTGCGCTGGACGGAGAATGACGAGGACTGGGACTGGCGTTCTGGGGCTTTGCACCGCGAGGCAGAGTCTCAAAGTGAGGTGGGCTTTCGGGCCACCAGATTGAAGGTGGCCACCGCGCCCTTCTAGTTTGCAAGTGACGAAACAAGCGAACGACGAAGGAGATCGCGATGACCGACTTGAGCATGACCTTGGAGCAATGG
>JAAESI010000118.1 GCA_024229515.1 Pseudomonadota bacterium | reverse complement strand
GCAGCCGAAGCTGCAGCTGCTGCGCTTTCAAGCGTAGAAAGCGAGATTGGCCGTACTACTGACCCAGTTCGTATGTACATGCGTGAAATGGGTACAGTTGAACTACTGACTCGTGAAGGCGAAATCGACATTGCGAAGCGCATTGAAGATGGTATCAATACCGTTCAACTTTCTGTTGCTGAGTACCCAGGTACTATTCCATACATCTTGGAACAGTTTGACCGTGTACAAGCAGAAGAGATTCGCTTAACAGACCTAATCAACGGCTTCGTTGACCCAGATGACGATGGCACCGCTGCACCAACAGCAACTCACATCGGTTCAGAACTTGCTGAAACTGATCTGGATGACGAAGACGCAGAAGACGTTGATGATGAAGCTGAAGAGGAAGTAGAACCTACGGGAATCGACCCAGAGCTTGCTCTTGAGAAGTTCACAGCGCTTCGTACTAGCTACCAAAACCGTCAGCTAGCGATCAACGAATACGGCCATGAAAGCCCGAAAGCAATGCTTGCAACAACAATGATGCAAGACGTATTCAAAGAGTTCCGCCTAACACCTAAACAGTTTGATTACCTAGTAAACGAACTGCGTAACTCTATGGATCGTGTACGTACTCAAGAACGCCTAATCATGCGTCAAACGGTTGAGTACGGCAAAATGCCGAAGAAATCTTTCAT
>JAAESI010000117.1 GCA_024229515.1 Pseudomonadota bacterium | reverse complement strand
GCGGTCATCGGCCAGGTCCCCGTGTTCGACGACAACGACGGCGACGGCTGGGGTCCCGTGGACGCCGACCCCGCCGGCTTCGAGTGCTTCCCCGCCTCGGGCTGGGCCCTCCAGATCGGCGACTGCGACGAAGAGGACGCGGCCGTGAACCCGGACGCGGACGAGGTCTGCAACGGCTACGACGACGACTGCGACGACGAGCTCCTCGCCGACGAGGTCGATGAGGACGGCGACGGCGTGCTCCTGTGCGAAGACGACTGCGACGACACCAACCCCGACGCCTACCCGGGCGCGGTCGAGCTGTGCGACGGCGGCGTGGACGAGGACTGCGACGGCGAGATCGACGAGAGCTTCGACCTGGACGACGACGGCTTCATCTCCTGCGGCGACGACGCCGACTGCGACGACCTCGATCCCGACGTCTTCCCCGGCGCCGACGAGGTTCGCAACGGCCTCGACGACGACTGCGACGGTGCGCTGCCGGCCCAGGAAGCGGACGCCGACGCGGACGGCATCTCCGAATGCGACGGCGACTGCGACGACGCCGCGGCCGCCACCTTCCCCGGCGCCGCGGAGCTCTGCGACGGCCTCGACAACGACTGCGACGACTCGGTCGACGAGGGGCTGGATGTCGATCTGGACGGCTCGCTCCCCTGCGGCGACGTGCCCGACTGCGACGACCTCGACGCCACCGTCTACCCCGGCGCCGAAGAACTCTGCGACGGCCTCGACAACGACTGCGACGGGAGCCTCGATCCGGTCGAACTGGACGACGACGGCGACGGCGTGACCGACTGCGACGGCGACTGCGACGACGCCGATCCCTCGTTCTTCCCCGGCGCCTTCGAGACCTGCGACACCGACACCGACACCGACTGCGATGGCATCGCCGGCAGCGACTACGACGTCTGCACCGAGGAGATCCCGCAGTGCGGCTGCGCCACCGCCCCGGACCCCCGGAGCGCCCCTGCGGCGCTGCTGTTGCTGCTGCCGCTGCTGGTCCGCCGCCGTCGTTCGAATTGACGTACAGGGCCCCGTAGGCTTCAATCCGTGGCCGTGTCCCGTTTCCTCGTTCTTGCCGCCCTTCCTCTGGTCCTCGCCGCCTGCAATACGGGCGACGGTATTCCGGACACCAACGTCCGCGACTACCACGTGGAGTTCGACACCGCCGAAGGCAACGAAACGTGTGCAGAAGCGCTGGACGGCTCCGGTCACGAGGCCTTCTCGCTGACCTACCGCATCCACTGGCCGGACCCCGAGGACGTCGAGGTCGACCTGTACTGGAAGCGCCGCGGCGACGCCGACTCGACCTACTCCTTCTTCGCCGCCGGCACCATGTCGGGCACGCTGGATGAGGGCGCCATCGCGTACGCGGGCGGTCCCTACGAGGAAGACAAGGCCGGCGCGCGGGTCACCTACAAGATCGAAGGGCGCGCTCCGCTGCGCTTCTCCGACCAGATCCCCGACGGGTCCGAGACCTTCATCATCACGGACTCCTCGCGCACGTCGGACTACCCGATCGGGTGCGCCTACACCGTCTCGTACGAGGGCAGCCTCGCCTCCGAGCAGGACGAGTCCTGAGCTCCTCGCTGGACCACCCTGCGCTCGACGAACGCGTCCGGGCGATGCACCCCCGCCTCCACGGAGGCACGCTGCGGCGCCTGGGGCTGCTTCGGGGTTCGTTCCTGGATCGCGCCATCGACCGCCGCGTGCGCCGCCACGGGCTCCCCCACGAAGCCGAACAGGCGATCGTCCAGGAGGTGGAGCGCTGCTGGGACGGCGTGCCGCTGCCGCGCCCGCTGGAGGCGATCATCGATCAGTCGCGCGCCCTCCTGCTGCGTCAGGCGATCACCGCGCGGGCGACGGCCTGCGACGGCCCGGAGCACTGCGGCGAGCACCTGAAGGTGACGGCGCTGGCGCCCCTGGAGAAGCTGCTGAAGGACGGCGGCGGAGCGGTCGTCATCACGCCCACGTACGGCGCCTGGCAGGCCATCGCGCCCGCGCTGGCGCGCCGCGGCTACAAGGTCGGGCTGCTCGACCTGCGGCCCGCGACCCGGGCCCCCAGCTCCCGCTTCCCCGCCGCCCCGGGCCTGGATCTGCGGGTGCTCCCGTCGGTCGGCTACGCCCGCGAGCTGGTTCGATTCGCCACCGGCGAGCGCAACGTCATCGTCGCGGTCGGCGATGAAGGACGCGGCCCGCGCTGGGGTCACGGGGCCCTGCTGGGACGGTCCGCGTCGGTCGGATCCACGCCGTTCGAGCTCGCCCGCCGGGTGGGCCTGGGCATCCTCCCGGTCTACGCCGTCCACGAGAAGGCGATCCCCCGCCTGGTGGTGGAGAAGCCGCTGAAGATCTCCGACACCGGCCGCGGCGACGTGGACCTCGACACCACGGTGACTCGCTGGCTGAAGGTGACCGACCGCTGGGCGCGTCGGCACCCTGAGCAGTACCTGCCGTTCCTCTACCAGCGGTCGATGGCGCGCCACACGGATCCGCTGCCGTTGTTCGCCGATTCGGGCCCGCTGCGCGCCGCCTCCTAGAACGCTGAGGAACTCCGGCCCCCGGGCTGGTGTCTGACGACCGATGACCCGCACCTGGCTCTTCCGCATCCTCCGGGGCACCGCCGCCGGCCTCCTCCTCGGCGCGATCGTCGGCGGGTTCGAAGTCGCGATCGCCCTGCGCAGCTCGATCACCGAGGTCGTCAACGCCATGGAGCGGCTCCAGCTGTGGGCCATCAACGCGAGCCAACTGGGGCTCGTGGGCGCCTGCGCCGGCCTCGTGCTCAGCGCCCTCATCGGCGCCTTCGCGGGGCAGAACGACGAGGTCGCGACCCTCGCCTTCGAGACCGAGCGCGATCCCCGGTACCCCTGGCTCCCCTGGGTGCTGGGGGGCGTCTTCGGGGTCGCGCTGCTGATCCAGGTCGTGCCCCGCGCCGAGGCGATGGGCGGCGGCGGGCGCACCGCGATGCTGTACGCCCTCGTGGCGATCGGAGCCGGCATCTGCGCCCTCGGCCTGCGGCTGTGGCTCAAGAGGGTCGACGAGACCGGCAAGGGCACCGGCCTCGCTCTCCTGGGGCTCCCCACGCTTCTGGTGCTGTCGTCCTCGTTCGCCGTCTCGGCGGATCAGGCGGGCGGCAAGGGGGAGCCGATCGCCGAGCGGGAGGGCGTGCCCAACGTGCTCGTCATCAGCGTCGACGGCCTGCGGGTGGACCACATCGGCGAGCGGGTCCGCACCCCGACCCTGCGCCACCTCTCCAAGAAGGGCGTCGTCTTCTCCCAGGCGGTGACGATGTCGACCGCCGATGGGCCGAGCGCGGCCGCCTTGATGACCGGGCGCCACCCCCTCGCCACCGGCTTCATCGCCGACGGTCAGTCGCTCCCCGACCGTGTGCCGGGCAGCGGCAAGGTGCTCGAAACGCTGGCCGGCGAGTTCGCGGAGGAGGGCTACGTCACCGGTGCGTTCGTCTCCTCGGCGGCGTTGGATGGCGGCGCCACGGGGCTGGACCGGGGCTTCGGCGTGTACGACGACGGCGTGGGCGTGCACCGGCCGGGGATCAAGCCGCTGGCCCTCCCGACCCTGCGCCGCTGGGCGAGCACCAGCGGGGGGCGCACCCCGAACGGCTACCAGGTGCTCCGCCCCTCGGCCGAGACCCTGCTCCGGTTCGAGTACTGGCTCGCGTGGCACTACCGCGAAAACCTCTTCTCCTGGGTGCACCTCGCCGACCCCCGCATGCCCTTCCTGGGCGCCGACGTAGGGGCCGTCGACCTCCTCGATCCGCTGCCCGGCGATTCCGGACGCGCCCACTCCAGCCGCGTGGTCCAGCTGGATGCGATCCTCGGCGAGCTGTTCGAGGCGTTGGAGGAGGACAAGCTCCTGGAGCGCACCCTCGTGGTCATCGTCGGCACCCGCGGCTACGTGCCCGACGGCATGCCCACGATCGACGAACCCTGGGTCCACGTCCCCCTGATCATGTACGGCGCGGGCCTGGAAGGCGGCGTCGTGGTCGACCGGCAGGTGCGGCTCATCGATCTGCCCGCGACCATCCTGTCCGCGGCCGGCTTCCGGCGGGCGCGCATGGGCGACGGCACGTCGCTGGTGCCGATGTTGGAGGGGCGGGCGGTGCCCGACAGCCCCGCGATCTCGGTGGCGCCTCCCCGGGCCGACGGCCGCTGCGCAGTCTCGGTGCGCACCCCGGAGACGAAGTACACGCGCGATGGCGGCGGCAAGGCCGGCTGGTACCTGCTCCCGGACGACCCGCGGGAGCTGCGCAACCGGATCGATGACTACCGGGAGGAGGCGACGAAGGCTGGGGACGGCCTCTCGGACCTGCTCGGCCGGGAGGTTCCGTTGGCTTCGATTCCGCCGGCCGATCCCGGCCGTGCGGCCGATCTGAGGGCCCTGAAGGCCAACCGCTGATCGCCGCATCGGGGAATCCCCCAGAACACTCTTTGGGGGCCGCCCTCGGCCGGGAGTAGGGTCGAGGGGAGAGGGTGACGCCATGAGATCCAGGGAACAACTGATCGAGCAACAGGTGAAACGCTGGACTCATCAGCGACGCGAGCGGGCGGCTCCTTCGTCGGAGATGGCGCCGCCGTCGCTCACAATCTCCCGGGAGTACGGCTCCCAGGGTGCTGATGTCGGCGAGTTGGCCGCCAAGAAACTCGGGCTGTCGTTCTTCGATCAGGACCTCGTGCAGCGGTTGGCGGAGGTGGCGGATGCATCGCAGGGCCCGGTGGCCTGGCTCGACGAGCGTCCGCGGGGGTCCTGGAGCGACTTCGTGGACGGCATCCTGCTCGGCGACCGCTACACCGAGAGCGAGTACCTGCGGCACCTGATCCTGGTCGTCCGGAAGATCGACGCAGACGGAGGCGGCGTGCTCGTGGGGCGCGGCGCGCACTACATCCTCGGACCCAAGCGCGCGCTCCGGTTCGCATGGTCGCCCCCCGGGAGGACCGGATCGCCGGCCTCGTGGAACGTCGCGGCCTCGGTCCCGAAGAGGCGGCCGAGGCCGTCGATCGGGTGGACGTGGAGCGGGCTGGGTTCATGCGCCACCACTACGGTCGCGACCTCGCCGACCCCGCCTCGTTCGACCTCGTGATCAACACGAGCACCTTCCCCGTGCCGCGGGCGGTCGAGTTGGTCGTGACCGCGTGGCGGGCCCGATCGGCGAACCCCTGATCGGATCGTTCGAAGGCGCTTGAGTCCCCCGTCCCCATCGGGTACCAATTCGCCGCCATGCCCAAGCGCGCGTACCTCATCCTCGAAGACGGCCGCACCTTCCACGGCGATGCCTGCGGGTGGGCCGGGATCCGAACCGGCGAGGTCGTCTTCAACACCTCGATGACCGGCTACCAGGAGATCCTCACCGATCCTTCCTACGCCGAGCAGATCGTCACGATGACGGTGCCGCACGTCGGCAACTACGGCGTCACCGAGGACGACGACGAGTCCCGCAAGCCTCACGTGCACGGCTTCGTCGTCCGCGAGATGAGCCGCGTGGTCTCGAACCACCGCGCCGACGGTGACCTGGACAGCTGGCTCGCCCGGCACAAGGTCCCCTGCATCAGCGGCGTCGACACCCGCGCGATCACCCGACACATCCGCACCGTCGGCGCCATGAAGGGCATCGTCGTCACCAACGGCACCTCGGAGAAGGAAGCCCGCGAGCGGTTGGATGCGTACGAAGGCCTCACGGGCATCGACCTCGCCGGTCGGGTCAGCTGCCGCCGGAACTACACCGTCACCACCGACGGCCCCCCCGCCTTCCACGTCGTCGTCCTCGACTTCGGGGTAAAGCGGAACATCACGCGCCTGCTCGCCCAGCGCGGCCCCGCCCGCGTCACCGTCGTGCCCGGCAGCTCGTCGGCGCAGGAGATCCTCGCGCTGAACCCCGACGGGGTGATGCTGAGCAACGGCCCCGGCGACCCCGAGCCCGTCGCCGAGTACGCCGCCGGCACCGTGCGCCACCTGCTCGGCAAGGTCCCCGTGATGGGCATCTGCATGGGCATGCAAGTCCTCGGCATCGCGCTGGGGGGCAAGACCTTCAAGCTCAAGTTCGGGCACCGCGGCGGCAACCAGCCGGTCAAGAACCTCAAGACCGGCATCGTCGAGATCACCGCCCAGAACCACGGCTTCGCGGTCGACATCGACTCGATCACCCGCGGCGACATCGAGGTCACCCACGTGAACCTCAACGACAACACGCTCGAGGGCTTCACCTGCAAGGACGTGCCCGCCTTCGCGGTGCAGTACCACCCCGAGGCGAGCCCGGGCCCGCACGACGCGGCCTACCTGTTCGACGACTTCTACAAGCTGATCCGCGAAGTCCGCCGCGCCTGATGGCGCCGACCGCGCCCCCGCCCAACACGCTCACGGTCTCGCAGCTCGCGGGACGGATCCGCCGCACCCTCGAGGGGTCGTTCGATCGCGTCTGGATCCGCGGCGAGCTCAGCAACTTCAAGTCGTACGGCTCGGGCCACTGGTACTTCACCCTCAAGGATGAGCGGGCCCAGCTGAAGGCGGCGATGTTCGGCCGCGACAACCGCCAGGTCCGGTTCCGCCCCCAGGACGGGGACGAGGTCCTCGTGGAAGGCCGCGTCGGCGTCTACGAGAAGCGCGGCGACCTGCAGGTCGTGGCGACGTGGATGGAGCCGCTGGGGGCCGGACGCCTCCAGCGCCAGTTCGAGCAGCTCAAGGCCCGCCTCCAGGGCGAGGGGCTGTTCGAGGTCAGCCGCAAGCAGCGCCTCCCCCGGGTCCCCCGGCGCATCGGGATCGTCACCTCCCCCAAGGCGGCCGCGCTGCAGGACATGCTCCGCACGCTCCTGTCCCGGGACCCCGGGCTCGCCATCACGGTGGCCGCGGCGCGGGTCCAGGGGGACGGCGCGGGCGGCTCGGTCGCGGCCGCGATCGATCTGCTGAACCGGCTGAGCGACGTCGAAGTGATCCTCTGCGGTCGCGGCGGCGGGTCCCTCGAAGACCTGTGGGCGTTCAACGAGGAGGTCGTGGCCCGCGCCATCGCCGCCTCCCGCATCCCCGTGGTGTCGGGGGTGGGGCACGAGACGGACTTCACGATCGCCGACCTCGTCGCCGATGCCCGCGCCGCCACCCCCACGGCCGCCGCGGAGCTGGTGGTGCTCCCCCGAAACGAGCTCGACGCCGCCGTCCTGGGGCTTCGGCAGCGCCTCGCCAGCGCGGTCGAACGGGATCTGGTCCGCAAGCGCAGCCGGGCCACGGAGCTGAGGTCGCGGCTGCCTACGCCTTCCCGCCGCCTGCAGGCCGCCCAGCAGCAGGTGGACGACGCCTGCGAACGCCTCGGCCGAGCGACGACGATCGCGCTGGCGCGGCGGCAGGACCGGCTCCACTCGGCGCGGCGCGCGCTGGACGTGTTGGGGCCACTGCAGTCGCTTCGCCGGGGCTACGGGATCGCGCTGGCGGACGATGGCGCGGGGGCCGTGATCCGGGCCGCTGACGACGCGCGCCCGGGGGACCGCATTCGCGTACGCTTGCACCGGGGCGCCCTCAGCTGCACGGTCGACGAGGCCCATGCGGGCGCCCTGGATCTTCGCGGACGGAGTCGAGAGTGAAGCGAGCCCTGATCCTGTCGGTTGTCACCCTCGTGTTCGCCCTCGGCGCGATCGCGTTGGTCCCGGGGTGCGGCGGCAGCGACTACACGCCCTGCGAGTCCGACATCGACTGCCTGATCGTCTGCGACTGCCCCGGCGGAGGGGACGGTCTGCTCGGCCCCTACCCGTGCCGCCTCGGCAACTGCGGTCTCCAGCACGCCGAAGACCGGGACTGCTTCGACGGCTGCGGCGCACCCCCCGCCGTCCAGGACGACGACGACTCGGCCGGTTCGTCCGACGATGACGACTCCGCGGGCGACGACGACGACGACTCCGGTCGCTGAGGCGTAAGCTGCGAACATGACCGACGAAGCCAAAACATTCGAGAAACGCATCGAAAGCGGCGAGCTGTCGATCGTGCACCGGCTGACGGACCGCTTCGAGGGCGACCTCCTGTCGGATGCCCTCCGGACCGAGGAGATCCCCCAAGAGGCGCGGATCTACGCCGATCTGGACCACTCGCTGCCCTTCGAGGAGATGCACCACGGCATTGGAATCGTGGTGGTGCGGTCCGCGGACGCCGAGCGCGCCCGCGCCTTCATCACCGAGTTCCTGGCGCACGACGCCGAGGCGGCCGCGCAGGCCCTGGAGGACGCGGAGAGCTCGATCGCCGACGAGGAGGCCCCTGTCCTTTCATGAACGCGGGTCGAGTGCTGCTGATCGACGACGACCCGAAGGTGCTGCGGCTCCTCGAGGCGACGTTGCGCCTGAAGTCCTACGACGTCGTCAAGATGGAGTCGGGCGTCGACGCACTGAAGTGGCTCAAGGGTGACCAGCCCGACCTGATCATCAGCGACATCATGATGCCGGACCTGGACGGCTACGACTTCTTCCGCCGGGTGCGCAGCTCGACCCGCGCGACCCAGGTGCCGTTCATCTTCCTGTCGGCCCGAAGCGAGCCCGATGACGTGGTCAAGGGGCTCCGCCTCGGGGCCGACGAGTTCCTCCGCAAGCCCTTCTCGATCGACGAGCTCCTCGTGCGGGTCGAGCGGGTGCTGGAGCGGACCAACGAGGAGCCTCAGGACGAGCTGGGGCGGGGCGTGTTCGACGGCGACCTGTCGCACATGCCGCTGGCGGACGTGCTCCGCATGCTCTGCGTGCAGCGCAAGACCGGCCTGCTCCGGCTGGACCCCAAGGGCACCAAGGGGAGCGGTTCGCTGCAGCTGATCGAGGGGCAGGCGGTGCACGGGGAGTTCGGCGCGCTCGAGGGGGAGGCGGCGCTGTGCCAGCTGCTGCTGCACGACGCCGGCCGGTTCTCGTTCCGTCCGGGAGAGGAACTCCCGCAGCGGACCATCGACGTGCAGACGCTCCCGCTGCTGATGGAAGCGTTCCGGCTGATGGACGTGGGCGTGCTCCGCAAGATCGACCCCCACAACCTCGTGACCGCGGCGACGTTGGCCCGCCTGATCCAGATTCGGCGGGACGAGGTCGGCCCGCTGCCGCTGATCGAGGAGATCCAGGAGCCGTCGGTGCCGCTGGGGCTCCCGGGCCTGGCGCTCCGCCTGACGAAGGGCCGGCCCCCGCCGGGCACGAGCCAGGAGATCGACACCGGTTCCATCGACGAGCCGGACTTCCACGAGACGGTGCAGCTGGACGGCCGCGAGTACTTCGTCGACAGCAAGGAGATGCCTTCGCTGGCGGATCTCGAGGCGGCGTCGGCCATCACCGACAACCCCGGCGAGGTCACCGACTACAGCTCCGCCGAGGGCATCGGGCCCGACACGTGGGAGCGCGCGGGCGTGCTCACCGACGACCCCGACGATTCGGTAGGCCTGGACAGCATCGAGATGGCCCCGCTCATCGCCACGGGCGAGTTCGAGCGGCTCGAGGACGAGCTCGGTCTGCGGCGCGAGCCCACCGGAATCGCGCCGCCGCCGGTGCACGGTCTGTCCTCGCCGGACATCGATCTGGACGCCCTGGAGGATGCCCCCGCCAGGACGCTCCCGAGTCAGGACCGCCCCGAGGGCAGCATCGTCATCAACAGCGACTCCATGGAGATGGAGATGGGCGTCGCGCTGGTCGCCGACACCGTCTACGAGGTCCCGGTCGTCCAGAAGGAAGCCGGCACCGACGACCTGATGGAGGTGTACGAACGCCTCAAGGTCATCGCGAGCAAGGAGCTGAAGAGCCGCGAGGTCATGCTCGGCACCCGCAGCGGGCGCGTGATCGCCTCGGCCATCCGGGATGAGGCCCGCCGCGGCACCGTGGCGGCGTTCAGCGCCCAGGCGATCGCGTTCGCCTCGGCGGATGCTTCGGGGCAGCAGTTCGCGGTGCTGGACGCCGGCGACCTGCACGTCATCGTGGTCGAGGTCGACCACCTCCGGCTGTTCACGATCCTGTTCGACCGCAAGCCCGAGCCCCCCGTGGTGCTGGAGGCCCTCCGACCGGAGCTGAAGCGGTGGCGGGAGACGTAAGCCCGGTCCTGCTGGAGCAGGCGGTCGACCAGCTCCGCGAGTTCGTCGGAATCCTCGATCGGGAGGGCGCCCTGCTGTGGGCCAACGCCGCCCTGCGCCACCAGTTGCGGCTCGAGGGGCCGCTGACCGAGCTGCTTCCAGCGGCCGAGTGGGTGGCGGGGGAGGCGATCCCGGGCCTCATGCGGTCGCTGATCGCGGTGGAGACGGGGCTCACCCCCGCGGGGGAGCGGATCAGCCTCCCCGTCCGCCTCGTGCGCGGCGGCGATCTCATCGCGAGCATCCAGAAGATGGAGGCCGCCGAGGGGCCGCGGGTCCTGCTCATCGGCCGCAACAAGAAGGGCCGCGCCGGCGACACCGGGCTGCTCGCCTCGCAGGTCGACTTCCTCGCGAACATGAGCCACGAGCTCCGCACGCCGCTGAACGCGGTTATCGGGTACGCCGAGCTGTTGATGCTCCCGGACCTGCCCGCTACCGACGAGCAGAAGCGGGTCTACGCCTCCGACATCCGCGACAGCGGACGGCAGCTGCTGGAGATGATCGACGACATCCTCGAGTTCGCGAAGGCGGGGGCCGGTCGCATGACGATCCGGGCCTCGGAGTTCGACGTAGTGGAGGAGCTCAACTCCTGCCTCAAGATGGCGGCAGGGGCGGCGCGCCGGATGGAGCGGGAGACCGAGTTCGAGCTGCACGCCGACGGCGACATCGGCTTCGCCCGCAGCGACGTGCGGCTGTTCAAGCAGATCGTCGTGAACCTGCTGAACAACGCGGTGAAGTACAACCGCGACGGCGGCAAGGTCGAGCTGGCGGTGCGGCGGGCGGGGAAGTGGCTGCAGATCGCGGTGCGCGACCAGGGGCAGGGGATCCCATCGGACGAGGCGGACCGGATCTTCTCGGCCTTCTACCAGGTGGACGGAACGGCCAGCCGCGCCCACGGCGGCATGGGGCTTGGGCTCGCGATCGTGCAGCGGTTTCTCGACCTTCTGGGGGGCGGAATCCGGGTGCAGAGCAAGCCCGGTGTCGGCTCGACGTTCACGTTTCACGTGCCTGCGGACGCCCGCAGCATTCCCACTGGGCAGTACCCCAAGGCGCGCGCGATCACGCAGACCAGCGAGCTTCCCGCCTTGAGCGACCTGCTGGATAGGTAGACTGCGCGTATGGGACGAGGGCACCGGCGAGGGGCTGGTTTCCGGCTGGGGCTGCTGGCCCTGATCGTGGTGACGATCGGGGCTTGTGGGCGCGACCGGGAGCCGATTGTCGAGACTCCAAGCGGGGATGGGCCGACGTTTACGTTCGCCCAGGGGGCCGAACCACGGACCCTCGACCCGGGCTTCATCACCGACACCAGCGGCGGCTTCATCGCCCAGAACCTCTTCGAGGGGCTGCTGGTGTGGGACGCCGGCGGCGCCGAGCTGCTGCCGGGTGCGGCCGAGCGGTGGGAGGTCAGCCCGGACGGCAAGACCTGGACGTTCCACCTCCGCCAGGGGGCGATGTGGAGCAACGGCGACCCGGTGACGGCGACGGACTTCGTGCTGTCGTGGCGTCGGGTGCTGAACCCGGACACGGGCTCGGCGTATGCGTCCCTGCTGTACCCGGTCAAGGGCGCGCGGGACCTGCACAGCGGGGACTCGATCGATCCCTCGACCCTGAAGGTCGAAGCCCGCACCCGGTACACCCTGGTGGTCCAGCTGGAGGCGCCCACGCCCTGGTTCGCGGCGATCGCGGCGCACCACGTGCTGTCGCCGGTGAACACCAACGTGGTCAAGCGCCACGGCCACGCCTGGACCCGCCCCGACAACATCGTCGTCAACGGCCCCTTCACGCTGCACGACTGGGTTCCGGGGGAGACGATCGAGCTTCGGAGCAACCCCTACTACCACTCGGCCTACTCGGTGAAGCTGGCGCGCGTGCGGGCGGTGTTCGTGACCGATCCGGTCCGGGTGCTGTCGATGTACGAGGAGGGGGACATCCAGTGGACGGGGCACGGCACCGGGCTGCTGCCGTTGGAGCGGCTGGCCGAGCTGGCCGATCGCACGGACGCGCACGCCCACAGCAACCTCGGCACGGCCTGGTACACGCTGAACACCGAGCATCCGGATCTGAAGGACCGGCGGGTCCGTCGGGCGCTGTCGCTGTCCCTGGACCGGACCGCGCTGACGGGCGGCATCGGCCCCGTGGCGGTGGTGGCGGACGGCTTCGTGCCGCCGGGCATCCCGGGCTACACGCCGCCGTCGTCGCTGGAGTACGACCCGGACGCGGCGCGGGCGCTGCTGGCGGAAGCGGGCTTCCCGGGAGGCGAAGGGTTCCCCCCGCTGGAGCTCGCCGTGGACGCTCGCAACGTGCACGAGCAGGTGGCGGCGTGGGTGGTCGAGAGCTGGGCCAAGGAGCTCGGCATCACGGTCGAGATCTACTCTCGGGCGTGGCCGGCGCACGCCGATTCGATGCAGGCGCGGAACTTCCAGGTCGGTCGCGGCGGCTGGTTGGGGGACTACCCCGACCCTTCGACGTTCCTCGATCTGCTGGTCACGGACAACGAGCTGAACGTGTCCCAGTGGTCCAGCGAGACCTACGACGGCCTGATCGAAGAGGCCGCTCGCACCGAGGATGCGGCGAGCCGCATGCGCCTGCTCGCCCAGGCTGAGCGGATCGTGTTGGAGGAGGCGCCGGTGCTGCCCCTGTTCCACTTCGGTAGCCTGACGCTCCTGAAGCCATACGTGGTCGGCTACGAGGACAACGCCATGGGCGTGCACCTGCTGCGGTACCTGGAGTTGGGCACGCAGCCCGGGCCGTCGATGAGCCGAGGCTCCGACAAGGGCTGATCAGCTCCTACGTCGGCGCAAGAACACCGGCGCGATCAACAGACCGGCCATCAGCGCCCCCGTCGCGTGGAGCGGCGTGATCGCGGAGCGTCGCAGGGCCACCTCTTCGCCGGATCCGACGATGAGCGCCTCGGGGCCGTAGGTGTCGCCGGCTTCGACGCAGATGGGGACGGGGCCGGAGCTGGCGACGGCCGCGCCGCCGTCGGCGCAGTCGCAGGCGGCGAACCCATTGACGACGGTGCAGGTGCCGCCGGCGCCGCAGGAGACGCCATCGCAGGGGCTGATGGCGGGCCCGTCGAAGCCGTCCGCGAAGAACTCGAACTCCACCGGCTGGCACGTCACGGTGGTCTCGGCTTCCTGGCCGGCGAGGCGAGGCTCGTCGATCTGGCGGGCGACGGTGCCCGAGGGGCAGACGCAGCCGGCTCCCTGGGCGGTCAGCGCGCACTCGGCGCCTTCACCGCAGTACATCGTTCCGCAGGCGTTCCAGTCGTCGCAGGAGGGGCCTACCGCGGTGAGCTGGTTGTCGATGGTGGTGTTGTCATCGGCGGCCGCGAAGGCGGGGTCGCTGGTCATCTCCCAGCCGGAGACGCGGGCGTACATGCGGGTCAGCCGGAGGTGGGGCACGCCGACGTTGTTGACCAGCCAGCTGTTCTCGTCGGGGAAGTCGTTCGCGAGGCCGCCATCCTGGGTGAGGATGCTGGTGGAGCCGGCGTACTCGGTGACGAACGCGTTGCCTCCGGCCAGGTCGATGCTGTAGCTCAGCACGTCGTAGTAGTTGCTTTCGCCGCTGCCGCCGTCGACCCGGAGCACGCGGTCGTCGACGGTCAGGTTGGTCCAGTTGGACGAAGCCCAGCGGGTGTTGGCGGCGATGAAGACGAGCACGCCCATCTCGGGCTCGGCGCTGACGGAGGTGAGGACCAGCGGGATGGTCGGTCCGGCAGCCTCGTAGGTCATGCGGAGCGGCTCGATCTGGGAAACGCTGGCGCCCGGGGCGAGCTTCATGGCGAGGAACTTGCTGCCCTGCGCCACGTAGGCGGCGACGGCGGGCTCCATCGCCTCGGTGATGACGTAGCCCTCGGTGTTGAGCCAGTTGATCAGGGCGGTGGGGTCGTCGGAGCTGACCACCTGGGAGTCGTAGGGGCCGACCTGCGGCAGGTCCTCGACCTCGACCGCTGGCGGCTCCTCGGAGGTGTTCCTGTCGTAGTCATCGTCGTCGTCGGAGCTGGCGGCGTACGCCAGGAACGGGGATCGGCAGCCTCCGCCTCCGCCGCCAAAGTCCTCGTCGTCCCAGCAGTTCTCCTGGAAGACGCGCGGAGCGGTGATGGAGTCCAGCACCGACAGCGTGTTCTCGGGCACCACCGCCAGCTCGGGCGTGCTGGGCACGGGCACGACCCACGCGAAGTCGGAGGCATCGCCCACGTAGGTGATCTCGACCGTGGACGAGATCGTCCCGTCGTCCCCGATCTCGAACAGGATCCGCTCCCCGTTCTGCTCGACGGGCTGGAGGTTCAAAGCACTGCAGAACATCCCGCCGCAAGCCAAGGCCGAAGCCGGCGCGAGCGCAACGAGCGCAAAAACAGAAAGAAGAAGCCGGGTCATGCCCAGCAAGACCTGCAACCCCCGCCCCACCCAGCCGGGTCACCATCAACCCGAAGGAGTTACAAACCCGAAAGCCAGCTTCCCCAGAAGCAAAGGCGTCGTTCGCGGAAGTCGAAGCCCGACGTGAGGGGGCCGTAGGTCGGCAGTCAACAAAACGATCGCAACGCGACCGTTTTGTGCCGACCGCAGCGCCCCCTCATGTCGGGCGAAAACTCACTCCCGCTCGAAGATCGCCGCCGCCCCCATGCCGCCGCCAATGCACATCGAGACCACACCGAGCTTCGCATCGGTCCGCTTCATCTCGGACAGCAGGGTCGCGGTCATCCGCGCACCGGTGCATCCCAGGGGATGACCCAGCGCGATGGCGCCGCCGTTGGGGTTCAGCTTCTCATCGGGGATGCCGAGCTCCCGCGCGCAGTACAGAGCCTGGCTCGCGAACGCCTCGTTGACCTCAAACACGTCGATGTCATCGAGGGTCAGCCCGGCACGCTCCAGCGCCTTCGGAATGGCGTACAGCGGCCCCACGCCCATGATCTCCGGGGGGACCCCGACGACCTGGTACATGCGGAGGGTGCCGAGGATCTCGACCCCCAGCTCCTCGGCCCGCTCACGGCTCATGATGACCGACGCCGCGGCGCCGTCCGACACCTGCGACGACGTGCCGGCCGTCACCGACCCGCCCATCTTGAACGGCGTGCGGAGCTTCGCCATCGCGGCCATGTCCGAGCCCGCGCGCGGACCTTCGTCCTTGCTGAACTCGACCTCGACGCGCTGGCCGCCCTTGAACACCGTGGCGGTGACGGGGACGATCTCGTCGTCGAACTTGCCGTCGGCCTGGGCCGCCAGCGCCTTGGCGTGGCTGCTCAGCGCGAAGGCGTCCTGGTCCTCTCGCGAGATCCCGAACTGGTCCGCCACCAGCTCGGCGGTCAGCCCCATCGGCGCGTACGCCTCCGGGTGGCTGTCGACCAGGCTGGGGTTGGGCATCGGGTGGTGACCGCCCATTGGCAGCAGCGACATCGACTCGACGCCGCCGGCCACGATGGTGTCGGCCCAGCCGGCCATGATGGCCTGCGCGCCGTCGGCGATCGCCTGGATGCCGGAGCTGCAGAAGCGGTTGATCGTCTGCCCCGGAACGCTGTCGGGGAGCCCCGCCAGGTCCAGCGCGACGCGCGCCACGTTCAGTCCCTGCTCCGCCTCGGGGGTCGCCGTCCCGACGATCACGTCGTCGATGCTGGCAGCCTCCAGGCCGTCCACTCGGGCGACCGCGGCCTTGATGACCGCACCCATGAGGTCGTCCGGGCGCGTCTGCGCCAGGGTGCCTCGCTTGCCCTTGCCGATGGCGGTCCGAACCGCCGAAACCACGACCGCGTCACGCGGGCTCTTTTCGAAGTGGGCCATCGTCTAATTCCTCAGGGGCTTGTTGAACTGAAGCATGTGCTGGATGCGGGCCATGGTCTTCTCTTCGCCACACAGGCTGAGGAAGGCCTCCCGCTCGAGGTCGAGCATGTCCTGCTCGGTGACGAGACCGCCCGAGGCGATGTCTCCACCGTTGAGGACGTGCGCCACCTTGGTGCCGACGTGCATGTCGTACTCGGAGATCTGGCCTCCGCCCTTCATGCCCCACATGAACGACCCGATCGCCGCGGCGCCGGTGCGCCCCGGGAGTCGAATCGACCTGGGCGTGGGAGCGACCCAGCCCGAGCTGCTCATGCCGAGCGCGAGCGCCTTGGCGTCCGCGATCTGCAGGTCCCGGTTCATGCTGATCTGCTCGTGCGGCCGCAGGTAGCCGAACGCCTTCGCCTCACCGGCGGAGGTGGCGACCTGGCCCATGCCGATCTGCATGAACGCCTTCTGCACGTACGGCGCGACGTCGATGTCGACGCCGTTCGGGATGCTCCCGACGAGCCGGAAGATCGTCTCCTTGCAGCCGCCCGCGCCGGGCAGCAGCCCCACGCCGACCTCGACCAGCCCGATGTAGAGCTCGCCGGTGGCCTGGCAGGCCGAGCCGTGCATCGCGATCTCCGCGCCGCCGCCGAGCGCCATCTGGTGCGGCGCCGTGACGACCGGCTTGGAGCAGTACTTGGCGCGCATCAGGGTGTCCTGAAGGCCCTTCGTCAGCGACTCGATCTGGCCCCACTCCTTCTGCATCGCGGCCATGAGCACGAGCATCACGTTGGCGCCGACGCTGAAGTTGCGTCCCTCGTTCGCGACCACGAGGCCGGCCCAGTCGTTGCTGTTCTCAAGCAGGTCGAGCGCCTCGTTGTAGGCCGAGCCGATGTCGCCATCGATCGAGTTCATCTTGGTCTGGAACTCGAGCCCCAGGATCCCGTCCCCGAGGTCGAGGATCGAGGCGCCCATGTTCTTGGAGACCACGCCCCGCACGTCCTTGACGTCCTGCAGGTAGATGGCCCCGGCGGGGTGCGGAACGGCGTGCCGCTCCTGGTCGCCGAGCACGTCCAGGTAGCGGGTCGTGCCCGCGGTCCGGTCGTACCAGCCGCCCGCCTTGATGGCGTCGCGGACGATCGCGGGGATGGTGCGGCCCTCGGCCTCCATGCGCGCGACCGACTCGGTCAGCCCGATGGCGTCCCAGGTCTCGAACGGACCGGCGTCCCAGCCGAAGCCCCACTTCAGGGCGTTGTCGACCGAGACCACGTCGTCGGCGATCTCACCGAGCAGCTCGGCGGAGTACAGCAGCGTGTCCGCGGTGGCGGCCCAGGCGAGGTTGCTCGCCTCGTCGCCGTGCGCGAGGAACTGCTTGGTCCGCTCGGCGGGATCCTCGATGTTCCGGGTGGCGCCGATCGAAGCGAACTTCGTCTTGCTCTGCGCCTCGTACTCCATCGTCTCGAGGTTGAGGGCGAGGATCGCCTTCTTCCCGTCGACACGGGTCTTCTTGTAGAAGCCCGCGCCGGTCTTGCCGCCCAGGTCGCCGCGCTCGATGAGCTGCGTCAGGAACGCCGGAAGCTTGAACACGTCCCGGTTGGGATCCTCGGTGAGGTTCTCGAAGCAGTTGGCCGCGACGTGCGCGAGCGTGTCGAGACCGACCAGGTCCGCGGTCCGGAAGACGGCCGACTTCGGCCGGCCCAGGGGCTTGCCGAAGACGCTGTCGATGTCGGTGACGTTGAAGCCGGCGTCCACGATCTTGTGGAGCAGCGCCATCATCCCGAACGTGCCGATGCGGTTGGCGACGAAGTTCGGCGTGTCCTTGCCGACCACGATGCCCTTGCCCAGGCGACGCTCGCCGAACTCCGCGAGGAACTGGAACGCCTCGGGGTCCGTCTCCGGGCCGGACACCAGCTCCAGGAGCTTCATGTAGCGGACCGGGTTGAAGAAGTGCGTCACGAAGAAGCGCTTGCGGAAGCTCTCGTCCGTGCCCTCGGTCATGTCCGCGATGGGGATGCCGGAGGTGTTGGAGGTGATGAGCGCCGTCGGCTTCGCGTTGGTGCGGACCTGCGCGAAGACCTTGCGCTTGATGTCGAGCCGCTCGGTCACGGCTTCGATGACCCAGTCCACCTCGCCGAGGCGGGCGATGTCGTCGCCGAAGGTGCAGGGCTCGATCAGGTGCGCCAGATCCTTGTGGAACAGCGGCGCAGGCTTGGTCTTGGCAAGAGCCTTGAGGGCCGCGGTGGGCCGCTCGAGGTCAAACAGCAGCGACGGGATGCCCGCGTTGGCGAGGTGAGCGGCGATGCCACTCCCCATCACGCCAGCGCCCAGCACCGCCACCTTTTCGATTCGTCTCGTCATCGGGGGAATTCCTCGGTGAATGACCGTTCAGTCAGGGGTGGCGGATACTACACATCTTCCAAAAGAAAGTGACGAAGTTGCCGATGGTGTTCATTCTGTAGAGAGGACCCGCCCCGCTTGCACGTACTTCTCCTCGACGCTCACTACGAGCACCATCGCTACCCGTTCGCGACGGAGACGCCGGCGTTCTTGCTTCCCGTGGTCCATCGAAGCCTCCTGCGACTGACGCTGCAGTGGCTCCGCCATCACGACCTCGGCGACGTGACGTTGGTCACCGGGCGGAACCCGGCGGAGGACTACGACCTCGCCGCGACCGTGGTCGACTTCGACCTCAACACCGCCGTGACCGTGGAGCGTGCGCTCGCCCGGATCGTCAGTTCGCACCGCCGCACCGAAGCGGTGCTGATGCTCCGCCCGAACCTGCACCCGCTGCCGGATCTGCGCGCCATCGCCGCGGACCACCACGCCAAGAAGCGGGGCGTCACGTTCGTGAAGGGCTCGGCCGTGTTCGGCCCGGGGCAGTACGCCTTCGGTCCGCCCGCGCTCGTGCTCCTGTCCGCCATCGGCACCCGCGTGATGGCCAACGCCACCCTGCAGCGCCCGCTGGCGGAGATCCCGCGCATGGCCCGCCGCAAGGGCATCCCCGTCGGCCACTTCGACCCGTGTGCGCCGATCGTCGAGGTGAACAACGCCTACGCCCTGTTCCAGGCCAACCTCGGCTCCCTCCGCATGGGCAACGACCGCATGTTGCAGTCCCGCGGTCTGCGCCAGGTCCGCGCCAACCTCTGGATCGCCGACGGAGCCCGTGTCGGGGACATCAAGGTGGATCCCACCGGCGGTCCGGTGATCGTCGGCGCCAACAGCGAGATCGACGACGGCGTGCTCATGCGCGGTCCGACCGTGATCGGCCGGGGCGTCAACGTCGGCAAGCGCGCCTGCATCCACAAGGGCCTCGTCCTGGACGACACGTACCTCAGCAACGAGGACTTCGTCGCCGAGTCCGTAGTCAGCCCGCGCATGCGCGCGAAGGTCTCCTCCGGCTAGATCCTCGGATCCCTCAGGTCGTCCTCGACCCCCGAAGCCATGCTGCGGGCATGGACCGCCACCACAGCAGCACCGATCGAGAGTTCAACCCGGAGACCCTGGCCCTGGGGTACGGCTACGACCCGTCCCGTTCCGAGGGGGCCGTCAAGCCGCCGGTGTTCCTCACCTCCACCTTCCAGTTCGAAAGCGCCGCCGACGGCAAGCGCTTCTTCGAGCTCGCCTACGGCCTCGACCAGCGGAGGCCGGATGAGACCCCGGGGCTGATCTACAGCCGGATCAACAACCCGAACCTGCAGATGTTCGAGGAGCGGATGGCGGCCTGGGACCGCACCGCCAAGGGGCTCGTCTTCTCCTCGGGGATGGCGGCGATCTCGACCTCGATGTTGGCCCTGCTGCGCCCCGGCGACGTGGTGCTGTCCACGGCGCCGGTCTATGGCGGCACCCACTACCTGCTGGAGCACATCCTCCCGACCCTGGGCATCGAGTACCGCGCCATCGTGGCGGGGCTGGATACAGCCGAAGGGATGGCGAAGGCGGCGGCCGAGGTCGGGGCCGAGCGGGTGCGGATGCTGTACGTCGAGTCGCCCGCGAACCCGAGCAACGCGATGGTCGACCTGGCCTCCGTGGCGGAGGTCGCGAACCAGCTCTCCGAGGGACGGGACCCTGCCCGGCGGGTCATCACGGCGGTCGACAACACGTTCCTGGGGCCGGTCTTTCAGCGGCCCGCCGACTTCGGGGCCGACCTCGTCATCTACTCGGCCACCAAGTTCATCGGGGGCCACTCCGATCTCGTCGCCGGGGTCGTGACCGGGGCCGAGGACGTAGTCGGCGCGATCGGCGTGTACCGCACGATCCTGGGCACGATGCCCAACCCGTTCGTGGGCTGGCTGCTGCAGCGCTCGCTGGAGACGCTGTCCATCCGCATGCGCCGGCAGGCCAAGAGCGCCACCGCGCTAGCCGAGCTGCTCAACGATCACCCGCGCGTGAGGGCGGTGCACTTCCCCACGCTGCTGGAGGAGGGGAGCCCCGAGCGGGCCCTCTGGAAGCGGCAGTGCACGGGCTCCGGTTCGTTGATCGCCTTCGAGGTGGATGGGGGGGAGGAGGAGGCGTTCCGCGTGCTCGATCGCTTCGAGGTGTTCCGGCTGGCGGTGTCGCTGGGCGGCACCGAGAGCCTAGTCGAGCACCCCATGAGCATGACCCACGCGGACGTGCCGCCGCCGCTGCTGGAGACCTTCGGGGTGACGTCCGGGATGATCCGGATGTCCGTCGGCCTCGAGCACCTGTCCGACCTGCGGCGGGACCTGCTCTGGGCCCTGGACGACTGAGGGGCCGCTACCGTCCGGGGGTGAGCGGCCGCCGGCTGCTCCGGTTGCTCGGCGTCGCGCCGCCTACAGCCCCATCGTCCGAAGAGCCGCCTCCACCATCGACTCCCTGATCTGCTCCTCGGGCGCCTCTACCAGGCCCATGCGGGGCAGGGGACCGAGCACCGCGAGCGAGACGAAGCCGTGCAGCGTCGCCCACGCGGGGAGCACCACGGCGATCGGATCGGGCGCGTCGGGGAGGGCGTCGGCGGCTTCGGCGACGAACAGATGCAGGGTCCTGCTGCCGGCGTCGCGTCCTTCGGGGCTGCCCTGATCCTCGGACCGGACCTCCCGGAACATCACCTGGTACAGGCCCGGGTTGGCGGCCCCGAAAGCGAGGTAGGCACGCCCCAGGGCGGCGAGGCGGGCGCGGGGCTCCGGGGGCGCCGCGCCCGCAGCCGCGGACAGCGCCTCCGTCATTCGGTCGAACCCCAACGCGGTGACCGCGCCCAGCAGCCCCTCGACGTCCTTGAAGTGGTGGTACGGCGCGGCGTGGCTGACGCCGACCTTGCGGGCGACCCCGCGGAGCGTCCAGCCCTCGAGGCCCTGCTCGCGGACCAGTTCCACCGCGCCCGCGATCAGGGCCGCGCGGAGATCGCCGTGGTGGTAGCTCGTGCGCCCCATCGGCTCCCTCTCTAGCACCTTCAGGGGGCGCAGAGGGCGACCGGGACCGGCGGCATCTCGCCGGGCTCATCGCCCATGTCGCAGGCATCCGAGGGCGGGTCGAACGCCGCGCAGGCGCCGTTGCCCTGGAGGCCGTGGCGGCCGTTCCCCCAGCACTGGACGTGGCCCGTGGCGAGCACCGCGCAGGTGTTCGAACCGCCCGCGGAGACGTGAACGGCGGGGCCGTCCAGGGGCACGTCGCCGCCGTCGGGGAGGGTCGCGTAGTAGGCGCCGGGGGTCTCGTTGTCGCCGATGGAGTCCTCGTGGCCGTAGCCGAGGCGGCCGGCGTCGTTCCAGCCCCAGCAGCGGACCCCGCCGGTGTCGGTGAGGATGCAGGCGTGGCGGTCGCCGACGGCCAGCTGCGTCGCCACCGCGCCGCCCAGATCGAGGGCGCCGCCGTCCGGATACGCCGCCCAAGTGGTGCCGGGGGACTCGTTCGCGCCGATCGTCGCGGTGTGGCCGTAGCCGAGCCAGCCGTTGGTGTTCATGCCCCAGCACCGGATCGCGCCGTTGTCGAAGCGGGCGCAGTGGAAGTTCACCCCGCCCTCCATCTCGACGATGGCGCCGGGGCCGAGGTCGAGATCGCCCTGGCCGTCGAGTGTCACGTAGAAGTCGTTCGGCAGCTCCGAGCCGCCGAGGGAGCCGTAGGGGTCGGGCGGCTCGCCGTAGCCGCAGTTCCAGACCGCGCAGTTGCCCCAGCAGCGGACCGCCCCGGTGGGGGTGCGCACGCACGTGTGACCCCAGCCGGTCGAGAGCAGATCGGCGGTGGTTCCGAGTTCGACGGGCGGGGGCGGCATCTCGCCGGGTTCGTCGCCGATGGTGCAGAGGCTCGGGTCGCCACCCTGGTTCCCGACGCACTCGGAGTCGTCGTAGAAGTCCGCGTAGCTGAAGCCGCCGTCCATGGTGCCCCAGCAGCGCACCTGCCCACCGGACAGCAGGGCGCAGCCGTGTCCGCCCTGGTTGCGGTAGGCCCGCACCGTGCCCCCGGCGTCGACTACGCCGCCTCCGGGGAGGCCGGCGAAGTAGTCGGCCGGGGTCGTGTCCGAGCCGATGGAGTCGTTCGTCCCGAGCCCTACGCCCACGCCCCAGATCCGGAGGGTCCCGTCCCCCAGGAGGGCGCCGTACCAGGCGCCCCCGAGCCGCAGGTCGACGACCGGCTCGGAGGTGCCGAGGTCGACGTCGCCGTTGGTCCCCAGCTCGTCGGCGTAGAAGGCGTACGGCGTCTCGTCGTCGCCGATCCAGCCGGCGGCGGTCTCCCCCGCGCCGTACGACTGCCGCCCCCCCAGGCCCCAGCAGCGCACCGCGCCGTCGGCCATCAAGGCGCAGGCCTGGCTGCTGATGCCGACCCGGACCTGGACCGCGGGGCAGTCGGTCGTGAACTCGACGGAGTCGTCGTCGTCATCGGAGTCGTCGTCATCGGCGGAGTCGTCGTCATCGGCGGAGTCGTCGTCATCGGCGGAGTCGTCGTCGTTGCCAACACCGATGACGGAACTGTCGTCGTCATCGCTGTTCGCGGTTGCGTCGTCGTCATCGCTGTTCGCGGCGCCGGCCCCCCGATCGACGCACCCCGCTGCGAGCAGCAGGCACAGCAGCGCGAGCGGGATCCGTTCAGCGAGGGGCGAGTTCATGCCGCTGCATGGTAGCGGCCGGGGTCGCCGCCCGGTTCCGAGGTGGATCCCAGCGCCCCGATCCGGTAGTCACCCGTCGTGCCGTTTCGACTCGTGCTCGCCGAGAAGCCGTCCGTCGCCCGCGACATCGCCCGCGTCCTCAAGATCAACGGGGGCGGCAAGGGCTGGATCGGCAACGGGGACACCCGGATCAGCTGGTGCGTCGGCCACCTCGTGGAACTCGCCGAGCCCAAGGCCTACGACGACGCGTGGCGTTCGTGGCGTCCCGAGCTGCTGCCGATGCTCCCGGACGAGTTCAAGCTCGCCGCCCGCCAGGACGTCGCCGACCAGTGGAAGATCGTGCGGGGGCTGCTTCGCGACAAGGAACTGGGCGAGGTCGTCAACGCCTGCGATGCGGGGCGCGAGGGGGAGCTGATCTTCTCCAACGTCTACCGGCTCGCCGGCTGCAAGGCGCCCGTGCAGCGGCTTTGGATCTCGTCCATGACGGCCGAGGCGATCGGCGACGGCTTCGACGCCCTCCGCCCCGGCCCCGAGATGGACAACCTGGAGGCGGCGGCGCGCTGCCGGTCGGAGGCGGACTGGCTCGTCGGCCTCAACGCGACCCGCGCGATGACCCTGGCGCTGCGGACCGGCGGCGACTCGACCCTGCTGTCGGTGGGTCGCGTGCAGACCCCGACCCTGGCCCTGCTGACCCGCCGCGAGGCCGAGATCGACGCGTTCGAGCCGGAGACGTTCTTCCAGGTCCAGGTGCAGCTGAAGGCCGACAAGGGGGAGTGGAAGGCGCTGTGGACGCGCCCCGGCAAGCCCGCCAAGGACGCTCCCCCGCTGGACCGCCTCGCCACGAAGGCGGAGGCCGACGCCATCCTCGCCCGCGTCGAGGGGCAGTCCGGCGCCGTCGCCCGGGTCGAGCGCAAGGAGTCCCGCGAAAAGCACCCGCTGCTGTACGACCTGACGGCGCTGCAGAAGGAGGCCAACAAGCGCTTCCGGTTCTCCGCCAAGAAGACCCTCGATACCGCCCAGGCGCTGTACGAGAAGCACAAGGTGATGACGTACCCGCGGACCGACAGCCGGCACCTGTCCGGCGATCAGCGCAAGGGGCTCAAGACGCTGGTGGATCGGCTCGACTTCGGTCCCTACGCCCAGGCCTCGCAGCACGTGCAGGCGAAGTGGCCGGTGAGGCTCGGCAAGCGAGTGATCGACGACAAGGAGGTCTCGGACCACCACGCGATCATCCCCACTGGCGTCGATCCCCGGTCCGCGGGGCTGTCGGTGGACGAGAAGAGGGTCTTCGACCTGGTCGCCCGCCGTTTCCTGTCGGTGTTCCACGACGACGCGGTCTTCGCCAACGCGAAGGTCGACACCGCCATCGGCGAGGACCTGTTCACGGCCAAGGGGCGCACCCGTCTGGCCCCCGGCTGGCAGGCGATCGATCCCCCCGCGGCGGCCAAGAAGGCCAAGCCGGAGGTGCTCCTCCCGCCGGTCGAGGTGGACGATGCCACCACGGTCGAGAAGGTCGAGGCCAAGAAGAGCCAGACCCGGCCCCCCCGCCGCTACAACGAAGCGACGCTGCTGGGGGCAATGGAGCGGGCCGGCGAGGGGCTGGACGACGCGGAGTTGAAGCGCGCCATGAAGCGCAGCGGCCTCGGTACGCCGGCCACGCGCGCGGCGATCATCGAGACGCTGCTGCGTCGCGGCTTCGTCACCCGCCAGAAGCGCGACCTCGTGCCCAGCCCCCAGGGGCGCGCGCTCATCGACTCGCTTCCGGTCGCGGAGCTGACCTCCCCGAAGCTCACCGGTGAGTGGGAGGCGCGGCTCGCCGCGATGGCCGAGGGGGAAGGGGAGCGCGACGCGTTCATGGCCGACATCCGCGGCTTCACCGACGAGGTCGTCGCCCAGCTGCTCGCGGTGACCGTGGACGACGCGGTGCGGGAGCACCTGACGCCCCGGATCGTGGCCGACGGCGCCCTGCTCGGGACCTGCCCGAAGTGCTCCGGCGAGGTCCGGGAAGGCCCGCGGGCGTGGCGCTGCGGCGGCTGCACGGTCGTCATCCGCAAGTCGATCGCCCGCCGCGACGTCAGCAAGCGCATGGCCAGGAGCCTGCTGTCGGGGCCCACCGCCGCGGTGAAAGGGTGGAAGAGCCGCGAGGGCAAGGACTTCACCGCGGGGCTCGTGATCGACGAATCCGGCGACGTGAAGTTCCATTTCCCCGAGCCCGACGCCCTTGGCGACTGCCCCGCCTGCGGCAGGCCGGTGCGGCCGCGCGGCAAGGTCTTCTCCTGCGACACCGGGCGGGAGTGCCCGTTCGTGGTGTTCGCCGACATGAGCGGCCGTCCCTCGACCGCCGAGGACGTGACGGCGCTGCTGACGGCGGGGGCGACGGGGTACCTGGAGGGCTTCTCGACCCGCGACGGGGCGCCGTTCGGAGGGCGTCTACGCTGGAACGGGCAGCGGGTCATCGTCGAGCGCGTCGACCCCCGCACCGCCGCGGGCACGCTCGGACCCTGCCCCCTGTGCGGCAAGCCGGTCCGGTTCAACGGCGAGCGGTACGCCTGTACGGAGTGCCGCTTCGGGGTCCACGCGGCGATCGCCAGCCGCGATCTCCGCCCCGTCGACATCGAGGCGCTGCTCCGCGACGGCCGGACCCCCCGCCTCCACGGCTTCCGACAGAGCAGCGGGGCGGTCTTCAAGGCGGCGCTCGTGCTGGACGGAGGCCGGGTGGAGATCGACTTCACCAGGCCCGAGAACGAGCCCCCGGACGAGCCGCCCTGGGGGGGCCCGCCGTTCGCCTTCGGCCGACGCCACGACTGCCCCCTGTGCATCGACCGGGCGGAGATCGAGCCGGGCTACGTCATCGCCGGCAAGGCGGCCTGGGGCTGCTCCCGGTGGCGCTCGGGGTGCCGGTTGAGGCTGCCCTTCGAGACGCTCGGGGTGGCGCTGTCGGACGCGGTCGCGACGCGGCTGTTCGGCAAGCACCGGGAGACGGTGCTGATGCAGCTCCCCATCCACATCGGGGGGGCGATGACGAAGGGGCGGCTGCGGATCGACGCGAACGCCGAGTTCGGCTGGTCGGCGGTCAAGAAGGGCGAGTAGGGCCCCCGAACCTCGCTACTTGAAGTTGAAGTCCGTCATCAGGTACCCGCCGACCTCACCCTTGAGGTCCTCGCCGTGGAACGCGCCCGGGATGTAGGTCCAGACTCCGGCCGCCACCTTGAACGGCTTGAACGGCTTCCAGTGCGTGTTCAGGTCGATCTCCACGCCGTGGAAGGGATCCACGCCGTCGAGGGGGTTGGCCGCGGCGAACACGTGCAGATCGGCCTTGAACCCGACCTTGGGGTGCGGCGCCAGCCCGATGTTGACGATGCCGTCGATCAAGCCCTGGCTGCCGGTGTGGACCGGCAGGGCGAGGTAGCGGTCGATGTGGCCGTAGAACTTGTGGTTGGTGGCGTACAGCGTGTCGAACGTGCGGATGACGCCGTCGGCGGGGTCGGCGTCACCCGAGACGATGTCCACGCCGCCCCCGAGGTGGAGCTTCGCCGCCTCGGGGATGGTCACCCCGGCTCGAACCCCGATCAGGAACGCGGCGATGTCGACGCCGGTGCGCTCTCCGGCCTGGCCGTAGCCCTCGACCTCGTAGCCGAAGATCCCGACCTTGCCCTTGGCGTGCCCCCCGAAGGTCGCCAGCGTCTCCTGGTTGGCCTTGTCGAACCGGATGATGGCGAGGCCGTCGAGGGCGAGGGGATCTCCGAAGCGGGGGCCGCCGCGGAGGCCGAGGAGGTGCTGGTCGTCCCCTCGCGGGCTGGTGTCGGTGGCGCCGGAGGTGGGGCGATCGAGGAGGAGGGCGTACAGCACCTCGGCGCCGGCCTTCTCGCCGCTGTAGACGAGGCGGGCGGCGTCGAACGAGCGGGCCTGGTGGGTCCAGCCGACCGCCCCGATCAAGCGCTGGCCGTGCCAGTTGATCTCCTGGCGGCCGATGCGGAGGACCACGTTGCAGCGGGCGTTGACCTCGCCGTACGCCTGGTGGACGTCCAGCCCGTCGGCGGCCCAGTCGAACAGCGTGCCTTCGCCCAGGGTGGCGGGGTTGTACTCCGACCCCCACCTGCGCACGTCCTGGATCTGGATGAACGCGCCGACCGCGCCGTAGCTGACCCGGAGGCCGACCCGGGCCCGGTTCCCGATGGACCAGGTGCCGCTGGCGTCGCCGTCGAAGTCGAAGTCCGGCTTGTAGTCGAAGCGGGCCCGCTCCTGCGCGGAGACGGCGAACGTGAGCTTCGGACCTTCGTGCGCGGCCACCTCCGGCGCCTTCGTCGCCTCAGCCGGGCCGTCGGCCGGCGGATCCGCTGGCGCATCGACCGGTTCGTCGACCGTCTCGGCCGCTGGCTCGTCGTCGGTCTCGGCCGCTGGCTCGTCGTCGGTCTCGGCCGCTGGCTCGTCGTCGGTCTCGGCCGCTGGCTTGTCGTCGGTCTCGGCCGCTGGTTCGTCGGTCGTCTCTCCCGCCATCGCCGGGGAGGCGACGAGGAGGAGGAGTGAGGTCAGGGCGAGCCAAAGACGGGTCATTCGATGCTCCGGGAGGGGGACAGGGCCGGACAGTGGCATGCCTGGTTCACCCCGAACAGCCCCAATGCCTGGTTCACCCCGAACAGCCCCAATGCCAGGTTGGGATGACGGGATTCAACACGCATGGCATCGACTCCATTACACTCCCGCCGGAATCCGCGACCCAGGTCACCTCGAGAGGAGCCCCCATGGAGCTGGTCCAACTCGGCCGGAAGGCCCGAGAAGAAGCGAAAAAAGAGAACGGTTGCCCGACTGACGACGTGTCGCCGTTCAACCCCCCCGACCCGTACGCGCCTCCCGGGCAGGACCTGTCCGTGCCCACCGAGGAGCTCCACCCCGTGCTCCGGGCTTTCCGGCTCGAGCACGAGGCGTTCATCAAGCAGCTGGACACCGTGGAGCAGGTGCTGAACCACGTCCTGGAGCGGGGGCCGAGCAACGCGGCCGACGAGGCGCTGGGCGTCTTCTTCCAGTGCGTCGAGAACGAGGTGCTGCCGCACAACCGGCGCGAAGAAGAGGTGCTCTTCCCGCTGATGGCGCTCCGCCTCAAGGAGGCCGGAGAGCACAGCCAGACCCCCGAGGCGGTGACCGGGATCGACGTGCTGCGCGCCGACCACCTGCACGTCGTGCAGCTCTCGGCGGTGATGCTCAACTTCTTCGGCATCGCCGGGCGCCTGCCGGACCGGGCCTCTCAGCGCATGGTGATCGAGGCGGGGATCCGCCAGGGCAAGGCGCTGGTGGAGTTGCTGCGGCTGCACATGTTCCGGGAGGACGAGGTCCTCTTCTCGCTCGCCCACAAGCTCCTGACCGCCGAGGACCTGGCGCACCTGGAAGCCGAGCTGGGCTGACCCGGCGCGACCCGATCAGGCCTGGATCGCGAACTCCGTCTCCCAGGCCTCGTTCGTCGCCTCCGTCTCCAAGAACAGGATCATCTCGAGCCGGGCCTCTTCGCCCTGCTTGAGCTCCCGTTTGACCACCCGGCTGGGGCCGTGCTCGTCGTTCTCGACCAGGTCGCCGAGGCGCGGCATGAAGGGGTAGTGGATCGTCAGCAGCAGGTCGGTGTCGGCCTCGCCGACGAGCTTGAGCGCTTCGCGGAAGAGCAGCTGCTCGAAGACGCCGGCGAGCTCCTCGTCCTCGACCTCCGACTTGTCCGTCTCGGTCAGGTTGCGCAGCCACAGCACGTACTCGCGCTGCGCGTTCTCCTTGAGCTCGGGCCGGATGGCCTCCGGGAACGGGCTCCGCATGCGTTTGTCGGCGCCGAACCAGAACGCGCACGCGGCCTCGACCAGCTCGTACCTCTTGGCAGTGTTCGTCATCAGGGACCTCGATTCGAGCCCTCAGGTGGGCTGCAGGCGCGCACTAATCGCACACCGGGGGGAGGACGACAACCCCGATCAGCCGCCCGGGGGGGGGCTCCCCTGCTGGTGGGCTTCGACGGCGCCATGCTCGAAGACGAGCTGACCGCCCAGGTGCCCGGCCCGTGCCCCCAGCCCCGCCGTGAGCAGGCCCAGCAGCAGGGCCGCCGCCGCCGCCCGTCGCCGACGGACCATTTCGCGCCCCGCGAAGCCGACACCGAACGCGACGAGGGTCGCGGCGGCGGCGGCCAGGAACCAGTGGGCGGCCGTCTCGTGCGCGGCGATCACCTCGGCGTCGACGAGGAACTGGATCGCCAGGCCATCGTCCTCGCCGGCGGCCGCCGCGATCAGGCCTCCGAGCAGGATCGCCCCCTGGAGCAGGCAGGCGGCCGCCCAGGTCCGTCGGTCCTCTCGCGGGGTGGCCAGAAGGATCGCCGCCACCAGCGGCATCAGCAGCGCCCCCCCCAGGGGGACGTGCACGAGCGCGGCATGCAGGGGCAGCTCGGCGGACAGACGACACCTCCAGTCGACGAACCATAGCGGCCTCCTCGTGCGAAAGACGAGCCGCTGCCGAACAAAGTCGGGTCCCGTAAGTGGGCTGTAAGCGGCCTCCCCTATACCTCCCGCGACAACCGCGTACGACCTTGTGCGCGGCCGGGAGAAGGCAGGCCATGCGTCGAAATACCGCCACCCTCTTGACCCTCCCCGTCGGAGCCGTCGCCCTCGCGATCGCGATCGGCGGACTGCTGCTGCCCCGGGCAGCCGCAGCCCAGGACGGAGAGAAGCTCTTCAAGACAACCTGCGCCGCGTGCCACAGCATTGGCGGCGGCCGCCTCGTCGGACCGGACCTCCAGGGGGTCACGGAGCGGCGGACCAAGGAGTGGCTGCACCAGTTCATTCCGGCTTCGCAGAAGATGGTGAAGGACGGTGACCCCACGGCGGTCGAGCTGTTCGCCGAGTACAACAACATCCCGATGCCGGATCAGCCGCTGACGGCGGTCCAGGTCGACGCGATCCTGGGCTACGTCCAGGCCTCGGGGGCTCCCCCCGCGGCGGACGGGGGCGGCGGAGAGGCGGCCCCGGAGCCCACGCCGGCTCCCGTCGAGCCGCCCGCGACCCCCGAGCAGATCCAGCTTGGACAGGATCTGTTCACCGGCGAGACGCGGCTCGCCCACGGCGGACCGTCGTGCATCTCCTGCCACGACGTCACCAACGACGCGATCATCGGCGGCGGCATCCTCGCCCGCGAGCTGACGACGGTGTTCGGTCGCCTCGGCGGCAACGGCGTCCGCGCGATCCTGGGGAGCCCGCCCTTCCCGGTCATGCAGGCCGCCTACGAGGACCGCTCCCTCGAGGAGGCCGAGGTGGTCGCCCTGGTCAGCTTCCTCGAGCAGGTCAGCTCCGAGCAGAGCAACCACCTCCCGCGGGACACGGGCCTCAAGCTCGCGGCCAGCGGCGCGGTCGGAACCGTCCTCCTCCTCCTCCTGTACTCGCTGATCTGGGGCAACCGCAAGCGCGGATCGGTCAACCAGGCCATCTACGACCGCCAGGTCGACTCCATCTAGCGCACAGAGCTCCAAGGAACGGAATAAGCCATGGGTTGGATCAAAGACATCATCTCCCCGCAGACCCGCAAGTGGGAGGAGTTCTATCGGAACCGCTTCCAGCACGACCGGATCGTCCGCAGCACCCACGGTGTGAACTGCACCGGCGGCTGCTCGTGGCAGGTCCACGTCAAGGACGGCATCGTCGTGTGGGAGACCCAGCAGCTGGACTACCCGCTGCTCGAGGACTCACTGCCTCCGTACGAGCCCCGGGGCTGCCAGCGCGGCATCTCCTACTCCTGGTACCTCTACAGCCCGCTGCGCATCAAGTACCCGCTGATCCGCAGCGCGCTGCTGGATGCCTGGCGCTCGAAGAAGGCGTCCAACGGCGGCGACCCGATGAAGGCCTGGGAGGCGCTGCAGTCCGACTCGCGGGCGCGGCAGACCTACCAGACGGCCCGCGGCAAGGGCGGCTTTCGGCGCGCCCACTGGGACGAGGTCCTGGAGCTGATGGCCGTGGCGAACATCCGCACGGCGCGGGACTACGGTCCGGACCGGGTCATCGGCTTCTCCCCGATCCCGGCCATGTCGATGCTGAGCTACGCCGCCGGCGGCCGGTTCCTCCAGCTCTTCGGCGGAGTGAACCTCAGCTTCTACGACTGGTACTGCGACCTGCCCACGGCGTTCCCCGAGATCTGGGGCGAGCAGACCGACGTCTGCGAGAGCGCCGATTGGTACAACTCCAAGATGATCGCGGACATGGGCGCGTGTCTGAACATGACGCGCACCCCGGACTGCCACTTCTTCGCGGAGTCGCGCCACAACGGCACCAAGGCGGTCGTGTTCGCGCCCGACTTCAGCCAGGTCTGCAAGTACGCTGACCAGTGGGTCCCGATCCACGCCGGCAGCGACGGCGCCTTCTGGATGGCGGTCACGCACGTCATCCTCACGGAGTTCCACCACAAGGCCAAGACCCCGTACTTCCTCGACTACGTCAAGAAGCACACGGACAGCCCCTTCCTCGTCGAGCTCGAGAAGGACGGCGACCGCTACAAGCCCGGCCGCCTGCTCCGCGCTGGCGACCTCGCCCAGTTCGAGGGCATCACGAACGGCGACTGGAAGTTCGTGAACCTCGACCAGGAGAGCGGCCGCCTGGTCGTGCCGAAGGGCTCCTCGGGAGCGCGCTGGGACGACAAGCCCGGCAACTGGAACACGCTCCACGAGAACATCGTCGACGATCAGCCGTACGACCCGGTCCTCACGCTGCTGGACCGCAGCACCGAGGTCGCGCAGTGCGCCTTCACCGAGTTCGGGCTGGACACCACGGTCTACCGCGGCGTGCCCGTCATGCAGGTGGACACCAACCACGGCCCCGTGGCGGTGGCGACGGTCTACGACCTGATCATGGGTCAGTACGGCATCAACCGCGGCCTTCAGGGCGCGTACCCGACCGACTACACCGACAAGGACGCCGCGTACACGCCGGCGTGGCAGGAGATCTTCACGGGCGTCGACTCCAAGACGGTGCTGCAGTTTGCTCGGGAGTGGGCCGCCACGGCCAACACGACCGAAGGCAAGTGCATGATCATCATCGGTGCCGGTATCAACCACTGGTACCACGCCAACCTGATGTACCGCGCCGGGGCGATGGCCCTCATGCTCTCGGGCTGCGTGGGCAAGAACGGCGGCGGCCTGAACCACTACGTCGGCCAGGAGAAGCTGGCTCCGGTGGACTCCTGGGGCACGATCGCCTTCGGCAAGGATCACCACGCTGCGGTGCGGCTCCAGCAGGCGCCCATCTGGCACTACATCAACACCTGCCAGTACCGCTACGACGGTCAGTTCAGCCGGTACAACACCGTGCCGGACAACGACTGGACCCGGAAGCATACCGCCGACACGATCTTCAAGGCCGTGCGGCTCGGTTGGATGCCCTTCTTCCCGCAGTTCGACCAGAACACGCTCGACCTCTGTGAGGAGGCCCAGAGCCAGGGCGCCAGCGACGACGGGGCCATCCAGCAGTACGTGCTGAACAAGCTCAAGTCGAAGCAGCTGAACTACTGCGTCAGCGATCCCGACGCCGAGGCCAGCTTCCCGCGCGTTTGGTACATCTGGCGCGGCAACGCGATCATGGGCTCCATGAAGGGGCACGAGTACTGCCTCAAGCACTACCTGGGCACCCACAGCAACGCGATCGGCGAGGACTCCGACCAGCGCCCCGAAGACGTCAAGTGGCATGACGTCGCCCCCCGCGGGAAGATGGACCTGATCGTCAACCTGAACTTCCGCATGGACAGCTCGGCGCTCTACTCCGACATCGTCCTGCCGGCGGCTTCCTGGTACGAGAAGGCGGACCTCAACAGCACGGACCTCCACTCCTTCATCCACCCCCTGTCGGCGGCCATCCCGCCGGTGTGGGAGTCGAAGACGGACTGGGACATCTTCAGGACGCTGGCGAAGGCCACGTCCGGGGCCGCGCTGCAGTACTTCTCCGGTCCCAAGAAGGACATCATCTCCGCTCCCATCGCGCACGACTCGCCGGGCGAGATCGCGATGCGGAACGTGCAGGACTGGTACCTGGGCGAGTGCGAGCCGATCCCCGGCAAGACGATGCACAAGCTGGCGATCGTCGACCGCGACTACACCCAGCTGTACGAGAAGTACGTCACCCTCGGCGACCGCATCATCGACGCCGGCCTGGGCGCCCACGGCAACCACTTCGATGCCGGCGACGCCTACGAGGAGATGATCGAGTCGAACCACTTCCCGGTGCGGAAGTTCAACGGCAAGACGCTCCCGTCGATCCAGGAAGACGAGTACGCCGCCAACGCGGTGCTGCACTTGTCGACCCTGACCAACGGCAAGCTCAACGTCCGGGCCTACGAGAACGCCGCAGCCAAGACCGGCGTCGACCTCGTGCACCTGGGCAAGGGGAGCGAGGACGTCCGCATTCGGTACGCCGACCTGCAGGCCCAGCCGCGCCGCTACAACACCTCGCCCTTGTGGTCGGGGCTGATGAACGACGGCCGCGCCTACTGCGCCTACACCTACAACGTCGACATGCGCGTGCCGTGGCGGACCCTCACGGGCCGGCAGCACTTCTACCTCGACCACGAGATGTACATCGCGTACGGCGAGAACCTGCCGACCTACAAGCCGTCTCCGAAGCCCGAGGCCTACGGTGACCTCAAGACGACGCTGCAGGGCGGCGAGGCGCTGATCCTCAACTGCCTGACCCCGCACGGAAAGTGGCACATCCACTCCACCTACATGGAGAACCACCGGATGTTGACGCTGTCCCGCGGCTGCGAGCCCTGCTGGCTCAGCGAGCCGGACGCGGCGGCCATGGGCATCCAGGACAACGACTGGGTCGAGGTCTACAACGACCACGGCGTCTACTGCACCCGGTGCACGGTGAGCGCGCGGATCCCCAAGGGGGTCTGCATCGTCTACCACGTGCCCGAGCGCACGGTCGGCATCCCGAAGTCCCAGGTTCGCGGCAACAAGCGGGCCGGCGGGCACAACAGCTTCACGCGGATCCACCTGAAGCCGAACTACCTGGCAGGCGGCTACGGCCAGTTCGCCTACCACTTCAACTACTGGGGTCCCATCGCTCCGCAGCGCGACACTCACGTGATCATCAAGCGCATGGACAAGGTGGTCTTCTGATGACCTCCCCCTCCACCCCGAACCGACCCCTGGAGGCCTAAATGGACATTCGCTCACAAGTCTCGATGGTGTTCCACCTCGACAAGTGCATCGGCTGCCACACCTGCTCCATCGCATGCAAGAACATTTGGACGGACCGCAAGGGCGCCGAATACATGTGGTGGAACAACGTGGAGACCAAGCCTGGCACGGGCTACCCCACCAAGTGGGAAGACCAGGAGATCTACAAAGGCGGCTGGGAGAAGGACGCCAACGGGATCGACCTCAAGGGAGCCGGCAAGAAGAAGGGGCTGCGGAACATCTTCCACAACCCCCACATGCCGGAGATCGGCGACTACTACGAGCCGTTCACCTACCGCTACCTGGACCTGATCGAGTCGCCGGCCGGCGACGATCAGCCGACGGCGCGTCCGATCTCGATGATCACCGGCAAGCCGATGGACATCCGGATGGGGCCCAACTGGGACGACGACTGGTCGGGCACGCCCGACTACGCGCGCAAAGATCCCAACATGAAGGACCTGTCCGAGGCCGAGCAGGAGGCGATGTTCCAGCTCGAGCGGATGTGCTTCTTCTACCTGCCGCGGATCTGCAACCACTGCCTCAACCCCGCCTGCGTCGCGTCGTGCCCCTCGGGGGCGCTGTACAAGCGCGGTGAGGACGGCGTGGTCCTGATCAACCAGTCCGTCTGCCGCGCCTGGCGCATGTGCGTGACGGCCTGCCCGTACAAGAAGTCGTACTACAACTGGCACACCGGCAAGTCCGAGAAGTGCATCCTCTGCTACCCCCGCATCGAGGCGGGCTACGCGCCGGCGTGCATGCACTCCTGCGTGGGCCGCATCCGCTACCTCGGGGTGCTCCTGTACGACGCGGACAAGATCCACCAGGTCGCCTCGTCCGACGACGCGAGCCTCGTCAACAACCACATGGACATCATCCAGGACCCCTTCGACGAGAAGGTGATCGCCTCGGCCAAGGCCAACGGCATCGCGGACTCGACGATCCACGCCGCGCAGTACTCGCCGACGTACAAGTTCATCAAGACGTGGGGTCTGGCGCTGCCGCTGCACCCGGAGTTCCGCACGCTCCCGATGCTCTTCTACGTGCCGCCGATGCTGCCGGTGATGGCCTCGGTCAAGGACGTCGACAACACGGCGCAGTCCGAGAAGATGCACGACATCGCGAAGTACTGGCCGGACAACTGGCTGTACGACACGAGCACCGAAGAGCTCTGGGGCACCATCGAGCAGGCCCGGATGCCGATGAAGTACCTCGCGAGCCTCTTCAGCAACGGCGACGAGGCCATGGTCATCGATCGGCTCAAGAAGCTGATGGCCGTGCGCATCCACCGCCGCCGCGTTACCGTCGGCGACATCACCGACGCCAAGGCCGACAAGACCCTGGCCGACGTCGGCCTGACGGCGGAGCTGGCAGACGACATCTACTACCTGACCTCGCTGGCCAAGTTCGACGACCGGTTCGTCGTGCCCGCCGCCCACCGCGAGCAGGCGATCGAGATGCTCGAGTTCACCGGCGACGTGAAGGGGAACACCGGCTTCGGGTTCAAGGACGGCTCCGCCGAGCGGGGGAGCTGAGCATGATCCCGATGGACCACTACGAGCTCCTCGCGGCGCTCTTCGACTACCCCGGACCGGACCTTCCGGCGCGGGTTGCGGAGGCGCGTGCCCACGTCGAGAGTCGGTACGAGCACGCCGAGCCGGCCCTGAAGGCCTTCGCTGACCTGCTCCCCGGCGACGGGGGGCCGATCCTGACCGACGCCGAGCTGGACGAGGCGCAGGAGTTGTTCACCCGGTCGTTCCAGGTGCAGGCCGTCACGACGCTGGACATCGGCTACATCGCCTTCGGCGACGACTACAAGCGCGCCGAAGTGCTGGTCAACCTGCGGCGCGAGCACCGCGCCGCGGGCATCGACTGCGGCAGCGAGCTGGCCGACCACCTGCCCAACGTCCTGCGCCTGTTGGCGCGCTGGAAGGACGAGGAGATCGTGGTCGAGTTCGTCGAGATGATCTTCCACCCGGCGCTCGAAGAGATGGTGCGGGAGTTCGGCGAGCAGCAGACCGAAGCTCGGAACGCCGTCTACCAGAAGTACAACAAGACGCTGATCGCGACGTCGCAGGACCGAGCCCTCGTCTACCGCAACGCGTTGGTCACGCTGCTGCACATCGTGCGACACGACTTCGGCATCGGCCCCTCGGGCCGGCCCGAGGAGACCAGCCCCTTCCTCGCGTCGATCGGGCGTGAGCTCGACATCGAAGAGAAGGGCGCGGGACACAAGCCGTCGACGGCCGTCCCCCCGCCCCAGCCCCAACAACGGATCTACGGAATCGGGAAGCTGACATGAACACCCTGAACACCTTCATGTTCGTCGCGTTCCCCTACGTGGCGATGATCACGTTCGTCATCGGCACCGCCATCCGGTACCGCCAGACGGGCTTCAAGGTCAGCTCGCTGTCGTCCCAGTTCCTGGAGGGCAAGAAGCTCTTCTGGGGCGTGATGCCGTTCCACATCGGACTGCTCATCGTGCTCGGCGGACACCTGCTGGCGTTCCTCGTGCCGGCGGCGATCCTCGCCTGGAACGGTCAGCCGGTCCGGCTGATCATCCTCGAGGTCACCGCGGTCACCTTCGGGATGAGCATCCTGGTCGGCCTCGTGGGCCTGCTCCATCGTCGCCTGACGAACGAGCGGATCAAGGCCGTGACCACCAGGATGGACATCGCCATCGAGCTGCTCCTGCTCGCCCAGGTCGTCCTGGGCTGCTGGGTCGCCCTCGGCTTCCGGTGGGGGTCCTCGTGGTTCGCCGCCGACCTCTCGCCGTACCTGTGGTCGCTGTTCAAGCTCAGCCCCGAGACCGCCGCGGTGTTCGCCCTGCCGGTGGTCATCAAGCTGCACATCTTCGGCGCGTTCCTGATCCTCTTCATGGTCCCGTTCACGCGCCTCGTGCACATCTTCGTGGCGCCGCTGCACTACATCTCCCGGCCCTACCAGCAGGTGATGTGGAACTGGAACAAGGATCGGATCCGGGATCCGAAGACCCCCTGGAGCCCGACGCGGCCCAAGAACAACTGATCCAGACATCCGAGGTCGACGAGATCGACGCTCCACCTCGCTGCTGAAGCGATGAAGGCAGACCGATGACCGATCGTCCGAACCCCGCCAGCCGCCTGACCCGTTGGGAACCCGAGGACGAACAGTTCTGGGAGTCCGAGGGCAAGAAGGTCGCCAACCGGAACCTGTGGGTGTCGATCCCCCAACTGTTCCTGGGGTTCGCGGTCTGGATCTACTGGGGCATGGTCGCCAAGTACATCCAGAAGCTCCACTTCGGGACCGACGGCGAGCTCTTCAACTTCACCTTCATGAACGACGGGCAGCCGTACGACGACGGCGGCTACCGAGGGCTCCTGTTCCTGCTGCCGGCGGTGGCGGGGCTGTCCGGCGCCACCCTCCGAATCGTCAACTCGTTCATGATCTCGATCGTCGGCGGTCGGAACGTGAAGTTCATGACCACGCTGCTGCTGATCCTGCCCGCCCTGGGCGCCGGGATCGCGCTGCAGAACCCCGACACGCCCTACTACGTCTTCATCATCCTCGCGGCGCTGTCCGGCACCGGAGGCGGCGCCTTCTCGTCGTCGATGTCCAACATCAGCTTCTTCTTCCCCAAGAAGATGCAGGGCCTGGCCCTCGGGCTGAACGCGGGGCTGGGCAACCTCGGCGTCAGCGCCATGCAGTTCCTGATCCCGTGGGCGATCACGTTCGGGATGTTCGGAGCGATGGGCGGCGACCCGTACAGCTACGCCGCCGATGGGGCGGCCGCCCAGATGTGGGTCCAGAACGCGGGCCTGGTGTGGGTGCCGATCATCATCACCTGCACGATCCTCGCGTTCCTGTTCATGGACAACATGCCCTTCCACCACTGCGGGCCGACCCCGGTGGCGGTGGGCAAGCACCTCTGGATGACCACGCTCGGCTTCGCCGGCGCGGCGCTCGCGATCGTGCTGTTGATCATCCCCTGGGGCGGCTTCCCGGTGCTCCTGAAGACGTTCCTCGTGGCCATCGTGGCGATCGTCACGACGCTGGCGTTGTTGAGGTACCTCACCCCCGCGGAAACAAAGAAGAACCTCCAGGGCCAGTTCGCGATCTTCAGCGAGCGGGACAACTGGATCATGACCTACCTGTACGTCATGACGTTCGGCTCCTTCATCGGCTACGCCAACGCCTTCCCCAAGCTGATCGACGACGTCTTCGGCGTCATCCGGGTGGGCGAGCACGCCGGCGACCCGACCGGGATGAAGTCGGCGGCCTACATCTGGATCGGCGCGGGCGTGGGCGCGCTGATCCGGCCCGTCGGCGGCTGGCTCAGCGACAAGATCGACAGCGGATCGAAGGTCACCCACTGGAGCACGATCGTGATGGTCGCGGCGACGATCGGCGCGGGCTGGTTCACCGCGGCGGCCGCCCGGTCCGAGGACCCGACCCAGTACTTCATGCCCTTCTTGATCCTCTTCATCATCCTCTTCGCGATGACCGGGATCGGCAACGGCTCGACCTTCCGCATGATCGGCGTGCTGTTCGACAAGGACCTGCGCGGTCCCGTGCTCGGCTGGACGGCCGCGGTCGCCGCCTACGGGGCGTACCTCATCCCCAAGATCTTCGGCCAGCAGATCAAGAACGGAACGCCGGAGTACGCGCTGTACGGCTTCGCCGGCTACTACGCCACCTGCCTGGTCGTGAACTGGTGGTTCTACGTGAGAAAGGGCTCCGCCCGCAGCTGCTGATCGGGCGAGGCGTCCCTGGAGACACACCAAGATGCTGAAGGAGGCCACCGCTACTTCCCATCGAATCCTGACGGTGAACACGTTCGCGTTCACGGTCTGCTTCGCTTGCTGGATGCTCAACGGCGTCCTCGTGACGTTCCTGGCGAGCAACCAGGTGTTCGACTGGGGTCCGGTCGAGATCGGCTGGCTGCTCGGCATCCCGGTGTTGACCGGCGCGATCTTCCGGCTGCCCGCCGGCATCCTGACGGACCGCTATGGCGGCAAGCCGGTCTTCGCGTCGCTGCTGTTCCTGGCGGCGATCCCGCTGTACCTGCTGTCCCACGCGAACTCCTTCTTCACCTTCGCGTTGTGCAGCTTCGGGTTCGGAATGTGCGGCGCCAGCTTCGCCATCGGCATCGCGTTCACGTCGGTCTGGTACCCGCAGAAGAACCAGGGCACGGCCCTGGGCATCTTCGGGGCGGGCAACGCCGGCGCCGCCGGCACGACCATCCTCGCTCCGACCCTCCTGAACCGGCTGACCAACGACGGGGCCGACCTCGAGAACTGGCGCCAGCTCCCCGTCTACTACGCGGTGATGATGGTCGTGGTGGCCGTGCTGTTCCTCCTGCTCACGGAGAACAAGAAGCCGGAGGTCTCCAGCAAGACCCTCGCCGGCCTGCTCAAGCCGCTCAAGCAGATGCGGGTCTGGCGCTTCGGCCTGTACTACTTCCTCGTGTTCGGCTGCTTCGTCGCCTTCTCGCAGTGGCTGGTCCCGTACTTCGTCAGCGTCTACGGCCTCACCCTGGTCACCGCCGGTGCCCTCGCGGCGGCGTTCAGCTTCCCTTCGGGCGTCATCCGCGCGCTCGGCGGGTGGGCGTCGGACAAGTTCGGTGCTCGCAAGGTGATGTACGGCGTACTGGGCACCTCGGTCCTGGTCAGCCTCCTGCTGATCGTGCCGAAGATGGAGGTCGTCTCCCCCGGCAAGGGCGTGATCGCCCGCGGCGACGGCGTCGTCTCGGAGATCCTCCCCGACGCGATCGTCGTCGGCGAGACCTCGTACCCCGTCGACAAGAGGCCCGCGAACCTGATCACGGGCGACGACGAGACCCTCATCCTGCCGTCCAAGGACGTCTGGCACGAGCCGATGGTGAAGGTCGGCGAGGCCGTGAAGCGGAAGCAGCTGCTCGCCCGCGGCGTCACCCGCATCTACTTCCAGGCCAACGTGTGGGTGTTCGCGGGCCTCGCGATCCTGCTCGGCGCCATCTGGGGCATCGGCAAGGCGGCGGTCTACAAGCACATCCCCGACTACTTCCCCAACGAAGTCGGCGTCGTCGGCGGCATGGTCGGTGTGCTCGGCGGCCTCGGCGGCTTCGTCTGCCCGATCCTGTTCGGCTACCTGCTGGAGGGGACCGGGATCTGGACCAGCTGCTGGATGTTCATGTTCGTGCTGTCGCTGTTCTGCCTGGTGTGGATGCACCGGGTCGTGACGAAGATGACGCAGGCGCCGGTCGGGTTCGAGTCGCAGTACGCCGACCAGACCCGGGTCCTGCCCGGCGACGTGCTTGCGCCGCTGATGCAGTGGGGGGAGAAGTACAGCGTCGGCGTGCCCGACATGGACGACCAGCACCGCACCCTGATCGGGCTGATCAACGACCTGGACGAGGTCATCCAGCGCGGTCGCCACATCGAGGATATCTGGCCGGTCATGGACGGTGTCATCGAGTACACGCGGGTCCACTTCGCCGCCGAAGAGGTCTACATGGAGTCCATCGGGTACGCCGACCTCGACCAGCACAAGGAGACGCACAAGCAGCTCCTGGCGCAGGTCCACGGGCTCCGGGAGGAGGCCGGCTCGGGCGATCCGGACGTGCTGGACCGCTTCATGATCTTCCTGGAGACCTGGCTCGTCGGGCACATCATCGGCATCGACAAGCGCTACGGACTGTCGACGGAGGCGTAAGCTGGTCGGAGCCGATCGAAGGCTCGCCGGGCTGGGCCATATCGCACACTCCGGATGTGCAAATAGGCCCGGGTACGGTCCCCCAGCAGCTGACAGACCCTTCCGACGGCCCACGCGAGGGCCGTTGATTCCGGGCGTGGTTCTTGCTAAGTCCACCCGCAGAACCTCAGCCGAAAGCACCACTACGCACCCGTGTCGAAGTCTGGACGAGCAGACAACAACCTCCTGGCCATGCCCCCGGGCCAGGAACGGTTGGACGGAACCGTTGTCGCGCGACGGCGGATCGGCCGAAACGAACGCGACCTAGCGTTGATCGGCCGCGCCGCGTTGATGCTCGACCCGCAGAGGCTGGCCGACAGCCTCGACGACGTGCTTGAGATGCTGCGGCGCGCCACCCGTGCGGACTCGGCGGAGTGCTTCCTGCTCCGCCCCGACGGGCTCGAGCTGCTCCTGACGCTGCACCGGGGCTGCGACGCCGCCACCTTTGCCGAGATCAGCCGGTTCAGCCTGGCCGATGGCTACCCCGGCCTGGCGGTGCAGACCAACGCCGCGGTGCAGACCAGCTGCCTGGACAACGACGAGCGGTTCCTGCGCTCCGGCGTGAAAGCGGCGGGGTACAAGTCCTTCATCTCGATGCCCATCGGGGCCGCAGGGCGGGTGCTCGGCACGCTCAACCTCGGCTGGAAGCGAGACGACGTCGACTTCGAGCGGGTGGGCCGGGTGCTGGCCGGCCTGGGGAGCATCGTCGGCAGCGCCCTGCTCGCCTCGGCGGCCGCCTGGGTCGGGCCGAACGCGGACGTTCGAGGGGATCTGAGGGAGCGCCTCCGGACCCTCACCGCGGCGGACGTGGCCCTGCTCCGGCTCGGCCCGCCGTCGAACGCCGAGGTCGGCCCGCGGGGGCTGGCGTTGAGCTCCAGGGACATGTCCCTGGCCGACTGCGCCCCGGTCCGCGAGGTGGGCCTGGCGGTGCTCGAGGGCGACTCGGTCCACTGGCCGGAGCCATGCCTGGAACGCTGCGGACCGGCGAAGGTCCGGTACTGCCTGCCGCTGGAGCGGGGGGGCGTGCTGCAGGGGATCGCCCGGCTCTCCTACACCGATCACGTGCCCCTGCCGCTGACCCGCTATGTCGCCCCCTCGCTGGGGCTCATCGAAGCCTGGCGCGGCCCCCGCCCTCCCGCCCTCGGCCCGCCGCCGGCGGCGGTGCAGCCGCCGGTCGAGATCCGCTGCTTCGGCAGCTTCGAGGTCCACCTCGACGGCGAGCCCCTCCCACGCTCCGCGTTTGCACGCCGCAAGGCGGTGGAGCTGCTCCAGCTCCTCGTGCTCAAGCCCGGACGGACCGTGGCGGGCTCGCAGTTGGCCCGCCTGCTCTGGCCGGGAGTCGAGCCCGAGGCGGCCAAGAACCGCCTGCATGGCGTGGTCTATGCCCTCCGCAAGGCCCTGGGCCCGAACAAGGACAAGAGCGCGGTCAGCTGGCTCGTCTGCGAGAACGACCGCTACTCCCTCGCGCTTCCGGCGGGCGCTTCCGTCGATCTGTGGCGCTTCCGAGACGCCATCGCGAAGGCGCGCACCGCGGAGGCCCAGGGCGATTCGGAGAGGGCGGCCAGGGCACACCTCCAGGCGGCGCTCGACCTGTACCGCGGTGACCTCTTCGCAGGGGTGGAGGACGCGGTCTGGACCATTGATCCGCGGAGCCGCTTCCGCGAGCGTTGCATCGATGTGCTGCTCCGCCTGGACCGCTACCGCCGCGCGCTGGACGGCAACAGCGGCGACGTCAGCCTGCTGCGTCGGGCCGTCGCCGTCGATCCCCTGCGGGAGGACATCCACCTCCGCCTGATCCGCACCCTGCTGGAGGGCGGGCGCAGGGTGGACGCCATGGACCAGTACGGCTCCCTGGTCCGCGTCCTGCGGGAGCAGCTGGACTCGCGACCCTCGGAGGAGGCGCGGCGCCTTCGTCGCCAGATTCGGGCCGAAGAGCCCCGGTCCAAGCCGCGGAGCTGAGCGCCGCTAGTCGTCGTCGTTGCCGTTGCAGTTGCTGTCGAGCCCGTCGCCCGCGGTCTCCGGGGCGAAGGGGTTGCGGTCCGGGTTGGCGTCGTCGCAGTCGCCGTCGCACTCGCTCTGCCCGTCGCCGTCGCCATCGATCTCCGCGTCCGACAGCTCCCCGTCGCAGTCGTTGTCCTGGCCGTCGCAGATCTCCGTGCCGTCGGGGGAGTTGTCGTGGTCCTCGTCGTCGCACTCCTCGCAGCTGAGGAAGCCGTCCGAGTCGTAGTCGATCTCACCGTCCTCGAAGAAGGTCGCGGGGTTGCAGTCCGTGTCGCCGCCATCGCACAGCTCGGTCGCGTCGGGGTTCACGGTGGGGTCCCCGTCGTCGCACTCGGCGCAGCTGAGGTGCCCATCGCCGTCGTCGTCGGCTTCCTCCCCGTCGGCGTCCGCGACGCCGTTGCAGTCATCGTCGAGCCCGTTGCAGAGTTCCTCGGAGGCGGGGTTGTGGAAGACGTCCTCGTCGTCGCAGTCAGGCCCCGCGCAGCCGGCGCCGGTGTAGCCGTCACCGTCGGCGTCGCACAGCAGGATCACCCGCACGTCCGCGGACGCCACGGCGAACTGGTCGAACGCGTCGCCGACCGCCCGGACGGTCGCGTCCAGCGTCGTCTTGATGTCCACGGGGCCGGTCGGGCTCGCGGCGTACGCGACGGTGATGGTCAGCCACGCGCCCGGCTCGACCTCGGCGGGCAGTTCCGCCGACGGCGTCGTGACGATCCTGTCGTCCGCGATGCCGACGGTGGTGACGGAGACGCGGCCGAAGCCGCGGTTGGCCAGCCGCACCGTGACCGGTTCAGGCAGCCCGTCGGTGGTGACGGTCCATTGGCCGAGCTCCACCACGGCCGGCTCGAAGGCGACGATCGGGGGCCGCTCCTCCTCCGGTTCGGATGGGCATCCGGCCAGCAGGCCAGCGACGAACAGCGCGATCAACAGCCGGGTCATGGCTCTCTCCACTCCTGAATATCCAACTTAGTGCGTCGGGCGCGGTCGCGCATGTCGAGGTAGTGCTTCCGACGATCTTGGGGGTTCGACTGATGCTCCAGGGCGTGCAATACCCCATCGAGCACCACCGCCGCAGTGGTCGCTTCGGGGGCGACGGCCGCTTCAAGGATCGCCCCCCAGGCCGCCACCGCTTCGCCGGTGCGGCGATCCGCCCAAGTCCAATCCCAACCGAAGGACGCGGGGTTGGGTTGCACGAGGCCGTCGTCCTGCGCCTTCCAGAACAGCGGTGAGTACTCGTCGTACAGCTCGATCCGACTGGCCGGGGTCAGCTGGGGGAGCAGCCAGGGGGCGTCCTCGCGGCACGCCGTCAGCGTCGTGCGCAGCCCCTCCGGCGTGGACCAGGGGTGAAGCGGCACCAGGCCGTGGCCGGCGGTCCCGAGGAAGCCGTCGTGGGCCGCCGTGCGCTCCCCCAACAGCCGCGCCGCCGCCCGATTCTCCGAGCCCGACAGGCCCTTGTGGTAGATGCCGAGGGTCGCGTCGTCGAAGGCTTCGAACCCGACCTGGGCGAGCACCAACCGGATGCCCGTCCGCTCCGCCGCCGCGATGGCCTCATCCAGCAGCGCCACGTTCCGGTTCAGCAGCCAGGGGATCGTGCGGATGTGGAGCTCGTCCAGCCCCCGTCCCGCCAGTCCGTCCAGCACCGCCGCGGTGATGGGGAGGGGGTGCTCCGTCTGCAACGACAGCCCCCGCGCGCCCCGCTCGATCAGGACATCCGCCTGCGCGAGCACCGCCTCGACGGCCCCCCCGCGTTCGTGCGGGGTGTAGCGAAACGCGCAGAAGGTGCAGCCTCCCTCGCGGGCAATGAACGTCGATTGGATCTGCTTCGTCGCCTCGGGCCCCAGGCGGACGTCGGGGAGCCGCGGTGCGATCCCTGCGTAGGGCCCGCCGTCGCCGATTGCGGACCGATTCCAGACGCACCCCGAGTCGGCCACGATCGACGGCACCCGAAGGTTGGATCCGGGAGCCCGCGGGGGGCCGTAGTAGTCCCAATCCAGGAACGGATCGAACGGCAGGAGTTGGGACTCGAGCGCCGCAGGCACCGCCGGGGACGCCTGCAGCACGCCCTCGGGGTCCTTCCACCAGAGCCCGGGGATGAGGGCGGGGTCGGCTCCCCAGGCCAGCGACGTCATCGCCTGGCGTCCCGGCCCGACGATCGCCAGATCCGCGGGGCCTCGGAGCGCGTGCTGCAGCGCGTTGTGTCCGCCGATCACCACCGTCGCGCCGGTTCGCTCCTTCAGCCGGCGGACCATCGCGAACGGGAAGATCGAGTCCAAGACGAGCAGATCGACCCCGCTCGCGGCGTCTCCCGCGGCATCCAACGCGGAGGGGTGGACGAGCCCGCAGTGGACGTCATGTCCTGCGTTTTGCAGGTCCCGTGCGAACAGGCACATGGCCAGGTGGGGGGCCTGGTGACGGTGCTCCAACTCACACTGCAGCAGGGCGATGCGCACGGCCGAACCCTAGACCGAATTGGCCGGGGGATACCCTATTGCACCCATTCAGCCCTTCACGCGCACGCGGGGGCCGTCTAGGATTCGAGGCCGGAGATCCCCGATGACGACAAGTTGTGCCCGAATTGCTGTGCTCTGTGCCTCGCTGCTCCTCCTGCCCACGTCGGCGGTCGCGGATGGAAACGGGACCCTCGGTCTGCACTTGAACACGATCGTCGAAGGCGGCGGCGTGGTCACTGAAGGTGTCGGACTCGCCCAGCGCCGCGGCGGACCCGCGACGGGCTACATCACCATCGCCGGCATCCCCACGAACGCCGCCGTCAACACGGCGATCCTGTACTGGATGACCATCGGCGGCAGCGGCGACAACACCGCCGTCTTCAACGGCTACTCGGTCACGGGCACGGAGATCGGAACCCACTCGAACACCTGCTGGGGCAGCTACGGCGGCAACAACCGCAGCTACCGCGCCGACGTCACCGAGTACTTGTCGGACCCGGGCAACGGCACCTACTCCGTCTCCGGCATCCAGTGGATCAGCAACAACACGGACGGCCAGGGCGCCTCGCTCGTCGTCATCTACGAGGGCGCGAACACCGACTACGAGAGCCACGTCACCATCTACGACGGGAACATCCGGTCGGACAACACCTACGACCTCATCACCTTCTCCGGCTTCTCCGTCGACAGCGCCCCGATCGTGTCCCGGGCCCACTACATCGTCGGTGACGGCCAAGCCGCGGCGGACGGCAGCACCCGCTTCGGCAGCGCCACGATCGACAGCGGCGACGTCTACATCGGCGGCGACGGCTCGTGGGGCGACGGGAACATGTGGGACGACCATACCTACAACGTCATGAGCTACACCACCGTCGGCATGACCTCGGTGCAGCTGGCCACTGCGGAGCCGTCGAACAACTACGACTGCCTCGCCTGGGAGGCCGGTGTGTTCGAGTTCGAGGTCGAGGTGCCCTGCGGCGACAACGACCTGGACGGCTTCGAGAACTGCGACGGGGACTGCGACGACGAGAACGACACCGTCTACCCGGGTGCTCCCGAGATCTGCGACGAGCTGGACAACGACTGCAACGGCCTCATCGACGAGGACCCGAGCCTCGACGGCGACGGCGACGGCTGGGCGTGGTGCTCCGACTGCGACGACACGGTCATCTTCATCTACCCCGGCGCGCCCGAGCTGTGCGACGGCATCGACAACGACTGCGACGGCGACATCGACGAGGACAGCGACCTCGACTTCGACGGCGTTTCGGCCTGCGGCGGTGACTGCAACGACCTCGACCCGACCATCTACCCCGGCGCCCCCGAGGTGCCCTACGACGCCATCGATCAGGACTGCAACGGCTCCGATCTGGTGGATCTGGACGGCGACGGCTACGACTGCGCTTGCGTCGGTGGCCCCGACTGCAACGACCTGAACCCGCTGACCTACCCCGGCGCCCCCGAGATCCCGTACGACTCCATCGATCAGGACTGCGACGGCTCCGACTGGGTCGACGTGGACGGCGACGGCTACGACAGCACGGTCGTCGGCGGCGACGACTGCAACGACTTCGATCCGACGATCTACCCAGGTGCGCCCGAGATCCCGTACGACGGCATCGATCAGGACTGCGACGGCATCGACAGCACCGACCTGGACGGCGACGGCTTCTCCGACGCGGCCGCCGGCGGTGACGACTGCGACGACACGGACCCGCTGATCAACCCCGACGCGATCGACATTCCGTACAACGGCATCGACGAGGACTGCTCCGGAGCGGACCTCACCGACATCGACCTGGACGGCTACGACGGCGGCCCCGGCGGCCCCGACTGCAACGACAACAACGCGGCCGTGAACCCCCTCGCGATCGAGGTCTGCAACGGCTACGACGATGACTGCAACGGCCAGGTCGACGAGGGCACCGGCTGCGTCGACTTCGACGGCGACGGCTTCACCGGCGACGCGGGCGACTGCGACGACGCCGACGCGACGGTCTTCCCCGGCGCCATCGAGGTGTGCGACGGGATCGACCAGGACTGCAACGGCATCGTCGACGACAACAGCCTCTGCTTCGACGACGACGGCGACGGCTACTCCGAGGCGGTCGGCGACTGCGACGACGCCAACCCGGACGTGAACCCCGGCGCGACGGAGATCGTCGACAACGGCATCGACGACGACTGCGACGGGCTCGTGGACGAGGGCGGCCCGGACTCGGACGACGACGGCGACGGCTTCACCGAGAACGGCGGCGACTGCAACGACGACGACGAGTTCATCAACCCGGCCGCGGTCGAGTTCTGCGACTTCGTCGACAACAACTGCGACGGGAACATCGACGAGAACACCTTCTGCGACGACACGGACGGTGACGGCCTCGCCGAGAACGAGGGTGACTGCGACGACACCAACCCGGAGATCAACCCCGACGCCGAAGAGATCATGGACAACGGCATCGACGATGACTGCGACGGCACGGTCGACGGCGGCATCCTCGACGAAGACGAGGACGGCTACACCGCCGAGGGCGGCGACTGCGACGAGGAGAACCCGGCGGTCCACCCCGGCGCCCCGGAGATCCAGGACGGCCTCGACAACGACTGCGACGGCATCATCGACGAGGGCCTGCCCGGCACCGACGACGACGGCGACGGCTTCTCCGAGGAAGACGGCGACTGCAACGACAACAACGAGGACGTGAACCCCGCCGCCGACGAAGAGCAGGACAACGGCATGGACGATGACTGCGACGGCCTCGTGGACGAGGGCGGCGACGCCACCGACGACGACGGCGACGGCTTCTCCGAGGAAGAAGGCGACTGCGACGACGCCGATCCGGACGTGCACCCCGGTGCCGAGGAGGCCGAAGAGGCCGACGGCCTCGACAACGACTGCGACGGCATCGTCGACGAGAACACCGAAGCGTTCGACGACGACGGCGACGGCTTCACCGAGCAGGAAGGCGACTGCGACGACGCCAACGGCTGGGTCAGCCCCGCCGTGGCCGAGGACTGTGCCGACGCCATCGACAACAACTGCGACGGCGAAATCGACGGCAGCGGCACGCTGGATGACTGCGGCCCCGACGCCAACACCGACCCGGTGACCACCGACTGCTCCTGCCAGGAGAACATGGCCGGTGGTGAGTCGGCCGGTCTCGGCCTGCTGCTCCTGGGCCTCGTCGGCCTCCGACGCCGCCGCAACTAGCTGAGCGAGACCCCCAGCGAGAGCTGCGTCCTCCTGCTGGGCGGGTGGGTGGTGCCCCCTGTTCTGCTGATCGGTCTCGCTGATCGGTTCGGCGGCGCGATGCCGGTAGGCGGCGGGTGGCTCTTCCTCCTCGCCCTCGCGTGGGTCCCCGGCTACCCCATCGTCACCGCCGTTCGCGGCTACCTCCAACGCTCGCTTCCCGAGCCCGACCCCCCTTGCGCCATCACCGAGTCGGTCGTCCTCCGCTCCCTGCCGGGGGATCGGGTCCGCATCGAGGGGGAGCCGCCGACCGTGGCGCTGTGGGGGCCGCTGAAGCTCCGCCCCCGCATGGACGGCTTCTTCGCCTCCGAGACGATCGCCACCGGGGACGCCGAGTTCGACGAGCGCTTTGTCGCCAGCGGAGACGAAGCCGCGGTGCTGGCCGCGCTGAGCCCGGAGGCTCGAGCGACGCTCGTCACCTTCAGCCTTCGGTGGAGCGGGCTCAACATCGATCGCGGCGGGGTCTGGATCGAGCTGGCGGAGGCCCCGGCCGAGGGTCTGGCGGCGGTCCTCGCGCAGCGGCTGGAAGCGATCGGGGCGGCCCTGACGTTCCCGTCGACCGAGGTTCCGGACCGGCTCCATCGAGCCGCCCACGATGCAGCTCCCGCGGTGCAGCGGCGGGCCATCGAATTGCTCTGCGTGGCAGCCCCCGACCGGGGCGCCGAGTTGCTGAAGGAGTTGGAGGCGGCGGGCCGGATCGCCCTCGCCCTGATCGCGGCGGAGGCGTTGCACGACACCGACGCCGGCCGGCGCCTGGAGTCCCAGATCACCGCGGCCGCGGGAGGGCTCGAACTCGCCCCCGACGACCCCGCCGAGGCGGGACGCTTGAGCGCGGCCGAGGGCCCCCCGCCGGGAGCGCTATCCCGCCCGAAGGACTGACGGAATCAATCCCCCCTCACGCGCGTCTGGTAGAAAAGCGGCCCGCCCCTGGAGGGCCGGGCCGCTCACGAAGAGGGCCCCACGCGGAAGTTGAACATGGCGGATCAGCGAAGTTTTGGACGCGTCGGCGTCCTCATGGGCGGGCTCAGCACCGAGCGGAGCATCTCCTTCAAGTCAGGCAAAGCGGTCTCGGAGGCGTTGCGCTCCCGCGGCTTCGACGTCGTCGACATCGACGTCGGCTACGACATCGACCAGCAGCTGCGGGCCGAGGCGGTGACCGTCGCGTTCCCCGTGCTCCACGGCAAGTGGGGCGAGGACGGCTGCATCCAGGGGCTGCTCGAGTCGATGGGGATCCCCTACGCGGGTCCTTCGGTCTTCTCCGCCGCCCTCACCATGGACAAGGTCTGCACCCTGGCGCTGCTCCGCGGCAACGGCGTGCCCGTGCCGGAGGGGCTCGTGGTCTCCGCGGGCCAGCCGGCGCCCACCCCTGGGTTCGACGTGCCGATGGTGGTCAAACCGGTGCGCGAGGGCAGCTCCTACGGGGTGACGATCGTGCACGAGCTCAGCGAACTCGCCGCCGCGATCGAGGCGGGCCTCGAGTTGGACGATCGCGTGCTCGTCGAGGAGTGCGTGCCCGGCCCTGAACTGACCGTGGGCGTGCTCCAGGGCAAGGCCCTTCCGGTGGTCGAGATCGCCCCCGTGGACGGCTGGTTCGACTTCGAGGCGAAGTACACCAAGGGCGCGACCGAGTACCACGTGCCTGCCCGCATCGACCCCGACCTGGCGTCCCGCTGCCAGGAAATCGCGATGACTTCGGCGGCCCTGACGGGTTGCACCGACAGCTGTCGGGTCGACATCATGGGCGGCGGAATCGGCGGTCCGAAGGTTCTGGAAGTGAACACAATTCCGGGAATGACGGGCACCAGTTTGCTGCCCATGGCGGTGGCTGCGGTGGGCGTGGACTTCCCCGAGCTGTGCGAACGCCTCCTGCGGACGGCCCGGCTGCGAAACTGACGTCGAACGCTATGCTAGTCTTCAGGCTCGTCGCTCGCGTGGAGGGTCTCTAGTTGCAGCCAAGGGCGGAACTCGTCTTCCTCGATGGGGAGCGTTCTGGCGAGGTCTACCCCCTGGAACAGGGGAGGACTGTCATCGGACGTCAGGTCGGTGATCTCATCATCGGCGACAAGGAAGTCAGCTCGATCCACGCCATCATCTCGTACGAGCGAGGTGGCTGGTACGTCATGGATCTCGGCTCCACCAACGGGGTGTTTGTCGACGAGCAGGTGAAGCTCGAGGCGCGGCTGCGCAACAGCACCGCCTTGCGGGTCGGCCAGACCAACCTCCGATTCCAGCTCAGCGGTGCGCCCTCGGAAGAGGCTTCGGGCCCGCCCGATCTGCTCGCCGGCGGCGACAACAGCGACCTGACCCTGCCCCACGTTCCGCGCGGCGGCACCCTCACCTCGCAGCAGGCCGAAGAGATCCGCGACGCCATGGACGCGGGCATGTCCCTGCCACCGGAGACGGACGATCGCGGCATCGGCCCGGCGTCGGACTCCGTGCTGGACGACTCGCCTGATGGGCTCGTCGCCGGCCTCGGCGATTCGCCCCCCGTGCAGGTGACCCTGGAGATCCTCGAAGGCGCCGACAAGGGCGCGGTCCGTCGGTACACGCAGGAGTCGGTGCTCATCGGCCGCCTCAACACCGACCTGGTGGTGCGTGACAGCGACGTCAGCCGCCGGCACTCGATCATCGAGGTCTTCGACGCTTCGCAGGTCTACCTGCGGGACTTGAACTCGACGAACGGGAGCTTCGTCAACGGCCGCCGCGTCAGCAGCGTGCGGCTCCGCAACGGGGACCAGATTCGTCTCGGCCGTTGCCTCGTGCGGTTCACCGCACGTCCGCTCTCGCCCAGCTAGCGGCTACGGGCTCTTCAGCCCGATCGAGATGGCGTACTGCAGGAAGTCAGCCCGGCGCGTGCTGCCGAGCTTCTGCCCCAACCGTTCGCGGTAGGTCTGCACCGTCTTGATGCTGATGCCCAGCTTCTCGGCGGCCTCGCGGCTGGAGTAGCCCCAGGCGACGAACCGAAGCACTTCCTGCTCGCGCGCGCTCAGCGGCTTGCTCGGGCGGAGGCCCTGGGGGGATTCCAGCTGCGGTCCGCGCTCCCGGGCGAGCAGCCGAGCACGGCGGCGTTCCGCGGCCCGGCTGACGGCCGCCGCGATCTCTTCGGGGAGGGCTGGCTTGGTGAGGAACTCCGAGGCTCCCTCGCGGAGGGTTCCCACGGCCGCCTCGGTCGAGGGGAAGCCGGTCAGCACGACAAGCTCGAGGTCGGCATCCCAACGTCCGGCGGAGGCGAGGAGGTCGGAGCCCGAGGTGCCCGGCATCCTCAGATCCGTCAGCAGCACATGGGCGTGCCAGTCCCGCATCATCTCGAGCGCGGCCTCGGCGTCCTCGGCCGTCTGCACCTCGAACTCGCGTCGCCGCAGGGTGCTGGCGAGGGAATCACGGACGACGGGGTCGTCGTCGACGAGCATGACCCGAATCGGCGCGTCGGGCTCCAGGCGGCTTCGCCGCAGACGTTCGGCGCGGAGCGCCGGTACCGCCTCGAGGGCCTCGTCGTGGAGCTGGCCGTCCACGCCCCAGGCGAGCAATTCGGCACGGGTCAGAGGTGCGCCGTGAGCGAGGAGGACCGCGCTCGGCTGGGCGATGCGGGTCCACCGGACCAGCTCGGGGTCATCCTCGGGGCAGAGGGCGAGGGCGTCGTAGGGGGTGCTCCCCAGCTCGCGCCGGGCGTCGCTCGAGGACGCCGCGTGCACCACGTCCGCACTGCTGGGGGCGGTCGCGGATCCGATGATCAGAAGTCGAGGCACCACCGCGCGAACCTAGCATTCCGAGGACGTTCTGGCTTGGGCGCAAGTTGGTGATAGTTGTAGGCTTTTTGCCTACGCCCAATCCGTGAGGGGCGCGGGCACTTGTCCCTTCGGTGAGGGGCGCCATGCTAGAAGACACCGTCGGGGAGGGCACACTTGAGGATTCTGCTGGTCGAGGACGACCCGGCTCAGGCCGAGTTGGTGAAGATCCATCTGCTGGAGGCGTTGGCCTCCCATGATGTGGATTGCTCCTTGACCGAGGTCGGCCGGCTGGGCGATGCGCTCGAGCGGCTCGAGGATCACGACCTGGTGGTGCTGGACCTGGGCCTGCCGGACTCGGAAGGCCTCGTGGGGCTCGAACACATCCTGAGCGTGCCCGCGCCGCCGCCGGTGGTCGTGCTGACCGGCGTGGACGATCTCCGACTCGCCGTCCAGGCGGTTCAGTCCGGGGCTCAGGACTACGTGCAATAAGACGCGATCGGGTCGGGGGTGCTGGTCAAGGCGGTGCTCTACGCGGTCGAGCGGCATCGACTGACGGGCGTGCTCCACGACTAGGCGGCAAAGCTGAGGCAGTCCGAGGCGAGCTTCCGGGGGATCGCCGCGAACGCGGACGGTCTCGTCATCCTCTGTGAAGAGGGCCGGGTGCTCTGGGTGAACCAGGCCGGAGCGGGCCTGTTCGGGGCGCCGAAGGACCGCTCGGTGCTGGTCGGCGGGCGGCTGCCGGTGACGCTGACCGAGTCGGGGATGACCGAGGCGGCGCCCTACGGCGTGCCCCTCGAGATCCGCACGGTGCACACGACCTGGCACGACGAGCCCGCCCTCCTCGCCTCGGTGAGGGACGTCTCCCGGCGGACGGCCGCGGAGCAGAGCTTGCTGCAGGCCCAGAAGGTCTCGCTCCTGGGGCGGCTCGCCGGCGGGATCGCGCACGACGTTCAGCAACGTGCTGACCGGGCTGATGGGGCACGCCGACCTCCTGCGGGAGGAGACCGAGGGAGTGCCCGCCGCGAAGGGGCACATGGACGCGATGATCCGCGACCTCGCGTTCACGGCGCGGCTCACCAACCAGCTCCGCAGCTTCGGCCGCCAGCAGGTCGTGGCGCCCCGCCCGACCGACCTGAACATCCTGGTGGAGTCGGTCAGTCCGCTGCTGAACAAGCTGGTTGGGGAGGACGCGGTTCTGCAGGCAGATCTGGAGCCCGGGCTGCCTCCCGTGATGGTGGATCCGACCCAGCTGGAGCAGGTCCTCATGAACCTGGTCACCAACGGCCGGGACGCGGTCGAACGGGGCGGCTACGTGCGGGTCGTGACGCGCCGTCGAGGCTCCGCTGCTGCGGAACTGCGAGTGGAAGACAACGGCCGCGGGATGGACGCGAGCACGCTGGCCAAGGCGGCGGAGCCGTTCTTCACCACCGGCGGCGGAGGCGACCACTCCTCGCCCGCGTCCCTGGGCCTGGGGTTGGCGACCGTCCAGGACATCGTCGACCGGTGCGCCGGTGATCTCGAGATCCGGTCCTCCGTCGGTGAGGGCACGGTCGTGCGGGTGCTGCTCCCGTCAGCCTCTGGATGCACGGTCTCCTCGGTCCGTTCGGGGGAGGTGCCGCTGCCCGTCGAGCCCACCGAGACCCTGCTGGTGGTGGATGACGAAGCCGTGATCCGGGACCTCCTCAAGCGCGTCCTGGAGGCGCGGGGGTATCGGGTTCTGGTTGCGCCCAGTGGGCCCGCGGCGGTGGACCGGGTGCTCGGCTACGCCGGTCCCCTCCACCTCTTGATCACCGACGTGATGATGCCGGAGATGAACGGGCAGGAGCTCGCCGACACCCTCCGCGGGCTCCGTCCGGATCTGCGGGTGCTGTACATCTCGGGGTACGAGGAGCGCATCATCGCGCCGACGGGCGTGCTGGACGAGAAGGTCGCGTTCCTGGCGAAGCCGTTCCGGATGGCGGACGCGCTCGATGCGGTGCGCGGCGTGCTCGACGACCAGCTGCCGTCGGACTCCCTCTCGCTGCACGACTCGCTGATGGATCTGGGCCCACCGACTCCCTGACGGGGGCTACTCGGCGGTCTCGCCCACGCGGCGGTTGGACCACCAGTTCTGCCAGCTCTGAACCTCGTCGGCGCTGACGGGCGCATCCGGGCCCGCGCCGCCCCGGAAGTTCATCCCGGTGATCTGCTGCAGGCTGTGGACGGCGGCGAGCCGCATGTCGGGCTCCTCGTCCTCCAGGGTGCCGACTAGCGCCTCGAGCCCCCCGATGCTCCCGATGGTTCCCAGCGCATCCACGATGTGGCGGCGTACGAACAGGGACTTGCCGTCCTTGAAGTTGGCGGGGATGTTCAGCGCCTCGCTGAGGGCGACGCTGCTCTTTCGGCTCCCGATGGCGGCGAGGGCGTCTGCAGCCGCGGCGCGCACGGCCATGGCCCGGTCGAACAGCGCCTTCTCCAGCGCGTCCGCGGACTCCTTGTCCTTCATGAGCTCAAGCGCCGAGACCGCGCCCAGCCGGGTGATGATCCGGGGCGAGGCGAGCCCGCCGACCAGCGTGTTGCGGGCGCCGTCGCCGCCGATGCGGCCCATGGCTCGGGCGGCGACCCAGATCTCCAGTTCGGCGGACGACTTGTCCCGGTAGATGCGCGAAAGCGTGGGGAGGGCGCCGGCGCCGCGGGCGACGATCTCGTCGAACCGGGCCTGGGCGAGCTCCGTCGGCATCGTCGGGCTCGCGGCCTCACCCACGAGGCGGGCGACCGGATCCATCTCCGCCTCGACGACGGGGACCTCGGGGATAGGCTCTTCGTCCCCGGCCCACGCGGGCGAGGTCAAGACGGTCAACAGCAGCAGCGTTCGGAGCATCGGCATGGACCCCGAGGATACTCCTACGTCGCGTCCGCGCCAGTTCAAGACCGGAGCACCTCGCGCACGACCTCGAGCACGTCGGCGAGCCGCCTGGACGCTGGCTTCGCGGATCAACTCGACGCCCGAGCGATGGCCGATGTGGTGATCGACGAGGTAGACCTCGTGCCGGGCTTCGAGCATCGCTTCGAGGCCGGTCTCGTAGTCCGCGGCCCAGTCGAAGGAGAAGAGATCACGTGCGCCTTCGTGAGCTGCGACGCGCGTCAGTTCGTAGTCAGCAGGGTTGTCGTCGACGACCAAAACGTGGATCGGTGCGTCCCAACTGAGCAGGAGCATCTCCATCGTGGTGCTGGCGGACGGTTCGACCATCGCTCCCAATCTACCTCTGTATTATCCCGCGCGAGATGACACCCCCTTTTCGCAAGGTCCTGATCGCCAACCGCGGCGAGATCGCGGTCCGGGTCATTCGCGCTTGTCGCGAGCTCGGCATCATCCCCATCGCCGTCTTCAGCGAGGCTGACCGGGACGCCCTCCACGTCCGCCAGGCGTTCGAGGCGTACTGCATCGGACCGGCGCCGTCGGCGGAGTCGTACCTCCGCATGGACCGGATCCTGGAGGTCGCGCGCGAGGCCGGGGCCGAGGCGATCCACCCGGGCTACGGCTTCCTCGCCGAGAACGCGGTCTTCGCCGGCAAGGTGGTCGAGGCGGGCATGGCCTGGATCGGCGCCCCCCCCGCAGCCATGCAGGTGATGGGGGACAAGGTTTCGGCCCGGCAGGCGATGCTGGCGGCCGGGGTCCCGGTCGTTCCCGGCACCACCGAGCCCCTCTCGGACGACGACGAGGCGGTCCGCGTGGCCGCGGAGATCGGCTACCCGGTCATGATCAAGGCGTCCGCCGGCGGCGGCGGCAAGGGCATGCGGCGGGTCGAGTCCCCCGACCAGCTGGCGTCCGCGCTGCGGGGCGCTCGCTCTGAGGCCGGGTCGGCGTTCGGCGACGACCGGATCTACGTGGAGAAGTGCATCGACCGGCCGCGGCACGTCGAGGTGCAGATCTTCAGCGACGGCCACGGGCACCACCTGCACCTGTTCGAGCGTGACTGTTCGGTCCAGCGACGGCACCAGAAGCTGGTGGAAGAGACGCCCTGCCCGGTGCTCACCCCCGAGACGCGCGCGGCGATGACCCAGGTGGCGACGCGGGCGGCCGCGGCCGTGGACTACCGCGGGGCGGGCACGGTCGAGTTCCTGCTGGCGCCCGACGGCAACTTCTACTTCCTGGAGATGAACACCCGGCTGCAGGTCGAGCACCCGATCACGGAGCTGGTCACCGGCGTGGACCTCGTGCATGCCCAGATCGCGGTGGCGGCGGGTGAGCCGGCTCCGTTCACGCAGGACGAGCTGAGCCAGAACGGCCACGCCATCGAGGTGCGCATCTGCGCCGAGGATCCGGCCAACAACTTCGTACCCTGCCCCGGCCGCATCGACAGCGTGCGGCTCCCCGGAGGACCCTGGGTGCGCGTCGACGGCGCGATGTTCGGCGGGTACGAGGTTCCGATCTTCTACGACCCGATGCTCGCCAAGCTGGTGGTCTGGGGGCGCGACCGGCCCGCGGCCATCCAGCGCATGAAGCGGGCGCTGTCGGAGCTCGTCGTCAGCGGCATCCGCACGAACATCCCCTTCTTCATCCAGGTCATGCGGCACGGACCGTTCGTCGAGGGCGACTACGACACCGGCTACATCGAGCGCCACCTGGGCAAGGACCTGCGTTTGGACGACGGCTCCAAGGCGGAGATCGCCGCCGTCGCGGCGGCCCTCGCGGCGTTCCGAAGCGAGCAGGCGCGCGCGCGCCGGGTCGAGCCCGCGGGGGGCCCCGGAGCGGGCAGCTCGTGGACGATGGCGGGCCGCCTCAAGCGGTTGGGGCGCAGCTGATGGGCTGGGAAATCACCATCGGAGAGGACGTCTGGGAAGCCGACGTCCGTGACCTCGGGGACGGCCGCTACGCGGTCTCCCTCAACGGCACCGAGATCGAGGTCGACGCCTCGTTCCCGGAGTCCGGTGTGCTGCACCTGATGCGGGACGGCGAGGCGTTCGAGCTGGACGTGCAGCCGACCGAGGCGGGCCAGGCGGTGACGCTCTACGGCACGGTCTACGAGGCCGGGGTGCTCGACGAACGAACGAAGGCGCTGGGCGGGTTCGGCGGGGCCGCCGGCGGCGACGAGGTCGTCAGCACGTCGATGCCCGGCAAGGTCGTCGCGGTGCTGGTCGCCGAAGGAGACGCCGTCGAGCTGGGCCAGGGGATCGTCGTGGTCGAGGCCATGAAGATGGAGAACGAGCTCCGCGCGGCGGCCGACGGGGTCGTCAAGACGGTGCACGTTGCGGCTGGCGAGGCCGTCACGGGAGGCGCCCCGCTGGTGACGATCGCTGCCCCGGAGGAAGCGTGAACAAAGCGATCGGCGAGCAGTTGGAGCTGTGGGAGGCCGAGATTCTGGCCCCCGCGAAGGCACGCTTTCCGCTGCGGCGGGAGCGGTTCGAGACGTCCTCGGGCACCGAGGTCCCGGATCTCGTGGGGCCGAGCTCCGACGGCGTCCCCACCGAGGCGACGTACGTCGATCGCTTGGGCGTGCCGGGCAGCTTCCCATACACCCGCGGCGTGCAGCCGACCATGTACCGCGGCCGGCTCTGGACGATGCGCCAGTACGCCGGCTTTGGCAGCGCGTCCGAGAGCAACGAGCGCTACCGCTACCTGCTCGGTGCGGGCCAGACGGGCCTGTCGGTGGCCTTCGATCTGCCCACCCAGATGGGCTACGACAGCGACGCGCCGGAGTCCCTCGGCGAGGTCGGCCGCGTCGGCGTGGCCATCGACTCGGTGGAGGACATGGCGGTCCTGATGGACGGCATCCCGCTGGACTCGGTGAGCACGTCGATGACCATCAACGCCACCGCCCCGGTGCTGCTGGCGCAGTACATGGCGGTAGGCAAGCGCCAGGGCGTGCCCGCCCACAAGCTGCGGGGGACCGTCCAGAACGACATCCTCAAGGAGTACATGGCGCGGGGCACGTACATCTACCCGCCGCGTCCGTCGATGCGGCTGGTCACCGACCTGTTCGCCTTCTGCGCCGAGCGGGTGCCCCAGTGGAACACCATCTCCATCTCCGGCTACCACGTGCGGGAAGCGGGCTGCACCGCGGTCCAGGAGGTCGCGTTCACGCTCGCGGACGGCCTCGCCTACGTGCAGGCGGCGGTCGAGCAGGGGCTCGACGTCAACGCCTTCGCGCCCCGGCTGAGCTTTTTCTTCAACGTGCACAACAACTTCCTCGAGGAGGTCGCCAAGTTCCGCGCCGCCCGGCGGCTGTGGGCGCGGCTGATGAAGGAGCGGTTCGGCGCCAACGCGCGCTCGCAGCGACTTCGGTTCCACAGCCAGACGGCGGGCTCGACGCTGACGGCGCAGCAGCCCGACAACAACGTCGTCCGTGTGGCGGTGCAGGCGCTGGCCTCGGTGCTGGGCGGAACGCAGAGCCTGCACACCAACAGCCGGGACGAGGCGCTCAGCCTGCCGACGGAGGACTCGGTTCGCATCGCGCTGCGCACCCAGCAGATCATCGCCAGCGAGACCGGCGTGGCCGACTGGGTCGACCCGCTGGCCGGCTCCTACGCAGTGGAGTTCCTCACCGACTCGATCGAGGCGGGGGCCCGCGAGTACCTGGCGACGATCGACGGCCTCGGCGGCATGGTCGCGGCCATCGAGCAGGGCTACCCCCAGCGTGAGATCCAGGACGCCGCATACCGAACGCAGCGGGCGATCGAGCGGGGCGAGCAGGAGGTCGTGGGCGTGAACGTGCACCGCCTCGAGGCCGAGCCCGTGCCGGAGACGCTGCAGCTGGACCCCGCCCTGGAAGCGCAGCAGGTCGCCCGCCTGCAGACGCTTCGGGCCGAGCGCAGTGCCTCGGCCGCGACGGCCGCCATCGACACGGTCCGGCGCACCGCCGAGGGCACCGACAACCTGATCCCGCCGATCCTCGAAGCGGTGGAAGCGCGCTGCACCCTGGGCGAGATCAGCGACGCCCTTCGGGGGGTCTTCGGCCTTCATCGGGAAGTGGTCGTCTTGTAGGTTCGCGGATCGGTATTACCCTGAGGGGAGTGCCTCTTCCGCTCCTGAAGACCGTTGGCGAAGTCGCGCACCTGCGCTCGACGCACGATCTGTACGACCTGCACTTCCACACGCGCCACAGCGACGGCCTCGCCCGCACCGCGGATGCGATCGCCCTCGCCAAGGAGCGCGGGGTGACCGTCGCGATCACGGATCACAACGTCATCGGCGGCGCCCTGGAGGCCGATGACGGCGAGGTCGTGCCGGGCGTCGAGGTGACCACCGCGGAGCGCATCCACCTCCTCATCTACTTCCGCCGCAAGGCTGATCTGCGCCACTTCTGGGACCGCAACATCGCCCCCTACCGGCCCGCCGGCGCCTCTGCGTTGACCCCGGTGCGGCGCTCGGCGATGGATCTGCTTCAGGACCTGCAGCCCTACGACCACCTGACGTCCGCGGCCCACCCGTTCGCCATGGCCAAGAACGGCTGGATGAGCGTGCGCACCAAGCACGGCCACATCCTGGAGTCGCTGCAGGACCTCGACGCGGTGGAGGCGCTCAACGGCGAGGAGCTGGATGGCGGCAACGAGCGCACCGCCGCGCTGGCCCGGGAGCGTGGATTCGCGGTCACCGCGGGCAGCGACGGGCACCTGCTGCGGGAGCTCGGCCTCGTCGCTCTGGCCGTGCCCAAAGGCGAGGATCTGTTCGAAGTCGTGCGCGCCCGCACGGGAGCCGTCGTCGATCTGCGGGTCGACGGAGCGTGGCGGCGGGTCGCGTCGCACGCGGCCAAGGCCCCATACTTCGCCGGTGCCCCGGTCCGCGCCCTCAAGTCCCTCCTTCCCTAGGACCTCCTAGATGACCGCGCTGTGGGGTGCGGCGACCGCCGTCCTGTGGATCGCCCTGGCGCTCTGGGCGGCGTGGCACGTGCTGCTGCACAAGAAGCTCGCGCAGAGCCGGCTGCTGTGGCTGATCAGCATCGCGGTGTTCCCCATCGTGGGGGCGATGGTCTACGCGCTCATCGGGGTCGACCGGATCGGCCGGCGGGCGACCATCAAGGAGCTGCGCAACCAGGACGTGCGGGGTGAGATCTCGGCGCTGCTGGAGGCGGATCGCAGCCAGAGCGGAGCGCCGTTCGAGACCGAGGGGCTCCCCGATCACCTGGACGACTTCGCCCACCTGCTGGCGAAGCTGTCGCGGTACCGGGCCGCCACCCACAACCGGGTCGATCTGATCGACGGCGGCGACAAGCTGTTCCCCCGGCTGCTCGGCGCCATCGACGCGGCGCAGTCCTTCGTCGTCCTGGAGACGTACATCTACGACTGCGACGCCATCGGCACGCAGGTGCTGCAGGCGCTGCGCCGCGCGAGCCAGCGGGGGGTCAGCTGCTACCTGCTCTACGACGCCATCGGCTCGTTGAACCTCGACCTCGTGGCGGTGTCGGAGGCGCAGGCTGACGGCGTCCGCATCAGCCCCTTCGCTTCCCGCTCGCTGCTGCGCGGCCGCTTCCAGATCAACCTCCGCAACCACCGCAAGATCGTCGTCGTGGACGGGACCGTGGGGTTCACCGGCGGCACCAACATCTCGGCCCGGCACACCACCCAGAAGGACGTGGGGGTCACCTCCGAGGACTGCCACTTCGAGGTCAAGGGGCTGGCGGTGCATCAGCTCATGGCCGCCTTCGCCGAGGATTGGCACTACGCCACCGGGGAGAAGCTGGTCGAACCGAAGTTCTTCCCCGAGAGCGTGCCCGCGGGGGAGGCGACCTGCCGGATGCTCCCGTCGGGGCCCGATGGGGACCGCGAGATCTGGCACAAGACCCTGGTCGCGGGCATCCACAACGCGACCCGCGTGGTGCGGCTGCAGTCGCCGTACTTCATCCCCGACGAAGCGCTGATGATGGCGATGACGACCGCCGCTCAGCGGGGGGTGCAGGTGCAGCTCATCGTGCCGGTGCGCAGCGACCACCGGTACGTCGACTGGGCGATGAAGTCGTCCTTCGCGGAGCTGCTGGAGGGCGGCGTGGAGGTCTGGCGCCGGGAGCCGCCGTTCGTGCACAGCAAGCTGCTCGTGCTGGACGACGGCTGGGCGACGATCGGCTCCGCCAACGTCGATCCGCGCAGCTTCCACCTCAACTACGAGCTCAACCTCGGCATCGTCGGCGAGGACGCGGTGGGGCAGATCGTCGGCTACTTCGAGGCGCAGCGAGAACGCAGCGAGCGGCTACCCCCCGAGTGGGCGGCCGCCCGGGGCCCCATCGTGCGGGCGTGGTCTTCGTTCTGGTCGCTCTGGTCCCCGCTGCTCTAGCTGCCGCTGAACCAGCAGTCCGGCCCGGTCACGCCGTCCAGCGCCTGCACGTGCATGCGGAACTCGTCGTCCACCGACAGCCAGCCCCGGTTCGGGATCTCCTCCCACACGTCATCCGGGCTCGTCGGGTCCGACGCGATCAGGACGTGGGTGTGACGGATGCCGGTCCGGCGGGGGCCGAAGCAGACCTTCTCGGCGATGGGGCAGATGTCGAAGTCGGCGCAGCGGCGCTTCTGGGTGGAGAAGCTCAGGCCACCGTTGAATCGGTGAGCCAGGAGCAGCCGGCCGTTGGTCAGCGCGAAGTTCATCATCGGCTCGCGCTCGTCCGCCCCGGTCTCCAGCGATCGGTCGCGCAGCCAGGACATCAACTCGCTGAGGGCGTCGCCGGTGCCGTCGGGGACCCGGCCCGCGGGGTGTTCGACGTCCAGGCCGACCTTCTCCAGCGCCGTGAGCACCAGATAGAACAAGTGTTCGCTGTCGGTGGTGCCCGTGATGTGGCTCAGGAACCGCGGGTGGATGCGCTCGCGGACCTCGTCCTCGATGTCCCGGAAGCCGAAGATCGTGCCGTTGTGGCAGAAGGTCCAGCCGGCGTCGAAGAAGGGGTGGGTGTTCTCGATCGCGAGGTCGCCGACGGTCGCCTTGCGCACGTGGGCGACGACCGCGTGTGACGTGAGGAACTCACTGACCCGCTGGAACCGCTCGTCGGCGAAGGCCGCCTCGATGCTCTTGACCTGCCGCGGGGTGGACTCGCCCGCGAGGTAGTAGGCGATGCCCCAACCATGCGGATGGCCGCGAGACTGCGCCTGGAGGGCGTTCTCGGCCTTGACCAGGGATCGCTGGACCTTCAGCGAAACCCGGCTCATGAAGGCGAACATGCGGCACATCAGACAATCCTCTTAACGGACTCGCACGGGTCCACGCAAGGCACCATACTCCTCCGAATGTTCAACCTGGGCCCACTGGAGATCCTGCTCATTTTCGGGATCGGACTGCTCGTCTTGGGCCCCCGGCGCCTGCCGGAGGTGGCCCAGTACCTGGGCAAGTTCTACGGGATGATCCGCAAGACGACCTGGGAGCTGCGGCAGACCCTGGACCAGGAGCTGCTGGAGGAAGACCGCGCTGAGCGGCGGGCCGAGGCGGAGAAGCGGCGGGAGGAGTTCCGCGCCAAGCGAGCCGCCCAGCGTGCGGCCGAGCCGGCGCCCGTCGAACCTGAATTTGGGCCCGCCGTGGCCGAGACGACGCCGGAGCCGGACGAGGAGGCGTCGTGATCGACGAGACCCTCCCCGTGCCGATCGAGGAGCCGGTCGAACCGACCGAGACGGACGCGGACGTCGACCCCGAGGCCGAGGACGACGACGGGCCTGGCGACGAGGTCGAGGAGTACCGCATGACGCTGCTGGAGCACCTGCTCGAGCTGCGCAACCGCATGGTCAAGGCGGGCATCGGCCTGATCGTCGGCCTCGTGATCTGCCTGCCCTTCGGCGGCGAGATCTTCGACTTCCTCATCGCCCCCGCGGACGGGAAGCTGCACGAGGGCGAGTTCATCGCGACGAAGCTGTACGAGGCGTTCATGACCGACCTGAAGGTCGGCTTCTTCGGCGCCCTGGTCGTCGCGATGCCGGTCATCGCGTGGCAGACCTGGGGCTTCGTCGCGCCCGGGCTCTACAAGAACGAACGCCGGATGGTGTGGCCGTTCGTGATCCTCTCGACGCTGCTGTTCGCGGTCGGGATCGCGCTTTGCTACTACGGCATCCTCCCGTACGCGATCGAGTTCTTCACGAGCTACAACGCCAAGAGTGGGGTCACCACGCAGCTGAAGGTCGAGGAGTACCTCAGCTTCATCATCCGGTTCCTCGTGGCCTTCGGGGCGGTCTTCCAGACGCCGCTGATCATCTTCTTCCTGGCCCGCATGGGTCTGGTGACGGCCGAAGGGCTGCGCCACTTCCGCCGCTACGCGATCGTGCTCGGGTTCGTGCTCGCCGCCACCATCACGCCGCCCGATCCGGGCAGCCAGGTGGCCGTCGCGCTCCCCTTCATCCTGCTGTACGAGATCGGCATCGTGACCGCGTGGCTGTGGGGCAAGCCGAAGATCGGCACCGTCACCGAGGACGACGACGACGCCGAGGAGTCGGCGGAGGACTAGCCGCCGACGGCCTGCGCGATCGCCGCTTCGACGGCCGGCTGGCTGAAGCCGCGCATGACCTGGCCGTTGACCACGATCACCGGCACGCCGCCGCGACCGCCCGAGATCTCACGGAACTCCGCGGCCCCCTGGCGATCCTTCTCGACGTCCTTCTCCACGAACGGGATGCCCCGGCCCTGGAAGAAGGAGCGCGCCTTGCGGCAGTAGCCGCACCACGAGGTGCTGTACATCGTGATGTCGAGCGACTCGATCTGGGCCGATGTCAGCTCCCCGAGGGCTCCCTGAGCGGCGCGATCGAGGGTGCGTCGGGCGGCCGGCGCGGATGGCGGCAGGCCGGTCCGACGGCTGGATCCCGCGGCGGCGCTGGGGCGCGGCATCTCCACCCCTTCGAGCCGGTTGGGGAGGTGGTCGACCTGCGGCAGCTTGTCGTTCAGGGCGATGCGCCGGCCGTCCGAGATCCGCTGGGTCAGCGTGTCGGCCTTGTCCCGGTCCTCGTGCCCGCGGGGGACCTTGTCGAGCTCGCGGAGCACGGACACGTAGCCGGGGTGGCTGTACGTGATGGTGGGGTTGCGGCGGAGCAGCTCCCGCTCGATCCCGATCGCCTGCTCGTAGTGATCGGCCGTGCCGCTGGCGCAGCCGACGAGGAGGAACGAGAGGATGAGCACAGCGGCCTGAAAAGTTCGCATCGAACGCGTACGATAAGCGCCCTTTCGGGAGGTGCAATCGATGATCGAGTTGTTCGCAGACGTCGACCTCAGCCAAGACGCCGCGGCGTACATCGCCAGCGGGCTCCGCGCGCTCGCGGACTGTGACGGGCTTCACAACAACGAGCTTGCCCTGGTGGAGGAGTTCGAACGTGGCGTCGGCATCGATCCGACCAACGGTGGGGACTTCGCGGCTGCCGGTGGTGGCCCCCTCAGCTCCGACAAGGAGCGCGAGCTGTTCCTGTCGTCGCTTCAGCTATTGGCGCTCGCGGACGGCCGCATCTCCGACCGCGAGGACGAGTGGATCAATGCCGTCTGTTCGGACCTGGGTATCACCGGGGACCGCAAGGACGAGCTCGCGGTACAGGCCAAGCAGTACCTGCTGGGGAGCCTCGCGGGCGTGTCGGCGTTCCGGCCTCAGGCCGAGGCGGTGGGCCACCAGCTCGGCTTGACCGACACCCAGATCAGCGCCGTCCTGGACGACGCCTAGAGCTCCCTAGAGCCTCTTAGAAGACCGTCGCTCCGGGCCGCGTGGTCCGCGTCGGGGTGCGCTCTCCGGGCGCCGACCGAGCGACATCCTTCCAGCACGTGACGCGGTCGCGTCCGCCTTCCTTGGACTGGTACAGCGCCTGGTCGGCCAGGTCGATCAGCTGCTGCTGGTCGGTGGCGTGATCGGGGTGGGTGGAGATCCCGATGCTGACGGAGCAGCGGAAGCTGATCGGCTTGCCGCCGTCGCTGAACACGAAGACCTCTTCCTTGAACGCCTCCCGAATGCGATCGGCGAGGATGCGCGCCCCTTCGGCGTCGGTGTCGTCCAGGACGAGGCAGAACTCCTCGCCGCCGTAGCGGGCCGCCAGGTCGGTGCCGTCGCGCACGGTGTCCGCGAGCAGGCGGGACAGCCGCTTGATGACCTCGTCGCCCATTGGGTGGCCGTAGGTGTCGTTGACGTTCTTGAACTTGTCGATGTCCATCAGCAGCAGCGACGTCTTGAGGCGGGTCCGCCCCGACGCTGCGAGCTTGCTGGAGAGCACCTCCTGGAAGCGCCGGTGGTTCGGCAGACCGGTCATGCCGTCGGTGACGCCGCGGCTCTCGTGCTCGGCGAACAGCCGGCCGTTGCTGATCGCGGCGCCGACCTGGTGGAGCAGGACCTGGAGCCGCTCCGGATCCTGCGGCTCGAACGCCGGGGCGGTGCGCCGCGCCGCGACCATCGCGCCGAGGGGGAGGCCACCGCCGGGGGCCACGATCGGCAGCACCAGCAGCGAGCTCAGGTCGAACGTCGGCCCCACCGCCGAGCCGAACAGCAGCGGGGGGCGGTCGGCGGAGGCGACGTCGGGGCGGTCGATGGCCGTGGTGTGTCGCACCGCCTGGGCGAGCAGCCCCTCGCTGGGGGTCACGAAGAAGGGGGCGTCGGACGGCTCGGGGTCGAAGCCGGAGTGGGCGACCACGCGCATGCGCTCGCCGGACTCGTCGCACAGGGCGACGGCGCAGGCGTCCATGTGCACGAACTGGCCCGCAGAGCGGACCACCGCCTCGGTGATGGCGTCGATGCGGACGTGGCGGCTGACCTCGCGGCAAGCCTCGTAGAAGGCGTCCTTCTCGCGCATGCCGCCCTTCACGGACGTCAGGTCGACGGCGCGGGTGATCAGGCGGGCGACGAAGTCGGCGATGTTGCCGGCGAGCTCGCGGCCCACGCTGTCGAGGGCGTCGGCGTCGACCATGTCGAGCACGACCACGCCCCAGGAGCGCTCGGCGTCCGTCAGCGGCATGGCGAGTACGCCGCCCAGTTCGCTGGCGTCGACGCGGTGCACGATCCGGGGGTCTTCGTTGTGGACCGACTTGAGGAACACGGGGCTGCCGGCCTTGAACGCCGCGCCGAAGATGCCCTCCCGGGCGCCCACCTCGGCGACGACGTGCTTGGTCTCGCCGGCCATGGCGACGGCGGCGAGGCGGTGCTCGAAGCCGTCCGCGCTGGGCCGATACACGGTGGCGGCGAGGGCGCCGGTGGCGCTCACGAGCACGGCGCAGGCGCGCTCCATGTCCTCCTGGAGCTCGCGGGCGATGGCGCGCAGGTCGCGGTCGTGCTCGGCCGCGCCGTAGCTGCTGCCGCGCTGGCCGGCCTCGATGTGGGTCTCGTGCGCGAGCCCCCCGGCCTCGTCCTCCATGGCGCGAAGGCGGGAGCGGGTCCGGTCGTGGGCGGAGCGCTCCCGGGTGAGGGCGTGGCCCGGCACGACGGCGCACAGCAGGAGCCCGAGGGCGAAGATCACCTGCGCGGTGATGGGGGCGGCCGCGGCGATGCCGAGCCAGCCGGGGACGAGCACGGCGAGGGCGAGCGCGGCGGCCCAGGGGAGGGTGCGGCGCTGGCCTGCCTCCAGGCTCCCGGCGCCGATGGCGAGGAAGCCGAGGGCGGTGACGAGGCCTCCGGCGCCGCCGGCGGCCTGGATGGCGACGGCGCTGGCGACGGCGAGAGCGGGGACCCACAGCGGTGCGCGGCGGCCGCGGCGGGCCGACAGGCTGGGGGCCGCGAACGAGCGGATGGTGAGCAGCACGGGCACAGCGGCGAGGCCGGCGGTGCGAGCGACGTGCAGGGGGGCCCGGTCGGGGTCGGCGAACCCGAGGGCGACGCCGCCGGCGCACATCGCCAGCAAGGTCACCTCGACGGCGGGGAACGGTTCACGCACGCGGATGCGGGCCGTATGGGGAGTCCCTGTCATGGCTGCGCTCCGGGCTCGATGTGACGGTCGTGCAGAAACGCGAAGTCCGCGGCGCGGTCTCCGGGGAAGAGGTACAGCAGCTCGCCGGGCTTCACGTAGCCGAGTTCTTGTCGGATCCAGCGCTCCTGCACCCGCGTGTCGGTCTCCATGCGGGCGATCTCACTGCGGAGGTGGGCGATCGTCTCGGTTCGCTCTTCGATGCGAACCTGCCGCGAGTCGACCTCGGCCTGGAGGCTGCGGTTGGCCAGGATCCCGCGATCGCCAAAGCACGCCCACGCCGCGCCGCCCGCGAGGACGGCGAAGAGGATCAGCGGAAGCGCAGATCGAAGGGTCGAGTTATCGGTCACGAGCGAGCGAGATCTCCGGACGTCTATAGATTATAGAGATGCGCACGATCGCGCTCAAGGTAAGACGCGCCAATACTGGCGGGGAATTCACTCCGTCGATCGAACGAGGCTCAAAGTTCCTTCGTTGACCTGGCTCAGACGGCCCCGATCGGGGCGGCTCTCGAGGCTCAGTTGACCGCCGTCCGAAGGCCCGGCGAGGCTCAGTCCCCCCCCTTCGGCCGTCGGCGCGGTCGCCGGAGCGGGCGGCCGAAGCAGGCGCTCCACGTCCGGTCGCAGTTCCTGGCGGTCGAACAGCCCGGGCAGATCACGCGCCAGGCGGCGGAACCGCATCCACACCGCGACTCCTTCGGCGCGACGTGTCGGAGATCGGCGACTCCCTCCTCGAGGGCGGCCAACTCGGCCGAGTCTTGGGGCGGAGGCCACAGCGCCAGTTCGGTCCACCGCCGGCGCAGGATGTTCAGCCCGACGAGCCCGAAGAGGAGCACCACGCCCGCGGCCAGGAGGCCCCCCCCACGAGGGGACGGGAGGAGGCCGACGGACCGTCCTGGGTCTCAGCGCGGGTTTGGAGACGTGGCCCGTTCGGGCTTCGAACCGGGCTACCAGCGAGCCCTGGTCGAACAGCCGGAGGGGGCGTGTGGGGATCGGGCCCACGATCCGTTCGGTTCCGGGGGCGACGTCCTCGAGGTGAATGAACCCGCTGCCCGGCCAGGCCAGGAAGTCATCGGGGACCCCGTCGCCGGAGCCAAAGGTCATGCCCGGCGACGCACCGACATCGACGATCAACAGGTTGTGACGGCCTTTCGCGTACTCGACGTTGCCGTGCGCCTGCGGGAGCACGGCGGTCGTGAGTAGCAACAGGGGGAGCCAGGCGGCCACAGAGGACCTGACACCGTCGGTTCCGCCCGGTTCCGGCCGATCTCAGCCGGGGTCGAGACAGGACATCTGGATGCTGAGGTGCCGCCGACGGTGCAGGCGTCCGCCATCTGGCGTCGACATGGCCGATGTCGACGGAATCTGTCGTGTTGAGGCGCCACCTGACGTTCAGATGCCGCTGAGCTGCCGCCCGGGTTGCACGCCGTGGTCGAGACGAGCCATCTGGACGCTGGGGTGCTGCTGGGTGCGGGCTTCGCGCGAGGCTAGTTCTCGTCCGTCGCCAGCGAGAAGTTCGTCAGCCCCAGCTCGTGCGCGATGGTCATCACGTCGATGAGCCGCTGGTACTCCAGCCCCTTGTCGCCTCGGAGCACCACCTGGGTGGTGGGGGCCTGCTGGGCGATGCGCCGCAGCTCGCCGCGCAGCTGCTCCATGGTCACGCCTTCACCGTCCACGAACACGCGTCCGTCGTCGGTCATCGTGATGCCGATGTCTTCGCCTTCGACGATCATGTCGGGGGCGCTGCTCATCGGCAGATCGACCTCCAACGCCGACGGCTCGTTCACGAACGTGGTCGAGACCATGAAGAAGATCAGCAGCAGGAACACCACGTCGATCAGCGGCGTCAGCTCGAGGATGAGCGGGCGTCGCTTCCGGTCGTGGGAGAAGTCCATCTAGGGGACAGCCCGCAGGCTCTCGGAGCCGGGCTCAGGCCCCTCGCCGAGGTTCACGAGGAGGTCGAGCAGGTCGAGCGCCTCCTCCTCCATGCCGAGCACCAGCTGATCGACCTTGGCCATCACCATCGAGTGGCCGACGCGGACGGGGATGGCGACGAGCAGGCCCGCCAGGGTCGTGTACAGCGCCGTGCCGATGCCGCCGGCGAGCGCCGCCGCGTCGCCGACGCCGTGCGTTTCGATCGCCTGGAAGACGTCGATCATGCCCCACACGGTGCCCAGCAGACCGAGCAGGGGAGCGACCACCGCGACGGTCTCCAGCACCACGAGGCCGCGCTGCAGCGCCATGCCTTCGTGCCGGCCGACCTCGCCGAGGAACTCTTTGACCACCTCGCGCGGCTTGCCCGCCTGACGCAGGCCCGCGATGAACACCCGCGCCAGGGGCGAGTCGTCCATCTTGCACAGCGTGATCGCCTCGGCCGTCTCTCCGCGGAGTACGAGGTCTCGGACCTGGATGATCAGCCGCCGCGGGACCACCCGCTCGCGCTGGAGCACCCACAGCCGGTAGAGGAAGACGGCCATCGCGATGAGCGACGCCGCCGCGATGACGACGATGATCGCGCCCCCGCTTCCCCAGAATTCTCCGTCGGCGAACAAGTCGGACATGGCGCGAACCTAGGCTTCGTCGGGCTCAGTCGCAATTCAGACGCGCGGAGACGGCGTCGAACTGCGGGCCGACCGGTTCGAGCCACAGGGGCAGCTCGTCGGTGGACACGGTGACCGATTCGCCCGCCGCGAGCCGGACGGGCTCGACGCACAGGACGACTTCGGGGCTGGGGATGCCGGGGCAGACGAGCGCCTCGGTCTGCGTCTCGATCTCGATCGTGCCGGCGGCTTCGACCTCGTGGATGGCGATCTCGGCGCCGCCCCAGAACTCCTGGGCGGGCCCTTCCTCACCGCCGGGGCTGGTGGCGTAGATGGTGCGCTGGTCGGAGATCGTGCTCAGGATCGGCACGTCCAACGGAACCAGGGTGTCGCCGCAATCCAGCTCGGCGGTGGAGAAGTCGTCCTGGTCGTCCACGCAGGAGGCCGCGCGCGCGCAGCTGATGTCGGCGCAGTCCGCGTCGCCATCGCCGTCGTCGTCGCCGAGGTTGAAGCAGACCTCGCCCGAGGCCACGCACGTCACCGACACCGTGCCGTCCAGCAACAGCGTGTTCGTGGCGATGAGCTCGAGGGTCAGCTCTTCGCCGCTGCCTTTGGTCGCGGTGATGAGGCGGTCGCCCGAGACCGAGTCCCAGATCTCCAGCATGCGGACGAGGCCGCCTCCGGAGTCGACCGCGAGGCGGGCCGAGTGCGTGCCGTCGAACAGGTCGAGCCGGAGCTCCACGCCGGTGCCGGTGCCGACCTCCACCGGGAGGCTGTCGCCGCTGCCGTACTCGGTCAGCACCTCGACGTCGCCGCACTGGAGGATGCCGTCGACGTTCAGGTCCGGCTCGGGCGGGTTCCAGAATTCGCATCCGGCGACGGCCAGGGCGAGGAGGATGAGGGGGAGGGGGCGCAGCACGGCGGCGATGATACCGTCGCTCGATGCTCCGCAGTCGCTATGCGCTTCCACTGGTCGTACTCCTGCTGCCGGGTCTGCTGCTCCTACCTGGGTGCTCGTACATCGCGAAGCAAGCCCAGGGGCAGCTGTCGCTCCTTGCAGGGCGGGTGCCGAACGAGCGGGCACTGGAGACCGTGGACTTCACCGACGACGAGCGGGAGATGCTCCTGTGGGTCCCGATCATCAAGGAGTTCGGCGAGTCGGTCATCGGTCTGTCGTCCACGAAGAACTACACGACCATCAACCCCGATTTCGACAGCGTCATCTGGAACGTCAGCGGGGCCGCCCCCGATTCGTTCACCTCGCACTCCTACAAGTACCCCGTCGTAGGCGCCCTCCCGTACATCGGCTTCTTCGACAAGGAGGACGCGATCGCGGAGAAGGAGCTGCTCGAGGAGCTGGGCTGGGACGTCTACGTGCGCAGCGCCGGCGCGTACTCCACGCTGGGCTGGTTCAAGGACCCGCTGTGGCGCTCGATGCTCGACTGGGACCTGCCCCAGATGTCCAACACCGTGCTCCACGAGCTCTGCCACTCCACGCTCTGGATGGGCGGCGAGGGCAAGTTCAACGAGAGCTTCGCCAGCTTCGTCGGCGATGAGGCCTCCCGCCGGTTCCTCCAGTCGATCGCGGACGAGCACCCCGAGGTGTGGGCGACGTTCCTTCAGCGGGAGGAGGACTCCGCCGCCTACCGCGCCTTCATGCACGCGATGGTGACCCGGTTGCGGGGCTTGTATGCCTCGGGGCTGTCCCGTTCGGAGATCGTCGTCCAGCGCGAGGAGGTGCTCGAGCAGGCCCGCGCCGAGTACGCCGAACTGGACTTTCACAGCGCCGGATACGCCCGCGCGCTGAACCCCGATCGGGTCCTCAACAACGCCCGCCTCAAGCAGTTCCGCGTCTACAACACGGGGCTGAACGACTTCGATGACGCCCTCGCCCGGTTCGACGGCGACCTGAAGGCCTTTGTCGAGACCGCGCGCAGCGAGCTGACCCGCCGCAAGCGCCGCGAGCGGGGCAAGTTCGATCCCTACGCCGCGCTTCGGGAGTTGAACCCGCCCGAGTGATTCCTGGCACGGGCCGTGCAAGCAAAACGGCCGACCCGCACAGGAGCATGCACTCTATGGCCAGTAAGCTTCGTCCCCCCCGTGACGCCCGTGTTCTCGATTCCTACCTGTACGACATGGGGACTCATCCCCTCCTGACCCGCGACGAGGAGTACGAAACGGCTCGACTCGTCCTCGAGGGGAACCCCCACGAGAGCGAGCGCGCCAAGGACAAGATGATCAAGAGTAACTTGCGGCTCGTGGTCAGCATGGCGAAGCAGTACAGCTACCGCGGCATCCCGATGTCCGACCTCATCCAAGAAGGCAACATCGGCCTGATGCGGGCGGTGGAGAAGTTCGAATACCACCGCGGTTTCAAGTTCAGCACGTACGCGTCGTGGTGGATCCGTCAGGCGATCGTGCGGGCCATCGAGAGCCAGTGCCGGACCATCCGCGTGCCCATCTACAAGCTCGAGGTCATCAACCGCCTCAACGCGACCATGCGCGAGCTGGGCAAAAAGCTGCACCGCGACCCGACGCGCACCGAAATCGCCGACGCGATGGAGTGCACGATCGACGAGGTCGACACGCTGCTGCGCATGAACCGCGAGCCCGTCAGCCTGGACAGCCCCGTGGGCGAGGATGGTGACGCGACGTTGTCCGATTTCATCTCCGACGAGTCCGCCGAAGGCCCCGGCGTCAGCCTCGAGGAGCAGGTGCTCCGCAAGCGCATGACGAAGGCGCTGGCGACCCTCGATCCGCGGGAGGAAAAGGTCCTCCGTCTGCGCTTTGGCCTCGACGACGACAACACGATGAGCCTCGAGCAGATCGGTCGCGAGTTCGGCCTCACGCGCGAGCGCATCCGCCAGATCGAGATCCGCGCCCTCGCCAAGCTCCGCCACGCCAAGCGTCGCGCGTACCTGGACGATTACCGGGCGGCGTCGTAGCTCAGACAGGCGCCATTCATACGAATTTGTTCACGGCAATGTGAAAAAAGTACATAGTTCGCGCCATGCGCAGGCTGTGTTTTTGGGTCCCATTGCTGCTGACCGGGTGCACGCAAGTCGCTGCCCCTCCCTGTGTTTCTCTCACTCCGCACCATGAGACCCGCGCCGGCCTCGCCGAAGCGGGCGTGATCCCCGACGGCGAGACCGTCGAGAACATCATCGACTGGGAGCCGGTCGCTTCGGCGGACGTCGCCGCTACGACGTTCACCGCCGAGTGGTTCGTCGAGGGGCTCGATACCGACTCCAACGGAGCTTGCGCCTTCGACGTCGCCTGCGGTTCCGGCGAGCTGGACCTCGACTCGGGGGATCACCTGACCTGCGACGTCACCAACAACGTGGTGTTCGACGCGTGCACGTTCATCGCGCGGGTGACCGTCAATGTGACGGCGTACGACTCAGCGATCTGCTCAGACGCGCTGTACCAGCAAGAGCTGACCGCGGGGCACGCCGGCTAGACCGCCTCGAAGGCGACGCTCAGACCCATTCCGCCGCTGACGCAGAGGCTGGCGAGGCCGCGGCGGGCGCCGTGGCGCTTCATCGCGTGCGCGAGGGTGACCGCGATGCGGCAGCCGGTGGCGCCGATCGGGTGACCTAGGGCGATCGAGCCGCCGTGCACGTTCAGTCGATCGTGGTCCATCGGCAACTCGCGGTCGCACGCGAGCACCTGCGCCGCGAACGCTTCGTTCAGCTCGATGAGGTCGAAGTCCTCCATCGACAGGCCGGTCCGCTCGAGCAGCTTCTTCGTCGCGGGGACGGGGCCCAGGCCCATGACCTTCGGATCGACGCCCGCCGTCGCCCAGCCGGTGATCTTCACCAGCGGGGTCAGACCGTGCTTCTGCACGGCCGCGGCGGAGGCGACCACCACCGCGGCGGCGCCGTCGGTGACGCCCGAGCTGTTGCCCGCGTGCACCGTGCCGCCCTCCTTCTTGAACACCGGCTTCAGCTTCTTCATCAGCTGGGCGGTGGAGTCGGGCCGCATGTGCTCGTCGCGCTCGACGCGGGTGGTTCCGCGGCGGCCGGGCACGTCGATGCCGATCAGCTCGTCGGCGAAGGCGCCCGCTTCCCACGCGGCGCCGGCCTTCTTCTGGCTGGCTTCGGCGAACAGGTCCTGCTCGTCGCGCGTGATCGAGTACTGCTCGGCGAGGGTCTCGGCCGTCGCCCCCATGAGCTGTTCCGCCAGCGGGCAGAAGAAGCCGTCGCGGTACATGCCGTCGATGACCTCGGCGTTGCCCATGCGGTAGCCGAAGCGGGCGCGGGGGAGCATGTAGGGCGTGTTCGACATCGACTCGACGCCGCCGGCGAGCAGGATCTCGCCCTCGCCCAGCTTGATGGTGCGGGCGGACTGCACGATGGCGAACAGCGACGAGGCGCAGGCCTTGTTGAGGGTGTAGGCGGGGGAGGCCGCCGGCACGCCGGCGCGGATGCTGACCTGGCGGGCGGTGTTGGGGCCGCCGCCGGCCTGGCGTCCGTGGCCCCAGATGGTCTCGTCGATGTGCTCGGGGGCGAGGCCGGCGCGCTCCATCGCGGCCTGCGCGACGGGCACGGACAGGTCCGCCGGCATCATCGAAGAGAGCCCCCCGCCGAACTTGCCGATGGGGCTGCGGACGGCGGAGACGAGGTAGATCGGGTCGGTCATGGCGGCTCCCTAAAGCGTGTCGAATGCGACGTCGGCCTGGCCGCCGGTCGCGAGGTCCTTGATGCGCACGAGCCCCTGCTCCCACTCGGACGGAGCGATCAGCACGAGGCGCCTGGCCCCGCGGGCATCCGCGTGGGTGTAGGCCCACTTCATCTTCTTCTTCTGGAGCACCAGGTCGACGCTCCGTCCAGCGGAGCGCAGCTTCATCGCGACCTGCTGGGCGGCTCCGCGCAGGTCCTCGGAGAAGGCGAAGACGATGTCGTCGCAGGTGCTGGTCAGCTCGGGCACGAGCCCTTTGTCCTTGAGCAGTTCGGCGATGACGACGTCGCCGAAGCCGAAGCCGCAGGCGGGCACGTCCTTGCCGCCGAAGGTCGACAGCAGGCGGTCGTAGCGGCCGCCGCCGCAGATGGCGCGCAAGGTGGCGCCGCGGTCGAAGGCCTCGAACACGGTGCCGGTGTAGTAGGCGAGGCCGCGCACCACGGAGGCGTCCAGCACCAGCCAGTCGGCGATGCCGTAGGCCTCCGCGAGGGTGAAGAGCGTCATCAGATCGGTGACGGCCTCGTGCTCGGGGCCGAGCGCCTCCGTCAGTGCGTCCAGGTCGCGGATCGACAGCGTCTCGATGATGCGGTCGACCAGACTCCCGTCGAGGCCGAGCTCCGCGAGGTCCTTCTCGATCGCCTCGCGCGGCAGCTTCTCGAGCTTGTCGACCAACACGCAGACGGGGGCGAACTTGTCTTCGGGCACGCCGAGGCGGTCCACGAGGACCCCCTGGAGCACCTTGCGGGAGCTGATCTTGATGCCGACGTCGGCGCTGCTGAGCCCCAGCCGCGTCAGGAAGGTGACGATCGCGGCGAGCAGCTCCACCTCGGCGGCGACGCCGGGGACGCCGAAGACGTCCATGTTCCACTGGTAGTGCTCACGCTTGCGGCCCCGCGTCATGCGCTCGTAGCGCCAGCACTGGGGGATGCTGAACCACTTCACGGGCAGCTTGAGCGCGCCCCCCTTGGCCAGAATCATGCGCGCGAGGCTCGGCGTCATCTCCGGGCGGAGGGCGAGCCGTCGGCCCTTCTTGTCGGCGAAGTTGTACAGCTGGCCGGTGATCTCCTCGCCCGCTTTGCGGATGTACAGGTCCTCGGTCTCGACCACCGGAGCGTCGTACTCCTCGAACCCGTACTGCCGCGCGACCTCCCGGAAGTGCCCGAAGAGCCACGTCCGCAGGCGCATGTCGTCGGGGAAGAAGTCGCGGGTTCCGCGGGGAGGCTTGGTGTCCATGTTCACCGTCCTGCGAAGCGGGGCTTTCGCTTCTCGATGTAGGCGTCCAGCCCCTCGGCCGCGTCGTCGCTGCCGAAGAGCTTGGCCTGAAGTTCACGCTCCAGGGCCAGGCCCTGCTCCAGCGGCAAGTCGGCGCCGGACTTCACCGCGCGCTTGATGTGACCCACCGCCATCGCTGCTGTTTCGGGAGTGGTGAACCTCTTGGCGTATTCGAGCACCCGGCCCAGGAACGCGTCGGGCTCGCAGTCGTAGACGTAGTCGACGATCCCTTCGGTGAGGGCCTCGTCGAAGTCGCCGGTGTGAGCCTCCACCATCCACCGCATCGCCTTTTGGGAGCCGACGAGGCGGGCCAGCCGCTGGGTGCCGCCGGTGCCGGGGAGCACGCCGAGCTTCACCTCGGGGAGGCCCCACTTGCCCGCCCCCTTGCGGGCGATGCGCAGGTCCGCGGCCATCGCGACCTCGAGCCCGCCGCCGACGCAGTGGCCGTTCAGCGCGGCGATCACGAGCTTGGGGGTGTGCTCCAGGCGCGAGATGGTCTCGTTGGCGTGGAGGCAGAAGCTGTACTTGAACGACGGGGTGACGCTGGCGAGCATCGAGATGTCGGCGCCCGCGCAAAAGAAGCGCTGCCCTTCCCCGATGACGACGATCACCTGGACCTCGTCGTCGAACCGCGCGGCCAGGATCGCCTCGTCCAGAGACTTCATCAGCGCATGGCTGTAGCAGTTGGCGGGAGGCGCGCTAAGAGTCAGGACGGCGATGCCGTCTTGCGCGAGGTAGTGGACTTGGGGGGCGGCGCTCATGGCGGCGCAATATAGTGGAAGGGATCGGAGATTGGACTCGATGCTCAAGACCCTCGTGAAGCTTCAGCTCAAGCTGGCCCTGCTGCCCGCCAAGATCGCCTGGAAGGTGGTCCAGAAGGTGACCGGGCTCGGTGCTGAAGAACCGCGGACGTCGTCCACGTACCAGGCTCCGCCGTCGACCCCGCGGCCGCCGTCGGACCCCAGCCCCAGTCCGTTCGATCTGCAGGTGGATCCGCAGAAGGTCATCGACCGCCTCAAGGACGGCGAAGAGGGCTTCATGCTGATCGACGTTCGGCAGCCCGCGGAGGTCGCCAACGGAATGATCGTGGGCGCGCGGCACATCCCCACCCAGGATCTGCCGCGCCGCATCGAGGAGCTGGACGACAAGGAGCAGGAGATCTTCGTCTACTGCGCCTCAGGCGTCCGCTCCCTCGATGCGGCGATGTTCCTTCGCGAGAAGGGGTTCGGCAACACCCTCAGCCTGGCCGGCGGCATCGCCCACTGGCAGGCCGACGGCGGTGAGGTCGTCGTCCCCGACTAGCGGGTCAGGGCGTCCAGGAAGGCAGCGCTGAAGAGCACGTCGCGGACGACGCGGCGGGTGTGCTTGCGCTCGCCCCGCTGCTCACGCATCTGGCGCACGGCCTCGATGTCGTCGGCGTCGAAGCCGCGCTCGCCGGCCTTCTCACGGACCCGCTCGCTGCGCTGGCTGCGCCGCGCCTGACGCTCGGCACGCTCCTCGTCGGTGGGGCCGACGGCGCTCATGGGGCGGAAGTCGCGGAGGGTCTGCTGCTGGTCCTCGGACAGGATCGCCTGGAGGCTCGCCTTGGTGTCCTGGCGGGCGTCGCGGTGGGCCTCGGGGTCCTTGCGGTTGGCCGCGCGGAACTCACGGAGCGCCTGCGCGGTGTCCTCGGAGACGGCGCCGTTGCGCTGCACCTCGGCGAGGTAGTCCTCGAGCAGATCCTGGACCTGGATGGCCTTGCCCGCCTTTTCGGCGCGGTGCGCCTCACGCTGGGCGACGGCGTCGGCGACGACCTCCGCCAGCGCGCTCTTCTGGCCGGTGTCGAGGTCAAGCGCGACGACCAGCTCCTCGGCGGCGATCTGCTGCTTGAGCGAATGGACCGCCTGCTCGGCCTCGGTCGGCGCCATGCCTTGTCCGCCGCGCTTGCGGGCGGAGGCGGGGGCGACGAGGGCGAGGCTCAGGACGGCAACGGTAGCGAGGACGGGGATCGAGAATCGGCGGGGCATGGGGCTCTCCGGGGGTGGGTTCACGTGGTTCGACGGATGGACCCAGCGGCCATTCGGAGGGTTAAGCGAATTCTCGCGATTGGCCCTGCGTCAGCGACAGCCGGCGGTCTGCGCGAGCGTGCGGGGAGCGTCGTACAGCTGCTGCACCGGCTCGACCGGCGCGCCGTTCTCGAAGAACGGGGAGCGCTTGTGATCGCCGCGCCACCACCAGCGGAACGTCAGCGGCATCAGGTGCCGCAGCATCGCGAAGAGGGAGCGGAGGTCGGCCTTGCGGGCCCGGGCGGCTGCGCCCTTGAACGATCCGTTGACCCGCGCGCGCACGGGGCCGACGGCGGCGTTGAGCCCGTCGCCCTGCACCGTGAGGGAGTCGATGCCGACGAACGGGACCCGCGGACCCGGCAGCGTCAGCGCGATGGGGCTGTCGCAGCAGCGGGCGTACCACCGGAACGCGCCCCCCTTGGTCTGCTGGAGGCAGGCGAGGTGCTCGCGGCCGGCGGTGATCGTGACGGATGCGGGGGTCACCTGGAACCGCTCCGTGGCGCCGTCTTCGTCGAGGATGTCGAGCCGTCCCAGCCGCTCCGCGTAGGTCCGGCAGCCGGTGCAGTAGCAGGCGACCTGGTTGGAGGTCTCGGGCCTGACGTTCGCGGTGACGAGCTGCAGCTTGCCGCAGCGGCAGGCGATGGAGAGGTCGACCATGCGCTCAGTATGCGCCGAGGGCCGCCTCCACCGCGGTGATTGTCGCCATCGACTCGATCGTGGAGACGTCCGAGCCGAGCTGGAGCACGTTGACGGGGTGGCTCATGCCGACCAGAAGGGGCCCGATGGCGGTGGCGCCGGCGAGCTGGGTCAGCAGCTTGTAGGCGATGTTGCCCGACTGCAGATCCGGGAAGACCAGCACGTTGGGCTCGCCCCGCAGGTTGCTGAAGGGGAAGACCTCTTCGCGGAGGGCGACGTTGAAGGCGATGTCGCCCTGGATCTCGCCGTCGAACTCGAAGTCCACCTCACGCTCGGCGAGGATCTCGACTGCCCGCTTGACCCGCTTGCTCTCCGGGGTCGGCGTGGAGCCGAAGTTGCTGAAGCTGAGCATCGCGACCTTGGGCTCGACGTCGAACGCGCGGGCCACGCCGGCGGTGTTGACGGCGATCTCGGCGAGGTCCTCGGCGGTGGGGTTCACGTTGACAGTGCAGTCGGCGAAGAAGAGCAGCCGCTCCTTGAGCACCATCACGTACAGCCCCGACACCGTCGAGACGCCCTCGCGCGGCCCGAGGATCTGCAGGGCCGGGCGCACCGCTTCAGCGTAGTTGTAGTTCAGCCCGGTGACGATGCCGTCGGCGTCCCCAGCCTTCACCATCATCATCCCGAAGGTGTTCCGGTTCCGCAGCCAGGCGGAGGCGTCGCGCGGGGTCAGCCCCTTCCGCTTGCGCATGTTCCACAGCAGCTTCTGGTACGCGTCGCGCCGGTCGTTCTCGTCCGGGTTCACGATCTCGACCGAGTCCGGGAGCTCGATCCCCTCCTTCAGCAGCGTGTACTCCACGTCGCGCGCGTTCGCCAGCAGCACGGGGGTGCAGACGCCGTCCTCGGCGAGGTTCCGGGCGGCGCGCAGGATCTTCGGCCGCGACCCCTCGGGGAACACGATCCGCTTGGTCTCCAGCCGGGCCCGGTTGATCAGCGGGCGCATGATCTGGTGGGTCCGCCCCAGCAGCCGCTCGAGGCGGTGCTGGTACTGCTCCCAGTCGGTCACGTCCTTGCGTGCGACGCCCGATTCGACCGCCGCCTTGGCCACCGCGGGCGCGACCCACAGGAGCACGCGCCGGTCGAACGGCTTGGGGATCAGGTACTCGCGGCCGAACCGCATGTCCGGCTTCTTGTAGGCGCGCCTGATGCTGTCGGGCACCTCCTCGCGGGCCAATTGGGCCAGCGCCCGGACGGCCGCGATCTTCATCGCGTCGTTCACCTTGCGGGCCCGCACGTCCAGGGCGCCGCGGAAGATGAAGGGGAAGCCCAGGACGTTGTTCACCTGGTTGGGGTAGTCCGACCGGCCGGTCGCCATGATCACGTCGTCGCGCGCGTCCTTGGCGTCGGGCCAGGTGATCTCCGGGTCCGGGTTGGCCAACGCGAACACGATCGGGTCGGACGCCATCGCTCGGAGCATGTCCTTGCTGACGACCCCGGCGACCGACACGCCGATGAAGACGTCTGCGTCCGTCAGCGCCTCCGCGAGGGTCCGCGCCTCGGTGTCGCTGGCGAACGACGTCTTATACTGGTTCATCCGCTCGGTGCGGCCCTTGAAGACCACGCCCTTGCTGTCGCACAGGATGATGTTGGCCTTCTTGGCCCCCATGGCGACGATCAACTCGGCCGTGGCGATGCCCGCCGCGCCCGCGCCGTTCATGACGATGCGGGCCTCCTCGAGGTTCTTTCCGACCAGCTCCAGCGCGTTGTACAGCGCCGCTCCCGCGATGATCGCGGTGCCGTGCTGGTCGTCGTGGAAGACCGGGATGTCGAGCTCTTCCTGGAGCCGCTTCTCGATGGTGAAGCACTCCGGCGCCTTGATGTCCTCGAGGTTGATGCCGCCGAAGGTCGGGGCCAGCGAGCGCACCGTAGCGATGAAGTCCTCGGTGCCGGCGCTGTCCACTTCGAGGTCGAACACGTCGATGTCCGCGAACCGCTTGAACAGGACCGCCTTCCCCTCCATCACCGGCTTGCCTGCGAGTGGGCCGATGTTGCCCAGGCCGAGCACGGCGGTGCCGTCCGTGACCACCGCGACGAGGTTGCCGCGACCGGTGTACTCGAACGCGTCGTCGGGGTTCTTGGCGATTTCGAGGCACGGGGCGGCCACGCCGGGGCTGTAGGCGAGGCTGAGATCACGCGGGGTGCCGACGGGCTTGCTCGGCTCGATGCGGAGCTTTCCCGGGGGATAGGCGCGGTGGTACTCGAGGGCGGCTCGGTCGAGGCTCTTTTTTGTCATGGGCCGGCGACTCTACCCCGCGGCCGATCGCGGTACCATCGGCCGCTATGAAGGTCTGTCACAAGTGCCTCCGCGAGATCCCGTTCGAGACCCGCATCCTGCGATCGGAGGAGTGCCCCTGGTGCTCCGCCGCGCTGCACGCGTGCCTCAACTGCAAGTTTCATGACCCGTCCTGCCACAACGAGTGCACCGAGCACGGCACCGAGCTCATCCGCCACCGGGATGAGGCCAACTACTGCGGCGCCTTCGTCTACATCGAGGGCGCGCGGGACGGCACGAACAAGGCCGCGGACGAGGCCAAGAAGAAGCTCGACGACCTCTTCAACTTCTAGGCTCCGGCATGGCACCGGCCTTCCCCCTCCCAGTTCGGGTTCGCGCCACGCTGGACCGGTTCACCACGGGGCGCAGCGGCGACGAACTCTTTCGCGCCCGCCTCCTGGTCGCCGGCTCCCTGCTGAGCATCCCCCTTGGTCTGCTGAACGCCCCTCTGCTGGCCCTTGCGTCGCACTCCAACTCGGTCGGCTGGATGACGCTGTCCTGGGCCGCCGTAGGGGTGCTCGGACTGCTGTGCGCCAGGGCGGGGGTCTCCTCCCGGATCCTCGGGCTTGGCCTCGGCCTCGTCGTCTACATCACGATGGCGGTCTTCCGGGAGGCCACCGGCGGCTTCGAGTCACCCGCCTGGACCGCCGTGGTGACAATCCCGGTGGTCGTGACGTTCTTTTCCGGCATCGGGTGGGGGGCTGGCGCAACCGGGGCCGTCGTGTTGGAGGGAATCGGATACAGCCTCGCGCGCATCCCGGGGCTACCCGTCGGAGGGGGCGAGGAGGCCTGGTTCCAGGTCGTCATCCTCCTGGACGCGGCCTTCTGGATGTTCCTCCTCGTCTCCCTGTACGAAGCGAGTCGGCGGCGGGCGCTGGAGGAGCTTCAAACGGCGACCCTCGGGCTGCTGCGGGCGGACCGCCTCGCGGCTACGGGGCGGCTGGCGGCGGAGCTGACGCATGAGATCAGCAACCCCATTCAGGCCGTCATGGGGGCGGCCGACTCGCTCCGCCTCGATCTGACCACCGCGGCCGGTACGGACGGCCTCGACCCCGGGGTCGCGGAGTGCCTCTCCTACCTGGATCGGGCTGCGAAGCAGGCAGCGGGCGTCGTGGACGCTCTCGCCTCCTACGTGCGCGTCGAGCCTGGTGGGTTCGTCGCGCTCGACCTCGCGGAGCCGGCCCGCCGCGCCGCCGCGTTGACCGCCTACCGCTTCGGCCGCGACGGCGTCGACCTGCGCCTCGAACTCGACACCCCGCTGCCCGCGGTCGGTTCGGCCGATCGCATGGAGCAGGTGTTCGTGAACCTCCTCATGAACGCGGTGGACGCCTGCAAGCCGGTCGGCAGCGTCGTGATCCGGGCCGCCGCGGGCAAGCGCGAGGTGCGCGTCGAGGTGATCGACGACGGGCTGGGCCTGTCCCAAGAGCAGAAGGGGAGACTCTTCGAGCCGTTCTTCACCACCAAGCCGACCGGGCAGGGGACCGGGTTGGGGCTGTCCATCTGCGAGGGCCTGGTCACCGAGCACCGGGGCCGCATCGAGGTCTCCTCGGCGCCGGGGGGCGGGACCGTCTTCGCGGTGATCCTGCCGCGGGCGGGGAGAGCGCGGCCTGGCTAGGGGTTGTCGTGGCGGTCGGCCACGTAGGCCTTCGCGAGCCTCTCGAGCAGCGCGCTCAGCGCGTCGGTCGTCAGCTTCGCCCCGTCGTAGTCGGCGACCGCGACGCACGTGGTGCCCCACCCCGGCATCGTCAGGAGGATGCGTCGGCCGCCCCGGATCATGATGACGTCGCCCGACTCGAAGGCTGAGCCCATCGCCGTGTGGGCGTCGTCGCAGCGGAAGCCGCGCTGGTCGGTGAACGCGCCGGAAGCGACCGCGGCGGCCTGGGCTTCAGTGAGGCTCCAGATCGAGACCGACCGACACTCGGTCGATTCGGTCGCGTTGACGAGCCCGAAGAAGACCGGGTCGGCGGCGCCCCGCACCAGCTCGACGGTCATGGCCGTGCCCTTGCGATCGACCCCCAGCGAGACCTTGCTGTTGCTGGTGCCGAGGGCGTCGAACAGCTCGCCGAGGTGGCTGCGGCTGGTGATCGGCGTGCCGTTGAAGGAGGTCAGCAGGTCGCCGGCGGCGAGCCCCGAGGCGGCGGCGGGACTGCCCGCGATGACGTGCCGAACCCGCACCGTCTCGGTCCCCCGGTAGTTGAGTCCGTACCAGCTGCGCTGGGACTCCAGCGCGTCCAGATCGGCCCCCCGATCGCGCCACGTCGGCGTGTACTCGTGCAGCTCGAGGGTGATCGGGCAGGGGTCGCCGGCGAGGGCGGCGCTCGGGAGCAGCAGGGCGATCGTCAGGAGCAGGAGCTTCATGCCCGGGAGCCTGGCTAGTCCTCGTACTCGAAGCTCAGCTCCTGGGAGGAGCCGTGGGCGTTGCTGACGAGGATGTCGGCGGAGCCGGCTTCGACCGCTTCGGGGGTCACGAACGAGATCCACTCCTCGCACACCTCGGGCGCGAAGTGCTCCTCGGTGTCGGGGTCGGTCCAGCTGGCGTCGCCCCGGCACACCCGCTCGCACTCGGCGCAGCGCAGCGCCTCGGCCACGCAGGCGTCGCAGTTGGTGCAGCCGCTGCCGCGGAACGCGCCGGTCACCTCCGCCTCCGCGCCGCCGACGAACACCGTCACGTCGCGCACGCCCAGGTCGGTGGCCACGAACAGCCCATTCACCGTGACCTGGGTGCCTCCGTCGACCGGGCCGATGCCGGGGTCGAGGTCGTCCAGGATGGGATTGCAGACGGCCAACACGACGGAGGAGTCGGCCTCCTCGCAGGCGGTGAGGGCCGCCAGGGCGAGGGCCAGGAGCATCGTCTTTCGAAGCATCAGTAGCCTCCGCTGAGGAAGTCGGCCGTGTCGACGGCGCCCGCTTCGGGGGCCATGCGGGTGGGCTCGGTGCCCTTGCGGAACGGAACATTCACGCCGGCGCGGCCTTTCTCGACGAGCAGCCCGGTCATGGGGTCGACCTTGTGGAACCTCACCCCGGACGGCTTCTCGTACTCGCTGGGGGGGTACTTCACGAGGGCGGCCTTCATGTACTCGATGAAGATCGGGAGGGCGACGTCGCCGCCGTACTGCCCGCGGCCCAGCGGCTTGAAGTCATCCAGGCCGACCCAGGTGGTGGTCAGCAGCTCCGGCGTGTAGCCGGTGAACCAGGCGTCGCGGTAGCCGTTGGTGGTGCCCGTCTTGCCCGCCAGCGGCACCTTCAGCACGTTGGCCTTGGTCGCCGTACCGGCCCGCACCACGTCCTGCATCAGGTTGACCATGATGAACGCGGTGTTCTCGTCCATCACGTCCTCGATCCGCTCGCCCGCGGTCGTCGCCTCGAGCACGTTGCCGTGCCGGTCGCGGACCTCGCTGACGTAGTACAGGTCCTGCCGGGCGCCCAGCGTCGGGAACACCGTGTAGGCCCGCGCCATCTCCGCCATCGCGATGCTGGCGGTGCCCAGCCCCATCGACAGGTCCTTGTTCAGCTCGCTCTCGAAGCCGAACCGCTGGATGTAGTCGTAGAAGTAGTTGACCCCGATCTTCTGCAGCACCTTCAACGTGACGATGTTGCGGCTGAGGATCAGCCCTCGGCGGAACGTGGTCTCGCCCAGGTACTCGCCGCCGCTGTTGCCGGGGGTCCAGACCTCGCCCTTCTCGCCGCGGCTCTCCTCGACGATGGGGGCGTCGATGAGGATCGAGCTGGCGTGGAACTCGACGTCCTCGCTGTCCAGGGCGGCGGCGTAGACCAGCGGTTTGAACGTCGAACCGACCTGGCGCTTGGCCTGGGTCGCGCGGTTGAACTCCGACTCGGTGTAGTCGTCGCCGCCGACCATCGCGAGCACGGCGCCGTCGGTGATCCGCACGGACATGAGCGCGGCCTCGGGCAGCGGAGGCTGCTCCATGGCGAGGCGGGGCCACTCGTAGGAGCCCTCCCACTTGCGGCCGAGTGTCTTGGTCCACTCCTCGGTCTCGGCGACGACGCTGATCTCGATCTCGTCCCCGACTTCGAGCACGTCGTCCACCGACTTGCAGCGGAAGTACTTGAAGGTCACCTCCGGGTTCACGTTGTGGCACCACGTGAACTCTTCGACGTGGAGCAGGCCGCGGCGGCTGCCGACGTCGACGAAGGCGTACTTCTTCTCCACCGACGCGACGATGGCGCGCGAGATCTCCGCCTCCTGCAGCGGCGGGATGAGGTCCGGGTCGACGGCTCCCTCAGGAAGCTCGAAGGCCGGGTCGTAGGGCCGCAGATCGACGGCGCGCTTGCGGTCGATCTCGATCCGCCGCTCCGCCTGCGCGCTGGGGGCGGCGTGCTGCTCGATCGCGCCGCGGTAGCCCATCAGCTTGTCGCTGCGCCGCACCCCCGTCTTGACCGCCTCGTTGGCGACGTACTGCAGCTCCAGATCCAGCGGGAGCACCACCTGCAGGCCCTGGTTGTAGACCGTGTCGTGCCCGTAGGTCTGCACCAGGTACCGGCGCACGTGCTCCACGTAGTAGGGCGCGTGGTCCAGGTTCTTGTCGCGCTTCTTGCTGAAGACCAGCGGCGTGTCGTAGGCGATGTCCGCCTCTTCCTGGGTGATGTAGCCCTTGTCCGCCATCTGGTTGAGCACGTAGCGCTGCCGCTGCCGGGCGGCGTCGAAGTTGCGGTTGGGCGAGTAGTTCGAAGGCGCCTGGGGAAGCCCCGCGATGATCGCGCCCTCCGCCAGCGTCAGCTCGGAGATGTCCTTGTTGAAGTACAGCTGCGCCGCCGCACCCACGCCGTAGGCTCCATGGCCCAGGAAGATCTGGTTCAAGTACAGGTAGAGGATGTGCTCCTTGGAGAAGTTCTTCTCCACCCGGACCGACAGGATCGCTTCCTTGATCTTGCGCTCGAGCTTCTTCTCCCGCGTCAGCAGGAACGACCGCGCCACCTGCTGCGTGATCGTGGAGGCGCCCTGCGCCATGCGGCGCTCCTGAATGTTCTTGAGCATCGCGCGGGCGATGCCCATGTAGTCCAGCCCGGAGTGCTCCCAGAAGGCCGCGTCCTCCGACGCCACGAACGCGTCCTGGACGTGCTTGGGGATCCGCTCCAGGGGCACCAGGTAGCGCTGCTCTTCCCAGAACTGGCCGATGATCTGGCCCTCGCCGTCGCGCACGATCGTGACCGTCGGGGGCTCGTACACCGCGAGGGTGTCCACCGACGGGAGCCCCTTGCTGTAGTGCATGATCACGCCGACGAGGGTGCCGATTCCGGCCAGCCCGATCAGCACCACCATCAGCAGGGAGAACCGGACGAACTTGCTCCGGTAGACCTTGCCCAGGAACGTCTTGGGCGGCTCCTTGGCGGCTCGGGCGGCCTTGCCCTTGCCCTTGGCGCCGGGCTTCCGCTTCTTCTTGCGGCGCTTCTTCTTGGGCGGCACGGCGGGGGCGGGACCGTCCAGGTCCGCGGCCGGCGCCGGCGCCGGCGACTTCGCCTGCACCGGCGTCAGATCACGCGGCGGCGGGGCCTCGTCCTGCAGCCGAGTGTCCCCTTCGGGCATGTCGATCGTGCGGCTCGGGGGGAGGGCGCCACCGGGGTTGGTGTGGCGCCGGTCGCTCGCCAGCCCCGGCTCGACGACCGGCTTGTTGCTGAACGGGTTGGGCGCGCCGTTGCCGTTGCTCGGCGGCTGCCGGAGGCTGTCCATCGGCTCGGTGCGGATAGTCGGCGACTGGTTCAGGTCGTACTGGGGGATCGGCCGCGCCTGGGGCATCGGCGGGATCGACGGCGGCGCGCTCAGACCCAGGCCGCTGCCCGAAGTGGGGGCCCGGCGGGGCGCGGGAGGCACCGCGGGGGGCGGAGGCGCAGCGGCCGCGGGGGGCGCGGCGGGCCGGGGCGCCGGCTTCGGAATGGGGGCCGGCGGCGGAGGCGCGGGTCGCGAAGGACGCGCCAGCGGGACCGTCGGTTCGTCCTGGAGGGGAACCTCCGGCGGCTCGACGGTGTCCAGGGGGGTGGATGCCGGCTCGAACTGTGTACCGCGACGCTCCAACTCCGCGACGACTTCGTCGGGGTAGGAGATCGTGATCACCGTGCCGCAGTTGCAGCGGTACCGCTTCCCCGAGCGGGGGAGCGGCTCTTTCAGCCGGTACGTAGCGCCGCAGGACGGGCACTTGGTGCGGAGGACCATGGGGGAGGAAACCTTGGGGCCAGGGGGCGAGGATTTCTACGGCGCGGTACCCCCTCTGTCAATGAGGGATGGCTCCACATTCCCCAGGTGTCTTACCGGCTGCGAGCACGGAACCTTGCGGTCGGCCCTCAGGGCACCCATGATCAACAGCCCCCCCTGGAATGACTGAATGCGTACACAGACGAGTCCCCTCGCCGCGGTTCACCCGCCGGTGTTCTCTATGCCGGAAGCAGATTCGATGAGGCGAAAGCTCGCGGGAGCCGCGTTGATGGCAGGCGTCCTCGTCGGCGCCTGGATCTTGGTGACCCCCGGGGGCCCGTTCTCCAGCGCCGGAGGTCCCCTCGCGCTGGCGACCGCCTTCGGCGACGACGACTACAGCCTGTCCGAGCTCCGGTACTTCACCGGCGCCGCTTCGAAGATCACCGGTGAGTACGTCGATCCCACGCGCGTGGACGCGGAGGACATGCTCGTGGCGTCCCTGGACCGGGTCGGCCGCCGGGTGCCCGAGTTCCTCTACGAGCTCGAGGACGACGGCAACATCCTGCGCGTCGTCGTGGGCGCGGACGAGACCTCGATCGCGCTGCCCGCGATGGACTCGATCGCCGACCTCGCGGGCGTCATCCGCAAGGTCGCCGTGTTCGTCGACGACCACCTCGCCGCCGAGATCGAGCGGCCCCCGGTCGAGTACGCGCTCATGAACGGCATGCTCGAGACGCTCGACCCCCACAGCGTCTACATCGAGCCGGACTACTACAAGGAGATGCAGATCACGAACAAGGGCCACTTCGGCGGCCTGGGCATCACGATCGGCATCCGCGACCGCCGCCTCACCATCCTGTACCCCCTCAAGGGGACGCCCGCGTCCCGCGCGGGGCTCGGGGCCGGCGACCGCATCGACAAGATCGGCTCGGAGTCGACGGTCAACATGACCCTGCAGGAGGCCGTCGGGAAGCTCCGCGGCGAGGTCGGCACCGAGGTCGTCATCACCGTCAGCAACGACAAGGGACCGGATCGCGAGGTCGCCATCACCCGCGACAAGATCGAGGTTCCGTCGGTCGAGTGGGCGTACGCCGGCGACGGCGTCGGACTCATCCAGGTGAGCCACTTCTCGCAGCAGACCTACGACCGCATCGAGATGGCCCTCGAGGAGCTCGAGACCGACGCCATCCAGGACAAGCAGGGGCAGCTCAAGGGGATCGTCATCGACCTCCGGCAGAACCCCGGCGGGTACCTGCAGCAGGCGATCGAGGTGACCGACAAGTTCATCGACAGCGGCGTCATCGTCGCTACCGAGGGGCTCGCCGGCTCCGCGCGAGAGGACACCCCCGCGCGACGCTTCGGCACCGAGGACGAGCTGCCGATCGTGGTGCTCGTGGACGAGGCCTCCGCCTCTGCCTCCGAGATCGTCGCGGGCGCCCTGCAGGCCCACGATCGAGCCGCCCTCCTGGGCGTGCGGACCTTCGGCAAGGGTTCGGTCCAGAACCTCTACGACCGCGACTTCCACACCGGCGCGCTCAAGCTCACCATCGCGCAGTACCTGACGGCCGGTGACGGCTCGATCCAGGGCGTCGGCATCGTCCCCGACATCGAGCTGCGGCCCGCCCTCGTGCGGACCGACGACGGCCACGTCCAGCTCTTCTGGCAGGACTTTGAGCTTCGCGAGGAAGACCTCGAGCACGCCTTCGGGTGGGGTGGCGAAGGCACGGAGATCCAGATCCCGCGTTGGGTCTACTCCTGCAACGACTGCTTCGAGCGCAAGGACAACGACCGCGAGACCGGCCCCGCCGATGACCTCGAGGACCCGGAGATCCGGGCCGCGAAGGCGCTGCTGACCACCGCCGGTTCGGCCAAGGGCTCCGAGATGATCGCGGCCGCCGGCCCGATCCTCGACAGCCTCTTCGCCGATCGCGTCAAGCAGCTGGAAGACGACCTCGGCACGGTCGGCATCGACTGGTCCGCGCCGCCGGCCAAGAAGCGCAAGGGCAAGGCGGCCGCGTCCGCCGCTCCCACCGTGCAGGTGGCCCTGACCGTCGACCGCGAGGACGGCATGCTCACCCCGGGCATCACCTCCAACGTGCAGCTGGCCGTGACCAACACCGGCGACGCGCCCATCTACCGGCTCCGCGCCGTGACCGTCCCGGCGGACGAGGCGGCGGCCGCGCGCCCCGGCTTCTTCCGGGGGCGTGAGTTCGTCTTCGGCAAGATCGGCGCGGGCGAGACCAAGACCTTCTCCGTCGAGACGACCCCCGGACTGTGGCTGAACGCCCGCACCGAGGCGGTCAGCTGGCGGTTCTTCACCGAGGGCGGTCCCGCTCCCGGTCCGTTCACCAGCCGACTCCAGATCGAAGAGGTCCCGCACCCGCGGTTCGCCTTCTCCTGGCAGATCGTCGACGACGGCAGCGGGGGATCCCGCGGCAACGGCGACGGGCTGCTCCAGGCGGGCGAAGAGATCGACCTCGTGGTCGCCGTGAAGAACATCGGCACCGGCGCGACGGCGGACCTGTGGCAGGCCGACCGGGGCGTGGTCCCCGAGGGTGAGGAAGACCTCCGGCGCGGCTTCGTGCGCTTCAAGAACCGCTCCGGCGAGGCGCTGTTCCTGACCGAGGGGAGCGACGAGTTCAGCCTCCGCCCGGGCGCCAGCAGCGAGCACCGCCTGCACTTCCGCGTCGAGCAGGACGTGGGCCAGCGCGACACCATCGAGGCGTCGCTCACCGTCGGCGACGCCCTCTTCATGGAGGTGCTCTCCAGCGAGCTCGAGATCCCGCTGTTCAGCCCCAGCGACGAGGTCGCCTCGGTGGACCGCAAGATGAAGCCCAAGGGGGCCAGCGCGTCCATCTACGGCGGCGCTTCCGAGCACGGTGATCCGGTCGCCTCCGCCGTCGGCGCAGTGCAGATCGACGGCCGCCTCGGCCAGTGGTTCCGCACTCGCCTCCCGTGGGGCACCACCGGCTGGATCGCAGCCGCGGAGCTCGTCCCGGCCGCCCGCGGCGACGAGCTGGTCGAAGCCACGCGTCACCTGAGCAACTCGCCCCCCGTGGTCCAGCTCGCCAGCAACCCCGGCGGGTCCGTCGTGGTGACCGACCAGCTGACGGTCTCGGGCGCCATCGTGGACGACTCGGACGTGCGCGACCTGTTCGTGTTCGTGAACGACAAGAAGGTCAGCTACACGCTGGCTCCGGCGGCCTCGCCCGAGCATCCCTTCGAGCTGAAGGTGGACCTCGTGCCCGGCGACAACCGGATCGAGATCTTCGCCCGCGACGACCAGGACCACATCGGCTCGCTCAGCCTCGGTGTCTACCGGGAAAGCGCGACCGCGTCGGCTCCGGCCGCTCCCGCGGATGCGGTCGTTCGCTAGGGCCTGGCGGCCGAACCGCAGTCAGAAGACTCGGAGTTCGTCTCCCGCCGACGGCGGCGTGGTGGGCGCCTCGTCCATCATCTCCGCGAGGAACCGACCCGTGTGGGAGACGTCCTTCTTGCTGGCGATGAACTCGGGCGGCCCCTCGGCCACGACGAGCCCTCCGCCGCTGCCCCCCTCGGGGCCCAGATCGATGATCCAGTCGGCGCAGGCGATGACGTCGAGGTTGTGCTCGATCACGACGACGGTGTTGCCCTGATCGACGAGCCGATCCAGCACCTTGAGCAGCTTGGCGATGTCGTCGAAGTGCAGCCCCGTGGTCGGCTCGTCCAGCAGGTACAGCGTGCCTCCGGTGTCCCGCTTGGCGAGCTCCCGCGACAGCTTGATCCGCTGCGCCTCGCCGCCGGACAGCGTGGTGCTGCTCTGCCCCAGCGCGACGTAGCCGAGCCCCACGTCCACGAGCGTCTGCAGCACCCGCCGGATCTTGGGGTTGTTCCTGAAGTGCTCCAGCGCGTTGGCGATGGTCAGGTTCAGCACCTCGCTGACGTCCAGCCCCTTGTACTTGCACCGCAGGGTGGCGTCGTTGAAGCGCTTGCCGCCGCACACCTCGCAGGGCACGAACACGTCCGCGAGGAAGTTCATCTCGATCTTGATCGCGCCCGCGCCGCCGCAGGTCTCGCACCGGCCGCCCTTGACGTTGAAGCTGAAGCGCGACTTCTCGAACCCCAGCGCCTTGGCCTCCTTGGTGTTGGCGAAGGCCTCCCGGATCGGGTCCCACAGCTTCGTGTAGGTCGCCGGGTTACTCCGCGGCGTGCGCCCGATGGGCTGCTGGTTGATGTCGATGATCTTGTCGAAGTGCTCCAGCCCCTTGATCTGCTTGTGCGCCCCGACCCCGCGCGAGGCGTTGTGGAAGTGGTTCGCCAGCGCCGGTGAGATCGTGGCGTTGATCGCGGAGCTCTTGCCCGCGCCGCTGACCCCGGTGATCGCGACGAGGCACTGCGCGGGGATGCGCACATCCACGTCGCGCAGGTTGTTGGCGTTGCAGCCGAGGACCTCGAGCCAGTTCTTGCCGGGCTTGCGCCGGTCGGACGGCACCTCGATCTTCTTGCGCCCCGACAGGTACTTGCCGGTGAGGGTCTTGGAGGTGCGGAGCTTGCTGGGCTTGCCCGAGAAGACGATGTCGCCGCCGAGCGTGCCCGCCCCGGGGCCGAAGTCGACCACGAAGTCGGCCGCCTCGATCGTCTCCTGGTCATGCTCGACGACCACCACCGAGTTGCCGATGTCGCGCAGGTGCTGGAGCGTCTTGAGCAGGCGCTGGTTGTCCCGCTGGTGCAGCCCGATCGACGGCTCGTCGAGGATGTAGATGACGCCGGTGAGCTCTGTGCCGACCTGAGCTGCGAGCCGGATCCGCTGCGACTCGCCGCCCGACAGGGTGGGGCCCAGCCGATCCAGCGTGAGGTACTCCAGCCCGACGTTGACGAGGAAGCCGAGGCGGGCGGCGATCTCCTTGACGATCTCCTCCGCGATGACCGCCTTGCTGCCGTCCAGGTCGAGGGTGTCGATGGCGATGCAGGCCTCGCCGATGGTCATGCCGACGATCGTCGGCAGCGTGGTGCCGCCGACCCGCACCGCGCGCGCCTCCGCCCGGAGGCGGCTCCCGTGGCAGGTGGGGCACGGGAGGGTGCGCATGAAGCTCTCGTAGTAGCGCCGCATGTTGGCGCTCTCGGTCTGCTTGTACTTGCGCTCGAGGCTCGGGATGACGCCCTCGATGGTGGTCTTCCACTCGCCTTTGGAGCGCTTGCCCTGCCACTTGATGACGATCTCCTGATCGGTGCCGAACAGGAGGATGTCGCGCTGCTCTTTAGGCAGCTTGTGCCAGGGCTTGGTGCGCGAGATGTTCAGGGCGTCGGTCGCCTGCTTCACGTAGCGGTACTGCCAGCCGCTTTTCCGCTTCAGCGCCGAGGCCCACGGCACGATCGCGCCTTCGTCCAGGCTCAGCTCCTCATCGGCGACCACGAGCGCGCCGTCGAGCACCTTGCGGAAGCCGAGGCCGTTGCAGTCGGAGCACATGCCCAGGGGCGTGTTGAACGAGAACAGCGGCGGTTCGAGGTCGGGGAAACTCAGCTGGCAGTAGGCGCAGGCCAGCTTCTCGCTGTACAGCTGCGGATCCGAGCCCGGGACATCCACGATGAGGAGGCCGTCCGCCTCCCGCAGGGCGGTCTCGACCGAGTCGGTGAGGCGGGACTCCAGCCCCTCCTTGATGACGAGCCGATCGACCAGGATTTCGATGTTGTGCTTGAAGTCCTTGTCCAGCGTCGGAGCGTCTTCGAGCAGCACCGTCTCGCCGTCGACGCGGGCCCGGGTGAAGCCGTTGCGGAGCGCCTCCTTGAACAGCTCGCGGTACTCGCCCTTGCGGTTGATCACGACCGGGGCGAGCAGCTGGAACCGGGTGCCGTCGGGCAGCTTGAGGATGGACTCGACGATCTCCTGCGCCGACTGCCGGCCGACGACGCGGTCGCAGTTGGTGCAGTGCTGGGTGCCTGCGCGGGCGAACAGCAGGCGCAGGTAGTCGTAGATCTCGGTGATGGTGCCGACGGTCGAGCGGGGGTTCTTGGACGTCGCCTTCTGCTCGATCGAGATCGTCGGCGCGAGCCCCTTGATCTGGTCGTACTTGGGCTTCTCCATCTGACCCAGGAACTGCCGCGCGTACGCCGACAGCGACTCGACGTAGCGGCGCTGCCCCTCGGCGTAGAGCGTGTCGAAGGCCAGGGACGACTTGCCCGAGCCCGACACGCCCGTGAACACCACGAGCTTCTTCTTCGGGATCTTCAGCTCGAGGTTCTTGAGGTTGTGCTCGCGCGCGCCCTTGATCCAGATGTGGTCCAGCTCGGTCTTGCTCATGGGAGGACGTCGATTCCCGGGGGGCCGGAGGTCACGACGCCGATCGGGACGGCGCCGGGGAGGGCGGAGGCGACGGACGGGTCGACGAACAGCAGCAGTCCGCCCGAGGTCTGGGGGTCCAGCAGCAGCGAGCGGCGAGCCCGGTCGAGGTCGCGGGCGAAGGACGCCTGCCCGTCGAGGTACGTCATGTTCCCGGTCTCGCCCCGGGTGAGGAAGCCCTTGCGGGTGGCTTGCAGCGCGCCGTCCAGGACGGGCACCGCGGAGGCGTCGATCGACAGCCGCACGCCGCTGGCCCGCGCGACTTCGATCGCGTGGCCGAGCAGGCCGTTGCCGGTGATGTCGGTGGCGGCGTGGACCGTGCCCTCGGGCAGGTCCCGAGCCGCCATGGAGGCGTCACGGTTCAGGGTCGTCATCGACGCCACGAGGTGCTCGGTGCCGGCCTCGTCCAGCTTGCCCTTCTTCAGCGCGGTGGCGAGCACGCCGGTGCCCACCGCCTTGGTCAGCAGCAGCACGTCGCCGGGACGGGCGCCTTCGTTGGCCCAGATGCGATCGGGATGGATGGTGCCGGTGACGGCGAGGCCGTACTTCAGCTCCTTGTCGCTGACGGAGTGGCCCCCGCCGATGACCGCGCCCGCTTCGTGCACGACGTCGTGGCCGCCCCGGAGGATCTCGCCGAGCACCTCGGGGCCGAAGGTCTCGTCGGGGAAGCAGACGACGTTCAGCGCGATCGCGGGGTCGCCGCCCATCGCGTAGACGTCCGAGAGCGCGTTGGCGGCCGCGATCCGGCCGAAGTCGTAGGGGTCGTCGACGATCGGGGTGAAGAAGTCGATGGTCTGAACCAGGGCGAGCTCGTCCGTGAGCCGGAACACGGCCGCGTCATCCGCGGCCGAGAACCCGACCAGAAGTCGGTCGTCGTCCGGGGGCGTGAGCCCCGCGAGTGCCTTCCCCAGCGTGTCCGCCGGGAGCTTGCTCGCTCAGCCGGCGCACTGGACGGTGGAGGTCAATCCACCGGTCTTCTTCCATCGCATGCGCGGCAGTGTAGTGCCTCGCGGGCGGGGATCCAGGGGAGGCTGCTGACAGCGGTGTGTCCGCAGAGATCTACTCGTCGCAGTTCCACTCCTCGAACTCCCAGGAGTACTCAACGGGACCGGCCTGCTTGGGCGCCTCGACGCGGATCAGGATCTCGAGGGGTTCGGTCCCCTTGGGCGCATCGCCCTCGCAGTCGAACTCGTTGCCGACGCCCATGTAGGGCCAGCGGCCGAGCATCGCGCTCTCGACCAGGTTGCCGTCGGCGTCGTGCCGGCTCATCGCGAGCTCGGACCCCTCGGGGGCGCCCATGCCGATGTCGACGCCGTCCGCCGGCGCCAGCGTCATGCGGTACCAGTCCACGTCGCCGGCGCAGAGCACGCTGTCGCCGAAGCTCGTGACGTCCCAGGTGATGCCGGTGGGGGGCGCAGTCTTGGGGGTGTCGTTGGGCTCCCACTCGTCGTCGCAGGGGGCCGAGTCGTCGTCGTCGTTGGAGGCCGCGTCGTCGTCGTCGTCGTCCGTCTCCGGCGGCGGCTCCAGCTCCGGCGTGGGGCACGCGGGCAGGGCGAAGGCCAGCAGGGGAAGCGCGACGGCGGCGACTGCGGGCCGGCGGCCGACCAGCATCAGGAGCTGATCGCGGAGCGGTCCGAGCCACGCCTGGGCCAGCGTGTCGTGGCGGACGGCGTGCTCTCCGACGAGGCCGAAGGTCAGCTCTTCGCGCCCCTGGGGCACGTAGATGGTGCCGCAGGCCCAGTCCCAGATGGACAGCACGGAGCCGAAGTTGCGGTCGATGTGGCGCTCGTCGGTGGAGGGCACCGAGGGCGAGCAGCAGCAGCACCAGGCTGGCGGTCGGTCCGACCGGCGGCGCGGACGCAGTCGTGCAGGTGCAGTCGTATTCGCGGCAGACGTTGCTCGGCTCGTCGCACTCGGGGGGCGACTCGCAGACGGCGTCCTCGCCGTCGCAGTCCTGGTCGATGCCATCGCCGCAGGTCTCGCCCATCTCGGGGCCGACGAGGCGGTTGGTGTCGTCGCAGTCCCCGCAGGCGAGCCCGCCGGTGTCGGCGAGGTCGCAGTCGGTGCAGGGGACGACCTCGTCGCCGTCCTCGTCCTGCCAGTCGACGGTGCTGGGCACGCAGTCGTCGTCGGCGCCGTTGCAGAGGACCTCGGCTGCGCCCGGGTCGATCTGGGCGTTGCCGTCGTTGCAGTCATCGTTGTTGGGCACCCAGCCCGCGGGAATCGGGCAGCCGACGTAGGCGTCGAAGGCGGCGTCGCCATAGCCGTCGCCGTCGTCGTCCGGCCAGACCGCCAGCGGGGGTGCGCCGTTGTCGATGACGCCGTCACAGTTCTGATCGACCTCGTCGCAGACCTCGGCCATGGCGGGGTGGATCTGGGTGTTCTCGTCGTCGCAGTCGCCCTCGCAGATGAGCCAGCCGTCGCCGTCGTCGTCGACCTCGCCCGGTCCCGGCAGGCCGTCGCAGTCGTCGTCCAGTCCGTTGCAAACCTCGGTGGCGCCCGGGAAGACCGCGGCGTTGAGGTCGTCGCAGTCGTTCGGGCTCAGTCCGCCGGGGCAGATGCTGCCGAAGCAGAAGCCGTCCTCGTCCACGTCGACCGTGGCGTCGAGGCCGGAGAACACCCAGGCGAGCCCCTCGAACTCGGGTTCGAAGACCGGGGTCGGTCGACCCGAACGGCGCGCCCACGAGGAGGTCTTCGTGCCCGTCGTCGTCCACGTCCCGCGCGCCCGCGATGGCGGCGCCGAACTCCGTGTTCTGTTCCGGTCCGTAGCGAACCAGCACCGCCTCGGTGCTCAACCCGCCGGCGAGGCCCTCGAAGACCAGCACTGCGCCCGCGTCGATGAGGGGGCCGTCCAGGCCCGGCGCTCCGACCACGAACTCCGACTGAATCCCGGCGTCGAGGCTCCCCGGGAGGGCCAGGGCGGCGCTCAATTGGCCCCCGTCCTCGGTCCCCTCGACCGCCCACTGGGGCACTGGGGCGAGCCCGGTGGCGGATCCCAGGTAGAGCTGGACCCGGCCCGCGTCGGGGAGCGGGGCGCCCCAGCCGGGCGAACCGACGATGACGTCCGTGAGGCCGTCGCCGTTGATGTCTCCGGTGACGACCGCGTGGCCCAGGCGATCGACGCCGCCCGGCTCGCCGAAGCGGGTCCAGTTGGGCAGTGGGCCGGGGCCGGAGGCCGATCCGTGGAAGACGAGGATGGCCCCACCTTCGCCGCTGGCGAGCACGGGACCGGGGGCCCCCACCGCGAAGTCGTCGAAGCCGTCGCCGTTGACGTCGCCGTCGCTGGCGACGCTGAAGCCCAGCTCGTCGTCCGGGAAGTCCATCGAGAACGACCACGAGGCGATGTCGGCGGGCACCCCGTCGGGGGCGAGGTACAGGAAGACCTCCCCGGAGTCCTCGAGCGCGGCGTGAGCCCAGGGCGCTCCGACCAGCAGGTCCTCGTAGCCGTCGTTGTCGACGTCGACGGCGCCGCCGCCGGCGCGTCCGAAGCCGGCCTCGGGCACGTCCCCCTCGACCTCCCACAGCGGCGTCGGTACCGGTCCGAAGGGGCCTCCGCGGTACAGCACCACCCGGCCGACGTTGGCGCCCGCGACGCCGTCCCAACCGGGCGCGCCGACGATGAAGTCACGGTATCCGTCGTTGTCGACGTCGCCCGCGGCCGCGACCGAGGTGCCGAAGAAGGCGTGGTCCTGGCCGCCCTTGGCGGTCCAATGGGGCGCGGTGAACAGCCCGGCCACCGAGCCCAGGTGGATGTGGGCCGCTCCCTCCGACGGGTGGCCCCCGTCCTCCCCCGGCACGCCGATGATCAGATCGTCGTGTCCGTCGCCGTTGATGTCGCCCAGGTTCGCCATCGACATACCGAGCGCCGCCGAGGGCATGCTCCCATCCACCTCCCACGCGGGGATGGTGGACAACCACGCTCCGTGGGCGGGGCCCGCGCCGAGCGCGACGGTGCCGAGGAGGAGGATCGGGAAGAGGCGGCGGGTCATCAGGTCGACCGTAAGGACTGCAAAAGGCGTGCGAACTTACAGGGCCGACCCAGGACCCCAGAATGTCAGAAGGGGCCCGGCGGAAGTGCCGAGCCCCTTCTGGATGGATCCGCGTCGCGCGACTGTCGGCCTCGAGGAATGCCGCCGGCGTACGTCGGTGGCTCGAGTATGTCGACTCCCACGGACCAGGTGGGAAGCGCGATAGCGTGGTGGCGAGCGGAAATCCCACTCAGCCTGGGTGATCCCCGAGCCCTACGGGCTCGCCACCTCCACCTCGTTGGTCATGTGGCAATTGTCAGACAAGGGATCACCTCCTTCCGCGGCGCGTTGAAGTGCCCGGGTTTCCGTCCCGGAATTCGCGCGCCAACCGCCGGAAGATGGCAAGCGAAGAGGCCCTCCCAAGACTGCGGGGAGTAAAGGAAGCCGGTGCCGCTTCCCGTTCGCCAGCTGCGAACTCCTCGATCCAAGTCTAGCCCGCTGGGATCATTGAAACCAGATGCGGGGTGCAAACTTTTTATTTCAAATCAAAAAGAAGCGATCCGCTCGAGGTAGTCGATCAGGTGCGAGAACGCCTCCGGAGGACGCGCCGCGGCGACGCGGACCTTGACCTTCCAGCCGTGATTCGGGACCTCGTCGCAGGAGCCGATGTGGCCCAGGGCGCGAATGGTGATGTCCTGCATGGCGTCGTTCACGGCCATGCGGTGGCGGATCTCGAGCCGGATCATGGCGCCCTGTTCCAGGGGCTCATCCGGTGAACGCAGGGTCAGCGAGCTCTTGGAGGCGCGCTCCACGATGATCATCGTGCTGTGGCCGTCGACGGTCGCGGAGCCGATGACTTCGGCCGACGAGGTCAGGGTCTCGGTCGCGCCGGTCGAGCCGGGGAGCGGGTGCTCGTCTGTGTTCTCGATCGGGAAGTCGAGGTCGCCGTCCATGATCGCGGCCATCGCGCCGCTGCTGCCCATCGCGTGCGGCGGGAGGCGGGGGCCCGCGTGGGACTGGGTCCTGGCGGGGGCCGGCTTGGGGGCCTCCGGGACCGGCTTCGGGGTCGGGGCCGGCTCAGCTGCCTTGGGCTCTGGCGGAGGGGGCGCCGCGAACTCGGCCATCGAAGGAGCGGGCGGGGGGCCGAACCTCAGCGCCGCGCCCCGCGCGTTGTCGATCGAGCTGCGCAACCCGTTCAGCGTGAAGGGCTTGCTCAGGAACGTGGTCACACCTTCGCTGCTGAGGACCTTCGCGACCGGCCCATCTTCGGGGTACACGGCGCTCATGGCGACCACCGGGACCGCCTCCAGGCCGCTGACCTTGCGCGCGACCTTGATCAGGTTCACGCCATCCATCACGGGCAGGCAGATGTCCATCAGGATGAGCGACGGGGGCCCCTCGGACAGCGCGTAGAGCGCTTCGTTGGCGTCAACGGCGACCCGCGACCGGTAGCCCAGCAGCCGGAGCATGCCCTTGGCCACATTCGCCGCATCGGGATCGTCTTCGACGACCAGCGCGATGGGAGCCGAGTCGGCCAGCTTGATCTCGTAGTCCTCCGAGGGGAGGGCAGGGGCTTTTGCCATGGAGCCCAGTGTACTATGCGGGGTCAGCCTTGCTCTGAAGGACAGCGATGGTTACCCTTGCGTCCCCGTTGACTGACCAGTCAATCAGCCTCTCTGGAGAAGCCATGAGCACCGCTTACCTCGTCGACGCGATCCGCACCCCCATGGGCCGTCGCAATGGCGACCTGTCCCGCATTCGTTCCGATGAGCTGGCCGCCCTTCCGCTGCGTGCTCTGGTGGATCGCACCGGCATCGACGCGGCTGAGATCGAGGACGTCATCATGGGGTGCGTGACCCAGGTGGGTGAGCAGGGGCTGAACATCGGCCGCACCGCGCCGCTGATCGCGGGCTTCCCCAAGGAGGTCACCGGCACGTCCGTGAACCGCATGTGCGGCTCCAGCCAGCAGGCGGTCAACTTCGCCGCCATGGGCGTGCTCTCGGGCGCGCACGACGTGCTCATCGGCGCCGGCGTGGAGTCCATGTCGCGCATCGATATGGGCAGCGACATGTTCTACAAGGGCGAGATGAAGCTGCCGTCGGAGAAGCTGACGTGGCGCTACACCTTCGTGCAGCAGGGCATCTCCGCGGAGCTCGTCGCGCAGAAGTTCGGCATCGGCCGGGAGGAGCTCGACCGCTTCGCCGTGGAGAGCCACCGTCGTGCCGCCGCGGCCGAGGATGCCGGCCGGTTCAAGGCCGAGATCGTCGCCGTCGAGACGACCGGTCCCGAGGGTGAGGCGATCACCGTGACCCAGGACGGAGGCATCCGCCGGGGCACCAGCTACGAGAAGGTCTCGAGCCTGAAGCCGGCGTTCAAGGAGGACGGCGTCATCACGGCGGCGACCTCGTCGCAGATCAGCGACGGCGCTGCGGCGCTGCTGCTGGCGTCCGAGGACGCGGTGAAGCGCCTGGGCCTCAAGCCGCGCGCGAAGATCACCTCGATGGCGGTCGCGGGCGTGGACCCGACGATCATGCTGACGGGGCCGATGCCGGCGACCCGCAAGGCGCTCGCCAAGGCGGGCATGGGCGTCGGCGACATCGACCTGTTCGAGGTCAACGAGGCGTTCGCCAGCGTGGTCCTGGCGTGGTCGCGGGTCATGGAAGTGAGCCTGGACAACGTCAACATCTACGGCGGCGCGTGCGCCCTCGGTCACCCCCTGGGCGCCTCCGGCGCGCGCCTGCTGACGACGCTGCTGAACGCGTTGGAGCAGGAGAACAAGCAGGTGGGTCTGTCGACGATGTGCATCGGCTTCGGCCAGGGCATCGCGACCATCATCGAGCGCGTCTAGGTCACGCCGGCCAGTGCCGCTTGGCGGTGCTGAACTCGATCGTCATCTCCAGGAAGTCGACCGCGGCCATCGAACAGAGACCGTCGGGGGACTCCACCTTGATCGAGTCGGCCCGGAACCAGGGTGACGCGGCGTCCAACGGATCATCGAAGAACACGCGGTCGGCGGTCTTGTCGATCCGGGTGATGCGGACCTTGTGGGGGTAGATCAGCTCCTCCTCGCTGTTGCTGGCGTCGGCGAGCTTCTGGCGCGCCTCCGGGCCTCCCCCGAGCGCCGAGACCAGCCCCTCGAAGTGCAGGTCGGGGGGAGCGAGCGTGGCGAAGGCGCCGCCGCCGTCCTGGAGCGCGCCGTCGGCGACGTCCAGCAGGTTCTCGACGGTCACCGGTGAGGTCGCGACGGAGAGCCCGGTCGCTTCCGTGAACGCGCGGATGGTCGCCGCCACGGACTCGGACCAGACCTCCCAGGTCTCGTTGGTGACGGCTTCGATCAGGGTGTCGAAGGCGTGCATGTCGAGCCCGGCGGAGTGGACCGCGCCGAACTCGTCGCGGTGGACGTCGGAGGTGGGGTCGTAGTCGAGATCGCCGTTGGCGTACTCCATCGCGGCGGCCTGGAAGAGGCGGTTGACGGGGCCGCGCTCGTCGTCGCCCGTGAGGGGACCGTTCTCGTCGCGCACGAGGTCGTCACCGTTGGCGAGCGTCACCCGACCCTCGGGCCTGACGAGGCCGACGATGAGCCGGGCGTACTCGCCCGGTTGGGTGGTGGCGAGGAAGGTCGCCGCGCACGTCCCCTTGCAGCCCTGGTTGATGCGTTCGGGGTGCTCGAGGGTGGCGCGGAGGTCCTCGAGCAACGCGGCCCGACCCGGTGCCTCCAAAAGCGGCGCGTGGATCGGTCCGTCGGCCAGGGCGGTCAGCCAGGTCTGAAGCGTCATTGGGTGCGCCTCCGTCGCGCCGGGATCAGGAGGAGGAGCACGAGTCCCACCGGCGCCGCGGAGCCCGCCATCGAGGAGCGACATCCGTCCTCGCGGTTCTGAAGACCGCCGAGCGTGGTGGTGCCGCCTACCGCGTTTTGATCGTCGTCGTCGTCGTCGTTGCCGCTCTGATCGTCGTCGTCGTCGTCGTCGTCGGTTGCGTCGTCGTCGTCGGTCGCGTCGTCGTCGTCGGTTGCGTCGTCGTCGTCGGTTGCGTCGTCGTCGTCATCGCCGACCGGCTCCCAGGGGCCCGCGTTGTCCTCGATCCAGTCGGCGTACCAGTCGGTGCGGGTCGAACCCGCCGAGGTGTCGCACTCGAGGCTCATCACGAACGACGTGACCCCCGCGACCCGCATGCCCGGGCCGGTGCCGGTGAGGGCGGGGCCGCCGCTGTCGCCGAAGCACGGGGCGCCGGGCGCGGGGCTGGTCAGGAGCAGGTCCGAGGTGACCTCGTCGACGCTGGAGACGCCGAACCGCTTCGCCGTCTCGGCGCCCGAGACGGAGGACTGGCCGAAGCCGACGTAGGTGATGGCGTCGCCGACGATGCCGCTCAGGTCGTCGCTCCGCTCCTGCACCGGGGGTACGCCGGTGACCGGCTCGCTGAGGAAGACGAGGCCGATGTCGGCGTCCGGGGGGCCGTTGACGCTGCCGTCCCAGTTGGGGTGGGCGAGCGAGCTGGCGCCGTTGACGAAGAAGCCGCCCGGCTCGAACGGGTTGCTGCCGAAGTAGACGAGGTCGGGCGTGTATGCGAAGCAGTGCGCCGCCGTGAGGATGACGTCCGGGCGGATCAGGGTTCCGCTGCAGAACCGCGTGGCAGAGCCGCCGCCCAGGTCCTGGAGCAGCGCGACGGTCGCCTCGAACCCTTCGGTCTCCTCACCGCCGACGATCTGTGCGGATGCGGGCACCGCCACGACGGTGCAGATGACGGCGAGCGTGGGCCCGAGGGAGCGCATGTCCCAAGGGTACCTGCCCCGGGGCCTGATCCCGTGACGAACCGGTTACGGCGCGCTGGCGGAGACCACCCGATCGACGCGGGCCAGATCACTGCGTACGACGACGTCGGCCCAGCCTGCGTCTTCGAAGATCGCGACCACGTCGTCGGCCTGGCCGTAGCCTACTTCGACGGCGGCGAAGCCCTCGGGGGCCAGCCAGCGGAGGCCTTCTGTGGCGATGCGGCGGTAGTGCAGCAGCGGGTCCTCGCCGGGGAACAGCGCGGCGTGGGGCTCGTGCTTCATGATCTCCGGGGCCAGCGTCGAGCGATCCTCCAGCGGCACGTACGGCGGGTTGGAGACGAGGGCGGCGACCTGGCCCACGAAGCGGTCGGGGAGCCGCTCCAGGCCGTCACTGCGCACGAACCCGATCCGGCCGTCGACCCCGTGGGTGGCGGCGTTGGCCTTGGCGGCGGCGAGGGCGTCCGCGCTCAGATCGAGGGCGAGCACGCGAAGCGCTTCCCGCTCGGCCGCGAGTGTCACCGCGATGGCTCCCGAGCCGGTGCCGTAGTCGACCACCACGCCCTCGGCGTCGGCGTCGATGCGCTCCAACACGAGGTCCACCAGTACTTCGGTGTCGGGGCGGGGGATGAGCACGCGGCCGTCCACGGCGAAGTCGCGGGAGTAGAACTCCTTGTTGCCGAGGATGTAGGCGACGGGTTCGCGATCGGAGCCGCGCCGGCGCACCAGCGCCCGGAAGGCGTCCAACTCCTTGGAGTCCAGGGGGCGGTCGAACGAGGTGTACAGCTGCAGCCGCTCCATCTGGAGCACGTGCCCCAGGAGCAGCTCAGCGTCGAGCCGGCCGCTGGGGATCCCCCGGTTGCCGAACCAGTCGGCCGTGGTCTTGAGCAGGTCCGCGACGTCGCGCGGCATCAGTCTCCCTCGACTGCTTCGAGCAGCTTCGCCTGGAAGAAGGTGGTGCACGCGTCGATGATCTCGTCCATCGAGCCTTCGAGCACCGCGTTCAGGTTGTGCTTCGTGAGGCCGATTCGGTGGTCCGTGATGCGGCTCTGGGGGAAGTTGTAGGTCCGGATCTTCTCGGACCGGTCGCCCGTACCGACCTGGGCGTTGCGCATGTCGCGCTGCTCGGCCATCTGCTCGGCGACCATGCGGTCGTACAGGCGGGCGCGGAGCACCTTCATCGCCTTGGCCTTGTTCTTGTGCTGCGACTTCTCGTCCTGGCACTGGACCACGAGGCCCGACGGGACGTGGGTGAGGCGGACTGCGGAGTCGGTGGTGTTGACCGACTGACCGCCGGGGCCGGAGGCGCGGAAGTAGTCCACCCGCACATCGCTGGCGTTGATGTCGACCTCGACCTCGTCCGCTTCGGGCATGAGCGCGACGGTGCAGGTCGAGGTGTGGATCCGCCCCTGCGTCTCCGTCGCGGGGACCCGCTGCACCCGGTGCACGCCGGACTCGTACTTGAGCCGCGTCCACGCATCCTTGGCGCTGATGCTGGCGGTGATCTCCTTGAACCCGCCGGCGGAGTTGAAGGAGGTGTTCATGATGTCGAACTTCCAGCGGCGCCCTTCGCCGTAGCGCTGGTACATGCGGAACAGGTCCGCGGCCCAGAGGCCGGCCTCGTCACCGCCGGCGCCGCCCCGGATCTCCAGGATGACGTCGCGCCCTTCGTGGGGATCCTGGGGGAGGAGGAGGAGCTTCAGTGCGGTCGCAGCGGCCTCGATCGACGGTTCCAGACCCGCGATCTCCTCCTTGGCCATTTCCTTCATCTCGTCGTCGTCTTCGGCGAGCATCTCACGCGCGCCTTCGAGCTCGTCGCTCAGCGTGCGCCAGGTCCGGTAGGCCTCTACGACCTGCTCCAAGTGCTTGTACTCACGCATGAACCCGGCGAACTGCCGAGGGTCGGAGGTGAGCGACGGATCGGACATCCGCGCGCCCATCGCCTCAAAGCGGTTCTCGACGGTTGTGAGCTGGTCGAACATGGCCATAGCGGCCGGACACTACGTCGGCGGAAGCCTGATCGCCAGTGCTCGCGGAGTGGCTAGGAGGCCGCCGGCAGGAACGTCACGTTGGCGTACTGCGGGTTCGGCAGCGTGCCTTCGTGTTCGAGGGCCCGCTTCAGCGACGTCAGCGCCACTTCCAGCTGCTCGTCGTCGGGCTCGATGGTCGTCAGCTTCTGCACGAGGCGTCCGGGGACGGACAGGAAGCCGAGGAACTTGCTGCCCTTGCGGCGGCCGGCCCACTTGATGAACTCGTAGGACAGGCCCGCGATCGGAATCATCAGGGGGATCTTGATCGACGCCTGCATCAGGTTCAGCTTCCAGCCCTCGACCGCCGGAAGGAACGGCTCGATCAGCGGGAAGGCGCCAGCGAAGACGCCGATGCTGATGATGATGACGAACACGAGGAACGACGTGCCGCAGCGCGGGTGGAACGTCGGGTAGCGACGCGCGTTGTCCACCGTGAGCTCTTCCCCCGCCTCGTAGACGTGGATGCTCTTGTGCTCGGCACCGTGGTACTGGAACACGCGCCGGATGTCGGCCATCCGGCGGATCAGCGCGATGTACGTGACGAAGATCGCCATCTTGATCACGCCCACCAGGAGGTGGAACGTCGGCAGCTCGACGGGCGCCTCCGTGGTCAGGGGGTTCCCCCCGATCAGGTTGAAGATCGCCGCCGCTCCGCCGTGGGGGAGGTAGATGAACAGCCCGATGCCGAGGAAGAGCGAGAACGTCAGGGACATCGCGATGGCCCCCTTGGTCATCGCGCTGCCGATGGCGCCCGGGTCGTCCGAGTCTGCGGTTCGGGCGGCGTCGAGATCGACGACGCCGGAGGCTTCAGCCTCCTCCGCCTGCGTGGCGTCTTCCTCGTCCTGCATCGCCACGTCGGCGCTGAAGCTCAGCGCCTGCATGCCGTTGACCAACGACTCGACCATGACGGTCGCGCCGCGGAGGAGGGGCCACTTCAAGAAGCTCATTCGGTCGACCAGGGGGACCCACTTGGAGTCCTTCACGACGATGGAGCCATCGGCTCTTCGGACGGCAATCACCATGGACTGTGGTCCGCGCATCATCACGCCTTCGAGGACGGCCTGACCGCCGACGTCGAGCTTCTTCTCCATTAGCGGCGCTTCTTGGCGAGCTTGGAGAGGTCGATCGCGCCGTACTTCTGGTTGAAGCGCTCAACGCGGCCGGTGGAGTCGACGATCTTCTGCGTGCCCGTGAAGAAGGGGTGGCACTGGCTGCAGAGGTCGATCTTCAGAAGCTCCTGCTTCAGCGTCGAACGCGTCACGAACTCATTGCCGCACGCGCACTTGACGTTGATCTCGTCGTACTTGGGGTGGATGGCTGCCTGCATTGTCTCAATCTCCGCTGTGGCGCGGTCTTCTATCACTAGTAGGTCCGCGCCGCCACGATTTCATCTAGCCACAAACTCCGACTTGTCTAGGAGTTCATCGCCTCCAGGAACTCGTCGTTGGTCTTCGTCTTGGCGAACTTGTCCCGCAGGAACTCCATCGAGTCGATGACGTTGAGCGGGGCGAGCACCTTCCGCAGGAGCCACAGCTTCTGGAGCGTGTCGCTCGGCAGCAGCAGGTCCTCGCGGCGGGTACCGGACTTGTTGATGTCCAGCGCCGGGTAGATGCGGCGCTCGACGAGGCGTCGATCCAGGTGGATCTCCATGTTGCCGGTGCCCTTGAACTCTTCGAAGATCACCTCGTCCATGCGGGACCCGGTGTCGATGAGCGCGGTGCCCATGATGGTCAGGCTGCCGCCCTCCTCCACGTTGCGGGCCGCGCCGAAGAAGCGCTTCGGACGGTGCAGGGCGTTGGAGTCGACACCACCGGAGAGGATCTTGCCGCTGGGCGGGACCACGGTGTTGTAGGCGCGAGCGAGCCGGGTGATCGAGTCCAGGAGGATGATGACGTCCTTCTTGTGCTCGACGAGGCGCTTGGCCTTCTCGATGACCATCTCCGCGACCTGCACGTGGCGGGTGGCGGGCTCGTCGAACGTCGAGCTGACGACCTCACCCTGCACGGTGCGCTGCATGTCGGTGACCTCCTCGGGCCGCTCGTCGATGAGCAGCACGATGAGGTACGCCTCGGGGTGGTTGTGGGCGATCGCGTTGGCGAGGGCCTGGAGGATGACCGTCTTGCCCGTGCGGGGCGAGGCGACGATGAGGCCGCGCTGGCCCTTCCCGATGGGGGTCATGAGATCCATGATCCGCGTCGAGAGGTTCGTCGGGTCGTACTCGAGGTTGATCTTCTCGTCCGGGAACAGCGGGGTGAGGTTCTGGAACAGGACCTTCCGCTTGGCGACGTCCGGGTGGTCGAAGTTGATCTGCTCGACCTCGTTCAGCGCGAAGTAGCGCTCGCCCGGCTTGGGGGAGCGGATCGTGCCGTCGACGGTGTCGCCGCTGCGCAGGTTGTACCGGCGCATCTGGTTGGGTGAGATGTAGATGTCATCGGGGCCCGGCAGGTAGTTGTAGGTGGCCGACCGGAGGAAGCCGTAGCCGTCCGGGAGGCGCTCCACGACGCCCTGGCCGAAGACCTTGCCGCGGCGGCTGAGGTGAACGCCCAGGATCTTGAAGATCAGCTCCTGCTTGTTCATGCCTCCCACGTCCTCGATGTCGAGGGTGGAGGCGTGAGCGATGAGGTCGTCGACCTTGCTCTCCTTCATGGAGGTCAGGTCGAGGTCGGCAGGGGTTTCGCCCTCCCACGCCACCTCGGGCTCGCGGTTCTCACGGCGGCCACGGCGCTTGCGGCGACGGCGTCGTCCGCCTTCGCGGTCGCCTCCGTCGTTGTCGTCGCGGCGGGGGCGGTCGCCTCCGCCTCCTCCGTCGCTCTTGGCTTCGGACTTGCCCTCAGCCTTGGCCTCGGACTTGCCGTTGTCGTCGGACGCAGCGGGCGCGGCCTCCGACTTGGGGGCTTCCGCGGGAGCGGCAGCCGGGGTTTCAGGGGTGGATTCGGTAGCTTCGCTGGTCTCTGACATGTTGGGATTCCGTCTAGATTTGGGACGGTTGAAAGAATCGCGAGGCTCCAGTTGGGCCTCTGCGTAAGGTCCTGGCGCAAACGCGCCAGCGCTCCGACTTCAAATTGGAAGGGAGGATCGCCGGGAAGCGATCGAGGGCACAATGGGGGCGCCTTGGGGTCTTGTCAAGCGCGCTCGTGCAAAACGACTGTGGCAGTCTCCCCGCCATGACCCAGGCCGACTTGTTCGTTCGTTCCCGGTGGCAGCAGCTCGCCGACGCCATTAATGAGCACAACAACGCTTACTACGTGCTCGACAAGCCGTCGATCAGCGACCGCGAGTACGACCGCCTCTTCCTCGAGCTGCAGGAGCTCGAGAGCGCCCACCCCGAGCTGGCCACGGCGGACTCGCCGAGCAGCCGCGTCGGCGGCGCCCCCCTGGACGGGCTCACCAGGTACGAGCATCCGACCCCGATGCTCAGCCTGAACAACAGCTACGACGCCGAGGAGATCCGGGAGTTCGAGGAGCGCGTGCGGCGCTTCCTCGGAGGCTCGGCCCCCGCCACCATCCCGTACCTGGTGGAGCCGAAGCTCGACGGCATCGCGATGGAGCTCATCTACACCGGCGGCGTGCTCGAGGTCGGGGTCACCCGCGGCGACGGCACGGTCGGCCAGGAGGTCACCACCAACGTCCGCACCATCCGCAACGTGCCCCTGAAGTTCCGCGGCGCTACCGCGCCCGCGCGACTGGCTGTCCGCGGCGAGGTGGTGATGACCAAGGACGGCTTCCAGGCGCTGAACAAGCGGCGCGCCGAGAAGGGGGACAAGACCTACGTCAACGCCCGCAACAGCACCGGCGGGCTGGTTCGCAACCGCAAGCCGGAGGAGGCGGCAGCGGCGCCGTTGCGCTTCTACTGCCACTCCGCGGGCATCGCCGAGGGGGTGGAGTGGGCCAGCCAGTCCGGCTTCATGGAGCTCGCGCGCGCGTATGGGTTCCAGACGGCCCGGGGCATCAAGCTGTGCGAGGGCATCGAGCAGGCGATCGCTCACCTCGACGTCATCGAGGGGATGCGCGCGGACTACGCCTACGACATCGACGGGGCGGTGCTCAAGGTGGACTCGGCCGCGCTGCAGGGTCGCCTCGGCTTCGTGTCCCGGGCTCCGCGGTGGGCCATCGCCTACAAGTACGCGGCCGAGCAGGCCGAGACGACGCTGCTGGCGATCGAGATCCAGGTGGGGCGCACGGGCGTGCTGACGCCGGTGGCTCGGCTGGAGCCGGTGTTCGTAGGCGGGGTCAACGTCTCCAACGCGACCTTGCACAACGCCGAGGAGCTGGAGCGCAAGGATGTGCGACCCGGCGATCGGGTGGTGATTCAGCGCGCCGGCGACGTGATCCCGCAGGTGGTGAAGTCGCTGCCCCGCACCGAGGATCGGCCGGCGTTCGTCTTCCCGGAGACGTGCCCCGACTGCGGCACGGCGGTGGTGCAGCCCGAGGGCGAAGCGGCGATCCGGTGCCCCAACCAGATCGGCTGCCCGGCGCAGGTGCGGACCGGCGTCGAGCACTTCGTCAGCCGGCTGGCGATGGACATCGACGGGCTCGGGAGCAAGCGCGTGGAGCAGCTGCTCCTGGAGGAGCTGATCGCGGACGCCTCCGACATCTTCGTCCTGGACCAGCACCGCAGCGGCCTCCTGATGATGGAGGGCATGGCGGACAAGAGGGTCGACAACCTGCTCGCCGCCATCGACGAGGCCAAGGGGCGCACCAGCGCACGGCTGTTGTTCGGGCTCGGCATTCGCCACGTGGGCGAGACCGTGGCCAAGAAGGTGATGCAGCACTTCGTGAGCTTCGCCGCCCTTCGGGCCGCCACGGAGGAGGAGCTGGCGGAGGCCGACGAGGTGGGGCCGATCGTCGCGAAGTCCATCGCCACGTGGTTCGCCAGCGAGGCCAACCGGGGGCTGCTGGACCGGATGCGCGAGCGCGGGGTGCAGTTCCCCGACGCCGAGGTCGTGGAGGTCTCCGGCGACAACCCGTTCGCGGGCAAGATCGTCGTCGTCACCGGCACGCTGGAGTCGATGGGCCGCAAGGAAGCCCAGGCGGCGGTCGAGGCCGTCGGCGGCAAGAGCAGCGGAAGCGTCAGCAGCAAGACCGACTACCTCGTGGCCGGCGCCAAGGCCGGCAGCAAGCTGAAGAAGGCGGAGAAGCTGGGCATCGAGGTGCTGGACGAAGCCGCGTTCCTCGCGCTGCTCAACGGATAGGTCTCCCCCTCCATAATTCGTCCTCAGGTCGGCAGCCCGGTCGCTGGTACATTGCCCGCGCCTCGGAGGTCCCATGGGCTCAGTCAGTCGTCTTCTTGTTGCTCTCGCGCTCGTCTTCCAGATCGGCTGTTACGGCGCGCTGGGGGAGAACCCCAACCGCCGGACCGACGATGACGATGCTTCCGACGACGACGACGCCAGCGGTGACGACGACGACGCCAGTGGTGACGACGACGACGCGAGCGGTGACGACGACGACGCCAGCGGTGACGACGATGACGCCGCCAACCCGGACGACCTCGACGGCGACACGATCCTGAACGAGGACGAAGGCAGCGGGGACGTCGACGGCGACGGCATCCCCAACGAGGAGGACACCGACAGCGACGGGGACGGCATCCCCGACGAGGTCGAGGCGGGCGACCACGACCCCTCCACCCCGCCCGTGGACAGCGACGGCGACGGCACCCCCGACTTCCTGGACACCGACAGTGACAACGACGGCGTGCCCGACTCTGCCGAGGGCACCTCCGACCCCGACGGCGACGGCCTCCCCGCCTACCTCGACGACGACAGCGACGGCGACACCATCCGCGACTCCGAGGAGGTCGGCGACGACCCGAACAACCCGGTCGACAGCGACGGCGACGGCTTCCCCGACTTCCTGGACACCGACAGCGACAACGATGGCATCCCCGACAACGAGGACCTGAATCCGGCCAACAACGACAGCGACGGCGACGGCTTCTCCGACCTCGCCGAGACCCTCGCGGGCACCGATCCCAACGACGCCAGCGACTTCATCACCGGCTTCTACGCCGAGCTGACGCCTCGCGCGACGACCACCATCCAGGTGCCATTCACCCCTGAGATCGAGCAGGCCGACGTGCTGTTCGTGCTCGACACGACGTGCTCGATGGCGCTGACCCTCAACGACATGGCGTCCAACTTCAGCGACGTCATCAGCACGGTCAGCATCCCCAACATCGCCTGGGGCGTGGCCACGTTCGACGACTACGCCACTGGTGACTACGGCGACCCGGGCACGGACTTGCCGTTCGAGCTGGTGCAGCAGATCACCACCGACACGAGCCTCGTCCAGTCCGCTCTGAACGGCGTCTCGCTCCACGACGGCGTCGACGCCCCGGAGTCGTCGATGGAGGCGCTGTACCAGGCCGCGACCGGCGTCGGCCACGACCTCAACTGCAACAACTCCCTCAACTCCTCGACCGACGTGCCGCCGTTCATCAGCGGCGCCGGGGACGCCTTCGGCGGCGGCGTGGCGGGCATCAACAACAGCTCTACACCGGGCACCGGCAGCATCGGCGGGGTCGGGTTCCGAGCCGGCAGCGTGCCGATCATCGCGTACACCACCGACGCCGACATGCGGGACCCCGACAACGGCTACCCGGTGCCGGCGGCCTGCCCCACGCCCCCGGGCGAATCGGCCGTGGCGGCGGCGCTGAACACCATCGGCGCCAAGCTGATCGGTATCGAGGCGAGCTTCCTCGGCTTCCCGTTGCCCGGCGGCGTGCACGAGCAGATGGAAGACCTCGCCGCGCTGACGGCGTCCGAGGCCGACCTCGACGGCAACGGCACTCCGGATCCGCTGGTCTTCGTGGGCTCGGGCGCGGACACCGTCACCAACACCATCGCGGGCATCGGCGGTCTGGCCGGTGGCGGCGTCTTCGACCTCACCCTCGAGGTGGACGACGACCCCTACGACTTCGTCACCGACATCACCCCCGCGGTGGTCATCGACGCGCCTGTGGGCGTGGAGGTCATCTTCGACCTAACGCTCTACCCGGACGTGCCCGTGGGCAGCTCCGACCAGGTGTTCATCTTCGACATGAGCGTCATCGGCGATGGAATCACCACGCTGGCGACCTGGGAACTCGTGATCCTCGTCACCGCCGGCTGACGACGCGCTCAAGTCTCCTTCCGTGCCGCCGATGACGTGGGCCGGGGGGTTGGCATGGCGGATCATCGCTCGGGAGAGTTCGAACTTTCATCGAACGAGGCGTTCTCGGCGGACGTCATCAGGCTGTTTGGCCTCGGTGGCCTGCTGACCGCGGGCGGCTTGCTCGTTTTGGCCGTACTTCAGTCCGCGCCCTGGGAAGCCCTCGGCCTGCTCGCGCTCGTGGTCGGCGCCGCCGCGGTCTCCGCCATCAGCGCCGCTCGCGGTGCCCATCGAGTCGCAGCTCGGACGTTCGCGGTCACCTTCATGGTGGCGGCGGTGACCGGCATGTTCCTCTTCGGCGGCGCCGAGACCTCCGCGGCCGTCTCCGTCATCTCCGGGGTCGCCCTGTGCGGCGTGCTGCTGGGGCGGCGAGGCATGCTCGGCGCCGTGGTCTTTGGCATCGCGGCCGCAGCCGTGGTGGGCTGGGGCGCGGCGGCCGGCTGGCTCCCCGAGTCGATCGCCCCCAACACCCCGATGATGTCCGCCGGTGCGGTGATCGGGAACATTGTGATGGTCAGCCTCGTGTTCCTCGCGGGCCGCCGTGCCCTGGATGTGACCGAGGAAGATCGGAAGAAGGTGCGGCGTCGGCTGGTGCAGAGCGAGGACGTCGATCCCGCCTCCTCGACCTTGTCCCGGTCCGCGCTGCGTCGTGCGATCGACGCCCTGCTCGCGGATCCGATCGCCCGCAGGGAGTCCGCCCTCCTGATCATCGGGTTGGATCCGGGGCAGCTGCTGCGCGTCGGCTTCGGTCCCGACAACCGGGATGCGGCGCTGCGGACGGTCGCGGACCGCCTGCGGGCGGTGACTCGACCCCACGACCGGATCGGCCGCTGCGGCGACGCGGAGTTCGCCGTGCTCGCCCCCCGGGTCGGCTCCGCGGGGCACGCCATCGCCGTCGCGCAACGGATCCTCGACGCCATCGACCAGCCGCTGGCGGTCGAGGGCAAGCCGATCGCGCTCAACTTCCGCGTGGGGGTGGCGGCCGTGGCGGAGGAGCACACGACCTCCAGCCTGCTCCGGGACGGTGACGTCGCTCTGGCGAGCGCGGGCCGCCTCAAGGGGGACAACATCGGGGTGTTCGAGGCGGGGGTCGTGCAGCACGCGCAGCGAGCCCTGGAGCTCGACGCGGATCTGGCCCGAGCCCTCGCGGAGGGGGAGCTGGAGGCGTACTACCAGCCGGTCGTCTCACTGGCCCACGGGGGCCTGGAGGGGTTCGAGGCGTTGGTGCGCTGGAACAAGCCCGATGGCTCGGTCGTCAGCCCGGCGGAGTTCCTCCCGCGGGCCGAGTCCACCGGGGCGATCGTCGAGATCGACCGCCTCGTGCTGCGGCAGGCCTGCCGGCAGTTGGCCATCTGGATGGTGAGCCACCCGGATCTGTCGCCGTGGGTGAGCGTGAACCTGTCGGCGGCACAGTTCGAGACCCCCGGTTTGGTGGCCGTGGTCGCGGGGGCGATCGAGGACGCCGGGATCACCCCCGGGCGGCTGCACCTGGAGCTGACCGAGAGCGCCCTGACGGCCGACATCGACCGCACCTGCGCGACGTTGAGCGAGCTCAAGGAGCTGGGCGTGGTGCTGGCGTTGGACGACTTCGGCACCGGCTGGTCGTCGCTGCAGTACATCCAGAGCTACCCGATGGACGTGGTCAAGATCGACCGCAGCTTCATCAGCCCCATCGACGAGGAGGGCGGGCAGGAGCTCGCCGCGACCATCGTCTTCATGGCGCGCGAGCTCGGCCTCGAGGTCATCGGCGAAGGCGTGGAGACGCGCACCCAGTACCGCGTGCTGCGGGATCTGGGCGTGCAGGCCGGTCAGGGCTTCCACTTCTCCCGGCCGGTGCCGGCGAAGCGTGCGGTTCGGTACCTGAAGCCGCCGCTGGAGGAGGAACCCTCCCGCCCCTGGACCCGCCTCTTCAGCGTGGTCGGCGACGACTGACGTTCAGCGGAGGGCGAGCCGGGCGGAGGCCTGGGCAACGAGGTTGCCGTCTTCCACCGCGAGGGCCTTCTCGAACCAGGCCGCAGCTTCGGTTTCCTTCGCCGCGGCCACTCCGAGGCGCGCGTAGATCCGGGTCCGCACATCCGGCTCGGGGGTCGGATCCAGCGCAGCTTCCCAGACCCGCCGGGCGTCCTTCATCTTGCCCAGCGTCTCGTACTGCCGCCCCAACTGCAGCTCGAGGTGGGGGAAGCGGCCGACGCTCTCCAGGGCTCCTTCGGCGAGCCGGAGCTTGGCCTTGGGGGTCTCGTCGGTCTCCATCGAGCGGAGGGCCGCGAACGCCTCCGGTGCGAGCCGTCCTTCGGCGATCTCGTGCGCGATCCAGCGGTCCGCGCGGACGTGGAACCAGCCCGGTCCGAGCGCTTCGCAAGCATCGAACGCCGCGACCGCGTCGGCCCAGCGCTCCTGGTGCAGGCGGGTGACCCCGAGCTGGTAGTGGGGCTGGGGGTCGAGGGGATCCAGCGCCGAAGCGCTCTCGAACGCTTCAGCCGCCTGGAAGTACCGGGCGGCGGTGCCGTGGTCCATGCCCTCGGCGACCGCCCGCGTGCAGGCCGGGAGGCTGGGGCGGTTCCGCTGGAAGACGAACTGGACCGACGTGGTGCCCAGGGTCGGAACGTCCTCGATCTCGTAGATGATGTCCTTGAGTACGGCCACGACCCGGTTCAACGGGGTGCCCGCCCGCTCGCGATCCGCCCGCGCCTGGGTCTGGTCGGCCTGGTCCTGGATGCCCGCCTCGCGCAGCAACTCGGCCTGCTCGGCGAAGCAGTCCCCGGCCTGATCCGACTCCCCGAGGTAGAGGAAGATCTCCCCGAGGCTCCCCAGGCAGCCGTGCTCGCCCTGGAGGTCCTCGGCGGTGCGGTACAGCTCCAGGGCCTCGTGGAAGGGCTCGATCGCTTCCTCGATCTGGCCGACGGCGAAGTGGCACTGGCCGATCTTGACCAGCGTCATCGCGAGCATCGTCTCGGACGCTCCGCCGCGGAGTCCTCGGACCGCCTCCAGTTGGCCTTCGACGACGGTGCGCGCAGCCGCCCAATCGCCCTCGGCGCGGAGGCCGTCGGCCTCGTCCATCGCGTCTTGCCAGGCCTGGATGGGGTTGGTCCCTTCGGCGGTGCCCGACAGCGACTGCAGCAGGCTGGGATCGTCGCGGTGCTCGGCGAAGTACTGCGCCAGGGCGACCAGCCCGCTGCCCAACCACTGGATGTGGCCGGGGTCGGCGGTGGCGGGATCGGGGATGACCGACCAGTCGGGGAACGAGGCGACGATGAGGTCGGCGCGTGCGTCCACGAGGCGCTTGAGGGTGCGCACGTCGCCTGAGCCGGCGGCGTCGAACACCGCGTCGCGCAGCTCAATGGGGTCGGTGGGAGCGTCCGGCTCGGCGGCCGGGGATTTCTTGAGGAAGTCGAACAGGCCCATGCGGGCCGCGTTTTACTTCTTCTTGTTCAGCTCGGCCTCGATCTCGATGAAGATCTCCTTGCCGACGACCAGGCCGCCGGCCTCCGTGACCTTGCCCCACTTGAGCCCGAAGGCCATGCGGTCCTCGATCGTGGCGGTGCCGCTGGCGCCGCGCTTGATGGCGGGGGAGAAGGGATCCTTGACCTCGTCCGAGGGGCCGGTGACGTACAGCGCGACCTCCTCGGTGACGTCGCGGATCGTCAGGTCGCCGAGCACCACGAGGGTGTCGCCGTCGCGCTTGCTCGACTTCGACTTGAAGGTCATGTCGGGGAACTTCTTGGAGTTGAAGAAGTCGTCGCTGCGCAGGTGGTCGTCGCGCATGCCGTTGTCGGTGTCGATGGACTTCACCTTGATGTCATCTTGTTCGGTAAACGCTGGACGTAGGGGCTGTAGATCGTTTGCATTTTGGCCGAGATCGCCCCGATCCGCCCCGATATGGGGCATTTGCGAACGGAGATGCAAACGGTTGGGAAGGGAAGTCGCCTTGGGCCGGCCGGGCGCCGGGTTCGAGTCCTGAGTGGCTCCCCATTGCG
>JAAESI010000116.1 GCA_024229515.1 Pseudomonadota bacterium | reverse complement strand
GCGCGGCACCGTCATCGGCGTGCTCCAGGCCTTCAGCGCGTTCGGCGCCATCACCTGCGCCGGGCTGATGCCCCTGATGGTCTCCACCGACCTGGGCTGGCGGCTCGTCTACTTCGTCGGGATCATCCCGCTGCTGCTGCTGGCCTACGCCCGCCGCGGCCTCAAGGAGACGGCCCGCTTCGAGAAGCAGAAGGCCGAAGGCCGCACCGAGCCTCCGCCGATGTTCGAGATCTTCAACACGCCGCACCGTCGGCGCGTATTCCAGCTCGGCATCATCTGGCTCGTCACCTACGCCTGCAGCAACACCGCCGTCAGCTTCTTCGAGCTGCATGCCACCGAAGACCTGAACTGGACCAAGAAGGACGTGTCGGACGTGCTCACGATCTCGGCGATCGTGTCCCTGCCGCTGGTCTTCTTCGCCGGCAAGCTCCTCGATATGGCGGGCCGCAAGAAGGCAGCCGTCCTCATCTTCGTGGCGACGTCCGTCGGCGTGTTCCTGGGCTACACCCTGGAGAGCAAGTACGCGCTCACCATCGTGATGACCGTCGCCGTGTTCGGCGTGAACTCGGTGCTCCCGGTGCTCAACGCCTTCACCTCCGAGCTCTTCCCGACCGAGCACCGCGCCGCCGCGTTCGGCTGGACGAACAACCTGATCGGCCGGCTCGGCTACGTGCTCGCGCCGATCGGCATCGGCCTGATCGCCGCCCAGACCGACTGGGGCCGCGCGATCGCGCCGACCGCGATCTTCCCCCTGATCGCGCTGGCCCTGATCCTGTGGTGGCTGCCGGAGACCAACGCCATCGAGTTGGAAGAAAGCGCCGCCCTCGGGGGCTCCTAGCGCATGTCCGACGCTGCCTCTTCCAGCCCCTCGATCAGCGGCATGGTGAAGTCCCTCTGGACGCTCGCGACCCCCGACCCGTTCGAGTCGCCCGACCCCACCCACCCCGCCATGCCCTACCGCCCCGAGCGCAAGGGACGGGGAACGCCACCCCACGCCGACGTCTGGCTCCCCGAAGTCGAGGGCCCTCGGCCGTCGGTGCTGCTCATCCACGGCGGCGGCTTCGTCACCGGAAGCCGACGCATGAAGCCGGTGCGGTGGCTGTCCGGGAAGCTTCAGCAGGAAGGCTGGGCACTCTGTTCGCCGTCGTACCGCCAGGTCTTCCGGGGCGGCAAGCTGGACGACATGATCGACGACGTGGAGACGGCCGCCCGCTGGTGGCTGGACCGCGCCGATGAGTTCACCCTCGACCTCAACCGGGTGGTGCTCCTGGGCATCTCCGCCGGCGGCACGCTCTCGCTGCGGGCGGCGGAGCGGCTCGACCCCGCCACGTTCGCGCACTTCGTCGGCATCTTCGGCCTGTACGACTTCACCGCCCTGGGGGGCATGCTCAAGTCGCTCAGCGGCCCGTTCCTGCTCGGCCCCAACGAGGCCCAGGGCGCCTCCCCCCTGCACCGTGACCTGCTCCCGATCCCGGCGACGCTGCTGCACGGAACGGCGGACTCGACGGTCCCCTACCGGCAGGCCGAAGACCTCCTCGCAGCGCGCGACGCGGCCGGTCTGTCCACCCAACTGCACACGTACGAGGACGCGGAGCACGCGTTCCTGAACGACGCCCGTGACGATGTCTGCCACATCGCAACCGCCGATCTTCTGAGTCTTCTCCGAACGATCTGATCCGCTCGCGGAGCGTCGTCGTAACCACTACGACGAGTGCGCATACAGCTCGTCGGAACACGTCAGCCTCGGGCTCGATCGGCACCCCTTCCTCCTCTCGCCAGCGAGCGGTGCCTGTCCGCCACCCACACTGGACCGCGCCGTTCGGCGGGACTGGTCGGGTTCGAGGCTGGCGTTTTTCCGTTCTGGCTGGGAGTGCCGCGGGGTGGGGACGCTACGTGGGGGGGACGCTACGTGGGGCGGGGACAGGTGGGCGGCGGTGCGTGGATTGACGCGTTTCCGCGCCGATCCCCACACCCCCTCGATCCCTCCACTCCCCCCCGGATCCTCACTCCCCAAACATCAAATCCGTCCTCAGCACGTACTTCCTCCCCCGCGTCACCTGCTCCATCAAGCCTCCCACCGCCGGTACAACGCCGCGGGCCGATGGCCGACCCCGCTCTGCCGCTCGCCCGTCGCCTCGATCAGGCCCGAACCGAGCAGCGTCTTGCGGAAGCTGTCCTTGTTCAGGTCCCTCCCCCAGATCGCCTCGTAGACCCGGCGCGCCTCCAGCAACGTGAAGCTCGCGGGCAGCAACTCGAACGCGATCGGCACGTAGCTCAGCTTCCCCCGGATTCGCTGCACGGCGAGGCCGAGCATGTCCGCGTGGTCGAACGCCAGGGGGTACGGATCACCGTCCCCGTCGAGCACCTCGACCGGACCGCCAACCTCCCCTTCCCAGGGGACCCGGACCCGTCCCTGCAGCCCCGTCGCCCCGTCGAAGACCGCCGCCGGCACCAACGCGTAGTGGGCCGCCGCGATGATTCGCATGCGCGGGTCCCGGTCGGGCGCCCCGAAGGTGTAGAGCTGCTCCACGAACACGCCCTCGACCGCCGCCTTCGCCTTCAACTGCCGCGCGACGGCGTCCTCCAGGGACTCCTCGATGCCCACGAACCCACCCGGGAGCGCGTACCGACCCCGGTCCGGGTGCTCCGTCCGCTGGTACAGAAGCGTCCACATCGCCCCGTCGCGGACCGTGAGCAACACCACGTCGACGGCGACCGAGGGACGCTCGAAGCTGCCCGGGTCGTAGGTGCGGAGGAAGTCGAGTTCTTCGGAGGAGCGGGCCATGGCGAACTAGATATATCCATCTTGCATATAAGACAAGTATCAATCCTATGACGGTCATCAGCTTTCCGAGGTGCTAGATCTTGCGGCGCACGGAAAGGCTGGAGCCGCCCTCATGAAGCGAATCGCGTTCGTACTCCCCGTTCTCCTGCTCGCCGCCTGCGATGCGGGCCCGAGCGACTCCGAGACCAGCTACCAGGCGGTCGTGCGGGCCGAAATCGAGACGAACTGCCTCTCCTGCCACGTCGCCGGCGGCATCGCCCCCTTCGCCCTGGACGACGTCGACACCGTGCAGTCCCTCGCCCCCGCCATCGTCGCGGCGGTCGAAGACGGCACCATGCCGCCCTACGGCTACGACGACACCTGCCGCGACACCCTGGACTCGCTCGCCCTCAGCGACGCGACGAAGGCGGTCTTTACTGACTGGCGCGCCGCCGGCTACCCCATCGACGACGAGGCTGACTACGTCGCCCCCGAGGTCGAGCCCCCACCGGAGGTTCGGGACGCCGACCTGGTCCTCATCCCCGAGGAGGGCTACCTCCCCACCGGCGATCTGAACGACGACTACCGCTGCCTCGTGCTCCCCCAGGAGTTCCCCGAGGACACCTTCGTCATCGCCCAGGACATCAAGCCCGACCGGGTCGATCTGGTGCACCACGTGATCATCTTCGAGGTCACCCCCGCCGCGCTCGAGGAGCTCGACACGCTCGAGGCCAACGAGGACGGCCCCGGCTACACCTGCTTCGGCGACTCGGGCCTCGACTCCGGCCTCGTGGTCGGCGGCTGGGCCCCCGGCCCCTCCCAGGTCTCCCTCGGCGGCGACAGCGCCCTGCGCATCCGGGCCG
>JAAESI010000115.1 GCA_024229515.1 Pseudomonadota bacterium | reverse complement strand
CTCTAAACGACTTCTCATCGAAATGAGGCCCCTGCAACCGAAGGGGATCGACGACGACGGCCAATCGTGAGAGAAGGGGGTTGCTTAAGACCAGTAACCCTCACGAGAGGCCGCCGTGACTCCCATCGTATTGAAGATCCGCTCTGTGGAGGAGGATCTCCTTCTCCTCCGAAACCAGTCCGCATCACCTGTGGAACGCCGTCGCGCGGCGCTCCTGCTTGCTCGCTCCTCCGGGCTATCCCAGAGGAGGACTGCTGCCGTGTTTCGCTGTGCTCGGTCGACGGTCCAACGGACCGAGTATCTGCTGCGTGACGGCGGTCTCGATGGACTCCGCGATCGGCGCCTTGCCGGGCGTGTCCGACTCCCGCGGCGTGCGGACATCGTGGCGGCTCTCGCCCCGATGGTGTCAGAACAGCCGCGGCAGTTCGGGTGGATGCGTTCGACCTGGTCCATCGAGCTTGTGTGCATCGAGATCCGCAGACAGCTCGGGGTCGACGTCAGCATCGCGCAGATGGGCCGCCTGCTCCGGGAGGCAGGCTGTCGTCGAGTTCGTCCGAAGCAGACGATCGCTCTGGCTCCCCCGGATCAGGCCGAGCAGCTCGAGCGACTGACGACCTGGCTCAGCGCAGCGCCGAAAGGCGACGTCGTGCTGTTCTCCGACGAAGTAGACATCCATCTGAACCCGAAGATCGGACCAGACTGGGCGCCTGTGGGACTTCGCAAGACGGTGGCCACGCCAGGAAGGAACGAGAAGCACTACATCGCAGGCGCCTACAACCGCGCGACAAAGACGCTGGTCACCGTTGATGGGCCCAGCAAGGCCAGCGACCTGTTCATCGCGCTGCTCCACGAACTCCACCGCCGATACCGACTGCACGGGACGGTGCACCTCGTAGTCGACAACTACATCATCCACCGCAGCAAGAAGACCCAGCGCGCTCTGAAGAGCCTCGGCGGGAAGATCCAGCTGTGCTTCCTGCCGCCCTACTCACCCGACGGGAACCCCATCGAGCGGGTCTGGCTCGACCTCCACACCGCGGTCACCAGGAACCACTCATGTGCGGACATCAACGAGCTCATGGGTGAGGTGAAGGGCTACCTCCGCGCGTATAGCCGCGAGGGAGCTGGACACGCCGGACTTCGCGCGGTCGCTTGAGTTGTGGGGGGCCTCAGATCGCTGATCGGCCGTTTAG
>JAAESI010000114.1 GCA_024229515.1 Pseudomonadota bacterium | reverse complement strand
TGGTCGGGCACGCGCAGCTCGAGGCCCATCAGGCGGACCAGGGAGCCGACGAAGCCCACCGTCTGCCGAAGTCCCAGGTGAAACAGCGACCGGAGCGTCAGGGCGGTCTCAATCGCGACGTCGGAGTACTCCCTTTGTCCTCCGGGTCGTCCGGTAGGGCGGGCGTTCCAGGAGCCGACGGCGGCGGCGTCGAACCAGACCGTGGTGTCCCCTCGTCGGCGCAGCGACTCCTCGTAGACCGCCCAGTTCCGCACCCGGTACTTGGTCTTGTACTTCGGAGTCACCTTGCTCTTCGTGCGCGCGGCCATCTGCGTCGTCTCCCGAGGCTTTGCCTCGGAGAGCACGGTGGAGCTGGGAGGGCCGGGAGGTCAAGAGGCTGAGCCATGCACCAATGCCGGATCAGGAGGCGGTCCATGCAGACAGCTTACTCCGAGTAGTAGAGCTCCTCGATGGCGGCGTCACCGGCGTCGAACACGTCGTCGATGCTGCCGCGGAGAAGGTTCCGCACGATGTCCTCTTCGACGTCGATGGTCTCGCTCTCGGACCACAGCGACTGCACGCGCTGGGTGCTGCCGTCGGGCAGCTCCATCCAGACATCCACCGCGAACGACATCCACAGGTGCGTGTTGCCTTCGTCCCCGACGAAGGAGTCCTCGAGCCAGGAGCGGCCCACCACGGCGCGTCGGGCGTCCTCACCCGAGCCGATGTTCACCCAGCGGAAGTCCTTCCTCATGGCGAAGTCCACGGACATCACGAGGTTGTCGCGCCGCACGTCGTTGTCGGTCTCGATCAGCCCGCACGAGCCATCCCAGAAGCAGGACGGGTCGTCGACGTTGGTGACCGTGCGGTCGTAGCGGACGGCGGTCGGCTCGGCCGGGAGCTGGTCGGCCTCGGTCTGGAGGCGGGCGTGGTCGGTGACCGCCCAGGGACCAGCCCCCGCGACCGTGATCGGGATGGTCGCCTCGAGATCGCGCTCGGGCCACGTGACCGCGGAGACGTCCTCGACCGTCAGCGGCTCGGGCACCCAGGAACGGTCGACGGCGGCGGTGTCCATGTCGATGTCGCGCATGAACGCGTCGAGGTTGGCGAGGCCGTCCTGCATCGGCTGGGGGTCCTCGTTGTGCCACTCCGCGAAGAGGTAGCGGACGAGATCCGACAGGTCGGTGGGGGCCTCCGGGCTGGGCGGCTTGCAGGCGGCCAAGGGGGCGGAGACGGCGATCAGGAGCAGGGTTCGAAGCAGCACGTCGGCCAGACTAGCGGGCCAACTGGGCCGCGTAATGCTCAGAGTGTTCGGCGAGCTCTTCGACGTAGCCGCGCACCCGCGCCTGGCGGTCGTCGGGGAAGCCGTCCAGGTCGGAGATGAGGGCCTCCGGAACGTGCCGGAAGGAGACGCTGATCCGGCGCGTCTCGAAGTGGTCGAGCCGGCTGGTCAGCTTCGGCTGCTGCCCGGTCCGCACCTGCGTGACACGGTGGTACAGCCGCTCTTTGTAGTTCGGCCCGCTGAGGATGCTGACGGAGCGGTGGCGGGTCCATACGCCGAGCTCGGGATCGGGCGACTGGTCGGGGTCGATGAACTCGAGCAGCCCCGGCTGGCCGATGCTGAACATCACCACCGGCCCGGGCTCGCCGTCGCGGTGCATGCGGAGGCGGGCGAAGTCCACCGGCACGCCCTTGCCGACCTCGCGGCCGTAGTAGTTGATGAGGCAGGTGTTGTGCGGCGTGCCGTCGGCGTGGTCGGCCTCCAGCGTGGGGCTGAGGCGGTCGAGGATCGCCTGCATGACCGGGGGGAGCGGCTCGGCCCGGAGGCAGCGGTCCTCTCGGTAGTGGGGCTCGGCGTAGTAGCCCAGCGACGCGAACTGCCACGCGCCGAGCCAGTAGACGGGCCGCGTGAGGCGGCGGGCGCGGCGGCCGGCCCCCCGGGCGTGGTCGTCGCCGCCGTGGCGTTGCTCCCAGATGGGGGTGATGGCGGCGAAGTAGTCGATGAGGGCCGTCGCCTCGTCCGCTTCGATGAAGCGCGGGAGGTAGGAGAAGCCCGGTTCGTCGATGCGGTCGCGTCCGTCGTGGGCCTCAGGCACGGGCTCCTCCGACGAAGGCGTGGGTGGCGGCGGCGACGTCGTCCAGGAGGGCGGCGGGGTCGAGTCCGGAGCGCTGCCGGGGGGCGAAGCGGTGGTTCCCGTCGTCGATCCAGTGGAGGCGGACGTGGTCGGGGAGGTCGTAGCCGGCGACATCGGCCCGGGAGCCGTGAGCGTCCCGGGTGCCCTGGATCACGAGGGTGGGGACCCCGCTGGAGGCGAGCAGGTCGAGGCCGGGCCGGCTGCGCGGCTCGCCGCGAGCATGGAAGGGGAAGCCGAGCGCGACGAGGCAGGGCAGGGGAGCCGACGCGGCCGCTTGCAGCGCGAGGCGGGCGCCCAGTGAGAAGCCGACCACGGGGCCGGACGAAGTTTCGACGGCGGTGGCGAGCTCGCGGACCAGCTCCTCCTCGGGCGCCCGGGGGTCGAGGCGGTGCTCCGCGACGGCCATGCCAAGCGCTTCCCAGCGGGGCCGGAGGGCCTGCAGCAGGGAGTCGGCTCCGTCGGAGCCAGCGGGGAACGCGGCGAGCATCGCGCCTCTACTACCTCATCGGCAGGCTCCGGAAGGGCCGGCTATCCTGGGGGGGTGAATCACACCCGCAGTGAAGCCTGGCGCGACCCCTCGGTCATCCGACTCTTCGAAGAGATGAAGGAGTCGCTGAAGCACGACCACAACCGCCTCGCGAACCACCCGATCTACGCGATGATGCAGGACCCCGAGGCCCTGCGGATCTTCATGACCTCGCACATCTTTGCGGTGTGGGACTTCATGACGTTGCTCAAGTCGCTGCAGCTGTCCCTGACGTCGATGACGCTGCCGTGGACGCCGCCGCAGCACATCGAGGCGGCGCGGTTCGTCAACGAGATCGTGGTCGGCGAAGAGACCGACGAGATCTACCCGGGCGTCTACATCAGCCACTTCGAGCTGTACCTCCTGGCGATGGAGGAGTGCCGAGCCGACCGCGGTCCAGTGGACGCGCTGCTGGCCACCATCGTCGCGGGCACCGACGTCGACACCATCCTCGACGCCATCGACGCCATCGACGGGATCCCGCAGACCACCCGCGACTTCGTCCGCTTCACGATGGCGACGGCCCAGCTGCCGCCGCACCGGGTCGCCGCGTCGTTCGTGTTCGGGCGTGAGAACGTGATCCCCTCGATGTTCCTGCAGCTGCTGGCGCACCACACCCACAAGCCCGAGCGGTCCATCTCGCCGACGAGGTTGAGGGCTCGGGAGTACGGCCTGAAGATGGCCAAGTTCCTGGAGCGGCGGTACTCGCCCCGCGAGATTCGGCTCCCCGACGGCCCCCCTCGGGGGGAGGCGTTCCGCGTCTACCTCCAGCGGCACATCGACGTGGATTCCGAGTCCCACGGGCCGATGGGCGAGCGCCTGCTGATGGCGATCTGCGGTCGGTCGCGGACGAAGTGGGACGAGGCCGAGGCGACCGCGCGTGCGTCGCTGAACGCGCGGGACACCATGTGGCACGGGGTGGTGGCGGCGATTCAGCAGGAGCGCGCCGCGATCTTCGAGGCGAAGCAGTAGTCAGGCGGCGATGCGCGCCTCGGCGTCGGCTTCGTCGATCGTCTCGAAGCTGAACCCGGTGATGCCGTAGCCCAGCGAGATCATCGGCACGACCCAGTTCACGATCGCGAACGGCGCATACGCCAGCGTGCCCACCCCCAGCACCCCCGCCATGTACGCGCCGCAGGTGTTCCAGGGAACCAGCGCCGAGGTCAGCGTGCCGCTGTCCTCCAGGGTCCGGCTCAGGTTCTTGGGGTGCAGCCCCCGCTTGAGGTACGCCGTCCGGTACATGCGGCCCGGCACGACGATGGCGATGTACTGGTCCGAGGCGAGCACGTTCAGGCCGATGCAGGAGGCGATCGTCGCCGCCACCAGCGAGCCGGTCGACCGAGCCCACGACAGCACCGCCGCGGCCAGCCGGTCGAGCATGTCCGTGCCCTCCATGACGCCCGCGAAGGCGAGCGCGCAGACCACCAGCGCGATGGTGTCGAGCATCCCCGACAGGCCGCCCCGCGACAGCAGGTCATCGACGGATGCGACCCCCGTGGCGGACTCGTAGCCGCCGTACATCGCCGCCATCACGCCCGCGATGTCGAGGTTCGGCTGCACCAGGACCCCGAGCACCGCGCCGGCCAGCACCCCGGCCATCAGCGCGGGCAGCGCGGGGACCTTCTTGATGACCAACGTCAGCACCAGCGCGGGGGCCAGGATCAGAATCGGCGACAGCTCGAAGCCGCCCTCCAGCCCCGTGACGATCGCGGTGTAGACGGCGCTGTCACCCTCGCCCGCGCCGCCCCCCCGCAGCCCCAGGACCGTGAAGACGATCGCGGCCACCACGAGCCCTGGGACCGTGGTCCAGAGCATGTGCTGGATGTGCTCGAAGAGCTCCGCGCCCGCGACCGCGGGGGACAGGTTGGTGGTGTCTGACAGCGGCGACATCTTGTCCCCGAAGTAGGCCCCCGAGACGATGGCGCCGGCCGTCATGCCCGGGTGCATGCCCAGCGCCTGGCCGACCCCGATCAGGGCGAGCCCCACCGTGGCGGCCGTGGACCACGAAGAACCGGTGGCGAGCGAGACCACCGCGCAGATGAACAGGCTGGCCACCAGGAACCAGCTCGGAGCGAGGATTTTCAGGCCCCAGAACACCATCAGGGGGACCACCCCCGACGCGATCCAGGAGCCGATCAGGAGGCCGACCACGAGCAGGATCAGGATCGCCGGCAGCGCCCCCGTGATGCCCCCGATCATCCCCTTCTGGATCTCGGACCAGGGCCGCTTCAGCCCGAATGACGCCACCGCTCCGGCCAGCACCGTGCCGCCGATCAACGGCAGGTGGCCGGTGCCATCGAGGCCGACGATGGTTCCGATCAGCATCGCGACCAACCCGACGACGGGGATCAACGAGAGCAGCAGCGAGGGTTCGGTACGTTCCGTCATGGCGGGCCCGACCTACCACGGTCCGGTATCCTTGGAAACGAACCCGCTCCCCCGCCCCCATCTGTGCTCCGCTTCCGACCCCTCCAGAAAGAGTTCTCCGCCGCCGCGTGGCGCAACCGCGCGCAGTTGGACGACTTCGTCGAGCGGGCCGCCGCGGCCGACGCGGGGGATCTGGCCAAGTTGGTCCCGCTGTTGGCCAACCTCGCGGGGGTCACCCGCGACCAGCGTCGCAACCGCATCCAGGCCTTCATCCTGCTGACCGACGGCAAGACCGACGCGCGCCTCTTTCCGCCGCTGTTCAAGCTCACGAAGGAAGGGGACGAGGCGGTCCGCCGGGTGCTGCTGCCGGTGATGGCCCGCACCTGCGACGCCCGACAGCATTCGGAGATCGCTGCCCTCCTGACCGCCCCGGACGCGAACACGCGCCGGTGGGGGGCGACGCTGATGAAGTCGGTCGGCGGCGGCAAGCCCGCGCTGCGGGCGCTGACCTCCGTGCTCAAGAAGCCGGGCGGTCCGCGCATGGAGGCGATGCACGTCGCCATGGAGATCGGCGGCCACTACGCCATCGAGATCGTCGCTCCGGTGCTCGAGAACGGGAGCACCCAGGAACGGCTCGCGGCGCTCCGCCTCATCGGCGACGTGCGCTACGTCAAGGCCGCCCCCCGCAAGGCGCTGGAGACGATCGCGCCCCTGCTGCACGACGACCACATGCAGATCGTCGTCGAGGCGATCAAGGCCTACGGCGCCCTCGCCCCCGAAGACGAGTTCTACGGGATGGTCGGGGAGTACTTCATCTCCGGGCAGGACCAGCGCCACCAGCTCGCCGCCATCCGCTGCCTCGGGCAGTTCCGCAGCCGCCGGACGGTGCTGGAGTTCACCCGCATCTTCCGCGTCGCCAACCGCACGGTGCGTGAGGCGACCGTCGAGATCCTCGAGGAGATCGGCAGCGACGAGGTGCTCCCCCTGATCATCGACGCGATGGGCGACGAGCTGCTGTCGGTGCGCAACGCCGCTCTCGCTACGGCGATCAACCTGGGCAAGCAGCGCAAGGTCGACATGGGCCGCATGCTCCTGTGGCTGCTCCGCTCCAACGACCTGAAGGTCAAGCGCCAGGCGGTGGAGATCGTCGCCCAGGTGGGCGAGTCCCTGCGTGAGCTCTGGCCGCGCTTGCTGGACATGCTCCGCGACGAGGACTGGTGGGTCCGCGAGCGGGTCGTCGAGGCCCTGATGACCATCGCCGGCGAGGAGCTCACGCGGCACGTGGCCGGCTTCCTCAACGACGAGCGGGCGGTGATCCGGCGCTGGGCCGTCGAGGTCCTCATGCGGATCAAGGACCCGCGGTCGCTGGGAGCGCTCGTGCGCGCGGCGGGGTCCGACGAGGACTGGTGGGTGCGCGAACGCGCGGTCGAGGCGATGGGCGAGATCGGGGATGCCCGTGTGCTCCCCCACATCCTCAAGCTCGCCGAGAACGACGCCACCCTGGTGTGGGCCGCGGTCTCGGCGCTCGGCCACCTGCAGGACCCCGACGGCCTCCGCTTCCTGTGCCGCGCCCTCCGCCACGACGACTCGGACCTGCGGTTCGAAGCCCTCGACGCCATCCTCGCCATCGGCGACCCGGCAGCCGCCCCCTACGTCGAGCCGCTGCTCGAGGACGACGACGCCCGGGTCCGGCGCAAGGCCGAGGATCTGCTCATGGCGTGGCAGGGCATGGGCGCCGTGGGCGGGGAAGCGGCCCGCCGCCTCGAAGGGCTGGAGAAGCTGCTGTTCGAGGTGGTGGAAGCGGGCGGCGACGATCTGTTCCTCATCTCCGGGCGCCCCCCGACCATGAAGCGGCTCGGCTCCATGGAGCCGATGGGCGAGACGCCGCTGTCGCCCGAGGAGGTCGAGACGACGCTGCGCGCCGTGCTCACGCCGATGCAGATCCGGAACCTGGAGAACCTCATCGACGTCGATTTCTCGATGGAGGTGAAGGCTCACGGGCTCCGGTTCCGCGCCAACGTGTTCCAGCAGTTGGCCGGGTGGACCGCCGTGTTCCGGTCGATCACCGAGGAGATCCACACCTTCGAGCAGCTCGGCCTCCCTGACATCGTGCGCACGCTGTGCGACCTGCCTCACGGGCTGGTGCTCGTGGGAGGCCCCACCGGCAGCGGCAAGACGACCACGCTGGCGGCGATGATCGACTACATCAACACGACGTACGGCAAGCACGTCATCACGATCGAGGACCCGATCGAGGTGGTGCACCCGAACAAGTTGTCCCTGGTGACTCAGCGGGAGGTCGGAAGCCACACCGAGAGCTTCGCCGCCGCCCTCCGCTCGACGCTGCGTGAGGACCCGGACGTCATCCTCGTCGGGGAGATGCGCGACCTGGAGACCATCGCGTTCGCCATCAGCGCGGCCGAGACCGGCCACCTCGTGCTCGGCACGGTGCACACCGTCAGCGCCGAGACGACGATGGACCGGCTCATCGACGCCTTCCCCGTGCGCGCCCAGCAGCAGGTCCGCGCCCAGATCAGCCAGACCCTGCGGGCGGTGCTGTGCCAGCAACTGCTCCGCCGCAAGGATCAGGATGACGGCCGCATCGCCGCCATCGAGGTGCTCATCAACAACGACGCCGTCGCCAACATCATCCGCAAGGGGCAGTGCTTCCAGCTCCCCTCGGTGGTGGCGACGCACCGTGAGCAGGGCATGCGGAGCATGGATCACGAGCTCCAGCGCCTCTACCGCGAGGGGCTCGTGCACGCCGAAGAGGTGTACGTACGCGCGATCAACAAGAAGGAGATGGAGTCCTTCCTGGGGCACGAGGCCAATGGCGCGTCTTGATTCCTTCCTGCGGCTCGTGCTCGACCAGAAGGCGAGTGATCTGCACTTCACCTCCGGCAGCAAGCCGACCATCCGTCACAACGGCGACCTGGTGCACATCCCCTTCCGCGAGCTGGGGGAGCGGGAGACCCGGCGGTTCCTCTACGAGATCCTCCAACCGAAGCAGATCAAGGAGTTCGAGGAGCACGCCGATCTGGACTTCGCCTACTCCCTGGAGGGCGAGGGACGGTTCCGGGTGAATATGTTCCGGCAGCGGAACGGGCTGGGCGCGGTGTTCCGGATCATCCCCTCGAAGATCCCGACGATCTCCGAGATCGGGCTGCCCCACCAGTTCCGCAAGATCATCGACTTCAGCAACGGCCTAGTGCTGTTCACCGGCCCCACGGGTTCGGGCAAGACGACCACCCAGGCGGCGTTGATCAGCGAGATCAACCGAAGCCGCCCGAGGCACATCATCACGATCGAAGACCCGATCGAGTTCATCCACCAGCCCATCCGTTCGGAGCTCACGCAGCGCCAGGTGCACAAGCACGTCAAGAGCTTCCACGCCGCGCTCCGGTCCGCCCTCCGGGAGGCGCCGGACGTGCTCCTGATCGGCGAGATGCGGGACCTGGAGACCATCAACCTCGCCATCAGCGCGGCCGAGACGGGCGTGCTCGTGTTCGGCACGCTGCACACCGGATCGGCGGCGCGGTCCATCGATCGCATGATCGACGCCTACCCCGATGAGCAGGCCGATCAGATCCGCGGGGTGCTGTCCGTGGTGGTGCGGGCGTTGGTGTCGCAGCGGCTCGTGAAGCTGGCCTCCGGCGAGGGCCGCGTGGCCGCCCTGGAGATCCTGTTCAACAACACCGCGGTGGCGAACATGATCCGAGAAGGAAAGACTCACCAGATTGAGTCGTACCTTCAGACGATCGATGCATCGACCGGCATGCAGAGCCTGGACAAGGACCTGCTCCGGTTGGTGCGGGACCGCCAACTGGCGTACCCGGAGGCGCACAAGCACGCGACCTACCCGATCGTGTTCCAGGACTTGGCGATGCAGGAGGGGCTGATTGGCTGAGGACATCCGAGCGCCGCTCGCCGCCGCCCAGCGCCTCGTCAGCGAACGCCGCTACGAGGACGCGGCGGAGTGCTACCTGGCGGTGCTGCCGGAGAAGCCGACGATGGTCGGGCAGCTCGATCCGGGTCGCCGCAAGGCCGCGCTGCACGCCGGCATCTGCTACGCCCGGGCCGGTCGCGCGCGCATGGCGGTGGCGCTGTTCGTTGCCCTCGGCGAGCGGGAGCGGGCCGCCGCGGTGCTCAAGAACGCCGGCCGTCGCGCGGACGCCGACCGGGTGATGAAGGGACTCCCCGCGCCGGACAGCCCGTGGGCCCAGGGGTACCTCCACAGCCGCCCCCACCAGAAAGAGACCGAGGGCACGACCGGCAGCATGCAGGGCGACCCGTTCCTGCTGGCAGAGCGCTACGGCAAGACCGACCGGCCGCGGGAAGCGATGGACGCGCTGATGTCGGTGTCGACGGACCACCGCCGCTACCCCGAGGCGGTGGCGCGGGCGGTGCGGCTCGCCCGGCAGCACGGGCTCGTGCACTACCAGTTGGAGACCTTCGCGATGCCGTTCGTGCGCGAGGACCGGGGCCCTCACCTGCCCGCTCGCGTGCCGACGCTGTATTCGCTGGGCTCGTTGTTCGAGAAGGCGGGGATGAAGGACGCCGCGCTGAAGGCGTTCCGCGCGACCGTGAAGCTGGACCCCAGCTACCGCGACGTGGGCACCCGCCTGGCGTTGCTGATCGAGACCGTGGAGGCGAAGGACGGGGACTTCGCGCGGGTGCTCGGGGAGGACGTCGCGTTCGCCCAGGCCGACCTCGATGCGATGCGTCCGCGCGGCTCGGCGCCCGGCCGCCGCAAGCCGGTGGCGCTCCCCTCGCTGCCGGATCTGCCGCCCGTGAAGTCGGCCGCGCCGCTGCCCGGGAGGCTCAGCAGACCCGGCAAGCCGCCGCCCACGGGGGCGGTGGGGGAGCCGACTCCGGATCCCTTCTACCGCTCGCGCGCGGGCGCCTCCGCGCCGGGCGCGCCGCCGCCCCAGCCGCTCCGGGGGAGCTAGGACACGCTGTCGGCGGACAAGATCGCGGGGGTCTCCTCGAAGCAGACGCGGAGCGAAGAGCTGGGCCTCGGCCCGGTGCAGGTCGGGGACGTGATCGCGAAGCGGTACCGCGTCGCCGGCGAGATCGGTGCCGGCGGTATGGCCGTGGTCTACCGTGTCACCGACCTCGAGCTGGAAGAGGACGTCGCGCTCAAGCTGTTCGGCCGCAGCCCCGAGGACGAGACGTCGGTCGCCCGGTTCAAGCAGGAGATGCGGATCGCCCGCCGGCTGAGCCACCCCCACATCGTGCGCACCTACGAGTTCGGCGCCTGGCGCCGCGCGTACTTCCTGACGATGGAGCTGCTCGAGGGCAAGGACCTGGACCAGATGATCGAGGACGCCGGCGGCAAGCTCCCCGTCGGCCAGGCGATGCGGCTGTTCGCCCAGGCGTTCGACGGGCTCGGCGCCGCCCACAAGCTCGGCGTCATCCACCGCGACGTGAAGCCGGCGAACATGTTCGTGGTCGACGGCGGCAAGACGCTGAAGGTGATGGACTTCGGCATCGCCAAGCTCGCGGACGCGACCTCCGGCCACACCGCCACCGGCGCCGTGGTGGGCACCCCCGCGTTCATCTCGCCCGAGCGGCTCCGCGGGATCGACGACGGCGGTCCCGCCGGGGACCTGTATGCGATGGGCGTGCTGATGTACCAGGCGCTGACCGGCGTGCTCCCCTTCGGCGGCACCGACGTGGCCCAGCTGTTCCTGCAGATCCTGGAAAAGACGCCGATGGCTCCGAGCCGGCTGGACCCGGATCTGAGCAGCAAGATCGACCAGATCGTCATGCGGCTGATCGCGAAGAACCCGGGCGAGCGCTACGCCTCCTGCGCCGAGGCGCGCAAGGCCATGATCGCAGCCTGGGAAGACATGAAGCGGCTCAGCATCGACCTGTAGGCGTCGCGCCTCAGGAGTCGGTCTCGTCACCCTCCAACAGAGCTTCGACCGCGGCGCGCAGCGCGGACCCCTTGAGGCCCATCTGCCGGGCTTCGATGAGGGCGCGGCTGACGACGTCTTCGGCTTCGCGCAACGAACGGGCGCGGAGCGTGGTGGCGATGTCTCGGGCGACGAACGTGCCCTGGCCCTGGCGCCGAACCAGCAGCCCCTCCCGGGTCAGGTCGTCGTAGGCCCGACGGATCGTGATGGCCGAGACCCCGAGTTGCTCGGACAGCTGGCGGACCGACGGCAGCAGCTGACTCGGTTGCGCCTCTCCCGAGCGGATGAGCCGGGCAATCTGGTCCTCGATCTGGCGGTAGATCGGTTCCCAGCTGCTCTGGCTCAACTGAATCGGCAATGTGGGCATTGATGCTCCGTATAATGATATTCAGGCTAGACGGAGGTCGCCAAGCGAGATCCGTACATGGTGTAGCTGTTCCATTCCCAGTCGTTGCTGCGTCGATCGAGGCGGCAGCCCTGCGGATCGGCGATCCAGGAGCCCCCCCGCACGGGCATCAAGCCCTTGGGGTCGGCGACCTCCGGGATCGGCTCGCACCACGCGCGCATGCCCCCGGCGAGGTCGCGGACGCCGTACACGGACTGGTCGTACTCGAACCAGCCCACCGGCATCGGCAGGTTCCGCCCCTCGGTGGTGCGCGACATGTTGCACAGCTGAGCGTCGAACCAGTTGCCCCAGGGGTAGATCCGGCCGTCCACGCCGCGGCCTGCCTTCTCCCACTCCGCCTCGTCGGGGAGTCGGACTTTGACGCCGGTGACCTGCTTGTACCAGCGGCAGTAGGCGCGGGCGTCGTTGTAGGAGATGCCCATCACCGGCCACTCGGGCTCCCACGGGTCGCCGTCGCGGTCCAGCGGCGGCACTTCGTAGGCGGCGCCGGGATCGGGGCGGATCCAGTACTGGCCCCGCTGCGTCCCTCGGCCTCCCTTCTGGCGGGGGGAGCGGGCCCACGCCTCGTCGGGGTCGTTCTGGTGCAGCGACGTCAGGAACTCGGCGTACTGCCGCATCGTCACCGGCAGCGTCGCCATCGCGAAGCCGTCCACGTGCCGGATCTTCCGGGGCAGGGACTTGCTCCCGGGAGCCGCGCCGCCCATCCGGAACGGGCCCGCGGGGATGTACGACCAGCCGTCGGGGATGTCGTGTTCCCGGGAGAGGTGGACCGTCCCCGCCTCCCAGTGGGCCTGCCGGGTGATCTCCACGGGGTAGCTCACGGGGGGGCGGTCCGCGGCCGTGAGCGTGAGCACGTAGGAGCCCATCGCCAGGGGGTGGTCGCGCAGCGGGGTCTTGCCCAGCGGGATGGCTGTCTGGAGCGTCCACAGCAGGCCTTCGGGGCGAACCCGCTGGAGGCTCACGTCGGCGCCGCTGGGGTCCGTGTCGAGGGTCAGTCGGCCGGCCCCCTCGAGCCACTCGGCGTGGGTGGCGTCGATGTCGTGAGCCTTCACCCGCTCGGTCAGGTGCGGCACCGCGAGGGCGTCCCCCTCGGCCTCTGCCTGCCGCAACTGGAGGGCGTGGACGTCGGCCAGGAGCACGCGGGCGCGGCGGTCCTTGGGGGCGTGAGTGAGGGCCCGCTCGCAGGCGCTCACGACCTCACCGAGGGCGCGCGCCTGCTCGGTGGCGATCGCCTCGGCTCGGGTGCGGATCCCCATGAACTCGGCCTTGGCCGACAGCGGGGCGGTGGACTTGATCGAGCCGGACAGCTCCTGGATCCGCTCGCGCAGTTCGGCGCGCTGCTTCGTGATGGTCTCGAACCGGGCGGCGGCGGCTTCGGCCTGCTGCACGTGGGCGAGGGCCTGCTCGCGGCGGCGGGTGCCCTCGAGGAAGTCCTCGATCGAGGCAGCGAGTTCGGAGGCGGACGGGCGCTCGTAGGGGGAGTGGGTGAGGCAGCGGTGGCAGACCTCGGCCAGCTCGTCGTCGATCGGCCGGACGTTGCGCGGATCGGGGGGCGGGTCCAGCGTCGAGAGCATGCGGGCCGCCTTGGTGCGCCCGTCGTAGGCCCGCTGGTGGGTGAGCAACTCGAACAGGGTCGCGCCGAGGCCGAACACGTCGGCGGGGGGACCGGGGACTTCGCCCTCGATCATCTCCGGGGCGATGTAGCCCGGGGTGCCGATGATGTGCTCTTCGCTGGCCTGGAACAGCGACTTGTGGAGGCTGCGCTCGGTGGCCCGCGCGACCCCCCAATCCAGCACGAGGACCTCCCCGAACTTCTGCAGCATGATGTTGGCGGGCTTCAGGTCGAGGTGGAGCACGCCGCGGTCGTGCGCGAAGGCGACGGCGTGGCAGACCTGGGCGAAGGCGCGGAGCAGCCGGTGGGTGCTGTAGCGCTCGACGGCGTCGGGCTCTTTGGCCACGAGCAGGTCGAGGATGCGGGCGAGCGACTTGCCCGCGATCCGCTTCATCACGAAGTACGGGAGCCCCTCCTCGGTCACCCCGGAGTCGTGCACGGGGATGATGTTGGCGTGCTCGAGTTGGGACGTGAGGCGGGCCTCGAGGCGGAAGTGCTCGGAGAACTCGTGCGAGTCGGCATCCAGCACCTTCACGGCCACGTTGCGGCCCAGCTGCGGGTCCCAGGCGTCGTAGACGCGGCCCCCGCCGCCGCGCCCCAGCTCCCCCTGGATCTCGTACCGCCCGACGGTGTCCGGCCACGCCGGCGCGGGCCGATCGGCGACGACCTTCGTGGTCTCGGCCCCGGGGGGTGGGCTGCTTCGTGCGGGCATCGGCGGGAGTTTAGGTCCTCGGGCGGCGGACCGCCTACCGGGTGGCGGTGAAGGGCAGGGACTGGGGCGTGCAGTCGTAACAAAAGCCGCTGAGCAGCGGCACGAAGTTGACGCTGAGGGTGCCGGTGACGTCGTCGGGGCCGGTGAAGGAGCCGATGAGGGTCCACTGCTCCTCGCAGAGGCCGGCGATGACGAACGAGGCAGAGAAGTCCGTGGGGGAGCTGAAGGAGCCGTTGAAGGTGCCGAACGGCGTGGGGGCCGCGGTCGCGAACACCGAGGGGTAGGCGTCCGTGATCGTGATGCTGGAGGTGGAGACGTTGAAGTTGCCCGAGGCGCAGGTGTACGAGGCGGTCGAGTCGAGCGTCCAGTTGCCGCTGTAGTCGTCGGGGCCGTCGCAGTCGGTCTCGCCGTCGAGGTCGAAGTCAGCGAAGCCGTCGCAGTCGTTGTCGAAGCCGTCGCAGACCTCGATCCCGCCGGGGGTGTTGTTGACGTCGAGGTCGTCGCAGTCGAGGCACGAGATGGCGCCATCGCCGTCGACGTCGACCTCGCCGATGAGGTCGAAGTCGGACAGGCCGTTGCAGTCGTTGTCGAGGCCGTCGCAGACCTCGGGGCCGCCCGGGGTGTTGGTCGCGTCGGCGTCGTTGCAGTCCTCGCAGCTGAGGGAGCCGTCCAGGTCGATGTCGACCTCGCCCGCGGGGTCGGCGTCGATGAAGCCGTTGCAGTCGTTGTCGGCGCCTTCGCACAGCTCCGGGGCGCCCAGGTAGACGTCAGGCTCGTCGTCGTCGCAGTCGCCCTCGCAGACCGTCTGGCCGTCGCCGTCGTGGTCGATCCAGTCGGACTCGGCGAGGCCGTCGCAGTTGTTGTCGAGGCCGTCGCAGGCTTCGGTGTTGCCGGGGAAGTTGTCGGGGTTGGCGTCGTCGCAGTCGACGCAGGCGTCTACGCCGTCGCCGTCGGCGTCGATGGCATCGACCGTGGAGGGGTCGCAGTCATCGTCGACGTCGTTGCACAGGACCTCGGTGCCGTCGGGGTAGACGGAGCCGTCGAGGTCGTCGCAGTCCTCGCAGGAGGTGTAGCCGTCGTCGTCGAGGTCTTCGGTGTCGGGGGTGGTGTCGTCGCAGTCGTCGTCGATGTCGTTGCAGTGCAGCTCGGCGAAGGCGGGGCTGCGGTTGGGGTCGAGGTCGTCGCAATCGGTGCAGGCGTCGATGCCGTCGGCGTCCAGATCCTCGGTGTCGGGGGTGTCGACGTCGCAGTCGTCGTCGATGTCGTTGCACAGCTCTTCGGTGCCGCCGGGGTTGATGTCGGGGGCAGTGTCGTCGCAGTCGATGAGGGCGTAGGTCTCGATGCAGTCGGGGTTGTTGCCGTCGAACCAGCCGTCGCCGTCTTCGTCGAAGAGGTCGTCCACGGTGACTTCGGAGCCCTGGAGTACGCCGTCGCAGCGGGCGATGCCGCCGATGGAGACGTCGACGGGGCAGGCGGTGAGCGCCGGGAGGAGGAGGAGCAGGACCGGGAGGAGGTGAGACGGCCGCATGTTGTCAGTGTAGCCGGGCCTGAGTTGCTGCCCGCGCACGAACTCCAGGCGGTGGGCTCAGCCGCCGCCGTTGCCCGAGATGGTCGTGTCCCCGCCCACGTCGGCCTGGTCCGCGATGGCGTTGGCCTGTGAGGTCGGCAGGTTGGGGTTGAGCTCGATCTCCAGGCTCCCGCCGATGGTGGTCAGCAGCGGCGCGCTCAGCGACGTCAGGAACGGGTTCTCCGCGACGTGGAAGTCCTCGGACGTCTCCGTCAGCTCCGGCAGCGCCAGCGTCGGCAGGCCGGTGTCGTGCAGGAAGAAGGTGCCCACCGTGACCAACGCGGGGAAGCTCAGCGTGCTCAGCGCCGCGTCCGCGGAGACGACGAGATCCCCCTCGACGTCGGTGAGCAGGGGGGCCGCGATCGACGCGAACGGGTTGCTCGCCACGCGGAGCTCGCCCGCGGTCGTGAGGCTCGCCAGGGACAGGCCGATCGTGTCGGTCCCCTGGACCGTGATTCGGCCTCCCACCGTCTCCAACTCGTTCAGATCGATCGAGGTCACGGACTCCAGGTTCAGCAGCCGGAGCTGCTCTCCGACCGTGGTCAGATCGGGCAGCGTCACCCCTTCCAGGGTGCCGCTGTTCTCGATCACGAGGTCCCCGCCGACGGAGGTGAGGCGGCCTGCCTGGATCAGCGCGAGCTGCGCCTCGTCGGCGATGTCGAGCCCGCCACCGACCGACAGCAGGCTCCGAAGATCCAACCCCGTCAGCTGCGTGTGGCCGCTCAGGAGCAGGTCCTCGCCGACGGTCTCGAGCGCCCCCAGGTTCAGGCTCGCCATCCCCGTGGGACCGCTGAGGTCGAGCTCGCCGACGACGTCCACGAGCCCCGTGAGGTCGACCGTGAGGAAGGACGCCTGCGCGCCCGCGGACAGACTCCCGCCGATCTCCGCCAGATCCGGCAGGGACACCGACGACAGCTGCACGTTGGTGTCAAGAAGCATGTCGCCGCCCACTTCGGCGAGGAACGGCATCGACACCAGATCCAGCTCCGAGTTCAGCGTGATGACGAGGGCGCCGCCCACCCCCTCGAGCATGGCGAAGTTCACCGTGGTGGCGCCGCTGCCCTGGATGAACAGGTCGCCGCCGACGGCCTGGAGGCAGGCCAGCTCGTCCGTCGCGGCGATGTTCGGGCCGGCGATCGTGACGCTGCCGGTGACCGAGTCGTACTCCGCGCAGAAGGCCGTCATGGCGGCGTGCGAGTCGAAGCCGATGTCTCCCTCGAAGGCGTCGGCGCTGGTGGAGTCGTCGTCGTCGCCGCCGGCGGGGAGTCGCGTGACCGCGTACCAGCTGAAGCCCGAGGTGGTGAACGTCGCCACCGAATCGGCGAACGAGGCGTCCGCCACCGCCGCCCATCCGTCGTCCATGTCGTCGCCCAGGCGGAAGACCTCGGGCTCCCCGTCGAAGGCCTCGGTGTAGACCATGTCGACCGTGATCGGGGCCTCGAACGCGAGCCCGTGAGGGGTGAAGGCGTAGACCTCCGACAGGAGGCTGCGGTTGTCCGGCAGCGGCACCGGGAGCTCGGCCTCGACCGCGACGTTCAGGTCCCCCAGCGCGGTTCCCTCCGGCAGCGCGCCGTCGGGGATCGTGAGCACCACGCCCTCGAACTCCAGCACGAAGTCGCTGGCGGGGCAGCCGGCGAGGACGAGGAGCACGAGCAGGGGAGCGAGGCGGTGCACGGCCGCCACTGTACTCCAGCCGGTTCAGCCTGCGGCGAGGCTCGTGGTGAGGGTGGCCACCGCCTGCCCCAACTCGCTGCGGGGACCGGTGCCGAGGGCGGTGGCGAGCTGGCGCGCCTCCTCCAGCGCGAGCAGAGCGACCGCGCGGTTGCCGGCGTCCCGCTCGACCCGTCCGCGGCGGCACAAGAGCTTGCCCAGCTCCGCCTTGTTCCCCAGCTCACGGAGCAGGACTTCGCCGCTGGCGAGCAGCGCCCGGGCGTCCTCCAGCTGACCCGCGGCGGCCGCGACCTCCCCGCGGCTTCCTACGAACGCGGCCTCGCCGAGGCGGAACTGCAACTCCCGGCAGACGTCCAGGGAGGCGTCCAGGCAGGCGGCGGCGCCGGCGAGGTTGCCCACCGCGAAGCACAGGTCGCCGAGGTTCCCCAGCTGCACCGCCTCGGAGCGGCGGTTGCCCACCTCCCGGTGGATCGCCAGCGCCTCCTGCAGCAGCCGGTAGCCCTCGCCGTAGCGCTTCAGGCTCTGGTGCAGGTTGGCCATGTTGCCCAGCACCTGCCCTTCGACCCGGCGGTTGCCCACCTCCCGGTGGATCGCGAGGCTCTCCTCGTACAGCTGCAGCGCCTCGTTCGGCTGTCCCAGCTCGACGCACAGGAGCGCCAGCTCGCCCAGGTGGATGCCCTCGGAGCGTCGGTTGCCGACCTCCCGGTGGATGGCGAGGGCCTGGCCGTAGAGGGTGCGCGCCTCCGCCGGCTGGCCGAGGTTCTTGTAGAGCACCGCGAGGTTGCCGCGCACGCGTCCGGCGGTGCGGCGGTCTCCGGCCCGGCGGGCCACGTCCAGCGCCTGCTCGAACAGCGCGCGGCTGTCGACCATGCGGCCCTGGACCCGCCGCGCGATGGCCAGCCCCATGAGGATGTCGCCCTCCACGCGGGCGTCGCCGCCCTCGTCGCGGATGAGGTCGAGCGCCTCCTCGAAGTCCCGCCCCGCCGCCGCGGTGCTGCCGGCGACGCGCACGAGCCAGCCCCGCTCGCGCAGCAGGCGGGCGCGGTCCAGCGGCTCGACCCCGGGCACCGCGAGGGCGGAGTCGATGATCTCCAGGCCCCGCGCGAACGGTCCCCGGAGGCGCAGCTCGGCGGCCAGCGCGCAGGCGGCGTCGACGGCCGTGGGGGCATACCCGCGGGACGCTCCCCGCATCGCGGCGGCCTCCAGGTTGGTCAGATCGGCGGCGAGCATCGCCCGGTGATCGCCGCCTCCGGGGCCGTCCAGCGAGTCGAGGAAGTCCGGCTCTCCGAAGCTCGCGAACCACGCCCCGTGGCGGGCCTCGGCGGCGCGGCGGGGGCCCGGTCCGGTGGCTTCTTCGCCTCCTTCGCCGACCAACAGGCCGACCACGTCCAGCTGTTCGTCCGCGTAGGCCTGGACCGACTTGAGGAGGCCGAAGCGGGGCTCCGCTCCATCGGCGACGGGGAGCCGGCGCAACAGGCTGTGGTCCACCAACGTCCCGACCAGATCCATGACCGGAGCGGCTTCCGACCACGCCGTGACGTCCACGATGGCCTCGGCCGCCTCCAGCGTGAACGAGCCGGAGAAGACGGCCAGTTGGGCCAGGGTCGCCCGCTCGGCGTCGTCCAGCAGCTCCCAGGAGAAGTCGATCGCGCCGCGCAGCGTGGTCTGGCGGCCGCGCCCCTGCTCCGAGCCGCGCAGCACCTCGAACCGGCGGGTCAGCCAGTCCTTCAGCCGCGCGGGCGTGAGCAGCTTGAGCCGAGCCGCGGCCAGTTCGATGGCCAGCGGGAGGCAGTCCAGCTCCCGCACGATCGCGGAGAGGTCGGCGCTGAGCTTGCGGGTGGCGCCGAGGGTCTGGCCCGTCTCGGCGGCGCGCCGCCGGAGCAGCTCCACCGCGTCCGCCTCGGGGAGTGGATCGACCGCGACGATGCGCTCGCCCTCGGCGCGGAGGACCAGCCGGCTGGTGACGAGGAAGCGGACCTCGGGGGCCCGCGCCATCCACCGGGCCGTGAGTCCGTCGATGATTCCGGCGGCTTGCTCGACGGCGTCGAGCACGACCAGGGTGCGCCCGCGTCCGGCGAGGGCGTGCCCCAGCTGGGTCGCCATGTCCTTGCCCGTCAGCGGGACCTGCAGCGCGGCCGCGATGGCCCGGCAGGCCTCGTCCAGATCGGTGGCGTCGGACAGGTCGCAGAACCAAGCGCCCCCCGGCCACGCTTCAAGGCGCGTCTCCACGTAGCGCCACACCAGCCGGGTCTTGCCGCTGCCGCCGGCGCCCAGCAGCACCACGAGGCGTCCGCCCTCGGCGAACTGCCGCTCCACCGCGGCGAGCTCGTCGTTGCGGCCCACGAACGAGGAGCGGGGGAACGTCAGCGCCGGTCGAAGGGTGTCCGAGGCGGTCGTCGCCAGTGGGGTCCCGTGCTCGTCGACGGGCAGCAGCATCGTTCCGCCGGGGCCGGACTCGGTGGTCGACTCATCCACATCGCCGGCCTCGCGGGCGAGCCCCCGGTCGAGGATCGCGAGCACCGCTTCGCAGGTGGCGGGCCGGTCTCGGCGGGCCGGCTGGACCATCGCCCGGACCAGCGCGCGCAGCCACGGCGGCAGGTCCCGCCCCCCGAGCATGGCGAGGTCCTCATCGGCGATCCGCCAGCCGGTGAGGCCGGGCTCGGCCAGGGGTTTGACGAGCATCTCCCAGAGCACGACGCCCATCGCGTAGATGTCGGCCCGCGCGTCCAGTCCGCGCATCGAGCGGCGCTGCTCGGGCGCCATGTAGGCGGGGGTCCCGAGCACGAAGCCATGCTCGGTCATGGGATCGGCGCCGACGAGGCTGGCGATGCCGAAGTCGACCACCTTCACGCCGTCGCCGGGGGTCACCATCACGTTGGCGGGCTTCAGATCCCGGTGCAGGCAGCCCTGGCGGTGGGCGTGCGCCGCGCCGGCGACGATCTGGCGGAACAGCGCCACCGCGTCGGGCCACGGCATCGGCTCCTTCAGCCGCTCGAGCACCTTGTTGAGGGGCTTGCCCTCGACCAGCTCGGTGACGAGGGCGACCCGGCCGTCCTCCTCGACGAAGTCCAGGAGGCGAACGAGGTTGGGGTGCTGGAGGCGGGCCAGCGCCTCGGCCTCGACCCGGAACCGGAGCACCAGCTCCTCATCCACTTCGAGGTGCGGGTGGAGCCGCTTGACGGCCGCCTGGAGGCCGATTCCCGAGGCGTGGCGAGCGCGCCAGACCGTGGCCATGGCGCCTCGGCCGATGGCTTCTTCGAGCACGTACTGGCCGACGGTCTCCGACACGGGCGCCGAGTCTACTGAATGGTAGGGTCGATGGCGCATGAGTCTCCGCCTTGCCGCCGTCGCCGTCGCCCTCGCCGTCGTGCTTCCGGGGGTCGCGGGGGCTCAGTTCGAGGTGGACGAGCAGGAGGCCGGATTCGCCTTCATCGCGGGCTCGTCGGTCAGCGACGTCGAGGGTGACTCTGGCCCGGGCGGCTGGCTCAGCAGCTTCTACTACCGCTCCCCGTTCTCCCTCGACATCCCCCTGGTGACCGGCCGGTGGACGCCGAACATCCCCCAGACCGGGCTGTACCTCGTGGAGACGCACATCCCTGAGTCGGGCTGGTCCGCCTCGAGCGTGGCCCCCTTCGACACCGCGTTTCACGGCGGGCACGCGCTCGATCTGGTCGACCTGACGCCGGCGGACCACGGCTGGGCCCCGTTGAACGGGGGCGAGCCGCTGAAGTTCCTCGCGGGCACGCGCGGGCACGTCGATCTGAGCAACCTGACGCCGGAGGAGCCCGAGGCGACGGTCACCTGGGACGCGCTCCGCTTCACGTTCGTGGCGCCCGCCGGGCTCGGCCTCAACGGAGCCGACTGCGAGCTCAGCGGGGACTGCTCCGGCACCTTGATCTGCTTCGAGGGGGAGTGCGTTCCGGAGTGCACCATCACCGGCTGCACCGCCCCCGAACTGTGCGAGTACGAGACCGGCGTCTGCTACGACCCCACCGGCGGTGGCGATGACGACATCGACGACCCCTGGTGGGACCCGCCCCCGGACCAGGACACCGATGGCGATGGCATCCCCGACGCCGACGAGGGGAATGTCGACAGCGACGGCGACGGGCTGCTGGACTGGATCGACTCGGACTCGGACAACGATGGCATCCCCGATGAGGTGGAAGGGGATATCGACACCGACGGCGACGGCATCCCCGACTACCTCGACACGGACTCCGACAACGACTCGATCCCCGACTTCATCGAGGTCGGCCCCAACCCCGACGCGCCGCTGGACACCGACGGGGACGGCGCGCCCGACTACCTCGACACGGACGCCGACGGCGACGGCATCCCCGACGAGATCGAGGCGGGAGACGACCCGAACCACCCCGTCGACACCGACGCGGACGGGGTGCCCGACTACCTCGACAGCGACAGCGACAACGACGGCCTCGACGACGCCGACGAAGCGGGCGACGACCCGCTCGATCCGACGGACACCGACGGGGACGGCGAGGCCGACTTCCGCGAAACCGACAGCGACGGCGACGGCATCCTCGACGGCGCCGAGTCCGCTGCCGACGGTGTCATCGGGGACGGCGATTCGGTGAGCCCCGGAGGCTGCGGCTGCGGCGTTCCCGTCGGCGGATCCGCGGCGGCGTTGCTCTTCCCGTTCGCCCCGCTGGCGCTTTGGAGTTGGCGGCGGCGCTTGCGTCGCTAGACTCGCCGCCCGATGGGGGAGGCCCAAGACCGACGACCGCTGCCGCTGGGCCCCTTCGACCTGCTCGATGAGCTGGGTCGAGGCGGGATGGGCCGCGTCTGGCGCGCGCGGCACCGGGTCCAGGATGCCTCCGTCGCGGTCAAGATCCTCCACGCTGCCCGGGTCGACGACGCCGCCTTCCGGCGGGCGTTTGACGCCGAGGTGCAGTCCATCGTCGCCCTGGACCACCCCGGCATCGTACTGGTGCACGACCACGGCCTCATCCCCGCCGAGACCGCGGAGGCCAGCGACGGCAAGGTGGTCGAGGGCAGCCCGTACCTGGTGATGGAGTTGGCCCGCGGGGGGAGCCTCGCGGACCTGCCCATGCCGATGCAGTGGCCGGGGCTGCGGGCGGCGCTCCGGTCCCTGCTGGACGCCCTCGCTCACGCTCACGCTCGCGGGGTCGTGCACCGGGACATCAAGCGCAGCAACGTGCTCATCGGGCTCGCCGGCGACTCACGCCCCGGACTGAAGCTCAGCGACTTCGGCCTGGTGCACCGCCTGTCGGACCTCAGCGGGGTGCGCGGCTTCGAGAAGGAGGCGGTCGGCACCCCCAACTACATGGCGCCTGAGCAGGTGCAGGCCCGCTGGCGCGACTACGGCCCCTGGACCGACCTGTACGCGCTGGGCTGCCTGGCGTGGTCGCTGGCCACGGGAGGCCCTCCGTTCCGCGGCACCCCGGTGGAGGTGATGGCCGCCCACGTGCGCTCGCCCCTGCCGACCTTCCACCCGCCCAACCCCATGCCCGACGAGTTCGAGGGCTGGCTGCGTCGCATGCTCGCCAAGAAGGAGTGGAACCGGTTCGCCTGCGCCGCCGACGCCGCCTTCGCGCTCGACGCCGTGGCGGGCGGTTCCAGCGCCGTGCAGGGCGTGCCCTTGCAGCTGACCTACCCCGACGGGGAGCGGACCGCGGTCGACGTCTCCACCCGCAGCTGGACGATCCCCCCGCTCCCCGTGTCGGGCCTCACCGAAGACGTGGAAGAAGCGCCCCTGGCGCAGTTCCGACCGGCGTTCCCGGCCGACTGGAGGCCTCCCCGCGAGGTCCCCGCCGCTCCCCGCCTGCTGGGCGTGGGGTTGGGCCTGTTCGGGCTTCGACGGGCGCGGTTCGTCGCCCGTGAGGAGGAGCGGGACCGCCTGTGGGGGGAGCTCCAGCGGGTGGAGTCCGAGAACCGCGCCTCCGTCGTTCTCCTCGAGGGGGCACCCGGCCAGGGCAAGTCCCGCCTCGCCCGGTGGCTCTGCGAGCGGGCCCACGAGCTGGGGCTCGCTCGGGTCATCCGCGTCGTCCACGGTCCGGGAGCCGGGCCTCGCGCCGGTCTGGAACCCGCGGTCGAGCGTCACCTGGGGCTCCGCGGCCTGGATCGGGACGCCTCCCTCGGTCGCATCGGCCGGCTGCTCAAGCGGCTGGACTGCTGGGACGCCGAGCTCGTCGTGGAGCTCACCGAGCTGGTCCGCCCCCGGAGCCCGGACGCCGTCGGACGCAGCCGCGGAAGCCGTGGACGTCACCACATCGCGCTGCTGCGCCTGCTGGAGGCGCTCGCCCGCCGGCGTCCGGTCATCCTCTGGATCGAAGACCTCGCCTGGAGCGCCGACGGTGCGGCTTTCGTGGAGACGCTGCTGGTCCGGCAGACCCGGTCCCCGTCGGCCATCCTCGTCGCCGCCACCGTGCGTCCGGCCGAGTCCGATGCGACCGCGGCCGACGATCTGGACCGCCTCGCGGGTCGGGCCGACTGCGCTCGCATGGCCGTCGGTCCGCTGCCCGAGGCCGCCCAGGAGGAGCTCATCGGTGACCTCCTCGGCCTCGCCCCCACGCTGGCGACGTACGTGCGCGAGCGCGCCGCCGGCAACCCGCTCTTTGCGGTGCTGCTGGTCGGTGACTGGGTGCAGCGAGGTCTGCTCCAGCCCGGCCCGGAAGGCTTTGAGCTGACCTCGGAGGCGGCCCCCGAAGAACTCCCCGACGGCCTCCACGAGTTGTGGCTGCACCGGGTCGACGTGACGCTGTCGGCCCTCTCCGGCACGCCGTTGTCGAGCCTGGAGGTCGCCGCCACCCTCGGCGACACCGTGCGCCACGAGGAGTGGGGAGCGGTGCTGGAGGCGGCGGATCTGGACCTGGACGAGGAACTGGCCCGTGCGCTGGTGCGGGGCGGGCTCGCCCGCCAGGTCGAGGAGGGGTGGGAGTTCGGCCACGGCATGCTCCGCGAGAGCTTGCTGCGGCGGGCCCGGGAGGCGGGGCGAAGCGAGCGCTGGCACCGCGCCTGCGCCTTGGCTTTGACCGATCTGCCGGCTCCGGATCCGGCGCTCCGAGCGAAGCGGCTTGGTCGGCACTGGTACGCCGCCGGGGACTGGCAGGCCTGCGTCGAACCGCTGCTCGCTGCGGCCGAGTTGCGGCGCCGGGCGGGGGACTGCGCGGCGGCCCTGGGGGCGGTGCAGATCGCCGAGGCGGCGATGAAGCGGGGCGGCGCCGAGCCCGGGACGAGGATGGCGGTACGGGTCGCCGTCGCGCGCGCCGACACGCTCTCAGCCGCGGGCCGCGTCTCGGAGGCGGGAGCCGTCGCGGGGGATGTGATCGGTTTCGCGCACAACGCCGGCTGGTCCGAACTCGAAGCCGCGGCGCGCGTGCACTCGGCCATGGCGCGCATGCGGGAGCACGAGTTCGAAGAGGCGCTGGTGGTGCTGGAGCAGGCGCTCACGCTCTACCTCGTGGCCGAGAACGGGGCCGGGATGGTGGAGGCGGGGCGGCTCCTGGCGCGCTGCCTGGGCGCTTGCGGACGCCTGGAGGAGGCCCTCGTGCGGGGGCGGGCGGCGCTCGCCGCGGCCGATGCCCTGGGCGATCCGTCGGCGCGAGCGGAGGTGCTCCTGGTCTTGGGCGGGCTGCAGAAGCGGGCCGGTCGGCTGGAGGACGCCGAGCGTCTGTGCAGCGGAGCCGCCGGGATCCTCGCGCGGGCCGGGCACCACGCCCGGGTGGCGGAGGCGTGGCTGATCGTCGCGGACGTGCGCCGCCGCCGGGGCGACCTCGACGGAGCTCACGCCCTGCTGGAGCGAAGCCGGGCCACCTGGGCGGAGGCAGGCTCGCTGTACGTCGGCACCGTGGACATCAACCTCGGCCTCATCGACGTGGAGTGCGGCCGGTTCCTGGAGGCCGTCGACCGGCTCACGGAGGCGATCGCCGCTGCGGATCTGGAGGGGGACAAGTTCGTCGCCTTCGCCGGCCGGGTGCTCTGCGTGCAGGCGTTTGCGGCGGTGGACCGCTGGGCTCGCGTCGCGGCGCTGCTGGACGAGTTGGCAAGCCTCGATGTCGCCCTTGCGTCCGCCGAGACGGCGGCGGCCCAGGAGGATGCGGGGGATCGTGCGGCCCGCGCTGATCAGCGTGAGTTGGCCGTGAGGTGTTGGACGCAGACGCTGCGTCAGTGGCAGAGGCTCGGGCTCCGGGGCCCCAGCTTGCGGGTCTCGGTGAAGCTGGAGGAGATCAGTCCTTCAGACTGAGCACGAGGCTCCCGTCGGCGGCCTCCTGAGCGACCCACGCTTCCTGCGCCCAGTTCTTGCCCGTCGCGAGCTTCAACTCCAGCCCCTTGCTCCCGAACAGGAACATCTTGCGCATGGCGCGGGTGCGGAGGGCCCCTTCGAAGGCCTTGCGGAAGTCGTCGTTGTTTCGGTCGCCGGCCTCGGCGATGGCCTGATTCCAGATGCTGTCGACCTCGTCGGGGCTGAATAGCACCTCCCGCACCTTGGCGCCCTTGCGGGGCGGCTCGCGGTCGCGGCTCGGGGTCGGCTTGAACGAGGCAAGGTTGGTCTTTTCGTCGCTCAACGGAAGCTCTCCAGGTAGCCGCCCCAGCGCTCTGCGCCTTTGTGGGTCATCACCTCACGCACGGCCGTGGCCGCACGCAGGGCGAGGTCGGGGACGAGAAACGCGGGTCCGCTCATCGTCGAACGGAAGTAGTGGGGCGGCAGAGGCATGAGCTTGCCGGCGCTCGCCTTGTAGTGAGGTTGTCCGTACAGCCGCTCGACCTTCCCCGAATCCAGCGGGATCAGGGTCTCGAGTCCTTCGAGCGCGTACGTGCGGGGCGGTGCCAGCGGCACCTCCTTGCCCAGGTGGGAGGGGAGGCCGTGGACCGAGCCGTCCGGAGCGAAGAGGTAGTCCAGGTCCAGCCCGTCGGATCCGACCCGGGTCAGCCGGATGCGGCCGCGGGCGGCTCCGACGCCGTACCAGGCGTCCTGCTCCTCGACCGTGATCATGCACGGTCGCCCCAAACCGACCTGCTCGTGGGCGACGTGCATGTGTGCGCGGATGGCGTCGGCGGACTCGTGGAAGGTGTCGGCCCCCCGTCGCCGCAGCGACAGGTCCATCAGGGAGACGGAACCGAACAGATCGCGCCAGAACCGCCGGCTCGCGCCGAAGCCGAACCGATGCTGGAAGTCGGCCACGAGGTCGGCGATGGTCAACGGCCGCAGGCCCCGTCCGCGCCCCTCGCCGCCGTCGCGGTGCACGAACACGAGCGAGCGGATGGGGACCAGCGCCTGGGAGACGACGTGGTCCTTCGGCTTGACCTCCCGTTTGTCGGCGTCCCGGTACCAGAGCTCCTCGGTCCACTGCCCGAAGCTGCGGTGGCTGGGGCTCGCCATCGCCATCGCGCGGTCGGTCCCGTCGGGGCCGTGGCCGCGGCGGGGGATGGTGACGAGCACCCGGTCGCTGGAGCCGAAGGTCCAGGGAGCGACCCCGCGGCGGGGGGCGCCGGTGACGAGGCGGGCGGTGATGGACGACTTGCCCAGCTTGCTGTCGCCGATGATGAGCACGCCCTCACCCGAGGTCGGCTCCATCACGAGGTTGGCGAAGAGCACGGCGGCGTCGCGCACCGAGTCGAACTCCATGATCGACCGGGTCGCCGCGAGCTGGCCCTGGTCGTACAGCGACCGGCCCAGGAGGCCGCGCATCGGGCCCATCACGGCGGGCGCGGGGATCTTGCCGCCCCGGAGCATGTCCTCGCCCGCCCGGGACTCGAACAGGTTCTCCGCGTGCCGGGCCCACTTGTCCCAGGGGGTGTTGCCCTTGCGGTCGGCCTCCTTGTCGGCGCCGTAGCGCATCGACAGCTGCGTGAAGATGTCGCGCACCGCGCCGGGGTCGATCCCCTTGCTCTGGAGGTAGGCCCCCTCCAGCGCCTGAGCGGCCTTGTGGACGTGACCCCGGCGGTCGGCTTCGAGGTCGTCGTAGAAGGTCAGCTTCATCCCGAGGTGCAGCTGGATGGCGGCGGAGATCTGGTTGAACGTCGGCTCGCTGGCCTGCCGATCGCCCCTCTTGGCGTGCCACGCGAGGTATTTCACGAGCGCCTGGGGCAGCATGATCCGGGGGCTCACGCCGTCGGCGCCGAGGTCGATGGCGAAGTAGGCCTGGCGGCTCTCGTTCATCCACGCCAGGCCGGGGAAGTCCTCGCCCGGGACCTTGCTGTTGAGCAGTCCGATGCGGAGCTGTTCGTGCAGCGGGCGGATGCGGTCGACGAGATCGGCCGCGTCGTACCAGGGGATCCCGAGTTGGCGCAGGAGCACCTCGGGGATCGGCGGCTCCGCAGCGTTCTCCAGCTGGTCGATCCACTCAAGCACCTCGCCGGAGACCGGGCTCGAAGTCGTGTCGACGACGTCGAACTGCTGGTCGGTGCGCAGCTCCACCAGCTCCCGCATCGACAGCCCCTCCTCCTCCGCGAGGTAGCCCAGGCGGGGGCCGGGGCCGCGGTTGTGGAGCCGGAAGACCCGGATCGAGGCGTCCTCGAGGTGGGCCGCGAGCAGCACCTCGACGCGCCCCCCGAGGCTCTCGGACTGGGGCTTCTCGGGGAGCCGGGAGGGCCGAATCCCCCCTCCGGCGGCGCGCTCGTACTCGAGGCGGACGACGTAGCGGGCGTCGTCGTCGCGCCACTCGGGGCCGACGACCCCCACGTCGATCGCGTGAGCGCCGCGGGCGCGCTCGGTGGAGTCCCGATGGAAGAGCACCCGTGCGTCGGCTTCGCCATGGTCCATCAGCTCGCGCACCAGGCGGGTCAGCTCTTTGCGGGCGGCCGCGGGCACGCTGGCGCGCGTCAGCTCCTCGTGGAAGCGGAGCCCCAGGGCCGCCGGCAGCTCCCACTCGGGCTGCGACCCACCCACGAACGGCGTGAGGAAGCCGGTGCCCGCGAGGGCGGCGAAGTCGCGGGCGCCCAACGCTTCGTCGACGGCGGACAGGGCGGTGGCGACGGCCCGGGCGGCGCTGCGGGCGGGGACCTCGGCGCGCGCCGGCTCCCTCCGCAGCAGGTGATCGCGAGACTCCCCCATGCCCTTCATGGCTTCCTGGAGGCTGCCCCAGAGCTTGTCGAACGCGGCCCCTGGATCACCCGGCGCGGCGGGCGCGGCGGATGCCAACAGGGTGCCCTGGCGCTTGGCCAGCCCTTCGGTGAGGGAGCGAAGCCCGGTCGGGTCGATCAACCCGAGGAACTCCTGCAGCAGCGACTCGATGCGGGAGGAGGTGAGGTGCTCGGGGGGCAGGTCGTTGGCGAGCTGGTGAAGCGCCTCCAGCGCCTCCCGGACGGGGGCGATACGGCCCGAGCGCACGGTCTTGCGGAGCCGTGCCACGCCGCGGCCGGCCTCCGCGAGGATGCGGTCGCCGGCCAACTCCTCCAGCTGCTCGGCGACGCTTTCAAAGCCGAACTGGAGCTCCTCCGCGGTCTTGGCGAGGCGGGATCCCAGCTGCGCGGGGTCGACCCCCGGGCTGGGCCCCTTGGCCTCGGCGAGTTCCTTGGCACGCTCCGCCGCCGCGGTGATGTCGCGGTGCAGCGCCCGCTGCTCGCGCAGGAGCACGGACAGGGGGGCGAGCACGCCGCCGCGGTGCTCGTCGCTCATCGGATGTTCGCCGCTGACCCCGATCCCGGTGTCCCTCACGGACCCCCGCAGCCGTCGCGCGAGCTCGCGCGCGGCGTCCAGCTCGCCACGTGCGAGGAGCACGTCCAGCTGGGCAAAAAGGATGTCAGCTCGTTCGAGGGGATCCATGTCCACTCTGCATTCTGCATGAAGGGGGCGTCGAGGTCAGGCCCCCATGTCCCAGTCGAAGTCGTCTTCCGGAAGCCAGGCCTCGGAAACGGGGTCGGGCTCGGGATCGGGGGACTTGGACTCGGTCCATTCGGAGATGTAGGTGTGTCCCTCCACTCCGCCCCGAAAGTGGGTGCCCTTCTTGGGGAGCGGTCCGGGGGGCGGCGCCGGCTCCGCGAACCAGGGGACGAGGCCTTCGACGACCGGGTCCAGGAGGTCGCCGCCGTGCACGACGCAGACCCGATCGGCTTGGCGGCTTGGGGTCGCGGGGACCGCGTAGGTGGCGGCTTCCTGCTTCATCGCGGGGTCGACCTCGCCCCCGGCGCGTCGGGCCGACCACTCCCACAGCGGCCGCCACGAGGCCATCTCCACCGGCCCCGCCAGCGGCAGGCAGACCCGGAATTTGGGGTAGGCGTCTGTGTGCGACCACGTCGAGTGGATGACGTGAAACCAGCGCTCCCAGGTTCGGCGCGCCTGGGCGACCCGGGTGCCGCCGTCGTAGTCGAGCACGAGGCAGCTCAGGTGCACGACGCCGGCGCGTCCCCGCTTGGCCCCGGGCTCGTAGTGGGCGGGGGAGAACAGGCGGAGGTCTGTCTTGGCCCGCGCCTTGGCGTTCTTCATCCACTGCTCGTCCTGCGCCCGCACGGCGTGCTCGGGGTCCTTGCCTGCCGCCGCCGCCTCCTTGCGGGCACGATCGAGGCCGCGCCAGAGCTTGCTCGTGCCCTCCTCGCCGCAGTTCCACTGGTCCCAGGCGGCGGTGATCCGCGTGCGTTCGCGCTCGATCGCTTTGCGCAGGGCTGGCTTGAGGTCGAAGGCGGTCAGGCCGGTCACCAGCTCCGGCAGCGTCAGCACGTCCTCCTTCGGCTTGGTGTCGAAGACGCGTTCGAAGGTGACGACGGCGAAGCCGGAGGTGGACTCGGGGAGCTTCATGGCCGACGGCCCTTGACGAAGAACTCCTCGGCCCAGGCGAACGGCACGCCGAGGTTCGTGGCGAAGGTCTTGTCCGACTCGCGATCGCCGACCATCAGGCAGGCGGCCGGATCCAGCTGGTAGGTGCGAAGGAACGCGACGCCCTGGCCGGGCATCGGCTTGCGGCACCAGCAGCGGATCGCCCCCGAGGGGTGTGGGCAGTAGACGATGTCGATGGGGAGGCCGAGCAGCTCGGCGGTGCGGTCGCAGCAGGCGCGGACGTCGTCCTCGGTCAGCTGCCCCAGCGCCACCCCCGCCTGGTTGGTGATGCCCAGGAGGCGCCATCCCGCGTCGACGTACCGGGCCAGGATCGCCTTGCGGCGAGGCATGAGGTGCACGTCCGCGGGGCGGAGTGGGAACGGCGGTCCGCCCCGGGTCTGGCGCACGGTGCCGTCGAGGTCGAGCAGCAGTGCCTTGCCCGTGGCGTCGGGATCAGGGCGGCGCTCGAACGGCACGGTGATGACGGACGCGAACCCTTCGGCCTCGGTGGGGGCCTCGAACCGTTGGAAGTACCGGTAGATCGCGTGCGGCGGGAACATGTTGGGATCCCGCTTCGACTCATGCTTCATCCCCTCGGGGTCCAGCAGCCCTCCGTGGCGCTCGATCATGCGGTGGCAGGTGTTGACGAGGGCATCCCGCTGCTCGATGTCGATGTGGATCGCCCGAACCGGGAGGCCGGCTTGTTCGGCGAGGCGGAGCACGCCGGCGCGGCTCTTGCGGTCCGGGTACGTGTTGTCGAGCACGAACCGGGTGCGTCCCTGGGCGATGTGTTCGCGCATCAGGGGCAGCAGATCGTCGAGCCTCCCCCCGACCTGATCGCGGTTCAGTCGGGTGTAGCCCTTCGCTACGTACGGTGCGACCGAGGATGTCTTGCCGCTGGCGGGGGAGCCCATGACGAGCACGACGTCGGGCGTCTGCACGGGCACCGACGCGTGGATCTCGGTGCGGGCCTCGGCCGCCCACTTCTTCCGCCCCTCGAGCATCTTCAGGTCGTCCTCGTCCAGCGTGAGGCTCGCCGCCGACAGGCTCGACATCAGCGACTCACGCCGGGTCGTGCCGACCAGCGGGACCAGCGCCGGGGACATCGCCAGCAGCCACGCCAACGCGACCTCGGGGGCGGTCGCTTCGTGCTTGGCGGCGACCTTGTTGAGGGAGGCGTGAGTCGCGGCCTTGTCGCGCTTGCCGTGGCCTCCCAGCGGGCGGTGCGCGAGGTAGGCGATCCCCTGGGCGTGGCAGTAGGGCATCACGCCGTCGACGAACGGCTTCTTGGCGAAGTAGTTGGCCTCGTTCTGAACCGCGTCGATCGGCACGATCGTCTGGGCGAGCACCAGCTGCTCGAGGGTCACGTTGCACAGCCCCACGGCGGCGATGAGGCCGTCCTCCTTGAGGCGGGCGAGCTCTTCGACCGAAGTCTCGAAGCCGACCCGGGGATCGGGGGCGTGCAGTGCGAACAGGTCGAGCCGGTCGACCTCCAGGGCGGCGCACGACTCCTGGGCGGCCTGCCGGAGCCGCTTGGGCCGTCCGTCGGGGAACCACCGGCCGTCGGGACGCCGGAGCCCCGCCTTGGTCGCGACCAGGACCGCGTCTCGGCGTCCCCCCCAGGCCTCCAGGGCCTGGCGGATGAGGCGCTCGTTGTGGCCTCGATCGGCCTCGTCGAGGCAGTAGGTGTCGGCCGTGTCGATGAGCCGCACGCCCTGCTCCAGGGCCGTCACGATCAGCGCGATGGCGTCAGCTTCGTCCGGCCGTCCGCCCGTCGAGAGGCGCATCGCGTCCAGCGCCACCGAGCCGGTGGGGAGGCCGAGCACCGTTCGCGTCGTCGGGTCCAGGGGCGCCGCGTCGGCGCGGTCGGGGAGGGGGGCCGAGGATGCGCCCTTCGCGGGGGGCGGGGCGTCCGCGCCGAGCATGTTCCAGACCGCGTCGTCCTCCAACTCGAAGTCGCGCAACGGGGAGGGGCCGCCGGCGGCGTTGACGATCCGCCAGTCACGGTCGAGGCGCACAGCCTCGTGGGCCTCGCAGACGAGGAGGCGGCGGCGGGAGCCAGGGACCACCGCCCGCTGCACCGCGAGCAGGACCTCGCCGGAGAGGATCTGATCGATCATCGCCCGGGCGTCGGCATCGGGGCGGGTCCGGGCGTACCGCTTCTTGGTGCTGAGGAAGCGGCCGATGTCGGTGATGCCGGGCCGCCCGCCGGGGGGGACTCCCAGCTCGAGGCCGGCGCTCAGTTCGGCGTTGGTGAGGGCGGGGGAGACGATCTTCTGGATCCGTCGGATGCGCGCGGCGTACTCCTCCTTCTGCGCCGCGACGGCGTCTTCGGCGGCTTTCTTGATGCGAGCACGGGCGCCGGAGGTGACGGTCATCTCGCCCCTTGATATCACCTCAGTGCGTGCAGTTCGAACTCCCCTTCCGCGCCGTCGCTTGGATCACCCCCGGAACCCGGGCGGCCGAGGAGGAGCTGCTGGATCGCATCCAGCAGGGGGTCGACGAAGGGCGCCGGGATCCGGCCCTGCTGGCTCAACCGATGCGGGTGATCGTTCCGTCCAAGTCGATGCGGTTGGCCGTGTCGGCCGCGATCGTGCGCCGCGTCGGCCGCTCCGTGCTCGGCGTGGTGGTGCAGTCGCTGTTCGGCGCCGCCTACGAGATCCTCGAGCAGGGGGGGCAGCCGGTGCGCACCTCGGGGGGCCTGGTCGACGTGATCGTGCGTCGGGCGGCGCGGGAAGAGGTGCCGCTGCGGGAGGTCCTGGACCCGCTCGTCAACGGCTACGGTTCGGTTCGCCGCTCCGTCCGCGAGCTGCTGGACGCGGGGTTCCAGGCCGAGGATCTGAGCCGCTTGCTGCCCCGCCTGGACCGGGTCAGCACCCTGGGGCCGGGGGAGCGGAGGAGGGCGATCTCGCTGCTCCGCACGGCCGCCGCGACGGACGAGGGGCTGGCCGATCGGGGCCTCGATCGGGGCTCCACGGTGCTGCGCCGGGCCGCCCGCCGGTTGCGCACTCACGGCGCCGGCGCGCTGCCGTCACGGGCGGTCATCCTCCACGGCTTCGACGGGGTCGACGGGCTGAGCGGGGAGCTCCTCGAGCAGCTCGCCCGCCACCCTCGCGCGACCGCGATCCTGAACCACCCGCCGGACCCTGCCGCGCCGCTGCACACCGACGTGGGAGCGGCGCTGTGCCGCCCGCTCACGGATCGCCTGGGCCGGGCCACCGGCGGCGCTCGGGAGGCCGCCCCCCGCGTGGGACCGCCCCAGCTCCGAGCGTTCGTGGCCGAGGGGCCGTGGGGCGAGGCCAACGAGGTCGGGCGCCGCGTCGCGAGCCTCCTGGAAGAGGCGGTCGAGCCCGAGCAGATCGGCGTCGTGGCCCGGGACCTTGGGGCGTGGTCTGCCCCGCTCCGGGTGGTCTTCGGACGGCTCGGCATCCCCTGGTCGGGGGTGGCCGGGCTGGGTCCCGCCCGGCCCGCGGTGAAGTGGCGCTCGCTGCCGGATCTGCTGGTGCGGGGGGAAGCGCTCTCGACGGACGCGTGGCTCGAGCTTCGGGCCTGCGACCCCACCGAGCGGGCCGACCTGCGGCTGGCCCTGAGGTCGCTGGGGGCGGTCCGGCTGAGTCAGGCAGCGCAGACGTCCCTGCGCGACCGGCTCGATGCCGAAGGGCAGTTTCGACTCCCGGTGCAGGAGGGGCTCGAGGAGGGCGAGGACGGCCCACGGAGCCGGCGTCGCCGCTTGGACGGAGCGGTGCTCACCGAGGCGATCGCCTCAGCCGCCAGGCTCGTCGGGTGGTGTCAGGCGTGGCCCGCGCGGGCGGAGTTGAGGGACGCCACGGAGCGTCTCCGGGAGCTCGTCGAGGACGTGCTCGGAGCCGAGCCCGACAGCGAGCCCGGCCGGGCGGTGGCGCGCCTCGCCGAGCGCTACGACCCGACCATCGAGCTGCACACCGACGAGATCGCGCTCCTGCTCGCGGACACCCTCCGGTCCGTGGGGGAGACGCCCATCGGGGGCCGCGGCGGGGGGGTGCAGGTCCTGAGCGCCAACGAGGCCCGGGGGCGCACCTTCCAGCACCTGTTCGTGCTCGGCCTGAACCGCGGCTCGTTCCCGCCCCCGGCGCCGGACGACGCGCTCCTGACGCCGACGCTGCGCACGCTGCTGCGCGCCGAACTGCCGTCCCTGGCGCTGCCCGGAGATGCCTTCTTCGCGGAGCGCTACCGGTTCGCGGGGCTGCTGTCGTCGGCCCCCCAGGTGACGCTGTCGTGGCAGTCGGTCGACGGTGACGGGAAGATCCGCGCCGTCTCGCCGCTGGTGGAGCGCATGCGGTGGGAAGGCATGTGGCCCGACGTCGAAGGCGCGGTGGCGCGAACGCAGGCTCGCCCGGGGGAGCGCCGAGCCCCCGCGGACCATGCCCTCGTCGCGGCCCTGACGGCTCCGCGTCGCACACTCACGGCCGTGCTCACGGAGGCGATCGAGGATGCCCGGGGGCTCGCCCCCCACGCCGGGCTGCTGCCGTCGGCGAAGGACGTCGCGGAGGCGCGGTGGCGGGTCGTCGGGGAGCTCGACCCGGACCTGTCCACCGACGGCGGGTTGAACGTGCGCTCGCGCCCGGGCCCCTACCTGGGGCTGCTCGGCCCCGCCGGGGACGGGGACCCGCGCCGGCGGGATGCGTTCGTCTCCCTCGTGGAGGCGGTCGCCACGTGCCCCTGGCAGGCGCTGCTGACCCGCATGCTGCGCGTGGAGCGGGTGCCCGATCCGTTGGCCGCGGTGCCCCAGGCGGACGCTCGGATCCGCGGGATGCTCGTGCACCGGATCCTTGAGTGCATCGTGCAGCGAGCGGTCCCTCGCAGCCGCACCGTGGCCGATGCTCTGCGCAAGACCGGGGGGCGGGCCGTGCCGGTTCCGTGGCCCAACCGCACCGAATTGGGCACGCTGGCGCGCGTCGAAGCGGTCAAGCTCCTGCGGGACGAGGGGATCTCGCTGCCCGGTCTGGCGGAGATGCTCGCCCGGCAGATCCGGCCCCTCCTCGAGGTCGCCCTCCGCATGGACTGGGGAGACGGCGACCTCCCCGCCATCGCGACGGAGGTCTCCGGCCAGGTCACGGTGGGCGATCGCACCCTCCACTTCCGCGCCGACCGCGTGGACCTCCGGGGCGACCGTGTGGTTCTCACCGACTACAAGGTCGGCAAGCCGTTCGCGTGGGCGGCCACGACCTTCGGGCGGCGGGGCAAGCACCTGGACGAGGTCACCGGCGGACGCCGGCTGCAGGCTTCGGTGTACGCCGCCGCCGACGGGCTCGATCGCAAGGCGGAGGGGCGGTTCCTCTACCTCAAGCCCGAGGTCGAGGACGGGCCCCGCTCCATCTCCGCGGTCAGCGACGACTTCGACTTCCGCACCGCTCTGGACCACGCCGTGGGCACCACCCTGGGGGCGGTCGAGGGGGGCGTGATGTTCCCCCGGCTGGTCGATCCCACGGGCCAGCGGGAGCCCCGTCCGTGCAGCTACTGCCGCGTCGCGGAGGCCTGCCTGCGGGGCGATTCGGGCGTGCGCGGGCGCATGGTCCGGTGGTCGCAGTCGCTCGTCGGCGCGGTCGAGGACGGCGCCGAGGTGCGCTCCTGGGAGCGTCGGTTCACCGAGCTGTGGCAGCTGCCGAACCGCTCGTTCGAGGCCCCTGAAGACGAGTGGGGCTTCTGATGCCGGACTCAAGCGCTCGCGAGCTCGCCCGCACCGTCTTCGACCGCCCCCTCGTGGTGGAGGCAGGCGCGGGCACGGGCAAGACCACGGCGCTGGTCGCGCGGGTGCTCACGTGGTGCCTCGCCGATGGCTGGGAGCGTGCCCGCGCCGAGCTCGGGGACACCGATCCGGCCGAGACCGCGGCCCGCGTCCTGGACGGCGTCGTGGCCATCACCTTCACCGAGGCGGCCGCCGCGGAGATGGCCGATCGCATCGGGCGGGGCCTCGCGTCGCTGGCGGGCGGAGGCGACGTCATCGGCCTGCCGAAGGCGGCGCTGGGGATCGAGGACGCCGCCCTCGCGGTGCGCTGCAAGGCGATGCTGGAGTCGATCGATCGGCTCGTCGTCTCCACCATCCACGCGTTCTGCCGGCGCATCCTCGCGACCTCGCCGCTGGAGATCGGGCTGCACCCCGACTTCGGCATCGACGCCGACGGCTCCATGCTGGCGGAGGCGATCTACGAGGTGGTGGAGGACCAGTTCACCACCGCGTTCGGCTCCGACTCACCGCTGCGCACCAAGCTGCTGATCCTGGCGGGGCAGGGGATCGGCCCCGAGCAGCTCGCCGAGTCCCTCACCCGGCTCGTCAACCTCGCCCTCCCCAGCTCGGCGCTGGAGGAGGACCCCCTGGGGGTGGAGCGGGTGCGGGCGCTGCTGGGGCGGGCTGATGACGAGCTGGGCGAGCTCCTGGGCCTCGTGTCGCCGCCGTTGTTCGGGGTCCAGCTGAAGGTGCCGCTGACGGTGGCGCTGGAGGAGTCGCTGCGCCGGCTCCGGGCCGAGGTCCGGGGCGCGGAGGCGACTCCGGCAGGGCTCGCGCGGTTGGCCGAAGAGGTCGAGCGGCTGCTCCCCGACAACCTGCTGGGGCGGCTACGGGACTGGTCCCGGGGCAAGCTGAACGGCGGCGAGCAGCGGCTGTTCGGGCGGGTGAAGGACGCCCTTCGGCCGGCCGCCGCAAAGGTCCGCCGCCAGGTCCTCCACCTGGGACGCCTCCACCCGGAGCGGCTCGACGCTGCACGCCACGTGCTCAAGCCGGCGCTGGAGGCGGTCGAGGCGTTGATGGCGGCGCGGGGGGCGATGACCTTCGGGGGGCTGCTGCGGGACGCCCGGGACCTGCTCGCGACCCGCGAGTCCAGCCGTCGGCGCATCCAGAAGCGGATCCAGCAGCTGCTGGTGGACGAGTTCCAGGACACCGACCCGGTGCAGTGCGACCTGGTCCGGCTGCTCGCCCTGGACGGACCCGAGGGCACCCGCCCGGGGCTGTTCGTGGTCGGCGATCCCAAGCAGTCCATCTACGGGTGGCGCAGCGCCGACCTGGTCGCCTACAGCGACTTCCTGGAGTCCGTGGAGGAGGTCGGCGGCGAGGTTCTTTCGCTGACGGTGAACCGCCGCAGCAAGCGGCCGATCCTGGACGAGGTCGACCGCGTCGTCGGCGCGATCATGGCCGAGGACCGCGGCTACCAGCCCCGATTCGAGCCGTTGGTCCCGGGGCGCCCCGACGCCGAGGCCGGCCCCGCCGGGCCCTGGTCCGCCGTCGAGCACTGGATCTCGTGGCGCTGGAACCACGCCTCGGATGCGCCGGATGCCCGCCCTCGGGCGATGGCCGCGGCCAAGATCGAGGCCCGCGCCCTCGCCGCCGACATCGCCCGGCTGGAGCGCAGCGGCGTCGCCCCCTCGCGCGTCGCGCTGCTGCTCCGGAGCACCGGCGACCTCGACGTCTACCTGACCGCCATGCGCGAGCAGGGGCTCGCCTACGTCGTCGAGCGGGACCGCAGCTACTTCCGCCGGCGCGAGATCATCGACGCCGCCGCCACCGTGCGCTGCATCCTCGAGCCGGCGGACCACCTCGCGTTGCTGACGATGCTCCGGTCCGCCCTGATCGGCGTGCCGGACGCGGCCCTCATCCCGCTGTGGCAGGGCGGGCTCCCCCGCCTCGCGACCCAACTGCACGGCGCCACGGACGAAGCGATGGAGCCGTTCCGGGCCCTCGCCGCCGGTGTCGCCGAGCACGTCCAGCAGCTCCCCGGCGTGCCCGGGATCGAGCGGGTCGTCGGCTGGGAGCACGGCCTCGTCGAGGCATTGACCCACGTCGCCTACCTGCGCGCCGCCTGGGAGGATCTCCCCCCCGACGAGTGGGTCGAGCAGCTGCGCTCGCTCCTGCTGATGGAGGTCGGGGAGGCGGCCCGGTACCTGGGCAGCTACCGCCTCGCGAACCTCGACCGGTTCTTCCGCCGGCTCACCTCGGCCCTGGAGCGGGGCGCCGGCAGCCCCCAGACGGTGCTTCGCCTGCTGCGCACCTCGGTGGAGCAGGGGAGGGAAGCGGAGGAAGCCCGCCCCGGCGAAGCGGCCGACCGCGCCGTGCGCGTGATGACGATCCACAAGAGCAAGGGGCTGGACTTCGACCACGTCTACGTCGGCCAGGTCCACAAGCAGCGCCGGTGGGGCGAGTTGGTCCCCGCGAACCTGGGCGAGGCGACCCGCGCCCGCAAGGTCGGCGACGTCTGGGAGTACGAGCTGTTCGGCGCCCGCACCCCCGGCTTCGACTCGGTCGTGCAGCACGAGGAGCGGGTGGAGCAGGCCGAGCGGGTGCGGCTGCTGTACGTCGCCCTGACCCGGGCCAAGGAGCGGCTGGTCGTGATGGGCAAGTGGATGGAGCGGCCCTGGCCGGTCCCCGCGGTGTACGCCCGCTCGATGACGGAGCTGCTCGCCAACCGCACCGGCGGGCACCCCGATCTGCTCGCCGCGATGCGGCGGCTGAAGCCCGCCGGCGAGACCGCGACGGAGGAGGACGGCGCGCGCTGGGTCTTCCCCGGCCTCCGCCACGACCGCACCGATGAGCGGCCGCGAACGGTCGATCCCGACGCGCTCCCAGACCTGGCCGCGATCCGAGCCGATCGCCTCGCCCTGCGCGACTCACGGGCTCGCTCACGGGTCCGGATGGAGCGCCGCACGAGCGCGGCCGCGAGCGAGTCTGCCCACCGCGCGCTGGAGGACCGGCTGGAGGCCTCCACGGCGCACACCTCCGACGGCACCTCGAACCTGGGCACCTTCGTCGGCACCGCGGTCCACCGTGCGTTGGAGCACTGGGACGGACGCGCCGATCCCGAGGCTGAGCTGACCCGGCTGGCGCCGTCGCTGCGGGGCTGGCTCGCCACGGAGGTGCCGTCGGACCGGCTGGAGGCCGCGGTGGATCGCGCCACGGGGCTGCTGGAGACCTTCGCCCGGGGCGAGGTGGGGGCGCTGTTCGCGCGCCTCGCGGGCTCGCTCGTGGCTCGTGAGCTTCCGCTGTTGGCGCCTCCCGGAGCCGGGGACGATGCGCCCGTGGGCTACGTGGCGGGGGCCATCGATCTGGTCTATCGCGACCCGGACTCGGGCGAGATCGTGGTCGTGGACTACAAGACCGACCGGGTGCCCGACGAGCAAGCGCTGCAGGACCGCGCGTCGGCCTACCTGCTCCAAGGACGCGTGTACGCCGACGCCGTGCAGGACGCCCTCGGGCTCCCGAGCCGGCCGCGCATCGAGCTGTGGTTCATCGCCGCGGACCGGGTGGTCGCCGAGGGTTGACCGCTACTGGGCGGGCCCGGCTTCCTCCCAGCCCTTCTTGATGTTCTTGGCCATCCAGGCCTCCACCTGCGCGTCGATCCCCTTGCGCGTCGCCGCCGCCCGCACGGTCGTCTTGAGCGGCTCCTTCCGGCCCGCGGACCAGTCGGTGAAGTGGGCGACGAAGGGAGGCCAGCTTGGATCCTCCTCGGACTTGTTGGTCTGCACCGTCACGGCCTTGCGTACGGCGATGCCCCCGCCCCGCGCCGCCTTTGTCCAGACCCGCCGCTCGACCAGCTCGCTGGGGGTGCGGTTGAGCTCCAGGGGCGCCTCCTGGCGGCCCTCGAAGGGGAGGTAGGCGTAAACCTGGTCCAGCCCGACGTGGGCCGACTCCACTGGCTTGTCGGTGCGCTCGCCCTCGAACACGGGGTGGATGAGCGACAGGATCGGCATGATCCCCAGCGGCGCCCAGCCGGTGTCGGGGTCGAAGCTGAGGGTCATCCGGCGCACGGGAGCGTCCCGGGTGTCGGCCTCCATCAAGTCGCTGCAGCGGACCTGCACCACGATCTTCGGCTCGACGAAGCGGCAGAGCGTGCCCTCGCTGTTGGCCATCCGGAACTCGCTCGGCTTGACCATCGCGTCGAGCCGGCGGAACCAGCTGAGCCGGTCGGCCTCCGACAGGCCTCCGGCGACGGTGCCGAGCACGTGGAAGGAGCCGTCGTCACGGAGCAGCCCGACGATGAGCTCACGGACCTCACGCTGGGTCTCCGTGCGTCGTTCGCCGAACCCGAGCACCACCGCATCGACGGTGATCGTCGGCTTGATCTTGTAGACGAAGCCGGTCTCGTTGTGGACGACGAGGCCCTCGAACTTCTTGCTCTCGACCCACTTGTCCCAGCAGTCGAGGATGGCGTCGGTAGAGCCCTCCTGGACGGTGACGAGCGCGATCCGTCGACCGCCGTCCAAGAGCTCCCGCATGCGCTCGAGCCGCTCGTCCCACGGACGGGGAAGCCAGTCCTCGTCGCCCTCGCTGACGAGGTCGAACGCCTTGAAGCCCAGCGTCGGGGCGCGCGCTGCATCCCGCAGCGCCACGGCCACGTGGTGCACCCGCGGACGGCCCTCCTTGGTGACCGCGAACAGCTCGCCGGCGAGCACGACGTCACCGCGGTCGGCCAGCAGCTCGGCGGCCTCGCCGACCACCGGCACGCCCTGGAGCACGCGGCCGTTGGGGGCGCACAGGGCGACCTCGCCGCTCAGCTTCACGCAGAACCACAGCTCGCCGTCGATCTTGGTCGTGGCGTGGAAGTCCCCTCCTGGAGGCGGTCGGCGATCGCGGCGGGGGTGACGATGCGGTAGCGCTTCGCGACGGTGCGCTTGTAGTGCCGCATGCGCGCCAGGAGGGCGCCGGGGGCGAGCGAGCCGGGGGGCGCGAACTTGCCGGGGCCGTAGTCCCGGAACTCGGGGGCGAAGACGGAGCCAGCCATTATTCGGTCTCCTTCGGGGGCAGCGGCTTGAGCTCCAGGTTGCTCAGGTGCTCGGCGATCTCCCGGAGGAAGTCGAAGGTGAGGCCGTTGATGTGCCGCAGCTGGATCTTGCGCACGAGCGCGAAGCTGCGGACGACCTTGCCGCGGGGGATGAGCCGGCCGCTCCAGGGCAGCGCGCTCTCCTCGTCGACGGAGGCCTCGACGTCCACGAAGTCGTCGCGGCTGATCTCCTCGCCGTCGGGCCCGTAGACCGCCTTGAGGATGCGGGCGGAGTACAGGATCTTGCCGTCCGGCTTGATCCAGACCCGGTCCGTCGGTCCCGTCTTGCGACCGATGTTCTCCAGGTCGATCTCCGGGTCCCCGTCGACCAATGCCTGGGCCAGGTCCTCGGGGTCGGGGTGGAGATGGAGCAGCGACGGGTAGTCGTGCCCTTCGGTGCTCTTGATGAGCCGCCAGGAGCGCACCCGCTGGCCCTCTTCGTCGGTGAAGTGCCGCTTGGGGGGGCTCTTGACCGTCTCCATGAGCACCTGCGCGTCGCGGTGCTTGCTGTCCGTGATTCCGATGTAGCGCGGCATCTACAGCATCCCGAAGTCGAAGTCGTCAGCGAAGGGGTCGTCGTCGCCGGCATCCGCGGCGGCGGGGGCCTCGTCCGGCTCGAGGAACGCGAACCCCGCGGGCTGGCCTACGAGGGCGAAGAAGCCGGCGTCGTTGGCGACGAGGAAGCACGCCTGGCCGGCGTAGCTGGTGCGGTAGTTGAAGCGGGTCTCGAAGATGGTGCGGTCCGCCAGCGCCGCCCGCAGGGCGTCGTCCAGCTCGGCGGGGTCCAGTTGGTAGACGACGGGGGTGACGTGATCCAGGAGCCGCTCGGGCGCCACCTCCTCGATCGTCATCTCGACGCCGAGGGTCGACGGGAGGGACTCGACCTCGTCGCCTTCCTCGTTCACTGCGCGAAGCGAGCTGCGCTCCACCACGTCGAACTCTTCATCGAGGTACAGCTCGGCCGTGGAGCCGGCGGCAGCAGCGTGGAGCCGTCCTCGGTGAGCATGCCGGCGAGGCACTGGTTGCCGTCCTCGTCCACGACGAGCCGGCGCTTTCGGCCGTACAGCTTGTCGCGGCTGAGCCGGCCGATGTCGAAGGAGTTGCTCGCTCCGTTCCAGGAGACGACGATTTGACGAGCCATTGGGGTCCTCCCGAGCGGGTCCGCGAGTGTACTTCAAGTATCGTTCGCACCCCACGGAGGCTGAAGGTTGCAAGAGCACGGTTATTACCGCTGGCCCACCGTCGCGCAGGGGCGCGTCGTGTTCGTGGCCGAGGACGATCTCTGGAGTGTGTCGATCGGCGGGGGCATCGCCCGCCGGTTGACCAGCGGGCTGGGGCAGGCGAGCCGGCCTCGGCTCAGCCCCGACGGGCGCCTGCTGGCGTTCACCGCCAACGAGGAAGGCCACGCGGAGGTGTACGTGATGGACGCCGACGGCGGGGTCCCCCGGCGGCTCACCTGGCTGGGCGACCAGGCCAACGTGATGGGCTGGACCCCCGAGGGTGACATCGCCTTCACGACCATGGCCCAGAGCGCCTTCTTCCGGGACTGGCGCATGCACACCGTGCCCGCCGCAGGGGGCGAGCCGAGCGCGCTCCCGTGGGGGCTCGGATCCACCATCACGTACGCCGAGGACGGCCGCGTCGCCATCGGCTGGCACACCGAGGACATCGCCTGGTGGAAGCGCTACCGCGGCGGTCGCGTGGGCGTGATCCACGTCAGCGACCCGGCCCGCGCCCGCTTCCATGGCCTGACCGACGGGCTCGCCCAGGTCTGCGCCCCGATGTGGATCGGCGAGCGCGTCTACTACGTCTCGGATCACGAGTTCACCGGCAACCTGTACTCCAGCCTCGAGGACGGCTCGGACCTCCGCCGGCACACCGACTCCGAGGACCACTACGTGCGCTGGCCGAGCACGGACGGCGAGCGGATCGTGTACGTGCATGGGGCGAACCTCCGGGTGCTCGACGTCGCCACCGGCGAGGACCGTGAGTTGGCCGTCGAGTTGCGCGGTCCGGGCACCCAGCGCCGCCGCAAGTTCGTCGATCCCAAGGCGTTCCTGGAGGGCGCCGCCGTCCACCCCGACGGACGCTCGATCGGCCTCGTCGTCCGCGGCAAGCCGGTGTTGATGGGGGCCTGGGAAGGGCCCGCCCAGCAGCTGGGGGAGGCGCGCGACGGATCCGTGCGCACGCGGTTGCTCCGCTGGATCGACGACGAGCGCGTGCTGATGGTCGACGACGCTGACGGCGACGACTCCTTCGTGGTGCGCGAGGCGGCCTCGGGACGCACCCTCCAGCGGTTCTCAGACCTCGACGTCGGCGGCCTGCTCGAGCTCACGGTCGACCCCACGGGCCAGCGGGCGGCGTTCACCAACCACCGCTACCAGCTGGGCTGCCTCTCGCTCGCCTCGGGCACGGTGGACTGGATCGATCGATCGCCCGCCAGCCGGATCTCGGGACCGACGTGGTCCTCCTGCGGCAGCCACCTGGCGTGGTCGTCGCCGACCTCGGCGGACGGAGAGCGCGCGCGCATCCGCCTGTACCGAGCGGCCGATGGGGCGGTCGTGGACGTGACTGACGGGCGGTACAGCGACTTCGGCCCCGCCTGGGACCCGCGGGGGCGGTACCTCTACTTCGTGTCGGGGCGTGACTTCGACCCCGTGTACGACGCGGTCTACTTCGACCTGAACTTCACGTGGTCCCAGCGCCCGTTCGCGGTGACGCTGACGGCGGCGCAGGCCTCCCCGTTCGATCCCGAGCCGCACCCGTTGGCCGGCGAGGAGGCGGAGTCGAGCCCGATCGCGGAACCCATCGCGGTGGAGTTCGACGGGATCGCCGACCGCCTCGTCGCGTTCCCGGTGCCGCCATCGCGGTACGCGCGGATCCTCGGCGTGCACGCGGGCCTGTTGTTGGTCACCGAGCCGGTCCAGGGGGCGATGCGGGTCGACTGGCGGGCTACGGGCGCGCCGGCGGCGGAGCGGACCCTGGCCCTGTACGACTTCGATCAGCAGCGCATGGGCACCCTCGTCACCGGGATCACCGACGCGGCCGTCGACCGCTCCGGCAAGAGCCTCCTGCTGACCGTGAGCGACCGACTGCGCCTCATCAAGATGCCCAAGAAGCTGGGCCCCAAGCCGCTGGAGAAGCCGTCGTCGAACGATCCCGGCCGGACTTCCGGCTGGATCGACCTGGCCCGCGTCTCCGTCTCGGTCGAGCCCGCCGCGGAGTGGCGCCAGATGGCCCGCGAGACCTGGCGCCTGATGCGCGATCACTTCTGGAATCCGCAGATGTCGGGCGTGGACTGGGAGGCGATCTGGGATCGCTACGAGCCGCTGCTGGGGCGGGTCGGCTCCCGGTCCGAGTACAGCGACCTGGTCTGGTGCATGGTCGGCGAGACGGGCACCTCGCACTGCTACGAGATGCTCGGCGACTACCGCAAGCACCCGACCTGGAGCATCGGCAAGCTCGGCGCGCAGCTCAGCTGGGACGGCGCCGCGGCGGGCTTCCGCATCGACCGCATCGTGCGCGGCGAAGCAGGGGATCGGGAGCGCTCGTCCCCCCTGTGCGCGCCGGGGGTGGGGGTCAATGAAGGCGACGTGCTCGTGGCGGTTGACGGACAGCCGCTGTCGCCGACCTCGCCGCCGGGCGCCGCGCTGGTCGACAAGGCGGATCGGCGGGTCGCCATCACGGTCGCCTCGGGCGGCTCCGAGCGCACCGTGAGTGTGCGACTGCTCGGCAACGCGATGAAGGCCAGGTACCGTCAGTGGGTGCTCGCGAACCAGCGCCGGGTGCACGAGGCGTCCGACGGGCGGCTGGGCTACGTGCACATCCCCGACATGGGCGCGCCCGGCTACTCGGAGTTCCACCGCGACTACCTCTCGGAGGTGGAGCGGCAGGGGCTGATCGTGGACGTGCGCTACAACCGCGGCGGCCACGTCAGCCAACTGCTGATCGAGAAGCTCGCGCGCCGGATCGTGGGCTGGGACATGAACCGCCATGGGCTCCCCTTCAGCTACCCCGCGCACGCTCCGCGGGGTCCGCTGGTGGCGCTCACGAACGGATTCGCGGGGAGCGACGGCGACATCTTCAGCCACGTCTGGAAGCTCAACGACCTGGGACCGCTCATCGGCGAGCGAACCTGGGGCGGCGTGGTCGGGATCTGGCCGCGCTTCCGCCACGTGGACGGCTCGATCACGACCCAGCCGGAGTTCGCGTTCTGGTTCGAGGACGTCGGCTTCGGCGTCGAGAACTACGGCACCGATCCGGACGAGGTGGTGCGCTTCGGCCCCGAGGACTACGCCGCAGGGCGTGACCCCCAGCTTGCGCGGGCGGTCAAGCAGGCGCTGGAGCTGCTGGAGTCCACCCCCCCCGCTCCGCCGGACTTCGGCCCCGTCCCGAACCTGGGGCGGCCGTCGTGAACGGCAAGACGGTGCTGATCTGGATCGTCGTGATGGCGATCCTGATCCCGACGATCGTCGGCCTCTACAAGTGGCGGGACATCCGCCGCGCCCGTTGGGAAGCCGTCTGGGCGGAGGAGGCGACGGCGCTGGGGCTGGGCTGGTCGGTCACCGGGGAGGCGCGGGCGGAGCTCGACTTCCCCGCGCGGCTGGCGATGGTGGGCACCTACCGGGGGCGCGGGGTCGAGATCTCGCAGCACCACTACGGCGGCAACACCGAGGGCGATCCGGGCACCTGGGTGACGATGGTCGATGTGCGCCTGAGCTCGGCTCCGGGGGCCGACGCGGCCAAGCCGGTGTTGAAGACCCTGAAGCGGAAGGCCTACCGGCCGCCGGCCGTGAGCCGCAAGACACTCACGGTCCAACGCAAAGGGAAGCACCGCAAGAGCGGTCAGCTGACGTCGCTGTTGGATCAGATGATGGAGGTGGCCGACACCCTGGAAGCACTCTAGGCCTCACCCCGGAGCAGTTGCGCCTTCTGCGCCTCGACGAGCTCGGCGAAGGGCTCGAGGTCCTGCTGCCGAAGCGCCTTGGCTCCAGCGTCCAGCGTCTCCAGCGCTTCGGCCTCCATGCCCAGCTGGACCTGGCACTGCGACGCGAGGATGGACCCGTCCGCGAACGCGGCGGCGTTGCCGATGGCGGCCCCGGCCTTGGCGGAGTCCACCGCGTGCTGCACGCCGGCTTCGAACTTGCCCTCGGCCAGATCGAGCCGGGCCAGGACCATGAACGCCATCGGGCGGTTGGTGTCGTTGAGTCCCGCGGCGAGCGCCTGGTCGAGCATCGCGCGGGCGCCGGTGGGATCCCCGCTGCCGACGAGGTGGTTGCCGAGGGCGAAGCAGGCATCGGCGAGCCGGACCGAGTCCTGGTGGGTGGTCGCGGTGGTCCGTGCCAGTCGCAGCCAGGGGATGGCGCCGCGGGCGTTGGCGTTGAGCTGAGCGCAGGCGGCGAGGCTCATCGCGGCCTGGTAGTGCTCGTGCGCGACCTGGGGGGTGCGGGCGAGGCCGATGGCCCGCCGGAAGTGGCGGTCGGCGTCGGCGTAGGCGCCGCTCTCGAGGGCGATCTCCGCCTCCAGCATGCACAGCTGCAGCCGCGTCGCCCGGCTCTTGCCTTTGACGGCGGCGCGGGTGCCGTGGAGCAGCTCCGCGGCGGGGGCGACCCGCATCGTGCGGACGAGCAGGCGACCGGCGAGCAGGCGCGCGCGGAGCTCGAAGTCGGAGTTCTCGGCGAACTTGCGCCCCGCGGCCTGCACGTCCTCGATGGCGGCGGCGAGCTCCTGCCCGGCGACGGGACCGGGCTTGCTCATGGCGATGGCGGACAGCGCGGTCCGAAGCTCGGTGCGGCGCAGGAGCGCGCGCCCGGCGATCTCGTCGTCGTCGTGGAGGCAGAGCGCGTCCAGCACCTCGCGCAGGCGGGCGGCGTCGGGCCCCAGGAGGGGCGCCACTTCGGCTTGCAGGAGGGGCTCGGGAACGGCCATGCGCGGGGAGCCTAGCACGAAGCTCGCAATAGACCGTGAGTCTAATACTCACGCATAGTTAGAAGCGTGTTGCGGCCTCTCGCAGGGCGCGCCGGATGATGTCCTCGAAGGCGACCACGTCGGCCTGGGCTTCCGAGGAGGTGGCGTACTCCTCGCCGAGCACGCGCTCGAGCAGGCCGGGGCTGGCCCCCGACTCGAGCTCGCCGATCAGGGCCTGCAGCCGCTGCCGTCGGCCGTCCATGCGCTGGCGAAGCAGAACGACCTGCTGGTCGAAGATCACCGTGAGTCCGCGCGCCCGCTCCTCGGAGTGGCCCGCGGTGACGAGGTCGCCCACGAGGTCGACGGCAGCCTGCTCGGCCAACGCGACGGCTCGCCCCTCGAGCTCATCCACGGTGGCGAGGGTGAGCGCCAGTCCCTGCCGGTAGCCCTCGGCCAGTTGGTAGCTGGCGACCGCCTCGGGATCGACGCCGAAGGCTCGGCGTAGGGCACTCACGGTGGTGTCCGGGAGCTCGATGTCGATGGCTCCTCGCACGCGAAGCTGCTGGTCGTCGGGGACCTCGGGGCGCGGGTCCATCGTGGCGATGGCGGCGTCCAGATCGCCGTCGACGAAGAAGCGCACGAGGGTGCGGCCGTGGAGGGTCTGCGTGTCGACCACCCAGGAGACGCCGGGGAGGAACTCGCCGTCCAGCGCCCGGCCGATCAGGTGATCGATGACCTGCTTGCCGATCTGTTGGAGGTCGAGCGCGGCCACCCTACTCGCCGAGCCAGTTGCCGATCGCTTCGTAGTCCAGCGCGACGAGCACGGACTCCAGCGGGCCCAGGGTCACGGGAGCGGCCGTGCCCCCAACCACGCGCACCGAGTGAACGTCGCCATCGGCCGATCGGGCCGTCACCACGATCGGCTGGATCACGAGCTCCTCGTTGTTGCGCAGGCTGTCTGGCAGCGGACCGGTCTCCACCGTCGGGTCGAGGCCGAAGAAGCCGGCGCCGTCCAGGGCCACCCGGAGCCGGGTCGTGCCGGCGTCACTGACCTTGCCGATGCCCGGCTCGAACTTGCACACCGGCTTGCGTTGCTCCGGGTCGGCGTCGCGCTTGATGACCAGGTATCGCCCGTCGTTGGCGATGCGGTAGGTGATTCTCGATCGAAGCAAGGACATCTGCAGCCAAGCGTCGTCGGGCAGCGCGGGGGCGGTAGCTTCAGCGACGGGGGAGGCGGCCATGGGGGGCGGTTCCTCGGGGGGCGCGGTGGCGGCGGAGGAAGCGGGCGTGCTGACCGCGGGGGCACAGGCGGCGAGCATCCCGAGCAGAAGGGCGAGTCGAATCAGAGGCTCCAGTCGTCGCTGCCGGTGATGGCCTTCAGCGCCTCGAGGAAGGTGCTGTAGTGCCACGACTCGACGGTCGAGCCCATGCTCATGATGCTGTCGGTACTGCCGCGGGTGATGGTCTGGCCGGCCTGCGTTTGCAGCAGCGTGTCGTACGTGGACCGGACCGGGTCGCCCTCGGTGCCGTACTCGTCGCCGAGGCCGAGCATGTGGCCGGTCTCGTGGACCGCGACGTCCTGAGAAGCTTCGTCACCGACCCGAACTGCGACCTTGCACCACTCGACGCCAGCGCCGGCGCCGTCTTCGCCCTTGTTGCGGATGGTCAACTGTCCCGCCTGCACGCCGCTGCCGGTCAGCTCGCTCTGCACCGACGCGTTGCGGGCACGGGCGAGATCCATGTTGTGGATGGCGCCGTCTTCGGCCGACATGCCGGTCGGGTGGGTAGAGCTCGCGTGGCCCGTGAGCGTCGCGTTCCGGGTGGTGTCGCCCGCCAGGGTGGTCTTGGCCGGGTCCAGCGCGGTCTTCCCGGCACCGTCCAGCGCGGTCTCGCCCTCGGCGAACGGCACGTCGACGACGTCCTCCGTCCAGTCGAGCTTGTTCTCGGTGCGCATGTCGTTGCTGTCGAACTCAGCGCTGCCTTCGATCGGAACGCCACTGCCGTCATCGGCGTTGGCGGGGCAAGAGTTGCCGGCGCCGTGGTGGGTTCCCGGACCGCAGATCGACGAGGTCACCATGCCGGCGTCGTCGGGGTACTTGTTCACCGTGAGGATGAAGTGCGGCGCCGCGTCGTCCTGGACCACCGCGACAGAGCAGGTCACCTCGACGGCGTCCCAGCCGTCCTTCGTGCTCTTGAACGTGTGCTGCTCGGACCACGTCGCCGACACCGACGACATGAAGTCGGTCTGCCACTCGGCGGTCTCTTCCGGAGTCCACTGGAACTCCTCGGGGCGGAAGCCGGGGCTGACCTCGGCCGGGTCGCCGTTCTGGAAGTCGAAGCCGACCTTGAGCACCACGGACAAGCAGAGCGCGGCGGCGTCGAAGCTCACGTCGAACATGCCGCCGCTGGAGGGCTGGTGGTTTTCGAGATCCGCGAAGCTCTCGGCCTGGAAGTCCGCGATCTCCTGCGCGATGCGCTGGGCCTCCTGGTACTCGTTGATGGCGTCCCCGACCATGTCGCCGATGATCGCTCCGCCTACCCCGCCGAGCAGGCCGCCGATGAGGGCGCCGCGCCGGTCCATCTGTACCGGATCCCGGGGCTGGGACGAGACGGTGAGGTCGTAGGAAGCGCGGCCTCCGAAGGCGCCGTCAGCCTTGAGTTGCACCCCTTCGGACTTCTGCACGCCGCCCTTGCCGCCACCGCCCGACATCTGGTTGAGGATCGGCTCGGCGCTCTTGCCCGCCACGACCGCATCGGCGGCCGCGTCGGCGTGCCGCTCGTACTTGTCGCCGGCCTTGCCGACCCCGCCCGACAGGCTCACGCCGGAGCGCTGCTGCACGACGTGGGCGGCTTCGTGAGCGGCGGTGTGCAGGTCGGCGCCGCCCTTGGCGAAGGCCACATCCGAGCCGGAGGCGTAGGCGCGCGCACCCATCGCCTTGGCGGCGCCATCGGCCGCGCTCCCGGTGTGGGCGCGGATGTTCCCGACGTTGTGGCGTCCGAACGACTTCTGGATGGCCGCGGAGTGGGGGAGGGCCCCGCCGCTTCCCTTGGTTCCAGCCGCCGCCGCGGCGTGAACGCCCTCGGAACCAGCTCCGCCACCGGCGCGCTGGACCTGCTTCTGCACGCCCTTGTCCTCGGCCTCCTGGGCGCCGCCCACGAACTTCGGGGACTTCAGCAGCTTGCCGGCCCGCTTCAGGTCCTTCTCCCGGATCTTGCCGGTAGAGGCCGCGTAGTCGAACCAGGGGCGCAGCGGATCCTGCGTCACCTTCTGAATCAGGGACGCGGCTTCCCGGACCCACTTCGGCTCCGGCTTCACCTCGGCCTGCAGGTGGTTGGCCCAGTTGCTCAGGACCTCCTTGATGAGGTTCCAGACCCGACGCTTGGGCGCCTTGTTGGGGTCCTTGCCGACCACGCGCTGCAGCCGCTTGAAGACGTCCTTCTGGTCCTTCTTCAGCTCCTTGGCGGGGTCCGCCGCGGGGGCGAGCTGCACGGGCGCGGACGCGGGCGCATGCACCGGCGCTGCCGCCTCCTTGAACTGCAGGCTCTGCTGCGCCTCTTCCTGCGCCTGGGCGGCCGCAGCGAGCAGCAGGGCCGCCTCCGTGAGCGCCTCGTCGATGAGCAGCTGGAAGCCATCGGCGTCCTGCTGAGCCTCCGCCGCGACACCGTAGATGTCACCACCGATGCGGACCAGCTGCTCGTGCACGATGGCGTAGCGCTGGCCGCTCAGTCCGGTCGCCTCCGCGGCGAGCGACGCGAGCGTGCCCCGGCGGGTGTCCATGCGGCCTGTCAGCGCCGTGTAGTCGGACTCGATGGCCTGAGCCACGGGGCCCAGCTCGATGCCCGTCTGGGAGGCGTCCGAGAGGATGGCGGCGGACGCGACCGACGCCGACGTGGCCGCGTTGTCCTCCAGCCGGTCCACGCCCGTGAGGGTCGAGTCGGCGGCGCTCTCCAGGCCGGAGATGATCTCGCCCATCACTTCGGGACCGCCGGTGAACGCCTCGTCCACCTGATCGCCGTGCTGGCTCTGCCACTGCTCCGTGGACTGCTGGACCTCCTGCTCCTCGCTGGCGAGGGACCGGTCCAGGCTCTGCAGCTGCGCGTCCATCGAGTCGGCTTCGGAGACCACCGCGGCACCCTGAGACAGCGCGGTCTGCGCGTCCGCGTTGGCTTGCGCGGCGTCCGCGTGTGCCTGGGCGGCTTGCTGGGACGTCTGCTGTGTCGCCCCCTGGGTTCCTTCGGTGGTGGCCTTGCTCGCCTCCATCTGGGCCTTGACCTCGGCGATCTTGGCGCCGATGTCGTCCACGCCCATGAAGAAGCCGACGACCTTGAGGATGATGTCGCCGACGAACTCACGCACGGCGTCCATGGCGGCGCCGACCTTGCTGAAGACCTTCTCCTGGAACCAGTTGGCGACCCGGTCGAACCACGAGGTCGACTTCTTGGGCTTGGGCATCTCCGTCGCGCCCGCCTCCTTGTTCTTGGCTTCGCCGTCCTTGGCGAGGCTGTCGGTCTCGCTGCCGAGGTTGCCGACCTCCTGCTCGCCCTTGATCGCCTCGGCGATGCCGTCGACCGCCTGCGTATGCATCTCGCTCAGCCCGGACTGGTGGCTGACCACCTGCTCGTCCAGCGAGACCGCGGCCTCCTCGTGCTGCCCGGCGGCCGTCTGAAGCTCCTGACCGGCGTCGATCGTGGTCTGCCCCTCGATGCGCTGGGCGTCGATGTGGGCGCGCGCGGCCGCGATCTCGTGGCGGCGCTGGCCCAGCTCCGTGAGCTCCGTCGGGCTGTGCACCGGAGCCGGCACCGGGGGGGGCGCCGGCTGGTTGGGCAGCGCGCTCACGAGCGCGTGAATCTGGTCCGCAACGGGCGCGTTGGGCGTGAGCCCCGAAGAGGCCGAGGAGCTGGCACCGGCGGCGCGAATTGCGTCGGCATCGGCCGCGGCGCCCTCGTTGATCCGGCCCTTGACGGCAGAGATGGCCACGCGGGAGGCGGACGTGCGCGCGATGCCCTCGAGGCCGCCCCTCAGCAGGTTGCTCTGGAGCGTGGTCTGGAGCATCGCTCGGGTCGTGCCGGCGGTGGACATCGTGATGCCCGTGCCCGCGCCGGCCTCACCGATCGACTTGAGCCCCTGGTAGGCGGCCCCGCGCGCGGCGTTGCCGTTGGACGCGTTGAGGGCGTTGTTGTAGCCCTTCATGCCGTCGCCGTAGCCGTTCGCCCGGTTCATCCCGGAGGTCAGCTTCTTGATGCCGACGACCATCAGCACGCCGATGCCGTTGGCCACGAAGCCGCCCACGTCCTGTTGGTACTGCGCGTACTTCTCCGCCACATTCGGCGAGCCGTCGCGCACCGCCTGCACCAGTTGGATCGCGGACAGCACGGACGTGATGAGCGAGAAGGCGGTGGCGGCGATGCCGGCCCAGAAGCTGATGGTGCCGCAGATGCCGGCGATGGAGGCGAGCGCGGCGCCGACGGGGGCCAGCGGCGGGAACAGCCCGATCAGCGACAGGATGCCGCAGGTCATTCCAATGGCGGAACTGACCGAGAGCACCGTCTCGGAGATGGCGCGCAGCGTGTCGAGGACCTCGATGGTCGTCGCCAGGGCGCCTTCACCGCGATCCTTGTTCGCGGTGTCCATGATCTTGTCGATGCCCGCGCCGACGCCCCACAGGTTGTCGAAGGCGAAGCCGCCTCGGTCGCTGTTATAGCCGACGAGCGGGCCGAAGCAGTTGGCGGTGAAGTTCCACGCGGAGCCGAGCAGGTCGCCCGCCGCGCCCGCTGCGTCACTCTGGCCGGGACCCGCGCCATCCAAGGCGACATCCGACGGTCGCGGACCCTGCGGGGAGGAGAGGTCGCTCGGGATCGCGATCGGCGTTTCGATCGCGGTGGGGTCCACCGTGAGGAGCTCGCCGGGGCCCGGTCCGGGGAGCTCCGGGGAATTCTCGCTCATGTCCGGGTTCGGCCCCGGCTGCACCGGCGGGGCGTTGTTCCCCGAGGCCTGGTTGTCGCCCTCGTCCTTGGTCTTGGCGATGCTCGTGTCGGCGTTGAGTTCGTCGCTCTCGGGCTCACGCTCTTCGTCATCGCCCTCGAGCTGGACGGCCTTGCTTTGGACGCCGTGAGTTTTGGAACTCACGCCTCCGGTGAAGGCATCCAGGAGCGGTTCCGCGGAGCGGCCTGCGACCACGGCATCGGCCACGGAATCGGCGTGAGTCTCGTACTGGTCGCCTGCCTTGCCGACCCCGCCGAGCAAACTCACGCCGTGAGCCTGCTGCACGACGTGAGCCGCTTCGTGAGCGGCGGTGTGCAGGTCGGGGGTGCGTGCGAAGGCGACGTCCGACCCGCTGGCGAAGGCGGCGGCGCCGATCTGCTTGCCGGCGTCGGCGGCGGACGGCCCCGTGTAGGCCTTGATCATCGAGATGTCGTGCTTGCCGAACGACTTCTGGATCGCGCTGCCAAACGGCAGGGGACCGCCGGAACCGGAGGTGCCTTCGGCGGCGGCGGCGTGCACATCGGCGGTGCCGCCCCCCGAGCCGGGCTTGTTCTGGACCGGGGCGGCGTTCGCGTCCGCCGGAGGTTGTGCTTCGGGCCCGAAGAACCCCTGGAACGTATCCACGATCCAGGTCCCGCCGGCCTTGGCGATGTCCTTGACGGTCGACTTGAGCCACTTCGTGGTCAAGGTGCTGGGCATGTTCCGCAGCACCGAGATCCAGGTCGAGTTCAGCGCCTTCAGCCCAACCGAACGGAGCGTCGGGTTGATGTGCTGCCCGACCATCGTCTGGAAGCTGTTCCAGCTGGGCATCTTGCCCTTGAAGAAGGTCTTGATCCGGCCGCCGAGGCCGCTCTTGCCGTCGGCCCCCTTGAAGAGCCGGTTCAGCCCCATGCTCAGCACGACCGTGATCCCGAGGTCGAGGAAGCTGAAGTCCTTGAAGAAGCCCTGGCCCACCCCGTCGAAAAAGTCGAGCTGATCGAAGGTCAGGTTGGTGAAGTAGTCGGCCACGCCCATCAGGGCGCCCTGGGCCCAGA
>JAAESI010000113.1 GCA_024229515.1 Pseudomonadota bacterium | reverse complement strand
GCTTTTCGTGAACGCGAACTGGCCGAGCCGATGCCTCCTTCAGCCTGGGGCGTGATTGGTCGGGTTCAACGTCCTATGAGACGCCGAGTCGGGGCGTTGGCCAGCGCGAGGACGACGGTGGCCATCAGCTGCGCCGCGCGTCGCGGTCGGCGTGGAACTCGGCCAACTTGCGGTCGCGCACGTCGGTGAGGCCGAGCATCTTGATGGTCATCTCCGCGACCAGCTTGTTGCCCCACACCGGCATCAGCCGCTTCAGCAGGTCGATCAGCGGGGCCTCCCGCGTCACGAGAATCCGCGGCTTGCCCGCCCTCACCCCGGCCAGGATCGTCGCCGCCGCCTTCGCCGGGGACAGCGTGTTCTTCGCGAAGAAGTCCTTGGAGGGCTGGGCCGAGTCTTCGTCGTACACCTTGACCGCGTGCACGATGTTGGTGTTGACGCCGCCGGGGTGCACGACGCTGACGCCGATGTGCGTGCCGCGCAGCTCTTCCCATAGCGCCTCGGACAGGCCGCGAACCGCGTACT
>JAAESI010000112.1 GCA_024229515.1 Pseudomonadota bacterium | reverse complement strand
TGCCGTCGACGTACCGCAGCGCCGTGCCGCCATCGGCGGCGTAGCCGGTGTCGAGGCCGCGGACGAAGAGGCTGAAGAGGCCCGGGCCGCTGACGTCGCCGACGAGCTTGTTCTCGTAGACCGTGAACTGGTGATCGAGGGTCCAGCTACCGTCGGCGGCGGCGACCATGCCCCACACCTCAAACGCAGTATCGCCGCCGGGATTGTCCCAGGTCGCGACGATGGCGCCCCCCTTCTGCTCGCACATCGTCGAGATGTCGATGCTGTCCGCCCCAAGGGCGAAGGCGCCTGAGTCGGCGGCCTTGCAGTCGGCAGACTCGATGATGATGTGACCCAGTTCCGAAGCGTTGGCGTCGGGTGCGGAGAAGGCGATTCCGGTGGCGAAGGTGGCGAGGGCGGCGATGCGGGTGAAGTTGGTCATGTCGGTGCTCCTTGAAGCGGGTTTGGGGTGATGCACTAGGCAAAGTGCAGCGGCCATGCCAGGTTTCACCCGGACGACCTAAGCGTCTGTAATCACTGAGTTTCGATTCTGAACCAGGCCTGTCCGGACACCCTCCGGACGTCCGCGGACGGACTTTCTTCCCAACGCTGAGGGATGCTCGAACGAACCGTATGTGTGCTCGCCGACCTCGCCCTCGTCATGCCCCTGACCGCTGAGCCCGTGGAGCGCCACGCGCGCCTCCTCGCTTCGGCGGCCGCCGGCGATTCCGCCGCCCTCGGGGTCGTGCTTCGCGAGGAGGGCGAGCTCCTTCACCGCATCTGCACCCGCATGCTGGGCGACCGCGAAGACGGCCTCGACGCCTTTCAAGACGGCTGCCTGCGCATCCAGCGCGCCCTCCCGAGCTACGACCCCGCCCGGCCCGCGCGCCCGTGGCTCATCCGCATGTGCGTGAGGTCCGCCCAGGGCCTCCGACGCAAGCGCCGTCGCCGCCGCGGGGTCTTCGCGTTGCCGGGGGAGCGGACCCCCGCGCTGGTGGATCGCAGCAGCCCCCCGGACGACGGCGCCGATGCGCGTCAGCTCCATGGCCTGCTGGGTGAAGCGCTCGCCCAGCTCCCCCCGCGCGAGCGCGACGCGTTCGTCCTGAGGCACCTCGAAGGGCTGGACGTCGCCGATGCGGCGCGGGTCCTGGAGGTGCGTCCCACCACCGTGCGAGGCCACTGCCTGCAGGCCCGCCGCAAGCTCCAGACGTTCCTGTCCCGTCGCTGCCCCAAGCTGCTCGAAGGAGACCGACCATGACCAATCCCCACCCCGTCGACCGCGCCATGAAGCACCTCGCGGACGCCGAGCGGCCGACGCCGCCGACGCCGGACGAGATGGATCGCGTGCTCGCGACCCTGGCCGCGCAGGCCGGCCCGGTGACCACCAGCCGCTTCCCCTACCCCGCCGTCGCCGCCCTCGCGGCTGCGGCGGTCTTCGCCCTGTTCCTCCTCGTCCCGACGGAGACGCCGACGCCGACGGGCGCCGAGCCGACGACCCTCGCCGAGATCACTCCGACCCCCGAACCTCGAACCCTCGAACTCCGGATGGCCACTGGCCGAGACGACCTCGAGGTGGTGTGGGTCATGACCGAGAACCTCCCGTTCTAATCGGAGCCCCCATACGCCTGACCTTTGTCTTCCTCGCCCTCCTCCTGGCCATCCCCACCCTCGCCGTGGCGGGCCCGCCCGACGATCCGCGCGCCGACTTCCGCACCGAGGTCATCAGCCTCAAGCATGTGGAGGCCCGCAACCTCATGGACGTGCTCGACCCGTTCACGAGCCAGTGGGGCCAGATCGATCACAACCGCGAGCTCAACGTCATCACGATCTCGGACAAGCCCGCCCTCGTGGAGCAGATGCTCGCGGTCATCGAGCGGCTGGATCAGCCCCGCAGCGAGCTGGAGCTGACCGTCTTCCTCATCGAGGCGAGTCGCGACGGCAAGGCCGATCCCCAGCTGACCGCGGCCCTCAGCGACGTCTGGGCCGACCTCAAGGGGCTCTTCGCCTACAAGGGCTACAGGGAGCGTGACCGCGCGCTTCTCCGGGTCACCGCGGACCGGAGCACCACCCAGCGCATCGGCGGCGAAGACGGCTACGAGATGGAGATCCAGGTGCGCGAACTGGACCCTGAGAGCGGCCGCTTCCAGCTGGCGGTCTCGATCTTCAAGAAGGTCGAAGTCTCGAGCGACGGGAAGGTGCTCTTCGTCAACGAGAACATCGTCAGCACGACGATGGAGGTGAAGGACGGCAAGACCTCGGTGGTCGGCGCCTCCCGCCTCAACGGGGACGACCGCGCCCTCATCACGGTGATCAAGACGAAGGTTGTGCGTTGACCCAGGAGCACGCTTCGGCGAACACGTAGCGGACCTTGTCCGTGTCGATCTGGAGCAGCCGCAGGTGCTCGTCGGGGTCCGGCTCGGGCCCCGGAAGGTAGTCGAAGCCGGCCCGCACCGCGAGCCCCCACGCCGCCAGCACGAGGTGGCGGCGAACCTTCGCCATCGTGTCCATCGGCACCGGATCCTCCCGGTGGTGGAACCCAGCGGCCCGGACGACGTGCTCCGGCATCCCCCACGCCTCCAGCACGCGACGCCCGACCTGTTGGTGGGCGGACTCCAGCTCCGCGGCGAGCCGCTTCATCGTCAGCTCGGCGACCGCATCGTCGGTGAGGTGCTTGCTGAAGGTGCGCAGCATCACGGACTCGCCCACGTTGTGGAGCAGGCCGTCGACGTAGAAGCCGTCGGGATCGGGAAGACCCATGAGGCTGGCCAGCTCCTGGGCGCCCCGGGCGGTGACCTGGACGTTGCCCCAGAGCTTCGCCCCGACCTTCGCCAGCGGCCCCGATCCGACCCCCAGGCTGTTGCGCAGCACGACCTCGTGGGCGGTGGCGAGGACCCGCCGGTTGCCCAACTTGAGGGTCACGTCACGCAGCGACCCCTCCTTGATCTTGTGGCTCGCCTTGGCGGTCCGGAGCACCTCGCCGGCGACGGCGGTGTCCTTCCCCACGACCTCGAGGATCTGCCCCACGCCGCAGGTCAGGTCCTCCATCAGGGCCTGGATCCCGGGGAGCAGCTCGGGCGACGGCGGCACTTCGCCCCCCTCCGCGAGCTCGTCCAGCGCGGCCTGAAGCAGCTCCTCGGACGACGGCGCCGGCTCTTCTTCCTCGACCGGGCCCGGCAGCGGCATGGACTGCGACGGCACCCGGAAGATGCGCTCGAGCGCGGCCCTGAGATCGTCGGGCTTGATCGGCTTCTTGAGGTAGTCCGACGCCCCTGCGCGGAGCACCTGGATGAGGTCGTCCATGGTCCCCATGCCCGACATCGAGATCATGGGCAGGTCGGGCTTCATGTCGTGCAGCTTGCGCATCAGGCCGACGCCGCTCAGGCCCGGCAGGCGCAGGTCCACGATCGCGAGCGTGAACTCGACGGACTGGATCGCGTCGAATGCCTCGTGTGCATTGCGCACGCCCACGACCGAATGGCCGAGGCTCTCCAGGAGTCGGTCAAGCGAATCGAGGACGCGCGCGTTGTCGTCCACCACCAGAATCGAACTCATGCGACCGGATCAACCTCCCCCTGAGGAGAGCGCCACCGCCCGGCGCTCCAGATCATCGACTATGTCCCGCAGGTCGGAGGTCGCACGCTCGAGGTTGGCGATGGTCGCCTCCCTGTCCGCGTCCTCCCCGGCACGCCGGAGGAGGTAGAGATCCATCGTCAGAGCGGCGATGGGGTTGTTGAGGTCATGCGAGATTTGGCGCAGGACCTCGGCGAACTCTCCGGACGATTCCTTCGTCATGAGGAGCTTATCGGCGGCTCGGCCGGGCCCGCCAGTTGCTCGGCCACAAAGCTGAGCAACGAGTCCAATTCGAAGGGCTTGCTGAGCTGGGGGTTGGGGACCCGGGCGAGGAAGTCGCGCGTGTCCTGATCGAAGGCGCCGCCGCTGACGAACGTCAACTTTCGGGCCAGAGCGGGGCGGTCGCGGTCGAGGGCCTCGTACAGGTCGATCCCGCTCATCCCGTCCATCATCAGGTCGGTCAGGATCAGGTCGAACCGGTCGTCCTCGCTCAACGCCTCCAGCGCCTCTTCGCCCGACTGTAGGGCCACGACTTCGTGCCCTCCCGCCTGCAGCAGCCGCTTGAGCGAGTCGAGCACGGCGGCGTCATCGTCCACGACCATCAATCGACCCGCGGCGGACGGCTCGGCCCTGAGGAGGGGAAGCGGGGTCGCGGGAGCCGGCTCCTCGGCCAGCAGCATGACCGTCATCGTCGTTCCGGTCCCGAGCGTCGACTCGACCTCGAGGCGTCCCCCGAACTCGCCGACGATCCGCTGGCAGATCGACAGGCCGAGGCCGGACCCCACGCCGCGCGGCTTCGTGGTGAAGAACGGCTCGAACAGGCGCGGCAGGTCAGCGGCGGCGATGCCCGACCCCGAATCCGTGATGCTGACGTCCACCTCGTCGTCCCGGGAAGCCACCCGGACCGTGATCGACTGGTTCGCGCGGTCGCCGGGCTCGATGGCCTGAGCGGCATTCAGGAGCAGGTTGAGGAACACCTGGGCGAGCTGGCCGGGGGTGCCCCGAACCGGCGGAACCTCGTCGATGTCGGCGACGACGTGAGCACGCCCAGAGAGGCCAGCCGATCCGCCTGGGCGAGCTGAACCCGCATGCCGCGGACCTCGGTCGCGTCGCGCAGGATGCCGAGCACCGCCGGCCGTCCCTCGAACTCGATGCGGACCCAGACCGTGTCGGCGAAGCCCTCCTCGCCCCCCGCGTGCAGGGTCGGGGTCTCGACCGTGCGCACCGTCTCACCCCAGCCCGCCCGTCGAATCCACTACGCGAGCTCGTCGCGAACGCGGGCGTGGAACAGATCGGCGACGTCCCGCCCCTCGACCGGCCCGAGGAGCCCGGCGAGCGCGGGGTTGCTGAACGCGATGCGCCCCTCCTGGATGACCAGGAGCCCGTCCGGCGCCCGCTGCACGAGCGTGCCGAAGCGACCCTCCGATTCGCGGAGCTGCTGCTCGGTCTCGAGCTGCTGGCCGATCGAGTGGAAGCCGACGACGAAGAGCTCTTCGCCGCGGCGAAGGACCCGGACGACGCTGAGCCGAATGGGCACCGCGACGCGGTCCTTGCGGGCCACCCACGCCTCGAACGCCTCCGGGGGGGCGCCCCCGATGTTGGCGACCGCGTCGCCGCTGCGGGGGAAGGCGGGGATGAGGCTCTTGACGGGTTGGCCGATCAAGTCCTCGGCGGTCTTGAAGGCGAGGGCTGCGCCGAGCGGGTTGATCCACTCGATCGTGCCGTCGCTGGAGGCCGCGACGAGGCCGGCCTGGCTCGCGGAAGCGACCGCCTCGGTCCACGCCTCCTGGGCCAGGAGCTGCGCCGCGAGTTGAGCGAGGGGGTCGGTCACGTCAGCGGGGACGGGCGATGCCCTGGGTGTAGGAGGTGTGCGGCACGTAGCGAACGCGCGTCATCTCCGACAGCGGCACGTTGGGGCAGACCCACTCGGGGGCGCCGCCGCAGGTCCGGCCGGCTTCGGTCTCGGACGCGGGGGTGGGGCGGAAGTCCGGGTTCTCCGAGTCCCCCGCGGTGGGGATCCGAACCTGGGTGCAGGCCTTGGTGGGATCGAAGTAGAGGACCAGGAAACCCGGATCGAACCGGTTCGTGGGGGGGCGCGTGCACTGGTAGCGGGCGAGGCTCCAGGCATCCAGCGGCTCGTCCAGCCCCTCCTCGTGCTTGGCGAGGGCGTCGGCGTCCGTGAAGAAGGCGGGCTCCTTGGTCGGGTCGCCGCCGCGCGCGTGGTAGCGGACGTAGGAGTCGCCCCGGAACTTGCCCGCCAGTTGGTAGCCGTCCAGCAGCGCCTGCACGAGGCCCGTGAGGCTGCCCCCGACCTCGTCGCTGGCTTCCCGGCTGAGCCGCTTGAGGAAGCCGTCGTTGAGGCGGATGACCATCGCGCCGTTCAGCGGCGGCGCCACCTGGGGCCCCTTCAGGCGGAGCGGGGCGAGCAGGTCGGACAAGCGACGGAGGAGGCAGTTGCCGCAGCCGTAGCCGTAGTCGGTGGGTGGGTTGGCGTCGTCCAGGAGGCTGCGCAGCACCACGGCGACCTGGGCGGGATCGAGCCGGCTGTCGGAGCTGAGGTCGGCGAGGATGTTCAGCGCGTTGGACTTGGAGCGCTCGTCCAGGCGCGACAGGAAGTAGCCGAAGTCCTCCAGCGTGGGGGAGGCGGACGGCAGGCTGTCGAGGTCCACATCGTCGGGATCGCCAGCAGCGTCATCGGCCGCGATCAGCACGACGGCGAGCAGACAGCAGGCGATCAATCGGGAAACCACGGCCAACGCCGACCTATTGTAGCCTCCTCGGCGGTCCTTCCCGGGGAACCCGGGGGCCTTACCCGCTGTCGATTGGCCTACAGGAGCAAACCGCCCATGCCCTTTCGCGCCGTCCTTGCCGTCCTCGCCCTGCTCACCGCGGTCCCGACCGCGTCGGCACAGGTGCGTACCTCTGCCCCCGATGGGAGCCCGCTGGCCCTCGTGCTGCGGGTCGAAGGTGACGCCCACGCCGACAAGGCGCCCATCAGCGCGGGTAGCCTCCTGACGGAGGGGCAGACGCTCGATCTGAAGGCCGAGGCGATCGTCGAGTTCTCGCTCATCACGTCCTGCAAGGAGCTGATCGTGGCCGGCCCCGGCAAGGCCACGCTGACCGATGGCGCGGTGGCCCTGGACGGGGCCTGGCTGGTGGACAGCAAGCCGTCGCCGGGCTGCGTCAAGAACGACCGGGTGGTGCTGTCGACGGCCTCTCAGCTGGAGACGGGCGCGGTGGTGGTGCGCGGCGGAAGCAAGGGCCGCGTGGCCCCCCGCGCGGGCGTCATCCCGTCGTCGCGGCGGCGGCTGGTGTGGGACGGCCCGTTGGCCGACGGCCGCGGACTGCTGCTGACCATCACGTCCGGGGAAGAACCGGATCAGATCCTCCTGGAGGAGGAGATCAAGGGAAACGAGTTCGAGGTCCCGGCGCAGCTGGCGCTGGTCCCGGGCGCTTCCTACGCCTGGACGGTGGAGCCGTCGGGGCTGAACCCGGGGCCATCGCTGGCCGGTTCGTTCCGGGTCGCCGACGCGTCCATCGCGTCGCAGCTCAAGAACCTCCGAGAGCAGGCTGGGGACGCTCAGGGGTGGCTCCGCGTGGCCTTCTTCTGCGAGGTCCACATGCTCGAGACGGACGCCGCTGAGGCCTACGCCCAGGCGGTGACGCGCGACCCCCGCGCCGAGGGTGCGGTGGCCCGCCTCGCGGAGCTCGACCTGCCTTGATCGTCCGGGTCCTCGACTCGATCGAGGCGGTGGACGCAGACGCCTGGGACCGCCTCGCGGGGCCCGCGTCATTCGCCCGACATGGCTGGTTGGCGGCGCTCGAAGTCGGCGGCGTCACCGTGCCCGAGCGGGGCTGGACCCCGGCGCACGTGGTGCTGGAAGACGACGGCGAGCTCGTGGCGGCGGTGCCGCTGTGGGTCCGCGAGGACAGCTACGGCGAGTTCGTGTGGGACGAGCCGATCGAGTCGGCCTGCCGCCGCGACGACTTCCCCTACGCCCCCCGCGCGGTCGCCGACCACCCCTGGATCCCTGCCACCGGGCGCAAGCTACTGACCCACCCCGATCGGGACCGGACGACCCTGGTGAAGGCCTTGGGGGAGGCGCTGAAGGAGGTGGCGAGGGCGCGCGGCTGGGCCAGCGTCAACATCCTCTTCTGCGCGAGCGACGAGGGGCGGGTGCTCAGCCCGGACGGCGGGTACGTGGTTCGACTGACCTGGCAGTACCACTGGCATGACCGCGCCTACGGCTCCTTCGACGGGTTCCTCAAAGCGCTGAAGGCGTCGCGCCGGCAGCGGATCAAGCGGGAGATGCGGGAGCTGCAGGAGCAGGGGATCGAGGTGGTCTACCGGCCCGGCGACGCCGCCGACTTCGCCCGCATGGGCCGGCTCTACGCGGACACCTGGGCTCGCTACGAGGGCGGGGAACCAGCACTGACCCCGGTCTTCTTTGCGGAGCTCGGCCGGCGGGCCCCCGGCGACGTTCGATTCGGCGTCGCCAGTCGCGGCGACGAGGTGGTCGGCATGACGCTGAACGCGGTGCTCGGCGATGCGATGTTCGGACGGTGGTGGGGGTGCACCGAATCGATCCGCTTCCTGCACTTCAACGTCGCCTACCACTGTGCCGTCGAGCACTGCCTGCAGGAGGGGCTGGTGCGCTTCGAGCCCGGCCACGGGGGCGACTTCAAGCGCGTGCGGGGGTTCGATCCGACGCTCGCCCACAGCGTGCACTGGTACGCCGATCCGCACTTCCACGCGGCCATTGTCCAGTGGTCCCGGAGGGAGGCCCGCTGGGTGCTCGAGAAGGTCGCGAAGCAGCGCGCCGAGGCGCCGTTCCGCCAGGCCGTCGACCCCGCCTGAGAACTACTCGCCGCCGAAGACGGTGGGGCCGTCGTCGATGAGCAACGCGGGCGCCACCTCCACGCCGTCCAGCGACACGCGGATCTCGTAGGCGCCGACGTCCCCGGCGACGCAGTTCTCCTCCAGGAAGGAGGCGACGTGCACGCTCAGGTTCTCATCGAATTCGGCGGTGTAGACGCCGAAGGGGCAGCACGACTCGTTGGGGAAGCAGTCGTCCCCGGGCGGGTCGTAGGAGCAAACGCAGTCGTCGTCGCCGGCCTCGAGGAAGGTCTCGAAGAAGTCGACGATGCGGAGCCGGGGGTCGAACGTGGAGGCGGGGCCGACCGTGTCGACAGTGACGAGCACCTGCTGGCCGGTGGCGACCACGAACTGCCACACGTCGCCGCCATCCTCGGAGTTGCAGGGGACGGTGGAGGTCGGCCCTTCGATCGCCGGGTCGGGGCAGTTGGCGGCGGGGTCGGGGGTGTCGTCGTCGTCGGTGGCGTCGTCGTCGTCGGTGGCGTCGTCGTCGTCCGCGGTGGTGTCGTCGTCATCGTCGTCGACGCAGGCGGACAGGCCCCAGGTGAGCAGGCCGAGCACGAGCAAGAGGAGCCAGTGGTTCATTTGGACGGCCTCATCGACGCCAACGCCGCCTTGAACTGTTCGCGGGGGTGGTCGGTGAAGCCGTTGAACTCCCCGCCTGCCTTCAGCACTTCGCCGCCGTCGATGGTGACGACCTCACCGGTGATCCAGGAGGCCATGGGAGACATCAGGAAGGTCGCCAGGTCGGCCAGTTCCTCCCGCGTGCCGAGGCGGCCCAGGGGGATGCGCTGCTTCGCGTGAGCCTCGACCGCGCCCGGCGGCATGAGCCGCGAAAACGCCCCCTCGGTGGGGATCGGCCCGGGGGCGATGGCGTTGGCGCGGATGCCGTACGTCGCCCACTCCACGGCGAGGCTGCGGGTCATCGCGAGCACGCCGGCCTTGGCGCACGCGCTCGGCAGCACGAAGGACGAGCCCGTCCACGCGTACGTCGTGGAGATGTTCAGCATGACGCCGCCGCTGCCCCGTTCGATCCACCGTCGGCCGAGGGCCTGCGTCGCGTGGAAGGTGCCGTACAGGACGATCTGCACGACGGAGTTGAACGCGTTGGCGGACAGGTCCTCGGAGGCACACAGGAAGTTGCCGGCGGCGTTGTTGACGAGGCCGTTGATGGGACCGACCTCCTCCTCCAGGGAGGCGACGGCGGCTTCCAGCGACGCCGGGTCCCGCACGTCGGCCCCTGCGGCGTAGGCAGCGGTCCCGCCCGCGGACTGAATCGCGGCCACGGTCTCGGCCAGCGGATCCTCCCGACGTCCGAGCACGGCGACGGCCGCACCGACCCCGGCGAACCGTTCCGCCATGGCGCGGCCCAGGCCCGTCCCTCCGCCCGTGATCAGGATGGTGCTGCCGTTCAGTGCGTCGTTTGCGTACATAGTGCGGATCCTACGGGAACCTTTCGGCCGGAGCGCTGTCCGGATCCCGCATGCGCATGAGCACCCTCCTTCTCGCCGCCCTCCTCGCCCTTCCTGCGGCCGCCATGGCCCAGTCCGATGAGGAGGAGGAGCCGAAGCCGGCGGTCGAAGAGCCGAACATCCAGTACAAGGCGATCACCGACATCGACTTCGACACCCAGCGCGTCGACGCCGCGATGATGAAGCCCTACGGGCAGTACATCGCGGGGCTCCCCCAGCGGGACAAGAAGCCGCTGGTCACACTCAAGACCGACTTCAACGCCGAGATGAAGGCGTCGGCGGACAGCATTCGCTAAGCCGGATCAGTCCCCGAGGACTACGTTCCGCTCTTCGCCCGCGACGATCTCGGTCTCCCAGGCGACCATTTCGCCGACGGCCCAGCAGGCGATGTGGAGCCGTTCGCCCCGAGGCACCCGAAGGCACCGTGAGTCGACCGCATCGGTTCGGCTCCCACATCCGCCTCCCCAGGGATGGTCCGGCAGCGAGATGAGCACGACGTCGTCGGCGGCTCCACCGCATGTCCCGGCCTCGAGACACAACTCCGCCGCGGGGGGAATGGGCTGAAGCCGGGTCTCGGGACGAACAACGGGCTGAAGCACGTCGACGTCCATGATCCGAACCTTCATCGCGAACCCTCCCTCGTCGCTGCATCGGCACGTCCAGCGCGGCTGGCCGGTCAGTCGACGGCACCCATGGCTTGCCCCCGCCGGCTCGACGCAGGTGACCGTCTCGATCCGGTCGCTCGCGCTCGGCTCCGCGATCACTTCGATCTCCCCATGCGGCGTCAGCACCAGGGTCGCCCAGCGCCTCCCGTCGTCGTCGGGAACCGGGGCGAGGTCCGCGGGGGCGAATGATGTCGGCTCGTGCCGGTTGGTCGCAACGATGTAGGTGACGTCCGGATCCAGCGGCCCAAGGAGAACTCCCTCCCTCGGGATGCGATGGGCTGGCCTCGGGACCCCGGGCTGCTGTCTGAACCAGCCGTGGAGGGCCTCGCCGTCGGCCGCCGACTCCAGGCGAAGCCAGATCTCCTCGCCTCGGCGGCTGGTGTCCACGACCAACTCGAAGGGAGCGTCGGGAGGCTCCCCCAGGCCGAAGGCCATCTGCGCTCCGGGCCCCTCGAAGTTGACCATCCAACGCGGTCCGCAAGGGAGCGCGAACGAAACAAGCCCGTCGGCGTCCGTCGTCCCCTCCTGCTCCGTCCGGGAGGTGCTCATGCCCTCAGACTCGGGTCTCGCCTTCACGTCGAAGTCAGGCACCACGGCCCCGTCCTGATCGACCACCTCGAGCGTCACGTCGCAGAGGGTGGGGAGCGCGAAATCGACCGTCCTGCGAGCGTTCAGAGCCAACCACTTCACTTCCGCGAACGGTGGCGAGACGGCAGCCATCGGATGGATACGGAGGTCTTGACCGGCGGGAACCGACAACGAGGTGCAGCCGCTCGGACCGGTCGTCACGTTCGAGCGACCCACCGAGGGCGAGACGTGGAACGAGACGTCGGGGGCGCCCTTCCCGCCATCCCAGACGCAAAGGGTGAGCTCGGCCTCCCCATCGAGCAGCTCGTCCCCCGACTCGTCCGGCGGTCCCGAGGTCCGCCGTTGCTCCCGAGGGGCCCGCGGCGAAGGCGGAGCAGACGCCTCCGGCCGAACCAGGGGTTCGGCCGGGGGGCCCACCACCGCGGGTGCTTCACCCTCAGGAGAGACCTCGGGCCGCGACAGCAAGACTGCGACCATGAGGGCTGCCGCGATGAAGACGCCGAGGGCGACGAGGGTGGTCCGTCGAGATCGGTCGGGCTGCGCCACCCCGCCAGTATCGTCCGGGCTTGCCGTTCCGGGGACAGAAGGTGATGGTCCGGGTGTGCAGTACTTCGTCCTCAACAAGCCTGCGGGCTGCATCAGCGCGCGCCGCGACTTCGCGGACCGGCCGACGCTGTACGACCACATCCCCACGCACTTCCCCGCGCTCCCCCACGTGGGCCGGCTGGACTACGCCACCGAAGGGCTGATGCTCTTCACCGACGACGGAAAGCTCGCCCAGGCGCTGCTGAATCCGAACGTCGGCGAAACGGTGGAGAAGGTCTATCGGGTGAAGGTGCGCGACCGGCTCGACCCCGGCGACCACCGCATCAAGCTGCTGGAGCGTCCGCTGAGGTTCCGCTCAGGCCCCGTCACGAACCCCGCGCGCACGAGGTTTCTGGAGCTTCGAACGCGCGCCACGTGGATCGAAGTTGTGCTCACGGACGGTCGCAACCGCCAAATCCGGAGGCTCTGCGAACGCTCGGGATTGCAGGTTTTGAAGCTCCGACGCGTGCAGATCGGCCCGTTGGCGCTGGGGGATCTGAAGCTCCGGTGGTGCCGCCCGTTGACCGCCGAGGAAGTCTCGAGCTTGTACGACGTTGCCCTTCCGGAGGGCCCACGCGCCGAGTTCTTGCCCATCGATGACAGCGCCGTTGCAAGGGCGTCGAGGCCACCTGACCGGTCAGTCGACTGACCAGCAAACCGACGCCTCAACACCGTGTTGCGGCGGCATCTCGGGTTGTGCACAAGTTACGAATGCAGCCTCAAGTGTCGGGAATCGTGTCGATACTTTGGACATGAGCTACCGCATCCTCGTTGTCGACGACGACCCCAACATCGCCCAGATCCTCGGGTTCCACCTGCAGCGTGAGTCCTTCGAAGTGGCTTACGCCCACAACGGCGAGGCGGCGATCGAGCAGTTCCACGCCCACCAGCCCGACCTCGTGCTGCTGGACGTGATGCTCCCGGGCAAGTCCGGCCTCGACGTCTGCCACGCCATCCGCGCCAACGACGGCAAGCAGCCCGGGATCATCCTGATGTCCGTGCGCGCCGAAGAGATGGACGCCGTCCTCGGCCTCAGCACCGGCGCCGACGACTACGTACGCAAGCCCTTCGGCGTGTCCGAGGTGGTCGCCCGCTGCCGCTCCCTCATCGCCCGCCGCGACCGCGACGTCAGCGGCCCCATCGAGCTGCCGCTGCCCCCCGCGGAGCTGTTGGAGCTGCGCAACCGCACCCAGGCGCTCGAGTTCGGCGACATAACCGTCGACCCCCGCCGCCGGGAGCTCTGGCTCGGCGAGACGATGGTCGACCTGACGCCGACTGAGTTCGATCTGGTCCACTTCCTCGCCTGCTCACCGGGCCAGGTGTTCACCCGCGCCGAGCTGCTGGACCGCGTCCGCGGCTACGAGTCCGACGTCTACGCCCGCACCGTCGACTGCCACGTCGCCCGGCTCCGCAAGAAGATCACCGATCTGGGCGGCCCCAAGGCGCTCGTGCAGACCGTCTTCCGCGTCGGCTACCGGTTCAATGATCGGGTGGCGGTGGAGGGGCCAGCGACCACATCTGGACCGGTTGCGCGCGCCCTTTGACGTAGACCTCGCCGAGGTCGGCCGCGTCCGGCGTCTCCTCGATCCGCTCCATCGTCTCGCCTGAGATCAGCACCCGCACGCCGTACTTGCGCGTGGTCGATTCGATGCGCGCGGCCACGTTCACGGCGTCGCCGATGACCGTGTACTCCATCTTCAGCGCGCTCCCCATGTTCCCCACGATCGCCTCGCCGGTGTGGATGCCGATGCCGATGTCGAGCTCGGGGATCCCCTCGGCGCGCCATCCGATGCGCAGCCGCTCCAGTTCCGCCTCCATGCCCCGGGCCGCCGCCACCGCGTTGGGGGCGCCGTCGTGGGGCAGCGGGAGGGGGGCGCCGAACACCGCCATCAGCCCGTCGCCCATGAACTTGTCGACGGTGCCGCCGTGGCTCTGGATCACCCGCGTCATCGCCTCGAAGTAATTGTTCAGCACCGCGACCACCTCCTGGGGGGCCCGGTTCTCCGAGAAGGTGGAGTAGCCGAGGATGTCGGCCATGAGCACGGTGACGGTGCGCATCGCGCCGCCAATCCCAGCCGCCTCGGGGTCCTTCTCCAGCGCCGCCATCACGTGCTTGTTGACGTACGAACCAAGGGTCTGGGCCATGCGCTGCCGCTCCGCCCGCTCCCACGCCACACTCTTGAGGGCCGCTCCGACCCCCGGAAGCAGGATGCTCAGCCCCCAGGAGACAAACGGCACCCGGTAGTCCAGCGCCATGCCCGCGGCGATGCCGCCGAAGCCCGCCAGGATCGCGGCCGCGACCCCCAGCCCGATCGCCGGCCAGGGTCCCAGCCGCTGCCCCGCGAACATCGATCCGAAGCCCAACAGCAGCACCACCAGCAGCCCGACGGCCGTCGGCAGGGGGCGCGGCCCGTCGCCCTCCAGCAGCGTGCGCATCGCCTGCGCGTGGATCTCGACCCCGGGGGTGAAGGTGCTCAGCGGGGTGCGCTTCAGGTCGCCCAGCTTCGGTGCGGTGGCGCCGATCAGCACGGTCTTGCCCTCGAAGTGCTCCCTCAACCAGACGACGTCGCCGCCCTCCTCCCGCTCCAGGACCTCCTGCATGGAGACCCCCGGCCACCCCCCGACCACGTCGCGGTAGCGGATGTGGACCGTGGCGCAGTCCTCCCCCGCCCCGGCGAGCACCCGGGCGAGCGCGTACGGCTCGGCGCAGCCCAGCTCCATGCGCCGCACCACGCCGTCCCCGTCTTCGGTGACGTTGGCGAGGGCGAGTCCGGACGACGCCGATTGGATCATCGGGTGAGGCCCCTTGACCTCGACCTCGTTGGAGCTGCCGTCGCCCAACGCCATCGCGATGTTGATGACCTCGACGCCGCGGCTGCGGGCGATCGCCATCGAGCTGACGAGGGGGAAGCCCCAGTCGGGGTCCATCGTCCCGGGCAGCGAGTACAGGAGGAAGTCGAGCACCACCCGGTCGGCGCCCCCCGCCGCGGCGCCGTCGACCACATGCGCGAACAGCCGATCCCAGTAGACCAGCGGGTCGGAGTGGGCCTCTTCGGTCGCCTCGTCCACCCGCACGATGACCACCGGCACGCCGACGTCGTCGACGGTCTCCACGAACATCAGGTCGTTGACGGTATCATCCCACGGCAGCGCCGCTCCGATCGCCGCCGCGAGGGCGACGAGGGCGACGACGAGGGCGACGTCGGAGGCGCGACCGGTCACTCGGCCGACGGCTTGCTCGGGTCGAGGTAGCTCGCCTGCGCGGCCGCCTCCTGCCACTTCGCCTCGGCCCGCTCCATCTTCAACCGGGCCTTGCCCTCGGACTCCGCGAGCCGTCCCAGCTTGGTCTGCGCGCGGCCGATCTCCTGCTGCACCTCGGGATCCCCGCCGATGGCGACGTCGTAGGCCCGCAACCGCTCCAGCTCAGCGGCTTGCGCCCGGCGGTCGATCTCGACCTTGACCCACCCCACGCGCTCCTGCTGGAACGACACTTGGAGCTTGGCGGAGTCCGTCCGCGCGTTCCGCCACGCGAGGCTCGCCTCCGAGCGCACCGTCTGCTGCGCCAGGGTGGCCAGCTCGTCGGTGCGGTTGCCTTCGTCGGCCGCCTTCCGCTGCGCCTCGATCGCCCGCAGGATCGACTGGTTGGCATCGACCCAGGCCTTGGCCGCCTTCTGGTCCGCCCACGCGACATCCAGGTCCGCCTGGATCCGCTCCAGCTGGAGCTCCCCCTCGCGGTGGTGCGCCTCCGCCTCACGCAAATCGCTGAGCTCCTCGACGGACTGGCGCAGCAACGCCTCGTCGATGTCCTTCTTGGAGGGGGCCTTCGCAAGGGCGGAGCAGGGCACCGACAAAACGGCGATCGCGGCGACGTACAGGACCAAGCGCATGGCCGCATCATCCCAGATCGCGCCCATGCGGGTACACTTGGGACGGGATCCTCCTTGCCGGACAGCGAAGCCACTCTCACCGACGCGACCGTGCTCGACCGACCGACAACGGCCGGCGGCAGTGACGACTCGCCCTCGCCATCGGAGCCGTTCGCGCACCGACCGGAGCTGCCCGGCTACACCGTCATCGAGCCGATCGGCTACGGCGGCATGGCCGAGATCTGGCTCGCGGAACGAGCCGGCTCAGCCGGGGTCCCGGTGCGCTGCGTGCTCAAGACGATCCTCCCCAAGCACGCCGAGCGGGAGAAGTACCGCGACCGGTTCCTCGACGAGGGCCGCATCGTGGCCCAACTGCGGCACCCCAACATCTGCTCGGTGCTGGACGTCGGCTCCGTCAACGGCCAGCTCTACCTCGCGATGGAGTGGGTCGACGGGCTCGACACCAACGAGCTCATCCGCAAGGTCAGCAAGCGACGGACCGAGGTGCCGCTGCGGCACGCGCTCTACATCCTCCGCGAGACCCTGCAGGGCCTGCACCACGCCCACACGGCCATCGGCTCCGACGGCGCGCCGATGGGGATCGTCCACCGCGACGTCAGCCCCGGAAACCTGCTCCTGGCGAGCACCGGGGCGGTGAAGCTCACCGACTTCGGGGTCTCCGTCGGCACCGCCGCCCAGCGCATCGAGCGGGAGGGCACCCTCGCGGGCAAGCTCCACTACTTCGCCCCGGAGCTCTTCGGGGGCCCCCGGATCGCCAGCGTCAAGACCGACCTGTGGGCCCTCGGGGTGACCTTCTACGAGCTCCTGACCGTCCGCCCGATGTTCAGCCGCAAGCTGAAGCCGCGGGACCTCCGCCGCACGGTGGAGGCGTTCGAGATCGACCGCCTCCTCGATGAGGACCTGACGGTCCCGGAGGGGTTGGAGCCGATCCTGAAGCGCGCGCTCGCTCGGAACCCCGCCAAGCGCTACGACAGCGCCTTGAACTTCCTCGAAGACGTCAACGACTACGCCTACGAGTCGGGACTCCGGCTGCTCGGCCCCCACTTCGCCGAGTACATCGCCCGGATCCTGTCGAACAAGACGCCGGAGCGGCGCAGCATCAGGTCCGCACTGCGGAAACGGGGGGAGAATCAGTGAGAGGTCGAGGTCGGCCCGATCCGCAGGACACGGAAACACTCGCCGAATCGCTCAAGACCCTGCACATCGCCATGGGGCACGCCCGTCTGTACGGCGCGTCGCACCGCGAGACGTGGCGGGCGATGGAGCAGTCCCTGGGGCAGATGGGCCAGGTCCTGGAGCGCTACGGCGCCCTCGATCTGGAGTCCTCCCAGGAGGGGCTCGCCTGGGGCGGATCCATGGTCCACCCCGAGACGGAGGAGTTCGTCGGCCTCGGCCGCCTGCTGCACCGCGAGGGCATCGCGACGCTGTCGCTGGCCCAGGGGCTCGACCTGGAGGAGCTGGCCAAGCTCCTGGATGTGCTCCGCATCAACTTCGAGCTCCCCGAGTACGAGGAGGAGACGCTGGAGTCGCTGCTGTGGCAGTCCGGCTTCACCAAGATCGGCTTCCAGGCGGTCAGCGCCCTGATGGAGGCCGAGGTCCTCTCCGGCGCCGCCTCCCAAACCGCCACCGGGAACCTGGATGACGCCGTCCAGCAGCTGGTCGGCCTGCGCCTGTCGGACTTCCGCACCGAGAGCGACAAGCGCAACTTCGGGCAGGTCTCCGAGGACGCCGTGCAGCGAGCCGTCGCAGGCAGTGATCTGGCCGGCCTGGGACCCAGCGACGACCGCCGCGTCTCCGAAGAAGAGCAGCAGTGGCGGGTGCAATTCGCCGAAGAAGGGACCGAGGACGCCCACCTCATCGCCAACATGCACGAGGCGGTGGAGGCCGAAGAGCCCCACGATCTCCTCGCCCGGCTAGTCTCCATCCTGGTGCGCACGGCGCTGAGCAATCGGTCCGAGCTTCCGCCCGATGAGGCGATCGGACTGGCCCGCCAGGCCGTCGAGGAGGTCTACCGCCGCGGCAACGCCGTCGGCCTCGTGCGCATCCTCGACGAGGGCACCGCCTTGATGGCCGAGGACGTCGTCCGCACCAGCCCCTTCGCCGGCCGGGTGCGCGAGTTCTTCGCCAACGCCATCAGCGAGCGACGCATCGCGCGGGTGCTCCTGTCGCTCGATCTCGCCAAGGCGGGTGAAGAGCACGAGCTCCGTCGGCTGGTCGAGCGGCTCCCCGACTCGGTGCTCCAGTCCGTGCTCGAGAGCGCCGCCCGGGACCCCGATCAGGCCCGCGGCAAGCGGCTCCGGGAGACCCTCGGCTCGGTCGTCGGCGACCGCATCGACGCGTGGCTCACCAACGCCCTGACCCAGCCTCCCGAGCGGGTCGTCCCGACCATCGCGCTGGCCCGCTCGTTGGGCCGCGAACGGGCCGCCTCCAGCCGCTACAAGCTGCTCCGCCACCCGTCCCGACTCGTCCGGGAGGAGGTGCTGCGCTGGTACCAGGACAACCTCCCCGCGGCCGAGCTGCAGTACGTGCTGCCGCTGCTGGTGGACAAGGACGCGGCGGTGCGCCGGGCGCTGGCCGATGCGCTGCTGGCGCAGAAGCCGTACGAAGCGGTGAAGTACCTGCGCAAGGCGGTCGGAGGAGCCACGTTCAGCTCGCTGGATGCGAACATCAAGCGTGACCTCTGCATCACCCTGGGGCTCGTCGCGGGCGACGGCGCAGTGGAGGTCCTGGCCCAACGGCTCGAGTCCAAGGGGGTCAAGATGATGGGCACCGCCCCCGAGGTCCTCGCGGACGTCGAAGCGGCCGCCCGGGGCCTCGCGGCGGCCGGCACGGTCCAGGCCAAGCAGACCCTCAAACGAGGCACGTCGGGCCTGTTCGGGCCGAAGAAGAAGATCTGCACCGACGCCTTACAGCGGTTGGAGGCGCGGAATCCATGGTGAGCCACGCCGATCCCTTCCTCTCCGGCACGAGTCCGGGCGCCTCCTCGGGTCCGCCCAACGCCGAGGAGATGGACCGCGAGCGGCGGCACCAGATCTCCCGCAAGGCGAAGGACTTCCTCGTCCACATCGACACCCTCGGGCGGCTGCTCGCCATCCACGATCCGGGCAACTCCGCGGTGCAGTCGGCGCTGCGGGACCTCGTCCAGGACGTCGCCGAGCTTCAAGCCGGCGGAGAAGACCTCTCGCTGGTGTTCGCCGAGGGGCATGCCTTCGTCAACGGCGTCTGGGTCCGGGCGAGCAAGCGCGCGTGGGAAGCGGCGGTGATGCTCACCGAGCGCCTCGGCGACGTCGAAGGGCGCGGCATCGTGCTCCAGTCAGGGGCCGAGGATGCGACGATGCTCGCCCTCACCGAGTTCCTCCGCACCTCCCCCGCCGAGGGCGTCAGCGGGGCCGAGCACTTCCGCCGCGCCAACCTCCCCGGCATCCGCCTCATCCCCCTGCCGTCAGCGGCGGATCGGGCCCGGGCGGGCAAGTCGGAGAGTCGGGATCACGCCCTCGAGGTCTTCCGCGAAGGCCTCGAGACCATCACCCGCACCGAGCTGGCGAACCTCGACCTGTACATGCGGCGACGCCAGCGGGCGCTCGTCCAGCAGCTCATCCAGATGGCGGAGGAGACGCCGGAGGACCTGCTCGGCCTGACCGTGATGCGGAACCCGACGCTGCCGAGCAAGGCGCACAACATGATGGTGTGCATCTACGCGGTCTGCCTGGGGCGGCTGATGGACCTGCATCGGCGCGACCTGCTGCGGCTGGGGATGTCGGCGCTGAACCACAACCTGGGCGAGACGCTGCTGCCGGAGGAGATCTTCGCCAGCGAGCAGGAGTTGGCCCCCCACGAGCGTTCACGGGTCGAGCAGCATCCCCTGCTGGGCATGGCCCACCTGCTGAAGCACTACGGCTTCGGCGCCCCGATCGTGGAGCGAGCGCTGGCCTCGGTCGAGCACCACATGCGGTTCGACGGCGAGGGCGGCTACCCCTTCGCGGCGGGGCGGGAGCAGCACCTGTTCAGCCGAGTCATCGCCGTGGCGGACGTCTTCGACGCGCTCTGCTCGCCGCGCCCCCACCGCGACGCGTTCCCCCCGGACCAGGCGGTCAAGCTCGTCTCCCGGCAGGGCGGCCGGCAGCTGGATCCGGTCATCGTGCGGCGGCTGCTGTGGCTGGTCGGGCGCTACCCCCCGGGCTCGCTGGTCGAGCTCGACAGCGGGGAATGGGGCCTCGTTCTCGGCCCCGGCATGGGCGCCTACCCGATGGTCCGGCCTCGCGTGCTCCTCATCTCCGACGAGGACGGCTTCGAGCTGGACATGCCCCTCGCGGTGGATCTGGGCGAACGTCATCCGCGCCGGCGGGCGTGGCTGCGAACCATCGCGCGAACGCGGGATCCGGGCCGGATGGGCGTGAACGTCGCTTCGTTCTTCTTCGGCGATCGGCTCGAAGTGGAGCCCGGCCGGCTGGACGCCGACGAGCTCGAGGCGGGCAGCTAGCGGCTACTGACCCAGCGGCTTGAAGACGTACTGAACCCAGACGACCACGTTGTTGTCGAGCTTGCGCTTGCGCGGCTTCGTCTCGGGGAACACAAAGCTCTCGATCTTGGCGCCCAGGGCGGCCTTGACCTCGTCGTCGGCCAGCGTCGCCACCGGGGTGGACTGCTCGAAGATCACGCCGTCGGGGGTGACGACCAGCTTCACGGTGACCTCCCCGGTGAGGTTGGGCCGCTTGGCGAGCGCCTCGGCGTAGGTGTGCCGCAGCAACTCGATGCCGTCGGTGGCGATGCCGCGCACGTAGTCCGCGGTCAGCTCGGGCTCGAGCTCGTGGCCTTCGCCGTCGAACCACTCGACCGCGACGTTGCCCACGCCCACCGCCGCGACGCGGGAGACGGTCGGCTTGGGCTGCTCGCCCTGCTTCTTCTCCTTCTCGAGACGCTTCTTCTCGATCCAGCCGCGCACCCCGCCGTGGGCCCACGTCACCTGCACGCGCTGCCAGGAGCCATCCTCTTCGTCGAGGGTCACCCAGGAGGCCGCGGCGAGCGTGCCGAAGGGGTCCCCCTTGGGCTCGAGCGCGAAGTCTGCGTCCTTCGTTCCGAGCTGCCGGTTCCCTGTCGGGGCCGTGCGGAGGCCGGGCACGCCCGCCATCGGGTTCCAGCCCTCCGGGGCGGGCTCGGCACGCCAGTCCACGGACACGACCCAGCCTTCGACCCAGAGGTGCCGCGCGACCACGCGGATCTTCGACTCGAACTCCCGCTGCTCCAGGAACTCCATGCGCAGGTGGCCCATCGCGGGGTCCATGAGCACGTCGGTGGTGTCGAACAGGGGCGCGACGATCTCGGCGTGGATGTCGTAGCCGCCACCCACCGAGGTCAGGGAGATCGTCGACGGGGGCAGCGGCAGCGTCGCCTCGGGCCAGCCCGCGTCGGGCAGGTCCTCGGGATCCGGCACGGGCCAGGACTCCGCGGGGAAGAACTCATCCTCGGACACGATGAACTGGGCCCGCACCCGGCCCTCCAGCATCTTGGCGAGGAACAGGCCGCCGCCCACGTCCCGGTCGATGAGCACCAACGCGCCGCTGAGGGCCTGGCCGTAGGGCTCGCCGGCGGCGTCCAGCTTCATCGGCACGTCGTCGACCAGCACCTGGGCAAAGTCGCGGTTCGAGACGTCGACCTCCCCCTGGAAGGCGCCCGCGGCGCGCACCCAGATTCGGGTCCGGGCGATCCCCCGCTCCATCACCGCGTAGCACTGGCGCGCGGACAATGTGCCCACCGACTCCTCGGTCCCGGGGACGTACATGGGCGTGCCGTCCTCGGCGATGCAGACCTCATCAGCGAGGGCCAGCGTCGGGAGCAGCAGCAGCAGCAGGAACGGAACGAGTCGGTGCATGGCGGGGATCTATCACACGACGACGCGAATGCCGCCGGAGCTGTCGTTGGTGAGAACCACGGTGGTCAAACGGGAAGACACCTCCACGGACACTTCCCGGTCTTCGGCCTTCACCGTCAGCAGCACGGGCTGGTCCACGGGCGCGTCCCAGTGCAGCCGGGTGGGAATGCCGTGTACCTCGGGCGCCTGCGTCATCTCCCAGTGGCCGGCCTGGAAATCCATGCGTATGTGGATCCGCTCGTACAGCTCCATCGAGCTCTGGTTCCGGATCTGAAGCACCCGTGAGGTCGACTTCGCAGCGAAGCGCAGCCACTCCACCGACTCCTCGTCACCGGGGTCGGCGTCGGTGAACCGCGCCGTCATGTGGGGCCACTCCCACGACCAGCTGCCGTCCTTGTGCCGCTCCCCGGGCTTGCCGAGGATCTCCAGGGCACGGGCCCAGTTGCCGCGGCGGTTCCTGAACGGGAAGTGCACGTTCGCGGCCCGCAGGCGGGGCTCCATTCGAACCTTGAACCCCTCCCGCGTGTAGAAATCGGCGTCGGGCATCGCGCTGAGCCAGGTGGCTGCGCCGACGTGCACCCCCGGGACGAACTCCAGCGTCGCCCGCACGGTCAGGTCACCCCAGCGCAGGCGCGCGGTCGGGTACCCGTCCACATCCAGTGAGAGGGCACCGAGGCTGCGGAGGGTGCAGCGCGCGTCGGCGACCGAGCAGTGCCACGGGAGCTCCCCCTCCACCCCCAGGGGCAGGGACTCCAGGCCTGCGCTGCGTCGCGCAAAGAGCCGTTTCAGCCACTCGGCCATCCGGTTTAGCCTACTTGCGCTTCCCCCGAGTTGCTCGGGGGTGATCATCGACTTCGCCAACGATCTCCACGATCTCGGGGTGACGCGCAGACGCCTGGAGGGCCTCGGCGCGCGCAGCGACGCGCTCGGCGGGCAGGTGCAGCCAGACCCTCGGGTCCAGCGGCTCGGTGGCGACGAACCGGTCCGCGGCCAGGCCCCGATCGGCCAACTCCAGCGTCAACAGGCCCGCCGTCCCGGTTCCGTGCAGTTCGATCGCCGCCGGCTCGAAGTCGGTCCGGAGCCGGTCCAGCAGGAGCGCCAGATCCGCCTCGGCGTGGTCGGTGCCGAGGAACAGCCCGGCGCTCAGGTCGCAGCCGCGCAGCCCGGGGAGCACCGCCACCACGCCGTCGCGAGCCAACTCGGCAGCATCCTTGAGCCGGTCGGCGGACTGGCACGAGCGGGGCAGGGCGTCCATGCGGCCCGAGTCGGCGAGCAGCACGACGACGGTCGGGGAGCTCGGCAGCGGCTCCGGCGCGACGAACCACGAGACCAACGCCCCTTCGTCTCCTTCGAGCTGGATCTGGCCCACCCCGAGCCCCTTGAGGGGACCCTTCGCCCGCTTCGTCGCGACGTCGAGCTCCTGGGGGAGGTGGATCGAGCGACGCAGCCGCTTGGCCGCGACCTCGTTGATGCCGGCGGAGAAGTCGATGATCCCGCGCGCCAGATCGTCCTGCCCGAACTGCTCGGCCAGCAGCACGTTGCGGAGGGCGTCACTGGCGAGCAGGGGCGGACGCCCCAGACCTTCGCGCAGCAGCGGGTAGCCCAGCTCCGGGCGGTCGGCGTGGACCAGCGCCCAGCCGGTGAAGATCAGGTCGCCGGGGAGGGCGTTGGGGGAGGCCGCCGCCGTCTCGCCCAACTCGACGAGGAGGTCGTGCTCCTCGAGCCCGATGACCTTGCCCTTGAGGGCCTGCACGAGGGCGTAGATCTGATCGTCGGTGATCTGCAGACCAGCGGGGGCGGCGAAGGCGGAGCTGGCCGCGATCACGGCCGCCAGGACCAGGGGGAGGCTACGACGCATAGGCCTCCCGACGTCCCCGGCGCATGCGGCTGGCGATCCGAACGATGTCGACGGGCGCGAGCTCGCCGCTGGTGATGAACGACAGGTCGTGGTGCAGCTGGAAGACCTTGTTCAGCAGCCGGTCCGCGCCGGAGCCGACCGCCGCCAGGGCCAACGGCTTCAGCAGCGGAGCGTCCACCACGATGGGGAACACCCGCTGCAGCCGCTCGTCGAAGGGCCGCACGGTGCCGTCGCAGGCGATCGCGAAGGCGTGCTCCGGCTCGAGCGTGAGCACGTGGTCCAGCTCCGCCAGCGAGTCAGCGTCGCCGTCCCCGGGGCGGCCCAGGAACGAGATGGTCTGCACGTGAATGCCCGCGGCCCGCAGACGCGCAACCGCGTCGGCGTCGTGGTCCCGCGCGTCGGTCGCGAGGCGGATCAGATCGCAGCCCGCGCGCGCCAGCTCCCGGACGACCTCGGGGCCGAGCAGATCGGAGCGGGCCCCGCACTGGAACGGGAGCCCCACTTCGCGCCGGTAGCGGTCGAGGAAGTCGCCCAGCCACGGCTCCAGGGCCCCGTCCATCAGCAGGGTGTCGTCCCGGAACGCCACCCGCCGGTAGTGCGGCCGACGCTGGATGTGCAGGTGGACCCGGTGGATCGCCTCGGTGACCGAATGACGGGGCGCCTGCTCGAACCGCCGCTCGAGCTCCTTGGGCCCGATGCGGAAGCCGGCGTGCACGTTCTCCATCACCCCGCGGCCGGTGCAGACCGAGAGCGTGGTCTGGTGCCGGACAAACCGGTAGCGGCGGTAGATCTCGAGGTCGGCCAACGGCAGGTCGTCGAGCTCGTCCATCGCCTGGCGCGCGGGGCCTTCGATCAGGGTGCCGTCGGGCGAGGCCGCCACCGTGCCGGTGGTGCCGGGGAGGTCCCGCTCGTTGTCGATCTTGAACAGCAGCTCGCGCAGCGTCGTCTCGGGGTCGCCGACCATCACGAGGTCGACCCCCGCCTCGCGGGCGATCTCCGGGTGGTCCGTGGCGTGGCTCCCCACAAACACGTTCGGCGCTCCCCCGGTGATGGCGCTGATGCGGCGCGCCACCCCGAACGCCCAGGGGTGGAAGCCGGTGGGCGGCGCAAACACGACGACGGCGGGGGCGAAGCGGCGAAGCGCCCGCTCCAGGTCCCGCTCGGCGGCGGGAATGAACACGCTCGCCTGGTGCCCCAGGAACGTCACCGACGCGCCCAGGACCATCAGGTCCGGTCGCGGCATCGGGTCCTTCTGGATGAAGGCGACGCGCATCAGGCTCGAGCGATGAGCGACCTGAAGTCCGGCCGGAACTGATCGGCGAGGGTCAGGGCACCCTTGACGATGTTCTTGGCGAGGACCGGGTCGGCGAACGCGCGCTTGGCGGCTCGCTTGACGAAGCGGGGGTCGAGGTAGAAGCGGCGGTAGGCCTCGCTGAAGACCTGCTCGACGTGGCGCAGATCCCGCCAGCCGGCGGGCACGTACACCGCCTCCTTCTGCTTCTTGAAGGACTCCATGTACTCCCGCGACCCCCAGCCGAGGGCTTCGAACGCCTCGCTTACGGGGGGCGGTCGGTACAGCGAGAAGACGGCCACATCGACCTCCTGCTGGAGGGCGTGCTCGACCGTGGTGAAGACCGACTCGGGGGTGCTGTTGGGGATGCCTGCCATGAACAGCCCGATCACGCCGATGTCGGCGCTGTGGGCGGCCCGGATGGCCTCCGCCGACGAGGCGACCGTGAGGTCCTTGCCGAGGGCCCGGAGCATGGCGTTGTCGAGCACCTCCATGCCGATGAGGACCTGGTGGCAGCCGGCCGCCTTCATCGCCGCGAACACCCCCGCATCGACCTGGGAGGCGCGCGCGTAGGCGGTCCAGGAGACGGGGTTTCCGCGCTTGCGAAGCTCGCCGCAGAAGTCGTGAATCCAGTCCTTGCCGACCACGAAGTCGTCGTCGACGAAGGCGATCTCGTTGGCGCCGTAGCGCATGTGGATCTGGAGGATCTTCTCCGCCGCCGACTCGGGGCTGTGGCGTCGGTAGCGGTTCTTGAGGCCGCCGCCGGAGGTGCAGTAGGTGCACTTGGCGTAGGCGCAGCCGCGAAACAGCTCCATGTAGACCGCGGGCGTGCGGCGGACCCGCATCGGGGGGGCGCTGTAGCGGCTCAGGTCGAGCAGGTCGTAGGCGGGCAGCGGCGTGTCGGACAGGTCCCGCTGAGCGGCTCGGTGCTGGTTCTTGTGGATTCCGCCGTCGCCGTCGCGCCAGATGACGCCGCCGATGCCGTCCAGGGTCTTCTTGGCGGCGAGGGCGTTGACCAGCTCGACGGCGGTCTCCTCCCCCTCCCCGAACACCGCCGCGTCCCACGCGACGTTGTCGTCCATGCACCACTCGGGGTACAGGCTGCTGTGCGTGCCCCCCAGGAAGGTGAAGACGTCGAACCGGTCCTTCAGGAGCGTCGCCAGGGCGCTGGCCGGGTCGTAGATGACGGAGGTCGCGCTGACCCCGATGGCGTCGGGCACGAACCGGTTGATGGCGCTGCAGATCTGGTCGTTGTCGTACCCCTCGGCGGGAGCATCGACGACCTGGACCTGGTGCCCCGCCTCGCGCAGGTAGGCGGCGACGTTGATCGCGCCCAGCGGCACCGCGTTCTGGAACGAGCGGCGGCGGACGAGTCCGTACAGCTGACGGCCGTAGTCAAACGGCGGGACGACGAGGGAGACGCGCACGAGTCTCTACCTAGCCGCCATCGCAGGTGAGATCCACTCCGACGGAGTCGAAGAGCGCCTGGCATTCGGTGTTGTCGCCCACGATGTCGCAGCAGGTGGGGATCAGGGCGCCGACCACGAGCTCTTGATCCAGGGGCGGGACCCCGGCGGCGTCCAGTTCCTGCACGAGCAGATCCGCGAGGCGGCCGAAGTGGGCCAGGGCGATGGCGTTGCCCTCCGGATCGGTCCGGCCGACGTGGCTGTCGCGCATGCTCAGGCAGGGGGTCCCCTCCAGCTCTGGCTCGGTCCCCTCGCCGTAGTCGCAGGGTCCGTCGATGGCGCAGATCAGGCGCGTGATGCACAAGCCCGTGCGGGCGTTGTAGACCGGCCCGGTGCCGCCATCGGGCACGAAGAACGGCGACAGCGACAGGTCCGCGAGCAGCGCATCGGCGAACTGGTCGACGACCGCCTCGATGCCGGGGCGCCGGCCCAGCCGCTGGTACAGGGAGTTGTCGCCACCGGGGTCCTCGACGATGTCCGCCTCGGTCGACTCCAGGATCGCGACGACCTCAGCGACATCGGCCGGCCCCACGCCGCCGTACAGCCCCGCCTCCTCCACGTCGGCGACGAAGTTGGCGAAGTCGGTCGGGCTGATGCCCAGCCCCGCGTGGGCCTCCAACATCGAACGGCAGGCGTACTCCTCGGTGCCTCCGGCGGCTTCGCCGAGCTGGTCCGCGAGGCAGTCGACGATGAAGCTCAGGTCCAGGTCCCCGTTGTGGAAGTACGCGTTGATCCGGTTGTCGGGGAGCACGTGCAGCCCGAGCGCGGCCGAGACGAACCCCCGGATGGAGTCGGGCCCGCCGAGCCGCTCGTACAGCGACGGCACCTCCGTGGTCGCCGCCACCGAGGCCGTGACGCCGGCACCGTCAGCGCCGGTCCACGGCGTGCGGTCGTCGTTGGCGAGGGTCAGCGTGAAGGTGTGGGCCCCCGCGGACTCCGGGCAGTGCAGCAACGCCGCCCCGACCGGGCTGCCGGCTCCGGCCGCGTTGAAGTCGGCCCCGTCGGCGTTGCAGGCGTCTCCATCGACGTGCACCACGACGTGACCGCAGGGCGCCTCGGACGCCAGGCAGGTCCCCGGCTCGCGGAGGGTGAAGTCGGTGACGTCGAAGCTGATCGAGAGCGTGCGGGGCGCATCCGCGAGGAGCGGCAGAGTCTCCCCCGCCGTCGGTGAGGTGATGGCCAGCGTGGGGGTCGCGGACGCCTGCCGGGGAGTCGGCGGCTCAGCGGTGCCGACCTCGGCGCAGCCCACCAGGGCGAAGGCGAGCAACAGGGGCAGGGAGCGCATCCCGCTCATGATGTCACGGAGCAGCGGGAGCCGGCGCGTCCTCGGGCCTCAGCAAGCGACGGGTGACCGTGCGGCGTTGGCCGTCGTGGAGGCGGTCGAGCATCGCTTCCCACTCCATCCCCGTGGTCCGACCGACGATCAGGGCCGCCGACAGTCCTTCCGCGGTGACGCTCACGCCGGCGCAGGACTCCTCCTCGACGGCCGCGGGGGGGCATGGCTGATCCGAGTCGACCCGGTAGGTGAACTCGCCCGTCCACGACGGGAGCGTGGCGAGTCCCGGAAAGCTCCCCTCGGCCGTCCACGTCGCTTCCACGATGGATGGCTGGCCCATCACGGACGTCAGCTGCCAGCGCATCACCGCGTCGATCTGCTCTTCGATGTGGAGCGCCCGGAGCGCGTCCGCCGTCGCCGCGTCATCCTCCCCCAACGACTCGAAGTAGTCGTCCGGTCCGACCACGTCGATCACGTGGCCCGTGTTCTCGACGTCGATGCGCACGCGGATGTTCCCCGCGTGCTCCTGGATCCAGGGGGGAAGCCCGAACACGTCCGGCTCGGGCGGGCGCCACGGCATCGAGAGGTGGCTGCTGCCGTCCTCGTTCCGGCTGATGTCGACGGGGACCAGCACGTGCTCGCCCCCTTCGACCCGGATCTCCTGCAGCCACCGCCCCGGCATCGGCTCGTAACGGAAGGTGTTCGGCCCCTGCCCGCGCACGTCCGCGGTGACGCCATCGGCGTGCCGGCCGCCCAACCAACTGCGGGTCCCCAGCAGCGCGGCGACGACGATCACGAGGACCACCAGAAGGCGGCCGATGACGGGCTCATCCACGGCAGGAGTGTAGCGCCGGGGGATCGTCTATCGTCTCGACCCCGTGCTTCGATTCCTCCTCCTCGCCCTCCTCCTGTTCCCCATCGCCGCCCTCGCCGAGGACGTCGGCGCACTGCAGTCCGAGGGACGCGACGCCATCAACCCGGTCCGCACGGTCGATCTGGAGCACCTCGCGCTCGACCTGACCGTCGACGTCGTCGGCCGTTCCGTGTCCGGGTCTGCGACTTGGACGGCGGTCCCGCTGCGCGACGGGATCCGCGTCGTCGTGTTCGACCAGATCGCCCTCCACATCGACGCCGTGCAGGTCGATGGGGCCGACGTCGGCTACCGCCAGACGGACCACAAGCTGTTCGTGGATCTGCCCCCGACGACGAAGCGCGGCACGCCGCTGCAGCTGGTGGTGCGCTACTCGGCGACGCCGACCAACGGCCTGCACTTCCGGGCCCCCGGCAAGGACTCCCCCGACGGCTACCACGAGGTCTGGAGCCAGGGCGAAGACGTCGACCACCGCCACTGGTACCCGGCCTGGGACGACCCCTCGGATCGCTTCACCTACGAGGGCCGCTTCACCGCCGACGGCCAGTTCAGCGTGGCCAGCAACGGCGCGCACCTCAGCACCGAGGACGCCGCCGACAAGCCGGGGTGGAAGACCTGGCACTACGCCCTCACCGAGCAGGACATCGTCAGCTACCTCGTCGCCCTCGCCGTCGGTCCCTACACCGTCTACGAGCACCACACGGCGGGCCAGACCCCGCTGGAGACGTGGGTCGGCCCGGGCATCGACGAGGCGACCGCCATGCGGGTGACCCAGCACACCGAGGCGATGCTCGCCCTGTTCCAGAAGGAGACCGGGGTCGCCTACCCGTACCCCGTCTACCGGCAGATCTTCGTGCAGCGGTTCATGTACGGCGGCATGGAGAACACCACCGCCACCATCAACACCGACGACGTGCTCGCGCCGCTGTCGGTGTGGGACGACAGCGGCGACCGCAACGGCCTCGTCTCCCACGAGCTGGCGCACCAGTGGTACGGGGATCAGCTGACCTGCGCGAACTGGCGGGAGATGTGGCTCAACGAGGGGTTCGCCACCTACTTCGCCGCCCGCTGGGCGCGCAGCAAGCTCGGCCCGGAACACGACGCCGCCCAGGCGTGGCGGGTCTACCGGGGCATCCGCAACGCCGACGACGGCACCGGCCGTCCGATGGTGCGGACCTTCTACAACCAGACCGACGGCGAGCGCTCCGCCAACCCCTACGGCAAGGGCTCCTCGGTGCTGCGCATGCTCCGCGCAATGCTCGGGGACGACGCCTTCGATCGTTCGATGGCGCTGTACACGTCGCGGCACCAGCACTCGCTGGTGCAGACCGAGCACCTGCGCGCGGCCTTCGAGGAGGTCACCGGGGAGAACCTGGACTGGTTCTTCGACCAGTGGGTCTACCTCGTGGGGCATCCGAAGCTGAAGGTGAAGCACAGCCTGGACCTCGAGGCGGGCCGGCTCCGGGTCGACATCGAGCAGACGCAGACGGTCGAGGGCCTGCAGCCGCTGTTCGTGCTCCCGATCGACGTGGAGATCGCGACCTCGGCGGGCACCCGGGTCGAACGCCTATGGCTCGACGGCGGCAAGGCCGTAGCCGCTTCCTGGGCGATCGAAGGGGAACTGCAGTACGTCGCCATCGACCCCCTCGGGGGGCTGCTCGCCGAGATCAACCACAAGCGCAGCGGGGCCGAGCTCATCGCGGCGCTCGGGAGCGAACACCCGTACACGGTGATGCTCGCCCTCGATGCGCTCCAGACCAAGGACGGCCGGCCCGACGACGACGAGCGGGAGGCCGTGGCCGCCATCCTCGCCGATCCCGCCCAGGCCCCCGAGTGGCGGCAGAAGGCGGCCGAGGTGCTCGGCGCGTGGCGGGACGACGCTTCGACCGCGGTGCTCGTCGAGCAGCTCGCCGCCGGCCATCGCCGAGCCCGGTCCGGTGACGAGCAGGCCAGCTCGCGGGTGCGCGGGGCGATCGCCAAGGCGCTCGGCCAGGGCGTCGCGACCCCCACCGTCGTCGCCGCCTTGAAGTCCGCCGTGACCAACGATCGCACCGCCTACGTGCAGGCCGACGCGGTGCGTGCGCTGGGCAAGCTGCAGGAGGCGGGGGCCCGGTCCCTGGCCCTCACCATGCTCCAGGGAGACAGCTGGGACCACCAGGTAGAGCGAGCCGGCGCGGACATCCTCAGCAAGCACGGCGTCGCCGCCGACCTGCGCGCGTTGGCCCGCTACCGCACCCCCGGCACCGACCGAGGCTTCCTCCACTCGGCGCTGTGGGCGTCGGTGCACATCGCCAACCGCGAGCCTGTCGGCCTCGAGCGGGACGCCGCCCGCCGTCCGATCGCCCGCGACGCGGAGGCGCTCCTGACGAACTCCGACCTGCGCACTCGGCAACTGGCCCGACAGATCCTCGCCCAGGTCGGCGACGACCGCTCCATCGCGGCCCTGGAGGCGGCGAAGCGGTTCGAGACCGACCCCGATCTGCTCGATCCCATCGACGCCGCCATCAAGGCCATCCGCAAGCGCAAGGACACCGATCCCGATCCCACCGACGGTGAGCTCGACGCCCGCCTGAGGCAGCTCGAGGAGCGGCTCGACGCGGCGGAGCAGGAGCTCAAGGACCTCGAGGAGCGTCGCTGAGGGTGCCGTCGATCTTCGACCCCGCGGCGGCCTTCCAGACCCTGCTCGACCAGGTCGCGCTGGGGGTCCGGGCTCCCGGGACCGAGGGGCACCGCGCCTGCTCCGACCTGTTCGCCCAGCGCCTCGCGGGGTTCGGCTTCGAACCGACGCTGCAGCAGTGGGACGTCACCTTCCGGGAGGAGCCGACCCGCCTGACCAACGTGCTCGTCCGCATCCCCGGCCACGACCCGACCGCCCCGTCGACCCTGCTGGGGAGCCACTACGACGCCCGCTGGATCGCCGACCACGACCCCGACCCGAGCAAGCGGCTGCTCCCCATCCCCGCCGCCAACGACGGCGGCTCCGGCACCGCCGTGATGCTGGAGCTGGCGCGCGCCCTCGCCGAGGAGCCACCGGCGGGCGACGTCGTGCTCGCGTGGTTCGACGGGGAAGACCTCGGGGGGCTGGAGGGCTTCGAATACGCGGTCGGTTCGCGACGCTTCGTGGGCGATCCCGGCGAGGGCTTCGACGCCGACCGCGTCATCGCGCTCGACATGGTCGGAGGTCGGAACATGAGGCTCAACATCGAAGGCAACAGCCTGCAGAACCCGGCGGGCCATGCCCTGTTCGTGGACCTGTTTCAGCGTGGCCGCGCCGCCGGCCATCCCGCCTTCTTCGACAACGAAGTGCACTGGATCTACTCCGACCACGGCCCCTTCCTGGACGCCGGCCGGACCGCCATCTGCCTCATCGACATCGACTACCCGCAGTGGCACACCCACGCGGACCTGCCCGAGCACTGCGACCCCGACTCGTTGGGCCAGGTCGGATCGGTGCTGCTGGATCTGCTTCGCGTGCCAGAATCGCCCCGATGACCCCGCAGACCGCGCCGCCGCCGACTTCGGACCTCCGCTCGCTGGTGGAGCAGCTCCCCCTGCCCACGCCGCGGGAGATCTTCGACGGGCTCGCCGACCGCGGCTACGTCGGGCAGGAAGCGGGCCGCCGGGCGCTGTCGCTGATGGCCCACCGCCACGTCCGCCGCCTGCGCTACGTCTACCTCGACGGCATCGCCAAGGACGACCTCCCGCCCAAGGAGAACCACCTCCTGATCGGCCCCACCGGCTGCGGCAAGACGTTCGCCGTGGAGCTGCTCTTCCGCGAGGCGTTGCGGCTCCCGACCTGCATCGTGGACGTGACCACGCTGTCCGAGACCGGCTACGTGGGCGGAGACGTCAGCTCGGTGCTGACGCGGCTGCTGTACGCGGCCCACATGGACCCGATCCTCACCCGCATCGGCATCGTCTGCCTGGACGAGTTCGACAAGCTCGCCTCCGGCAGCAACCGGGCGGTCTTCTCCGGCGCCGGCACCACCAAGGACGTCACCGGCATCGGCGTGCAGCGCGAGCTGCTCAAGCTGCTCGAGTCGTCCGAGGTCCCGGTCTCCACGGGGCTGGACCACTCGACCTACCACCAGCAGATGCTCATCCCCACCGGCGACATCGCGTTCATCGGCGCGGGCGCCTTCTCCGGCCTCAAGACCGTCACCCGGCGCCGCCGCAAGGACGCCGGCATGGGGTTCAGCAAGGAGCGGGTCAAGCGGGAGGAGATCGCGGTCACGTACGACGCCGACGAGCTGGAGGACGTGGGCAGCTTCCAGGCGTTCGGCTTCCTCCCGGAGCTGATCGGCCGGTTCAACCGCATCGTGCCGTTCGAGCCCTTGGATGCCGCCACGCTGCGGCAGATCCTCGAACTTCAGGTCATCCCCGGGCGGCGCCGCGAGTTGGACCTTGCGGGGATCGCGCTCGAGGTCACCGACGACGTCTACGACCTCCTCATCCAGGGTGCGATCAAGCGCCAGACCGGAGCCCGTGGCCTCGGTGCGGGCCTCGAGCGGGCGCTGGAGGGTGCGGTCTTCGACGCCTACAGCGACCCCACCGCGTCCCGCGTGACCCTCCGGGTCGAGGACAAGCGGGTGGTCGGCGCCATCACGGACCGGCGGTGATCCGAGCGCTCCTGACCGCGGGCGCGGTGCTGCTGCTGGCGTCCCCGGCGGCGGCGCAGAACTACCGCTTCCCCACCTCCTCGGCCGACTACCCGCACTGGTACCCCACCGCCTACAAGGACCAGGGGGGCCAGGACTGGAACTGCGGCGGCATCTACTACAACGGCCACAACGGCTCCGACTTCGGCGGCGGCGGCTTCCCCGGCATGGACGACGGGCGGGACATCGTGGCGGCCGCGGACGGCGTGGTGGACTACATCAACGACGGCGTCGCGGACGACTGCACCAGCGGCAACTGCGGCGGCGGGGGCGGATTCGGCAACTACGTCAAGCTGGTCCACGCTGACGGCAAGGTGACCTACTACGCCCACATGAAGACGTGGTCCATCCCCGTGGGGCTCGGCGACACCGTCTCCTGCGGGCAGAAGCTCGGCGAGATGGGGAGCTCGGGGAACTCCACCGGACCGCACCTCCACTTCGAACCGCGGGTCGACAACGTGGCCCACGATCCGTTCGACGGTCCGTGCTCGGCCCCCCCGACCTACTGGGTCGACCAGGGCACCCACGGCGGCCTGCCCGGCCTCACCTGCGACGGCTCCCTCCCCTGCGAGCCGTCGGGCACGCTGACCTGCGGCGAGCCGATCAACGCCAGCAACGACCAGACATCCGGGGTCATCACCTACAGCTGCACGGAGTTCAACTACACCGGCGGCGAGCGGGCGTGGAGCTTCGTCGCCAGCGAAACCGAGGAGGTGGTGGTGGACCTGACCGGTCACTCCGCGGACCTCGACCTGTTCGTGCTCGATGGCGCCGAGTGCACGCCTTCGGCCTGCGTGGGCGGCTCCACCAACTCGAACACGGACGCCGAATCGGTCACCTTCGCGGCGGTGGCGGGCACGACCTACACGGTGATCGTCGACGGCTGGGACGGGGCCGCCTCGAGCTTCACCCTGGAAGCGGACTGCACCCCCGCCGGCGACGATGACGACGACATCGCCCCCGACGACGACGATGCGACCGACGATGACGACGACGACGATGACAGCGCCGACGATGATGACAGCGCCACCGAGCCGTCCCCCTTCTTCCCCGACGCGGATCGCCGCTCGGAGATCCGACCGACGGAGACGGGCGGTCTGGGCTGCGCCGGCTGCGCGCAGACGTCCACGCTCCCCGACGCGAGGGTCGGAGGGTTGCTGATGGGACTGGCGGGGGTGCTGCGGCGGCGCCGCGAGCGGGGCTGACTACTCGGTCGGGGCGGCGGCGGCGGCGGCGAGCGCGGCCGCGGCGGCGGCGGCCTCGGCCTTGGCGGCCTTCTCAGCAGCCTTGGCGGCCTTGGCGGCAGCCTTCGGATCCTCGAAGTGCAGCGGACGAACCGTGGCGGCGTCAGCCACATCCAGGCGCTGCAGCGACATCGGCGACGGCACCAGGGGCACGCCGAGGAGGTTGAGCAACGAGTAGAAGTGGCGGGCGTGGTTGTCGCAGGTCTCCTGCGTCACCTTGTTGGAGACCGGCACACCGACGAGGGCGCGACCGTCCGGCTCCTCGCGGACCCGAATCCGCTCCCAGAGAGGCTTGAGGTGGCCGGCGTTGGCAATCGCAGCCTCAAGGAGCTCGATCGCTGCGGGATCGGTCCAGGTCACCATCATCGTGATCGCTACGGGTGCGTCGACCTCTGCCAAATCAGTCATATTGCGCCTTCTAGCACATCAAGACTCTTGACACAACGATTCAACTATGGTTGGCCCAGGAGCGCTCGCACCTCAGCTTCGACTATCTCACCCACTCCGGACCGGAAGCCCTGGTGGTGGTTGCGCACCACTCCGTCGGGTCCGATCACGAACAGCGATGGGATTCCCTTCACCATCCACTCCTGCTTCGGGCCCGTGGTTCCGATCCAGGCGACGTCGAACTCAAAGCCGCGCTGGGCGATGAACGGAGCCACCGGATCGACGGCGTCATCCACCGACAGCGCCAGCAGGGTCACCGGCTCGTCGCCGAGGCGGTCCAGCGTCGCCTGAAGCTCGGGCATCTCCTTGATGCAGGGACCGCACCACGTCGCCCAGAAGTCCACCAGCACGACCCGCCCCTGCAGGTCCGCCAGCGAGATCGGGTTGCCCTCGAGGTCGGTCACCTCCAGCGCGGGGGCGGGCTTCCCCACGAACGGATGCGCTCCCCGCTCCGGCGCGGGGCCCGCATCCAGGGCGGCCTTGCGAGCTGCCGCGGCCGCGCCGAACGCCTGCGCCGGCTGCACGCCGGAGGCCGTCACCATCGGGAAGAGGCGGCCGAACCGGGGAAGCACGGACTCGAACCAGCCTTCGGGAGCGGTTCCGGTCACGGCGAAGGCGTGGAGGGCGGCGTGCACCGCGAGTCCATCCGACAGCCCCTCGGAGATCGCCAACGCTGTCCAGGCGTCGCCGTCGTCCAGGCTGGTGGGCCAGCGCGGCAGCATCGTGCCGCCGTACGCGGAGGCGTCCGGCACGGTCGGCAGCAGCTCCGCCTCGCGGGCCCGGGCTGCGGCTACGTCCGTGATCTGCCGCTCGGCCCACCGGGTGAAGTCGAAGCGCGCCTTGCCCCTTGGGGCGGGGCGCCACTGGAGCTCACCGTCCAGGAGCTCGAGCGCCTTCTGCGCCGCCTCGAGCCCTTCGACCCCATCGGCGGCGGCCGCCAGCTCCAGGCACCAGCGGGGGTCGTCGGAGACCTCGCAGAGTCCGGCCAGGGCCGACCGCTTGACCGCTGCGTCGCCCATCTTGTCGGCGGTGACGTAGCGCGCGCGGAACCACCGCTCCACGCCGAGGTCGGCCTCCAACGGGTCGGGGACCAGCGCGGCGAGCTCGTCGAGCTTGGCCATCCGGTCGGTCAGGTTCTCGATGCCCAGCGACTGGTTGGAGCCGCGCAGCAGGTCGTAGTGCTGGCTGCCGGTGAACGCGCTCCGCGTGTACCACTTGGAAGGGTTCACGGGCACGAAGTCGGGCTGGACGGCGCGGACGGCGGCGACCAGCTCGGTGCGGAGCTCATCCTGCTTGGTCCGCTTGTAGTACTTGTGCAGCTCGTTGGCGATGACGCGGTCCTGAGGCGCGTCGGGAGCGATCACCGCGACCAGCGGGTTGATCTCCTCCAGCTGGCCGACCGCGGCGATGCTGCAGGCCTCCACGGCCCACGGGTCCGTCCTGATGATCTCGGCACAGAGCTCCACCTGACGCGCCAGGTCCTTGTCTCGTCGTGCCTGCGCCAGCGCGGTGATGCGCCCCTGGAGCCGGTCGGGAAGGAGCTCGTGAGCGGCGGTCCCCTCGGCCCGGGCGGCGGCCGGGTCCTTCATCAAGAACAGCAGGTTGCGACGCGCGATGAGGGCCTCGAACCGGGTGCGCTCGTCCACGTTCTCGTCGGTCGCGAGCGCCTCCATCGCCGCCATAAGCTCGACGAACCAGCCGGCGGTGGGACCGCTGAACCGGTCGGTGCGATGGAGCTCCAACGTCGCCAGCGCGCCGTGCATGGCGTGGGCGGGGTCCTCCGGCTGCACCTCCTCCAGGTAGGCGTAGACCGCGACGGTCTCGTCACCGAGCCCGAAGCCGTGGGCCAGCGTCGCCCCGATCAGCTGGTGCGTGTAGCCCTCGTGGGGATCGTCCCGGAGCGCGCCAGCGAGCGCGTCCTGCGCTTCCGCCAGCTCCCAGTCCCACTGGTGGATCTGGGCGCGGTTCATCAGCCAGCCGGAGCGCTCCTGCACCGGCACCGGCGGTGTCAGCACCACGATCGGGTCGTAGGAGCGGACACACGAGGTCAGCAGCAGCGGCACCAGGGCCAGGGCGAATCGGTTCACAGCGGGGGTTCCTCGGTCGACTCGCCCCAGAGTCCGGCGTACCAGGCGTCGAAGTCCGTCAGCACGTCGGGGTCCGCCGTCCACGCACCCCCTTCGCGGTTCGTCTCGAAGCCGCTGGTGGAGACGTTGGCGGACTGGATCTGGACGACGTCGTCGATGGCGAAGGTCTTGGCGTGCATGTTGATGGAGGTGCGATCCCAGCGGATCTCGACCCCCCGGTCGCGCAGCCACTGGACCGCCTCGGTGTTGCTGGCGTTGTTGGTGTCGTTCCAGTTCGACCAGTCCGCCACCCCTCGAACCGGCACGCCGCGCCCGGCGGCGTCCCCCAGCGCCCCGAACACCTGCATGGCGGGGGCGTCCAGGTTCGTGGGCTGCAGGTAGGTCGCGTACAGCGTGAAGTCGACGCGCTCGGTGGCGGCGTCGATGCGGTCCACCAGCGCCGGCAGCAGGTCGTCGTCCACGAGCGCGACGGTGGTGGCGTCGGCCAGCTGGGCGATCGCGGGCGCGTCCCGGCCGTGCGGGTCGTCCCACAGGCTGTCGTACCAACCGGCCAAGTACCGCGCCGCGTCTCCCTCCAGGCGGAGGTTGCACTCGCGGTTGATGTCGATCGACGAGGCGGACCAGTTGGTCGATCCGACGAGGGCGGCGGCGCCGTCGTCGGCGATGAGCATCTTGACGTGGAGCTTGGTCGACTCCGACCCGTCGGTGCGGGCTTCGATGCCGAGGTCCTCGAGGCGGGCGATGGCGGTGATGTTGTCGTCGATGGTCTCGTCCAGCAGCACCCGCACGCGCACCCCGCGCGCCGCCGCCGCCGCGAGGTCTTCCACCACCCGATCGGTCGTCGAGCTGACGAACAGCTCCCACTGGGCCACGTCGAGCTTGTCCTCGGCCCCCTCGGCGAGCCGGGTCAACGCGCCGGCGTAGCCCCGATCACAGACGAGGTCGGTGGACGAACCGGTCGGCTCCGGCTCCGTCGGAGCGGCGCACGCGACCAGCAAGAGCATCCCCAGGAGTGCGCTACTTCTTGCCACGGTCCTTGGACTTGCGGCGCTTGGCCTTGGCGCGCGGCTTGCTGTGGAGGGTCGGGGTGTCGCCGAAAACGGGGCCGTCGTCGGCTTCCGCGGCGTCCAGCTCCAGATCGTCGGCCTCGGGGCGGCCGTGGTCGGTCTTCATCCCTTCGGGGCCGAGCAGCTGCTCGCGCGGCACCGGCATGGTCACGTCCCCCGGCGCAGACGCCAGCGGGGTGGGGCCCAGGGGTCCGTCGCTGGTGGTGCCGTCGGGGCCCAGGGGGGCGACCTCCGGCTGGGTCTCCACGAACGCCGACTCGGCATCGTCCGGCACGCTCGGCGGGGGCGCCGCGAGCTCGGCCCGGAGCTGCTCCTCGGCCGTCGCGGCTTCCAGGAGCTGCCACTGCGCGAAGCCATCCTTGCCGTCGGTCAACGAGGCCGAGACGAGCTCGACCGCGTGCTTTCGGGGGTGGGTGGTGACATCGACGTACGCGCGACAGAGGGCGGCAAGAGTCGCCTCCTGAAGCATAATGACGTCACCGGACGAGGTCTCGATCCGGGCTCGTACGTGGGTGTGTCCCTCGGGGACGCCAACGACGACCCGGTGGACGCTCCGGTTGCGCAGCAGAAGGGCGGAGTCCATCGTTGGAACCTAGCAGGATGACGAACCCAACGGCCGCGCGATGCGTTCACCATGCCGATCGCCCGGCGGCGATGGCCTGTGCGCGGTGCGGCACCTTCGTCTGCACCGGATGCATCGTCAGCGGCGACATCTGCGTGCAGTGCAAGAGCCTGCTGTTCCGCGAGGGGGTGCCCTGGAGCGACGCCGAGAAGGCGCGCAAGGCTGCCCGCGACTGCATCCGGCGGGGCCGGTGGGCGGTGCGGCTGCTGTTCTCGTTCGGAGCCGCGGCGGTGCTGCTGATCATCGGCGCCGCGGGCGGAGCGCTGCCCACCCAGGCGGCGGCGGCGGGCTCGATCCTGGGGGGATTCTCGGCGGGCTTCGGCCTAGCTGCGATGGGCTTCGCGGGCTGGGGATTCCGTCGATCCCGACAAGGCCGCCCGGGCTCGGCGGTGGAGGGCGTCTTCCCCGGCGCAGCCGCGTTGATGATGGCCGGCATGGGGGCCGCGCCGGTCGCGCTGATGGCGTTCCGACTCGCGAAGCAACTTCAGTTGGGCTAGACCAAGGACAGGAAACGCCGAAGCAGTCCTGGCGACTCACTCCTTGGGGGCGGCGGGCGCCGTCTCCCACCGGGTGCTGCCCCGGTAGCGCACGGTGTCGGCCCGCAGGCCGTCCAGCTGCTCCTTGGGCACGCCCGACCACTCGACCTCACCCGCCAACGCGCGCTCGGTGTAGCCCGGTCCGCCGGGAAGCACCGTGCCGCTCTGGCGTCGGATGTGGCGCTCGAGCCCGATCAGCGAGCTCATGTTGTGCTGCACGAAGTCGTTGCGGATCTCCATGTCGAGCAGGCCGCCGTTCCAGCCGCCGAACGCCTTCTTGCGGTTCCGAATCCAGAACATCATGTCGGGGTCGTACTGGCTGAGCATCTCGTGGCGCACGGTCTCCTGCAGCAGGTGCTCGATCCAATCGCAGTCGTCGCGTCCCGCGAGCGCGCAGGTGTCCAGCACCGCGCCGAGGCCCTCGCCGCGGGTCGCCGCCGGCGTGCTGCGGGGCGGGTCGTAGTAGCCCCCCTGGAAGTCCGGGTAGGCCCCGTTCTCCCAGGCCGGCTTGTTCTTGTTGTACTGGTACTCCACCGCCCGGCAGAGGTTCATGGAGTGGTCCACGTACCGCTGATCCTGGGTGTAGTGATACAGGTAGCTGAGGGCCAGCATCAGCCAGTGATCGTTGGCCAGCCGCCGCTCGTCCTTGCCCTTGTCGCGCACGTCGATGAGCCAGTCCGCGGCCCGGACCGCCGTCTCCAGCCAGAGCGGGTTCTTGTCCCAGGAGTACAGCCGGATCAGGCCCAGGATGGCCTCGCCGGGGTAGTAGGCGCTGCCGTCGGTGCTGGTCAGCGGACCGCCGGGGGTGCGCGGCGGGAAGTAGAGGAACTCGCCCGTCTCCGTCTGCGAAGCGGCGAGGAACCGAGCGAACTGCACCGCTTCGGTGCGGTACTTCTCCGTGTCCCCGGTGGCCTCGACGTACTGGTCGATCATCACCAGCGCGAGGCCCGCGCCCCCGAGCTTCACCTTGCCGCCGGGGCTGACGATGAACTTGCTCGTGCCGTGGCTGGCGTGGCTCTTGGGCAGGAAGGGGCCGGTCCGCTCGTCGGTGTCCGTGTGCTTGAAGAGGTACTGGAACGCCTGCTCCGACGCCCTCAGGTACGGCTCGTACCGGGTGCGGTCGTAGGCCTGCAGCATCGAGTAGGTCGTGCCGCCGTGGCGCAGCAGGTTGTAGGAGCTGCTGTCGCGGTCCCGGGCCGTCTTGTACGTGTAGCGAATCTTGCCGTCGGCCGAGACCGAGGACATCAGGTAGTCCTGGGCCCAGACGATGCGCTGCAGGAGCACGTCGGGGTCGGTGCTGGCGAACTCGTGGGGGTGCAGGCGGTACAGCCGGAAGACCCCCTCACCGTCCTTCTCCACCCACGGGATGGTCCAGAAGCGGGTGTAGGCGAACTCCTCGTCCAGGCTGCCCAGGTCCGGGTTGCGCTTGCGGGCGTGCTTCTCGACCTTCTTGCGGGCGATGCCCTTCTGGCCCTTGCGGTTGCTGAAGATCTCCTTCTCCAGCAGCTCGCTGGGGAGCACCCAGCCGACCTGGCCGTTGGCGTCCACGATCCAGTAGCCGTACAGCGCGACGTCACGCTTCTTGGGCTTGTCGATCTTGCGCTTGAAGGTGTGGTCCTCGGTGCGGAGCGTGACGTCGAACTTCAGCCGCGCGTCCCCCGCCTCGATGCGGGTCCCGCCGGCCGCCTTGAGCGCGGTCCCGGCCGCGGCGAAGGACTCCGCGAGGTTCCCGCCGACGCCGGTGGCGCACACGGAAGTCGGGTCCTCCTGGTACGAGCAGGCGAACACGCGTCGTCCGGGGAGCGCTTCGAGGGCCGCGGGAGCGGCGGCGTCTCCGCCGAAGGTGGAGGCTCGCAGCAGGGCCATGGCCTGGCCCGCCAGCGCCTCGTCCTCGAGCGCGGAGGCAACCTCGCCGGAGGTTCCAGGCTGTCCGAGGGCGTCGGTGGGGGCTGCGGTGGGGGTCGAACCGCCTCCGCACGCGGACAGGGCCAGCAGCGCGGCGGCGAGCAAGAAGGCGCGAAGGCGCATTGGTGCTCCGGGGATCAGGGGGTCGGTCGGTAGATCTCGCCGCCGGCGTCTCGGAACTCGCGGGCCTTCTTCTCCAGGCCGGCGCGAATCTCGTCGGGGCTCATCGGGTCATCGGGCTTGCCGAGGTCGACGATGCGCTTGCCCGTCACGGCCTCGTTGACGTCCTGGCTGATGCGGTAGGCGCAGAAGGACGGGCCGCACATCGAGCAGAAGTGGGCCGTCTTGGCACCCTCGCTGGGCAGCGTGGCGTCGTGGTACTCGCGGGCCGTCGACGGGTCGATGCCGAGGGCGAACTGGTCGTTCCAGCGGAACTCGAACCGAGCGCGGCTCATGGCGTCGTCCCAGGCCTGCGCGCCGGGGTGTCCCTTGGCGACGTCGGCGGCGTGGGCAGCGATCTTGTAGGCGATCATCCCCTGCTTCACGTCCTCCCGATCAGGGAGCCCGAGGTGCTCCTTGGGGGTGACGTAGCAGAGCATCGCGGTGCCGTGCTGGGCGATGATGGCAGCCCCGATCGCGGACGCGATGTGGTCGTAGCCGGCGGCCACGTCCACGACCAGCGGACCGAGCGTATAGAAAGGAGCCTCGTGGCAGAGCTCCATCTGCTTGCTGACGTTCTCCGCAATCTTGTTCAGGGGAACGTGGCCGGGACCCTCGTTCATCACCTGGATGTCGTACTCCCAGGCGCGCTTCGTCAGCTCACCCTGGACCCCCAGCTCGAAGAACTGGGCCTCGTCGTTGGCGTCGGCGATGGCGCCGGGGCGCAGACCGTCGCCCAGCGAGAAGGCGATGTCGTACTTCGCCATCAGCTCGCAGATGCGATCGAAGTGCGTGTAGAGGAAGTTCTCCTCGTGGTGCGAAAGGCACCACCGCGCCATGATCGAGCCGCCCCGGGAGACGATGCCGCAGACGCGGTTGACCGTCATCGGGATGGCGTGCAGGAGCACGCCGGCGTGCACGGTGAAGTAGCTGACGCCTTGCTGCGCCTGCTCCTCGAGCACGTCCATGTAGACGTCGATGTTGAGGTCCTCGATGACGCCGTTGACCCGCTCCAGCGCCTCGTACAGCGGCACGGTGCCGATGGGCACGGGGCTGTTGCGGAGGATCCATTCGCGGGTCTCGTGGATCCGCTTGCCGGTGGACAGGTCCATGACCGTGTCCGCGCCGTACTCGACGGCCCAGCGGAGCTTCTCCACCTCGTCGTCGATCGACGACCGCACGGCGGAGTTCCCGATGTTCGCGTTCACCTTCACCAGGAAGTTGCGGCCGATGATCATCGGCTCCAACTCGGGGTGCATGATGTTGGCGGGGATGATCGCCCGGCCCGAGGCAACCTCGGACCGGACGAATTCGGGGTCCATCCCTTCGCGCTCGGCGACGAACTGCATCTCCTCGGTGATCTCGCCCTTACGGGCGCAATGCATCTGGGAAAAGTTCGTATCGCCGCGGGCGCGGCGGCGCTCGATCCATTCCGCACGCTTGGGCGGAAGGCCCTCGGTCGCGGTGAACCCTTGCGGGCCCTCGGTCGAGTAGAGGTGGACAGTAGAGCCGTTGCTCAGCGTCACCTCAGTGCGCGGAACTCCAAGCTCACCGACTTCAATGCGGCTCCTACCCAACTGACTACGGGCTGGCGAAGAAGTCGTCAATGGTCGTGTCGTCATGAGTCTGACTCGGAGACACGTCGACCCCATTGACGGCGATGTTCACCGTGTAGCCGGCGCCGGCGGCGCAGCCGTCGCCGCCCCACTGAGCGATCGCGATGCGGAACTCGCCCGAACTCTCGGCCGTGACCGACGCGGCGGGACAGGCAAAGCCGTTCCACGGGTCCGTGAAGCACGGAGCCTCGTCATCCAGCTGCGAGTAGTCCTCCTGGAGGCCATAGGAGGTCTCCAGGTCTGCATCGACCGCCAGCGCCAACAGGTCGGCGGCCAACCCATCGTTGTCCGTGAAGATGTCGATGCAATCGCCGCCCGAAACGGTGACTGAGTACCAGTCCCATTCGATGGCGTCGCCGCCGCAGGTCAGTTCGCCCTCCTGGTCGACGGTGCGGTCACCCGTCTGGGAGCAGGTGCTGAGCCCTTCTGGCGCTGCGTCGTCATCGTCGGTGACGTCGTCATCGTCGGTGGCGTCGTCATCGTCGGTGACATCGTCATCGTCGGTGGCGTCGTCATCGTCGGTGGCGTCGTCGTCGTCCGAAGCGTCGTCGTCGTCCGAAGCGTCGTCGTCGTCCGCCGTGGCGTCGTCGTCGTCACTCCGGCTTCCACCACCCCGGGTCGGGCCGCAAGCGGCCAGAACCAGGAGGAGCGAAAGCAGACAAAGCAGCGTGGTCAGGTAGCGCATCAGTCCTGCTCCCTTCGGGTCTGACTACTCGGCGCTCGAGTCGTCGTCGTCGCCGCTGTCGTCGTCGTCACCAGCGCTCGAGTCGTCGTCGTCACCAGCGCTCGAGTCGTCGTCGTCGCCAGCGCTGTCGTCATCGTCAGCGCTGTCGTCGTCGTCGTCGTCGCCGGTGCTGTCGTCGTCGTCACCGGGGGTGCCCGGGTCGGCGAAGAAGGCGTCGAGCGAAGCGTTGTCGTGCGTCTGAGCGGCCTCGAGGTCGACACCGTTCAGCGCGAAGCTGATCGAGTAGCCGGCACCCTCGGTGCAGCCGTCGCCGCCCCACTGGCCGATGGCGATGCGGAAGGCACCAGCCGACGCGGCGGTCACGGACGCGGCGGGGCAGGCGAAGCCATTCCACGTGTCCACGGTGCACGGAGCCTCATCGTCCAGCTGGGAGTAGTCGTCCGCGAGGCCGTAGGCGGTCTCGAGGTCGGCGTCCACGGCCAGGGCGAGGAGGTCGGCGGCGCCGGCGTCGTTGTCGGAGAAGATGTCGATGCAGTCACCGGCCTCGACGTTGACGGTGTACCAGTCCCACTCGAGACCCTCGTCGCCACCGCACGTCAGCGTGCCGTTCTGGACCAGCGTCTGGCCGCCGGTCTCGTTGCAGGTCTCCAGACCCTCGGGAGCGTCGTCGTCGTCGTCCGTGGCGTCATCGTCGTCGTCGTCGTCGTCATCGTCCGCGGGGGTCGTGTCGTCGTCGTCCGACGTGGCGTCGTCGTCGTCGCTGTGGCTGCAGCCCATGGTCATGGTCGTGGTACCGACAAAGGCAAGGCCCGCAAGCATCATCAGCGCAGCGGTGAGCGTCTCAAGTCGAATCTTCAGCATGTTGTTCCCTTCGCCTCCTCGGCGTTGCGGGGCGGGGTGTAGCAGAAGGAATCGGGCGAATCCAGGGCAAGGGGGCAAGAGTGCAGCGATCGGCCCGGGTCTCGGGGGCATGTACCCTGCCCCGAAATGAACGTCATCGACCTGCGATCCGACACCATCACCCGCCCCACCCCCGCGATGCGGGAGGCGATGGCGCACGCCTCCGTGGGCGACGACGTCTTCGGCGACGACCCCTCCGTCAACGCCCTCCAGGAGCGCTCCGCGGCGCTCCTGGGCAAAGAGGCGGCGCTCTTCGTGCCCAGCGGCACGATGGCGAACCAGATCGCCATCCGCACCCACACCGAGCCCGGCGACGAGATCATCGTGGAGACGGGGGCCCACATCTACCAGTACGAGGGCGGCGGGTACGCGGCGTTGGCGGGGGTCTCGATCCGTTGCGTGGACGGCACCCGCGGCCTGCTGGACGCCGACCAGGTCCGCGGCGGGATCCGCCCCGAGGGGGGGCTGTCCCACTTCCCCGTGACCAAGCTGATCGCGCTGGAGAACACGGCCAACCGTGGCGGGGGGACGATCTACTCCCCCGCCCGCGTGAGCGCGATCGCGGGCGTGGCGCGCGAGCACGAGCTTCGGCTGCACCTGGACGGCGCGCGGGTCTTCAACGCCGCGGTCGGCCTGGGCCTGCCTGTGGCCGATGTCGTCGCCGAATACGACTCGATCTCCTTCTGCCTGAGCAAGGGGCTGGGCGCCCCGGTGGGATCCTTGCTGGTCGGATCGCGGCCCTTCATCGACCGCGCCCACCGCTTCCGCAAGATGCTCGGCGGAGGCATGCGCCAGGCCGGGATCCTGGCCGCCGGGGGCCTCCACGCGCTGGAGCACCACGTGGACCGGATGGCCGACGACCACGCCCGCGCGCGGCGCCTCGGCGCGGCTCTGGCTGAGTTCCCGGGCGTGACCGTCGATCTGCAGACCGTCGAAACGAACATGGTCTACGCCGATCTGGGCGGCACCGGACTGGACGCGGACGGCTTCGTCTCCGGCATGGCGGACCGCGGCGTGGCCCTGATCAAAGTCAGCCCCTCCGTGATCCGCGTCGTCACCCACCTGGACGTGGACGACGCGGGGATCGACCACGCGATCGCCGCGAGCGGCGAGGTCCTGGGCGCAGCGCGCGCGTGACGCCTCTTCCCCCGCCGCTGGTCCGGCGGTTCCGCGACGGCGCGGGCACCGAGTCCGACAGCCTGCTGGCGTTCCGGGGTGGGCGGCCGCTCGATCCGCGCGGCATCTCCGACCTCCTCGCGTTCGGGTACCTGGCGGGACGGCGCACCCTCCTGACGGGGGTCGAGGCGCTGATCCCGGAGTGGCCGTTGGCGCCCCCCTCGACCCACCCGGACAGCCTCGACGTCGACGGGCGGGCGGATCGGCTCTGGGCCCTCCTGAGCGAGGCGGTCCAGCGCGCCGTCGATGGAGGCGGGCGGGTGCGCACGACCCTCAGCGGGGGCCTCGACTCGCGCGCCGTGGCCGCGGCCCTGGCAGCCATTCGACCGGACGGCTGCTCGGCCGGCACCTTCGGGGACCCCGACTGCGACGACCTCCCCACCGCCCGGCGCGTCGCCGAAGCGCTCGAGCTGCCGCACGAGGTCAGCGAGTTCGCACCGGAGGCCGCCCTGCTCCACGAGGAGCGGGTGTGGCACGCCACCGACGGGATCGGGGGCCCCGCCGCCGCTCCGGGGGCCTCGACCGACGAAGGGTGGGCCGAAGCCTGCGACGTGCTCCTGTCGGGGACCTCCGGTGATGTGATCTGGGGGGCGTCGGTCCGCCCCGGCCCCTCCCCCGCCCGTCGCTTGAAGCGGCTGGGGGTGCCGTTCCACCCGCCGACCTGGGACGACGAGATCCCCGCGCCCCCGGCGTGGGTCTCCCCGGCGGGGGGCGACGCCTGGCAGAACCTCTGGACCCGCCAGGCCGGCGGCACCTGGGGCGGGGCCCGGTCACGCCTCCCCCACACCCCCGTGGTCCCGATCCTGTGGGACGAGCCGTTGCTGGCCTTCTGCCTCACGCTCGATGCGGAAGATCGATGGGACCGCGGCCTCGTACGACGCATGCTCCAGCGCCACGCCCCGGCGGCGTCGACCGACGCGATCCCCCTGAGCCCACGAGGGCCGGTTCACGACCTGGACCGGGCGATGGCCTCGAGCGCGTGGACGCGGGAGCTGAACACGTGGCTGGAACAGGCCGACTTCGCGGGAGTGGGGATCAAGCGCCGAGGCGCGGCGAGGCTCGTGGCAAAGATCCGCCAGGGGCGAAACCGATCGGGATCCCTGAGTCGGGTCCGGGCCTTGACCCGGTGGGCCGTCTAGCGGCTGGGGCACTCCGTGTCGCTGACGTCGATGCAGAGCACGACCGAGTCATCGGCCGTGCAGCCCTGCTCGTCGGTCGCGCGCATTCGGATCGTCAGCACGCCGGTGCCGAGGGTGCCGCCGGGCATGCCGAAGGTGGCGCGTCCGTCGCTGTTGGGGCTCGGGGGCTCGTAGTCGAGCAGATCAGGGGTGCCGTCCGAGAGGTCGTAGGCGTCCAGCAGCACGGCTTCGACGTCGCCGTCTTCGTCCTCGACCCGGATGACCCAGTTGATCGGGTCGTTCGGCCCGAGCATCAGCACGTTGTCCGGGTCGTCGATCGTGATCGTGGGGGAGAGGTCGCCGCCGAGGGGATCGCATTCGCCGCTGGCGTCGTCGTCGTCGTCGTCGTCGCCCGTAGGGCAGCCGGACAGGAGCATCAGCAGGGCGGCGGTCAGGACGAGGGTCGGCTTCATGGCCGCCGGATGCTACCGGCCGTCGCCCCCCCGTCAAGCACGACGGGGCCCCCGGAGAATTCCGGGGACCCCGCGCGACCGGTGCAGTACGGAGAGAGCGTTCGAACTACAGCCGGGAGGAGCGACGGCGCATGCCGAGGATCGGCAGGAGGATGAGCGCCAGGGCCGCGCCGCCGGCTCCCGCGCCGCCGCCCGTGGAGCAACCGCCGCAGCCGGCGGCGTTCCACATGAGCTGCTCGGGGCCGTACGTGCGCTCGATGGCGCTGCACTCCAGCGAACCGCCGACGCTAGCGGCCGCGTAGCCGTCCTCGCAGGCGCAGGTGGGGAAGCCGCCCACGTCCTGGCAGGTGCCGTTGTCGCCGCAGGTGGTGTCGGCGCAGGCGTCCGCGGCGAGGTCGCCGTTGTCGCGGGCCGAGGTGAGCATGTCGAACTCGGCCGACTGGCAGACCACCGTGGGGGCGAGGAAGCCGCCCGGGCCCGTGGGCGCGATGATGCTGCGCGCGTAGGTGCCTTCGCCGCAGACGCAGCCGTCGATGCCGAGCTCGGTGGTGGCGCACAGCGCGCCCTCACCGCAGTACATGTCGCCGCAGGGGACATCGAGCGTCTCGCTCGGGCCGATGGCGCAGATCTCGACGGCGGGGCGGGTGCTGAGGTCGAGCACTCGGCTCTTGTCGCCCTCGTTGCTGACCACGAATGCGGGGTCCTCGTCCATGTCTTCGGCGCTGACGCGCGTGTAGGCGCGGGTCATGTAGCCATTGCGGCTGAGCACGCCGTTGATGAAGGTCAGCGACTCGTTGAAGTCGTTGACCGCGAGGGTCTGGGCGTTGACGAGGTTCCAGGTCTCGGTCGAGGTACCCGCGTACTCGGTGATCATCGCCTTGCCACCGGCGTTGTCGATCATCCAGGAGATGAGGGGGTAGTAGTTGTTCTCGCCCGTGGCGGGGTGCCACTGCACGTGCTCCACGTCGACCTCGAGGTTGGCGTAGTTGCTCGACTCGTAGCGCTCATTGCCGGCGATGAAGACGAGCACGCCCATCTCGGGGTCGGCGCCGACGGCGGTCAGCACGATCGGGATGGTCGGATCGTCCGACTCGTAGGTCATCTGCAGCGGCGCGATGTCGGCGACGCCGGCTCCGGGCGTCAGCTTCAGCGCGAGGAACTTCATCCCCTGCTGCACGTAGGCGGCGACCTGCGGCTCCATCTCCTCGGTGATGAGGTAGCCGTTGTCGTTGAGCCAGTTGATGAGTGCCTCGGGATCGTCGGAGCTGACGACCTCGGGTTCGAACGCGCCGACCGTGGGCAGGTCCTCGACGTTCACCTCGCCGTCCGCGTCGGAGGCGAAGTCGACGGACTCGTTGGCACCCTGGAGCGCACCGCGGGTGCCGGAGGCCTCCGTGCAGATCACCTCCGGGGGGATGACCTGGGGCACCGTGCCGGTGTCCAGGACGGCGAGGGACGACGTCGGGACCACGCCCAGATCGGGGGTCTCGGGCACCGGGACGACCCAGGAGAAGCCCTCGGGCTCGCCCGTGTAGCGGATCTCCACCGTCGTGGTGACGGTGCCGTCGCCGTGGAGCTCGAAGAGGATGCGCTCGGCGTTCTGGGCCACCGGAAGGGTGTCGCAGAAGAGGCCTCCGCAAGCGGCCGCCGTCGACGGTACGAGCACCGGCGCGGTCGCGAGGGCGAGGGCAACAAGACAAGAAGTGATGGGTCGCATGGGGTTCGCGTTGTGCATCGCGCGCACCACGGAGGCAGGCAACATGGTGCCCGGGACCGTTTCAACACGACCGTGACGGTCAAGGTCTGGGCCTTCACCTCCGATGAGGAACCCATGATCAACCCGTTCCGCTTCCTGATCTGCGCCCCTCTGTTCCTCGCCGTCGGCTGCGCCAGCCCCGACAACGTCGGCGACGCCTGGATGGCCGGCACGGTCGATCTGGACGGCGACGGCTGGTTCGCCGAGGAGGACTGCGACGACCTCGAAGCGGCCGCCAACCCGGGCGCCGTCGAGGTCTGCGGCGACGCCATCGACAACGACTGCGACGGCGAGATGGGCGTCTGCGGTATGGACTGGCTCATCGACCTCAGCGACGCGCACGGCACGATGGTCGGCGAGCGCTCCGGCAACCACGCGGGCTGGTCCGTCGCGGGCATCGGCGACGTCAACGGTGACGGCTTCGATGACGTCGCAGTCGGCTCCTGGCAGGACGACACGGGCGGCGAGTACGCCGGCTCCGTCTCCATCTTCCACGGCCCCGTGCTGGGCTCCATCAACCTCAACCGCGCGGACGCCAAGCTGGTCGGCGCCCACCCCGGCGACCACGCCGGCTGGGCCGTCTCCGCGGCGGGCGACATCAACCGGGACGGCTACGCGGACGTCATCGTCGGCGGCTACGGCGCCGGCGAGGGCGCGGGCGCGGCCTGGATCGTCTTCGGCCCCATCGAGGGCGAGCAGTCGCTGGCGGACGCGGACGTCCACATCCTCGGCGACGGGCCTTACGACTACCTCGGCATCTCCGTCACCGGCGCGGGCGACCTGAACCACGACGGCTACCCCGACATCGCCGTCGGCGCGTACGGCGTCGACACTCCGCAGTACACCGACGTCGGCGCGGTCTACGTCTTCCACGGCCCCCTGATGGGCGTGCGCTCGGTCAGCTCCGCCGACACGACGATCCTCGGCGCCAGCGGCGACGACTGGTTCGGCTACACGGTCGAGGCGGCGGGCGACGCGACCGGCGACGGCCACGACGACCTCCTCGTGGGCGCGCCCGGCGTGACCCGAGGCGGTCCCGACACGGGCGCCGCGTACCTCTTCCGCGGTGACATGAGCGCGGTGATGACGGCCAACGGGGCGCACGCCCGGCTGCGCGGCATCGACCCGAACGACCGCGCCGGCGCGTCCGTCGCCGCCGGGGACATCAACGGAGACGCCATCGCCGACCTGGTGGTGGGCGCCTGGGGCAGCGACGTGGGCTACGCCGACGCGGGCGCCGCGTTCATCGTCTACGGCCCGGTCGACGGCAACGTGGACCTCGAGCATGCGGACGCCACGGTGGCCGGTGACTCGGCCGGCGATGCCTTCGGGTTCGCGGTGACGGTCGCCGAGGACATCAACGGCGACGGCCTCGGTGACATCATCGTGGGCGCGCTCCAGAACGATGCGGGCGGCCCCGACAGCGGCTCCGCCTACGTCATCTACGGCCCGGTCGAGGTCGGCGTGAAGAACTCCGCCGCGGAAGCCGACGTCACGCTCGTGGGCGAGGTCTACAACGACCGCGCCGGCGCCAGCGTGGCCAGCGCCGGCGACACGGACGGCGACGGCTACGGCGACCTCCTCATCGGTGCCCACGGCAACGACAGCGGCGGCACCGACTCCGGCGCCGCGTACCTCATCTGCGGTCAGGGCTTCTAGGCCCCTGCTGGGCCGGCTGTAGGCTGTGGGCTGTAGGCCGGACTTCGACGGACGCGAAGATCAGTCGATCAGGCGGACGCTGAGGTCGTAGGGGCCGGTGCTTCCGTTGGTTCCCCCGACCACGATGATGTAGTCACCGGGGGGGAGCGTTCCGGTCCACACCGCTTCTTCTCCGCCCCGCGCCGCGCGGCCTCCGAGGGCCAGCGCCGGCAGCGACGTCGCGAAGCTGTCATCGGGGGACTCGTTGCTGTCCAGGTCGATGAAGTCCGCCCCGAAGAAGGGAGCCGACGGGTCGACGGGCGAGTCGGGGAGGAACGACCAGGGATCGGCGTAGAACTCCGGGTCGGCGGCCAGGTTCTGGGCCTGCCGCTGCCGGATCTGGTCCGCCAGCGTCATCGGCAGCGCCTCGAAGTAGTCCGGCACCCCGTCGGCGTCGTGATCGTACGTGCAGCTGGCCGGATCGCCGGCCCAGACGGTGTCCTCGGGGGCGAGCCAATCGACGACGGGAGCGCTGTCAGCAGCCGCGGTCGGATCGGAGGCGAGCACGCCCTGGGCGTGGACCCAGTCCGGCACCACGGAGGGGTAGTCAAACCACGTCGGATCGGCGCACGCGCCGGCGGCCGGGCCGAAGTCCCACTCGGGGTAGTTCCACGGATCGGGGAGGTCGGAGGCGAGCACGATAGCGACGAACGGATCCTCCAGCTCGACCCCACCGGCCACGTCGGAGTAGCGACGCTCCACCTGGATGCCGACCTGGGCCGCCGCCAGGAGCGTCAACGAGTACCGGTCGGTGTCGGGGAGCTCCGCCACGACCATCGTCGGTCCCGACGGGGCCGGCAGCTCGGGATCGAACGACTCGGCCGTCTGGATGAAGCTGACCGGATCGATGCGGCCGATCACCCGCCGCTCCCGCCCGGAGTTCAACGGCTGCACGTCCAAGAAGGTGACGTTCAGCGGCCGCACCGTCGTCAGCACGGCGCCGTCGACCTCCTCGAGGGTGAGATCAGGAATCGAGGGATGGGCGTCCCCGAGCCTCACGACCCGGCCGACGAGGTCGGAGCCGTCGGCCGTCTCGATCAGCAGCGAGTTGACCTCCTGGCTCAGCCCGTCGACGAGGATGAGCATCGTGCCGAAGCCGCCATCGATGACGCCGTTGAACTCGGCCTGGGGGTGGTAGACGTGCGAGTCGAGGTTGTCGGCGACCACCCGCAGACGCTCGACCTCGACCGGGCCGTCGGCCGAAATCCCGTCGGTGAAGGTCAGGTTCACGCCGCGCACGCTGAAGCCCTGCTGGAACCCGTTGGCCCCCAGCGGATCGCCCGGCGCGGGCACCTCCGGGACCGTCAGGAACGACGGCTCGTGGAACTTCGCGAGCACCGAATCGGCGACCAGCGGACCGCCGGCATCGGTGGTCTGCCCCGACACCGCCATCGCCAACGCCCAGTCCGCCACGAACTCGACGAACGGCACGCCCGTGACGAGCTCGACCGACGCCGCTCCGGTCGTCGTGGAGCTGAGGATCGTCGCGATCATCGCGTCGCCGTACAGGTCGTGGAGGTACCGCGCGAACAGGTACTGCCCTCCCCGGTCCTGGAAGTCGGCCAACGTGTTGGCGGCCGTCAGCGGCTGCAGGTGCGAGCGATCGAGGTACAGCCAGGCGTCCTGGTAAGCGACCGCCCCGAAGCCGACGAGATCGGCCGCGAGCAGCCCCATCGCATCGTTCAGCCAGTCATCTTCCTCGTCCCCCGCCGGCGCCCCGGGCGCCAGCAGCGCGTCGGTGACACCTACGTGGGTGCCGTACGAGACGAGGTCCTGAAGCGCGATCGCGAGCTGCCCCGCGAGGTTGAAGTCGAGGTAGTCCTCGACGGGGACCTCCTCGTTGCTCCACAGGCCGATCGGGTCCGGCGCGAAGAGGTAGAGCATCTCCTCCTCGTTGCTGTCCGGGTTGTTCAGCAGGTTGCTCTCCCACAGGTCGATCTCCGGCTCGGAGAAGGACTTCAGCGCGAACGCGTCGTTGTCGGGATCCGAGTCGGTCAACGGCAGGGCGTTCACCCGGTGGCTCAGGAGCACCGTGACGCGGCAGTTGTTGTCGACGTCCGAGGGGCTCCCGTAGAGCCCGGTGACGGTGGGGTAGACGTTGACGTCGAACACGTCGACGACCTGCTGGAGATCGCAGCTGTCGAACCCGAACGCGGGCAGCGAGTCGGGCACCACGGAGTTCAGCGGGTCGCTGCAGTCGTAGTCCAGATCGATGGCCGTCTCGTCGTCGACGTACACCGCCACGTGGTCCCCGAGCGCACGCAGAGTCGCCCCGCGGGTGGTGCGGGCGGCTCCGGGGAGGATCGCCTCGCGCAGGTAGAAGGTCCGCGTGTCGTTGTGCACGTCGGCCATGTTGAGGTCGTACTCGCAGGGGCCACCGCCTCCGGTCTCACCCACGCTGCTGCCGCTGGCGGGGGTGGGGAACGGGGCGGAGCTCTCGTTGGGGGAGCCGCTCTCCCCCGGGCTGATGGTGAAGCCCACCGGCGCGGCGTTGGGGTTCACGAGCACGACGCCGAACCGGGAGGTGAAGTCGGTCTCCAGCGGCGGCTCGGTGATCTGCGCGTTGAGGCACTCCCAGTCCGACAGCGGCACCAGCGCCTGGCCGCCGAGCCAGTCCATCCCCTCGACCGTGCCGGGCTCGCAGAACGCGCCCTCCCACGTGCTCGGGGTGTTGTAGACGAGCATGTCGGTCAGCTCGAAGCAGGCGCCCTCGTTGCCTTCGGCGTCGACGGGGCAGAGCTGAAGGCGCGCACCGGAGACCGCGTGGGGCAGGTCCGCGGCGGTGTCCCACCGGAAGAGCCCGGCGTCGTCCAGGGGCGGTCCCCCGAAGATCGTAGTTTCGCCGGACGTCGTCGCCGTACCGAACGGCTCGTCGGCGCCCGCGGCGAAGCGGATCCCCACCGACACCTCGTCCGAGTCGGGGTCCGACACGGTGAACGAAACCTCGACCTCACCCACCAGGGGCGGCAGGTCCACGACGCTCGCGGTCACCAGCGTCGGGGCGATCTCGGGGGCGGTATCGTCGTCGTCGGTGGTGGCGTCGTCGTCGTCGTCGGGCGGGACCGAGTCGTCATCGTCGGCGGGGGCAAACTCGACGAGCACCGGCGGGCACCCCATCAGGAGCAGCGCGAGGGCCGCCGCCGCCGTCTTTGGCAGCGCGGAGGTCATCACTGGGCCTTACGCAGGGGAACGACGCGGCCCATCGTCTCGAGGTGGGCGAGCGCCTCGGTCACTTCGAAGCGCAGCCCCTCGGGCAGGAACGGGTTGGCGATGGCGGTCGCGAGCGACTCGCGGGCCTCGTCGTCCAGCCCCTCGGACAGGGCGCAGAGCCCCCCGAACGCTTCGGCGCGGGCCTTGCGGGCGCCTCGGGCGCGGGTGGCGAGGGTGCGGTACGAGGCCAACGCCGCGCGGCAGTTCTGCATGCCGTTGCGGGCGAGGTCGGCGCGGACCTCGAGCAGGCGGAGGAACTGCGGGTGGTCGACGTGGGTCGACAGCCAGCCGTCCAGCGCCGTCATCGCCTGCCGCGGGGGGGCGGTCTGGGCGAGCAGCTCGAGGCGGAGGATGGTCGCCTCCTCGGCCAGCGGCGAGTCAGGGTGGCGCTGCAGGAACAACTCGGTCAGGTGGAGCGTGGTCGCAGGTGCGCTGTTCATTTCGATCGACTCCTGGATCCGGGTGAAGTTGCGGACGTCCACGTCGTCGTCGACGAGCGGTTCCTGCTCGACAGGCGGCGACAAGACGGCCAGCGTTTCGGTGGGATCGGTCGGCAGTGGATCGACCGGGGCGGAGACCTCGACCGTCCTGGTCGGGGTCGAAGTCGAAGCCATGACAGGCGGCTCCGACAGGGGAACGGGGGCGGCCGGCCGGGGCGGCGCGGTCAGGATCACCGGCGCGGGGCGCTCGGCGGGGATCACGAGGGGAACCACGGGCGCGGCGGGGGCCGGCTCGGGGGCGTTGGCCGATGTCGCGACGCCGACAGCGACGGCACCGGCGGCGGCGAGGGCGAGGCCCCAGGCGAAGAAGCTGCCGCCGCCAACCCCGAAGGCGGGGATGAGGCGCCGACCGCGAACGGGCTCCGCGCGAAGCCGGACCAGCAGGGCCTGCACTTCGCGCTGCGACGGAGCGAGGGCGTCGACCACGGCCGCGAGCACGTCGGCGTCGACGGGATGCTCGAGGCGATCCATCTCACCGTCGGTGGGAGTGACCGCGTCGACGACCCAGCCCGGCATGGTCATCGGGACACCCCGGGCTCGGCGATGAGGGACTCGCGGGTGACGCCCTGACGCTGCAAGGCGTGGGCGAAGGCGCGGCGGCCCAGGTGCAGGCGGCTGTAGATAGTGCCGACGGGCACGCCCAGGAGCTCGCCCGCTTCCACGGCGCTGAGCCCCTCGAGATCGACTAGGGCGATGGCCTCGCGGTGCGACGTGCCGAGCTTCTCCAGCGCCAGCTGAACCTGCCGACGGCGCCGGAGGCGATCCACCGTTTCGTCCGCGCCGGGCGCCGTGTCCGGCAGCTCGGGCAGCTCCCCCAGCCCCACGAAGCGGCGGACGGCGGCTTTGCGGCGGGCGTTGGCGACGACGCGACGGGTGATTCCGAACAGCCACGTGCTGGGCTTGGAGTCTCCGCGGAAGTCGGGGAGGCGGCGCAGAGCGATGGCGAAGACCTCCTGGGTGAGGTCCTCGGCGTCCACCGCCGGGCCTCCCAATCGCAGTGTCCACGCCAGGACCCGCTCAGCGTGCTCCCTGTAGAAGCGCTCGATCGCTGCTGCGTCTCCGGACGTGCCCACCACGTTCTGATCTGTGTCGGGGCTCGGAGAATCCTTCACAGAATCTCGATCAACGAGCCTGGGGGGCGCGGGCCCCGCCGATCGCGAAGGCCAGCTCGAACGACAGCGTGACCGGCGACAGCAGCTCCGGGGAGGCGTCGGGGCCGACCGCTACGAAGATGGGCGCCAGATCGATTCCGATGCCGATCCCGCCCCCGATCGACAGCAGCGGAGTGGCCCGTCCCATGACGCGCACGCCGAGCAGGAAGGAGGCCAGACGCACGGTCTGGGGGTCGATCGGGAGCTCCTTGGCCCGGAGCATCACCATGCGGCCCCCGAAGCCGATGAGGTTCTCCACCTCGACCACGCCCGCGGGGGCGACCAGGGAGGCGATGCCGCCCACGAAGATGCGGGAGATCGAGACCCCGTTGACGCCCTGCCCGGCGGCTTCGCCGAAGGTCCCGACGGCCGCCATGCCGATCCGGAAGACCGGCCACGCGATGCCGCCGGCGAGGCTGAAGTGGCCGGCCGGGGAGGCGGGGCTGAGGGCGAGGTCGGAGCCGATGGTGGGGAGCCGCAGGCCGGCGCCGCCGGCGACGACACCGAAGCCGTTGATGCTCGGCCGGGTGTGGGGAATCCAGCCCGCGTCGGTGCCCGCGGGGAGCTCCCGCAGCCAACTCCGTACCAGCGCCACCTGAGAGGCGAAATCCCCCTCGGGAGCCGCCTGCCAGCGCACCCGTTCGCCCGCGACCATCACCAACTCGCCGCCGGCGTACCAGATCGCTTCGCGCTGGTGGGTCGGCACGCCCGCCCGAATCGCCAGGTCGTGGTCGGGCCAGTAGGTCGCCAGCGCCTCTTCGAGGGCCTGCGCCTGCGCGTCGTCGTCGACCCACCACGTCAGCGCGTGGGCCGCGCCGGGGAGGAGCAGCGTGACGCCCAGCAGGGCGAGGGCGAGGAGCCGACTCACAGCGCCCCCGAGGGTTCGACGAGGACCACCCGGCTTCCGGCGGGGACGGTCGCGACCTCCTGGACCTGACCGGACGGCCACTGGACTCGGAGGGGGCCGACCGAGGACGCCGACCCGACCCCGAACGCCACGGTCGCGGGGGTGCCGGTGGAGTACGCCTCGACCGCGCCGGGCCACCGCAGCTGGGTTCCGGAGGGGGTCTCCAGCTCGACGACGCTGCCGCGGCCGTCGCGGTTGCTCAGGGTCCCGACCAGCTCGACCTGCACGACGTAGCCGCCGTCCGGGGGGTTGGTGAGGGCGATGCGGGGGGCTTCCTCGACAACCGAGATGACGAGGTCCTCGAACCCGTCGCCGTTGAGGTCGGCCACCGCCGCCGCGCGCCAGTTGGCTTCACCGCCCAGGGGCGTGCCCTGGAGGGTCTGGGCGACGAGCTCGGGGCTCCCGTTGGTGTTGCGGAAGAAGCGGGCGACGTCCTCGTACTGGGGCGGGAAGTCGGGGCCCAGGTCCCAGAACGAGGAGCGCACGAACACGAGGTCGAGGGCTCCATCGGCGTCGACATCCAGGAGGGAGCCGCCCCAGGACAAGCTCGTCGGATCGGGAGAGTCGAGGCCGGCGGCGAGGCCGACGTCCACGAAGGAGCCGTCGCCGAGGTTGCGGAAGACCGTCTCGAAGTTGCCCGAGTTGAAGATGTCGACGTGTCCGTCGCCGTCGATGTCGCCGAACGCCAGCCCCATGCCGTCCGGATCGCTGACGAAGCCGCGGGCCTCGGTCACGTCCTCCCACTGCAGCCGGCCGTCGGCGTCCGGGCCGAGGTTGTCGAACAGCCGGTTGCCCACGAACAGGCCCCCCCGATCGTTGGTCTGGATCAGCTCGAAGTCGCCGTCGGCGGGCACGTCGAGGAAGCCGCTGACCATGCCGAACGCCTCGGCCGTGTCCGCGAGGAGCTGGTCGGTCGCATCCACGAAGCCGCCGTCGGGCGAGCGCAGCCAGAGCCGGTCGGGGTGGGGGTCGGCGGGCACGTCGGGCTGGTCCTCGCCGACGGCGGAGGCCCAGTTGGTGAGGTAGAGGTCGAGCTGGCCGTCGCGATCGAGGTCGACCCAGGTGGCGTGCAGGGAGCGGTGGGCGTCGTGCAGGCCGAGGGCGTCGGCCTGGTCCTCGAAGCGGCAGGCGCCGTCGTTGACGAGCAGCCGGTTGGGGCCGAACTGCACGAGCAGGAGCACGTCGGAGTCGCCGTCGTTGTCGAAATCCGCGACCGAAGCGGAGGCGGTGGCGTCGCCGGGGAAAGCGACGCCGGCGTCGTCGACCCGCTCGAAGGTGGCGTCCCCGGCGTTGCGATGGAGCGAGTGCTCGCCGTCGCCGCTGGTGAAGAGCAGGTCGAGGTCCCCGTCGCCGTCGCAGTCGAGCACGGCGAAGCCGCCGGTGAAGTCGTCGAGCCAACGGTCCTCGACGTCCCAAGCGAGGCGGGTGACGTGGTCGATGGGGGCGCCCGCGGGGGCGAAGAAGACGCCGCTTCCAGCGATCCGGACCGGGTCCTCGAGGGGCTCGATCTCCACCGTTCCGGGGTCGTCCCCGGGGGGCGGCGGCAGCTCCTCGGGGGCCCCACAGCCGACGATCACCAGGAGGAGGAAGAGTCGGCCCACGTCCCCCATCGTGATGTCGAGGGGGGCATTTCGGCAAGGGCAGTTCGTGTCAGGGCTCCACCGCGTAGACCGACAGTTCGGCGCCGGGGCCCTCTTTTCGCTCGACGCGGAGGTACTCGGACGGCTCGCTCCGAAGACGCGGCAGGCGGTTGAGTCCTGGTACCCGGCCGGTGGGGAGGGCCGCGCTGAGGGCGGCGAACAGCTCGATCGTTCCATCGGGGAGTTCGACCGTGAGGCCGTCGCCGGGCAGTCCCCGGCGGACCCGCGCGCAGGCCCCTTCCAGGGTCGCCACAGCGGTGAGCCGGATGCGACCCCAGCGGCCCTCGCGGCCCTGGTCCTGAAGCCAGTCGGCGAAGGCGAAGACGAGCACGCCGCGGTTGCTGACGCAGTCGTGGAAGGCCTCGTCGGAGAAGAAGCGGAGGAGGGCGCGCCGGCTCCCGGAGGCCAACTCGACGATGGCGCAGCTGACCGGCAGCTCGCGGCGGAGGGCTTCGAGCACCCGGTCGACGCGGGCGGGGTCGGTGCCCCAGGCACGCTGGTCCGGGGCGATCAGCATCGCCCGCTCGTCGGCGGTCAGCTCTTCGTCCGCGAGGGCGGCGTCGGGATCGTCGTAGACCGCGGCCACGAGGTAGGGGTCGTGGTGCATGCGGATGGCGACGCGTTGCAGGGCGCGGGCGCTCATCGGCGGGCTCCGAAGGGGGTGCCGTCGAAGCGGCGGGCGAGGGCCTCGTAGCCGGGGACGACGACCTCGAAGGGGTTGCGATCGCACTCGAGCACGACGGCGCGGAGCTCGGTCGCGGCGGGGGCGACGCGGTCGACGATGGCCCAGGTCTGGGGGAGCACCGACAGCGTGTGGGAGTCCTCGATGTAGTCGTAGCCGTCCACGGTGCGGGGTTCGCCGCCGGCGACGTGGATCTCGACCACGCGATCGAGGGGGAAGCCGTCGAGCCCCGCGGTCGGCTCGTGGCCGGCGGCCTCCTGGTAGATGGCGAGGTGGGCGCAGTCCAGGAGGATCCCGGCGTCGGCGCGTTCGCAGACGCGGGCGAAGAAGTCGAGGAGGTGGAGGTCGCCGAGGTAGACCGCGCCGGGTGGGTTCTCGGGGATCACCTCCAGGCCTGTCGCCTCGCGCAGGCGCACGATCCCTTCGGCCAGTTCGGTGGCGCCATCGTCGGTGAGGATCGGCGGCAGCAGGAGCATGTGGGCGGCCTCGCGGGAGCCGAAGTGCCACGCGCCGGCGTCGCCGCAGAGCCACGCGGGCTGGATCTGGGCGGCGAACGCGCGCAGCTGATCGAGCCACAGGTCATCGAAGTCTTCGGGCTCGTCGAGGTTGATGTCGAGGAAGTGGTAGGTGGTCGGCAGGCCCGCAGCGGCCCACGCGGCGCTGGATCCGTCCAGCCCCTTGACCGTCTCCAGACCCACTTCGAGGAACGCGGCGAACTCGGGGCGTTCGGCCCGCAAGCGCCGGAGGTCGAGGGAGCCGGGGGCGGTGGCGGCGCCGTACTCGGTGGAGACGCCGATCCCCAGGAACGGCAGCTCCTGGACGCGTTGGTCGAAGCCCATGGACTAGCCCCGCTGGTACTGGTCGACGAGGCCGGCGAGCTGCTTCAGCGCGTTGACCACGGGCTGCAGGTCCTCGTGGTCCTCGTGGATGCCGACGAGGCTCAAGCCGTTGAGGGTGGCGAAGGTGAAGCGGAGGGCGACGCGGTAGATCTTGGCGTCCTTGACCTCCATCGGGGGGAAGAAGCCTTCGCGCAGCTCGGCCGCGTTCTTGTCGAAGCGGGCGTCGATGGTGCGGATCCGCTCCATCAGCTCGGGGTCGGTGCGGGCGGCGACGACCAGCTCGAGCCACGCGTGGTAGGTCGGTCCGCGGACCAGATCCCAGAGCAGATCGATGGCGGCGACGGCCTTGGACTCTCCTTCGGGGACGACGAGGTTGGCGAACGCCTCGCGGTACTCCGCCAGCCGCTTGTCGAAGACGTAGTCCATGGTCGCGGACACGAGGTCGAGCTTGGTGGGGAAGTGGTGGAGCATGGCGCCCCGCGAGATCCCGGTGCGGCGGAGCACCTCGGGGGTGGAGGTGCGCGCGTAGCCGACCTCCACGAGGCTGGCGAAGGTCGCTTCCAGCAGTTGTTGTCGGGTCTGTTCGGCCGGCATCAGTCGGGACTGTAGGGGTCGACGACCTCTCCGGTCGCGAGGAAGTGTTCGATCGCGGCCCAGGGCTCGTCGCTGGAGAAGATGTTGTCGTGGCCGGCGGTCTCGACCTCGCCGTTGCGGGTGACCTCGTCGAACTGGGTGATGCCGGCGTCGGGCACGGGTCCGGGGACGAAGTCGACGTCCGCGATGGGCCAGACCTCGCGGCCCACCCCGTCGATTCCGAAGGCTCGACTCACCGCTTCGTTGGTCGAGTTGGGGATGGTGCCGTCCTGGTACGCGATCTGGACGAGGATCTGGGGGGTCACGTCTCGGACGCGCGGCGCCCACACCATCGAGTCGCCGGGGTCGACGATGGTCTGGAGCAGGGGGAAGAAGCGGGCGATGTCGCCCTGCGTGGTGCCTTCGGGAGCCATGACGTCCAACAGCGGGGAGAAGAGATCGCTGTCCTGGATGATGCCGGTGGTGCGGCCTCCGGGGACGTTGAGTACGCCGGCGGTGAAGGCGTCGCTGAGGGTGAGGAGTTCGGGTCCCATGATCGCCCCGAGGCTGATCCCGACGTACTGCAGCTGCTGGAGGTCGAAATCGTCGGTGCCGTCGCCGTCTACGTCGAAGCCGTCAGCGACGAGTTCGACCACCTGGAGCTTGTCGAAGGTGGACTGCCGCCAGTTGTCGCGGATGAGGCGGCCGTCGACCGACGAGGGGGAGAACTGGATGCCGAAGAAGGTGAGCGCCTCGAGCAGCTCGAGGGGGGCTTCGGTGCGGCTGGGGTGGTCGCCATGTTCGACGGCGTCGACGGCGAGGACGGCGACGCCACCGGCGACGACCTCACGGGCGATCTTGGTGCCCTGGGAGCGGTCGTGGGAGAGCCCGTGGCCGTACAAAATGGTGGGGAACGGGCCCCCCGTGCCGTTGCCGGGGAGCCAGGCGCGGGTGGGGAGGGCGTGTTCGCCGAGGGGGGCGCCGTCGCCGAGGGGGTCCATGGTGTGGTCTTCGCGGCGGTAGTCGAGCACGTCGATGGTGCCGTCGCAGACGGTCCAGTCGTTGGCGGCCTCGTAGGCGCAGGCGAAGGGGGCGGTCGGCGTGGGCGCGGGGCGGCTCAGGATGTCGTCGCGCACGAGGTACGACAGCCGGGTCGCAGACTGGGTGGTGAAGGTGAGCATCGCCGCGATGTCTTCGACGGGGCGGCCGAGGGCGGCGGCGGCGGCGGCGTAGTCGGGGGAGCGGACGTCGGCGGGGATGCCGTCGTCCAGTTCCGTCTCCGGGGACAGCAGCTCCCGGAGATCCCGGGAGGGGCCCGCGCAGGTGCCGTCGGTACCCGTGGCGGAGGTGAAAATCGCCGCGGCTGCGAGGGTTCCGGGGGGGAGCGGCTGGCGGGGCAGGAGCACGACGGTGCGGTCGAAGTCGGTCATCTGGGGGTCGGCCGCGATGACGATGGGGCCGCCAGCCTCGGGGAACGCGACGATGGCGACGTCGTCGGGGGTCAGCGGGTTCAGGGGCCGAGTGAACGGCATGACGATGCCCGCGGTCAGCCCCCAGCCGTCCAGTTCGGAGAGGTGATCGAATACGGACAGGTAGGAGCCGACGTTGCCGAAGGTCTCCTCGATGCCGGGGATCTGGTCGGGCTGGAGGTGGATCTGCAGGCCGGTGGGGGTGTCTCCGGGCAGCGTCCAGAAGTCGTCGGGGTACGCGGTGGGGCCGGCCTCGCGGTCGGGGGCGTAGTCGAAGCGGGCGGTTCCGTCGCACCAGTCGGGCGGGGCGACGGCGATGGGGCAGGCCGCGAGCAGGGGGACCAGGAGCGGGAGGCACCAGCGCATCGGGGTCACGCTAGCGGACGGATGTTGCGCTGGGATCCGGGTTGGGCGGGATCGACCGCCACAACTGGGGCCAGGTCGATGACCTCAACCCACTTACGGCGGGGTCCACCGTCACAACCCCACCGAGGTCCGTGACCTCACCCCGCTGATGGCGGCATCCACCGCCACCACTGGGGCCAGGTCGACGACATCACCCCGGTTTGGTCCCTCCACCGGAACCAACACCGCCAGGGTCGACGACCTCACCCCGGTTCGTTCCGCCCAGCGTCGGCCCGCCGCCGCGTTCCTGCACCTGCTGTTCAGCCCGCTCTGGGTGCTCGGCGACCTCGACGAACTCGGCCTGTTCCTGCTCGCGCTGCCGCTGATCGGCGGCGGACTGATGTGGTGGATCGAAGGGAAAATCGTGCTCGCGATCCTCATCGCGGTCGTGCCCTACGCGATCTGGACCTGGGCCGCGCGCCGCCCACGGACTGGCAGTCCGGGCGCCGGGAGCTGGGCAAGGACTTCGTGCGCGATCTCGAGGATGCCCAGCGCATGTGCTGGGAAGGCGGCGTCGAGACCCTCCAGGGACGGGACTTCCGCGCCATGCGGCTCAGCGAGATCGACCGGGTCGTGCGCGCCGCCCTCATCGAGGTGCGGCTCCAGACGGGAAACTGACCTACGGCTCCGGGAGCCCCCGACGGCGCAGGAGGGCGCGGCCAAAGAGCAGCCACGCCACGCGGTCGGTCGCCGCTGTGAACGTCGTCCAGAAGGCGCCGAAGAAGATCCCCGCCCGGTGCAGGGCCAGCGCGACGGTCGTCGCCACCAGGCCGCAGGCGCAGAAGGCTCGGAACATCCACCACAGCGGGTAGCGGCCCAGCTCGGGGTAACGATCGTGCTGCCGCCACAGCCGCTTGAACGGCGGCACCAGGGTGCGGAAGTCGTACCCCGCACGGTAGGCGAGGGCGTAGACGTCCAGGCTCATGAACGGCATCGCGATCATGCCCCGGTAGATCGACGGGTTCGCCAGGAGCCGGAGGCCCCGCCAGCCCGCCAGGTCCCGGGCCCGCTCGCGCGTCATCGTCCAGTTCAGCCCCATGTGAGCGGCCTCGTCCCGGCACACCCGGGCCACGAACTCGTCGAAGGCGGGGCTCTGCAGCGCGGGGTGCTCCCGCAGGAACGGGATCGTGCCCGCATCCAGGAACGTCTCGAACACCGGGTTGCTCACCGCCACCAACGCCGCGTCCGCGTCCGAGGTCGGATCCAGCGTGTCGAACTGATCCAGCACGAGCGCGTTCCCCAACCCCGGCGGTCGAATCGGCGCGCCGTGGAGCTCCAGCACCTTACGCAGCCCATCGGCGTGGCGACGCTCCTCGTCCGCAAACAGGCTGTACAGGACCTGGAGATCCTCGTCCGCGCTCGCCTCCGCCAGCAGCCGGAAGTTGAGCCCCGCGATCTCCTCGATGTACGTCACCTCGTTGATCAGGCGGACCATCAACGGGTCCAGCGGCGGCAGCGGACCGGCCGGCCAGTCGATGGTGTCCAGCGACCACTGGTGGGCCTCCACCTTGGCCCGCAGCTTCGCGATGGGGACCGGATCCAGGGCCGACAGCGGCCGATCCCGACGGGTCCAGAAGCGCGACAGCGGCGCATCCGCGCGCAACGTCCGGTGGACCACCGCCCAGGCCGCCACGCCCACCGCGAACCCCGCCGGCACATCGATCACGTAGTGCTGCTTCGTCGTCAGCGTGCACGCGCTGACCACCACCGCCCAGACGATCGGCAGCGGCCGCGCCCAAGGCTTCTTCAGGTACCCCGCCCAGGTCAGGGCCAACCCCCAGGCCAAGGCGACGTGCAGCGACGGGAGGCAGTTGGTGGGGCTGTCCGCGGCGCGCAGATCGGCGAACTCGCGGATCGTGGCGGAGTCGATGTCCGGCAGCGGAAACAGATGCCGGGGGTACGTCGTCGGCCACGCCAGGAAGAACACCCAACAGACGGCCGAGGCAAGCATCAGCGTGAAGAACAAGCGGCCGACGGCGAGCCGGTCCGGAACCTGGATCCAGGCGATCAGACTCACCACGGTCACGGTCCCATACAGCCAGATCGTCCACGGGAGGAACGGAATCGCCTGATCGAACGAGGTGAGCGTCAACTCGACGGGGGTCGCGAACGGCTCCAGCTTCGCGAGGCCGTACCCGGACAGGCACACCACCCCCGTGAACAGCCACATCGCCGCTCGCTTGAGCCAGTCCACCGGCGAGCGGGTCATCGCTGACGCTCCACGAACCGGCCCGCCAGCTCCTCGAGCCGGGCTCGACCTTCGTCACCGGGCAGGCCGGCGATCGCTTTGCGCGCACGAATCAGGTGCTCGCGGGCGCGCGCAATGCAGTCGACGTCGACGTCGTGTTCAGCGATTCGGGCCCGAACCCAGCCGAGGTGGTCCTCGGCGTGGTCCCGGCCCAGCAGCATCACCAGGCGGTCGCGGTCCGACTCCGGTACGCGATCCAGCAGCAGCAGCACCGGGAGGGTGATCTTCCCGGCGCGCAGATCGGTGCCGGGGACCTTGCCCAACGTGCGCTCGTCGCCCGTGTAGTCCAGGACGTCATCGATGATCTGAAATGCGAGCCCCGCCTCCCGGCCGTACCGGGCGAGCGCCTTGGCCGTCGACTTCGGAGCCTCCACGCTCAACGCCCCGGCCGCGGCTGCCGCCGCGAACAGGCGGGCCGTCTTGGCCTCGATGATGCGGTAGTAGCCCGTCGCATCCAGGCTCAGATCGCCGGTGTGGTGAAGCTCCTGACGCTCCCCCTCCGCCAGCGCCGCCGCCGCGTCCACGAGGTGGTCCCGGATCGCCGGATGCATACCCCGCAACGCCCGGTGGATGCGGGCGAACACGAACGCCGCCACCCCCGCCGCGAACGGCACCGACGTCGCCGTGTGGAGCGTCGCCCCGCCCCGCCGCAAGGCCGCGCGGTCGACCATGTCGTCAATGACCAGCGAACCCTGGTGCAACCACTCCACCGCCGCCCCCGCCGCGAGGGCGCGCTGGGGATCCCCGCTCGCCGCCTGCGCCGCCGCGAGCACCATCAAAGGACGGACCCGCTTGCCGCCCTGGGCGTGGAGGTAGCGGACGGCCCGCGCGAGGATGGCGCTGTCGGTGCTGGCGAGTTCTTGGATCGAGACCTCGATCGCGTCGATCCACCGATCTCGGAACTCCCCCAGGGGCGTGCCGTCGGCGAACGGCCGGCGATGCAATGGGCTCGGCTCGGGGGCGAGGTGCGGCTCCCACGCGGCTGGCTCTCGGACCGACGCCTGCTCCGGCGCGAGGTGGCCGAGGATCGACTCGAACAGCTCAGCGGCGGTGCCCTGCGGCAGGGGCGCGAGGGACGCGGACGCTTGCTGCCGCGCGACGGCGCCGAACTGGTCGGGGGCCGCCCCATCGCTCAGGCCGACAGCGCGGAGAGCCCCGGTCCACCCCGCCGGATCGAGCGAGCCGCCCGCCGCCTCCCACGCCAGGCCGAGCCAGGTGGCGTGCCGGTCCAGCAGCGCGTGCACCGGGTCCGGCACGTCGCCGGCGACGACCCCGGCCGCGACGGCACCGCGAAGGAAGAGCACCGCTTCGGGAACCTGGTCGTCGCCCACCGACGGAGACGAGGCGAACATGCGGTCCAACACCCGCCCCACGAGCGCACCGTCGCGCTTCAGGAGATCGGACCAGACTCGGTGCAAACGGCCGACGTCGCGCTCCAGGAGGGCGTCGCGGTCCGCCCCCTCGGGCACCCCGAGGAAGACCCGCTGGTTGTAGGCCTCGACCGCGAGCACGGCGAGCTTGCCGGAGCGCTTCCAGCCCCGGCTCCCAAAGCCGCGCGCAACGTGCACGACCACGGCGCCCCCGAGGCCGGTCCGGGGAACGTCCCACGGGTCGCTGCCCGAGACGTCCTCCACCTGCTTCAGGGCGGACTGCACGGTCGGCAGCACCGGCTCGACGAGCCCGCGATACCAACGTCGGTCCAGTGATTGGCGCGTGCCGGCCTGCAAACGAGCCCTCTCCTTCCGGCGCAGGAGGGTGCCCTAAGTGCGGCGAGAACGGGAGCGTCGAATGAGCGCCAGCGGTCCCAGGAGGAGGGCGACGAGGGCGGCGGGGGCCGGGTCGGGGGCGATCGAGGAGGCGCAGACGCAGCCCGCGGGCACGAGGATGTCGACGGGCTCGGTCGGCTCCGGGGTGGTGTCGTCGTCGTCCGTCGCGTCGTCGTCGTCCGTCGCGTCGTCGTCGTCCGTCGCGTCGTCGTCGTCGCCCTCTTCGTCGCAGATCCCGTCCTCGTCGGCGTCGCCGAACTCGCAGCCGGTGCGGAAGTGCACGCCTTCGGGCTCGCCACCCCACCCGCCGTCGATCCAGCGGGTGCGGGACTGCGGCGCGCCGTCGGCCGGGTCGAGGCGCAGGCGGGTCCGCCAGTGGTCCGCTGCCTGCTCCGCCAGCGGACCGGTTTGGTACAGGATCGTCGTGCCGTTGGCGCCGGTATCGAGCCCCGAGACCGAATCCGTGACCACCCCATCGAACGGCACCCCGTGCTCCTTCACCTCGAGGTCGAAGGTGACGTCGGTGCGGCCGAACAGAGTGCGTCCCAGCACCTCGAGCTGGAGCGATGTGCCCTCCATCGCCCCACGCGGGGGGACCGGAAGCCCCGTGATGGTGTCGATCGGGATCGGCACGCGGCTCACGCCGGTGGGGCCGGCATCGTCCGAGTGGCCCATCCAGACCCAGGCCCGCCCCTCGTCGTCGTTGCCGATGCCCCCGTCGGCGTCGAAGAAGGGGGCGCCGGCGATGATGTCGCCGCAGCCGTCCCCGTCCAGATCGCCCGCGCCGGCGACCGCGCGCCCGAGCTCTGCATCCTCCTGGTAGCTCTGGACGACGAGCGCCTGGTCGGCCGCGGGGCCCGTCGGGGAGCCGAGGAAGACCCTCGCCCCGCCGGCGTTGTTGGCGTTACCCTGGTCCTCGCCCTGGGAGCCCACGATCACGTCCGCGTACCCATCGCAGTTGACGTCGCCGGCGCCATCGACGGAGAAGCCGCGGAACTCGAAGTCCTCCTCGCCCGTCGTCTCCCAGTCCGGGTTGGTCGACATGAAGAAGGTGTTCCCGAAGTAGACGAGCCCCTTGCCCGCGCGCTGGTCCAGGGTCGTGCTGTGGCGGTGGCGCCCGACGATGACGTCGCCCAGCCCGTCGCCGTCGACGGGCTGGGCGCCCGCGACCGAGTGACCGTGCCACTGCCCGCCGGTCGTGCCGGTGCTCGACCAAAAGGACGAGGTGGACACCCCGGCCGCCGAGCCGAGGAAGATCTGGGCGCGGCCGGAGTCCACGTCGCTGCTGTTGTCGTAGTACTGGCTCCCGACGATGAGGTCATCGAACCCGTCGCCGTTGACGTCGCCGGCGCCGTCAACGGACGAGCCGAAGTGATCGCCCCCCGCCGCGGTCCCCTCCAGCAACTCGTCCGCGGTGGCGGGGAGGCCGTCGGCGGACCCATAGAAGACGCTCACAGCGCCCGCGTTGGCGGCGGGGCTGTCCCACCACTGCTGCCCGACCGCGAGATCAGCGAAGCCGTCACCGTTGAGGTCGCCGGCGCGGGCGACGACGCCGAAGTCGGACTCCGCCTCCCCGCCGAAGGCCGACCACGTCCAGAGCGTGCCAATGCCGGCGGGGCCTCCAGAGTAGGCGAACACCGCGCCCTCTTCGGTCTCCGCCTCGGTGTGCTTGGGGGCGCCCACCGCGATGTCCTCGTAGCCGTCCCCGTCGACGTCGCCGATCCCGGCCACGTGGTAGCCGAACCAGGCGCCCGCCACGCCGCCCGCCTGGAACCAGAAGGGGCCGGTGCTGAGCGGCGACGGACCGCCCAGGTAGACGAACGCCGCGCCCTCCGCGGTGGAGCTGCCATCCAGCAACGGCGAGCCGACGATGAAGTCGTCGTAGCCGTCCCCGTTGACGTCCCCCGCCGATGCCACCGACGAGCCGTATTTGTCGCCCGCCGTGAGCCCGTCGTACACGAACGCGGCCGTGCCGCTCGGGTTGGTCAGCGGCGGCTGCTCGGGAGGCGCGCCGAAGCCCGTCCAGAGCTCCACGTTGCCGACGTTGTTGTCGCCCGAGGGGACCGCGTCGGCCAGCGGCGACCCGACCAAAACGTCTCCGCGGCCGTCGACGTTGACGTCCCCGGCCGCCAGCGAGCGGCCCATCCAGTTGTTGCCTTCGTCCGACTCGATCTGCAGCCCGAGGACCGGGTCTGAAGGCCCGCCGAAGAAGAGGTACGCCGCCCCCTCATCGTTGGTGGCGCCGGTGGACTCGTACTCGGGCGCGCCCACCACGAAGTCCGCGTACCCGTCGCCGTTCATGTCGCCCGCCGCCGCGACCGTGTACCCGAAGACGGCGGTCTCGACGTTGGACTGGCCGATCCAGGACTCGGTGGGGGACAGCCCCGCGATCCCGCCCAGGTACAGGTAGGCGAGGCCTTCGTCGCCCTCACCGTCCTCGGCGTCGAAGGCACCCACGAGCACGTCGGAGTAGCCGTCCCCGTTGACGTCGCCGACGCCTGCAACGGAGATGCCGTAGTTCGATCCGCCGCTGGGGCCGTCCCCAGTCCAGGCGGCGGTGGTTGGAGGACCCCCGCCCGCGGAGCCCATGTACAGCCAGGCGTGACCGGTGTCGTTGCCCCATCCGTCGTATTCATCGGCGCCCACGAGCACGTCGGCGAAGCCATCCCCGTTGACGTCCCCCGCGCCGGCCACGTCGTCCAGCGCAGCGACGTCATCCAGGGCGGCGACGCCGTCGTCCTCGATCGTCGGGTCGTCCTCGGGTTCGGCCGGCAGGGGCGTCGGCTCCTCCACCACCGGTGCGGCGGTCGGTTCCTCGACGGCCGGCTCGGACGCGAACCACTTGGGGGCGAGCGTGCCGAGCACGATCCCGATCAGCACGAGCACGGCCCCCAGCAGCGGTTCTGACCCCGAACGCTTCGGCTCCGCGGGGACCATCGGCCGGGTCTCGGTGCCGGCCGGGGGCACCGGCAGCACCGCCGGCTCCTTGGCGGTGGTCCCGTCGGTGTTGATGTCGACCGTCTCGCTGAGCGGACCGCCGGAGATCGGCCGGCGTCTTGACCGCCTGCGTCTCCCCCAGCGGCTCGGCGCGGGCGGCCAACCAGGCCGTCGTCGGCTGCTTCGCCTCGACCACGCCGCGGGCCCGGACGAGGGCTTCCACGAGCTCCGACGTCGACTCGAAGCGGTCGTCGCGCTCCTTGGCGACCAGCTTCTCCAGAATCGGCACCAACTCGGGCCGAACCGCCGCGACCATGCCCAGCGGGGGCGTGGGATCGAAGTCCGCGATCTCGCGAACCGCGGGAATCACCGTGTCAGCCTCGATCATCCGCGTGCCGACGATCGCCTCGAAGAGCATCGCGCCGAACGAGAAGAGGTCGGAGCGGAAGTCCAGGTCCTTCACGCCGTAGACCTGTTCGGGGGACATGTAGTGGACCGTGCCGCGAACCAGGTCCGTCTCGGTCGCCGACGCGAGGCGGTCGCGGGCCTTGGCGATGCCGAAGTCGAGGAGCTTCACGACCCCGCGCGAGGACACCATGATGTTGTCCGGCTTCAAATCTCGATGGACGAGGCCGAGGCTGTGACCGTCGTCACCCGTGAGGCCGTGAGCGAACTCCAGCCCCCGCGCGATGTCCGTGTGCACGTCCAGGATCACCGACATCGGGACCCCCTCGGATCCACGCTGCGCCTCCTGCAGCACGGACCTCCAGGAGCGCCCCTCGACGTACTCCATCGTCATGCCGAACAGCTCGCCCCCGTCCGGGTTGGCCATGCGGCCGAACCACTGCACGTAGACGATGTTGGGGTGCTGCATGCGGGACAGGAGCCGCGCCTCGTCCGCCAGCATGGCGACGACGTCGGGCGATTCGCTGGTGATGTGGGGGTGCAGCACCTTCAGCGCGACGTCGCGGCTGAAGCCCATGTCGCCTTCGACCTTCGCCCGGTAGACCGTGGCGAACCCTCCAGCGCCGACCTGGCCGACCACCTTGTAGCGGCCAAGCTGAAACGGGACCTGCATCACCTAGGACTATATAGACGCGCGTCCCACACAGTCCTCCGCAAGCTCGACCTCGGGTCGGTTCCCGATGATCAGGCCGGTCCGGTGGTGCAGCTCCTCGGGCTCCAGATCCAGGATCGAGATGCGCCCATCGCTGGCGTAGCCGCCCGCCTGCTCGGCGATGAAGGCCAGCGGGCTCGCCTCGTACATCAGCCGGAGCTTGCCCTTGGGCGACCGCGCGTCCGTCGGGTAGGCGAAGACGCCGCCGTAGATGAGGTTGCGGTGGAAGTCGGCCACGAGCGAGCCGATGTGCCGGCCGCTGATGCGCCGCTTGTCGGCGTCGTTCCGCTCCATCACCCGGGCGATCCAGTCGTGCACCCAGGCGTCCCAGTAGGGGGCGTTACACTGGTTGATGCTGAAGCACTTGCACTTGCCGTCGAGCCGGATGTCCGGGTGGCTGAGGATGTACTCGCCGACCGACGGGTCCAGCGTGAAGCCGTGCACGCCCTCGCCGGCGGTGTACACGAACACCGTCGAGCTTCCGTAGAGGATGTAGCCGGCGGCGACCTGCTCGCAGCCCTTCTGCATCGTGTCCGCGCGGGTCACTTCCGTGCCGGGGCTGAGCTTCCTGAAGATGCTGAAGATGGTCCCGATGCTGACGTTGGCGTCGATGTTGGAGCTGCCGTCGAGCGGGTCGTAAGCGATGACGTAGCGGCCGCCCGTCTCGATCTCGAGGATGTCCTTGCGCTCCTCGCTGAGCATCGCGCAGACGAGGCCGGAGCCGCCGACGATGTCCTGCATGACGTCCTCGGCCATCTCGTCCAGCTTCTGCACGATCTCGCCCTGAACGTTGATCTTGCCGGTGCTGCCGAGCACCCCGAGCAGGCCCGCCATGTTGACCTTGCTGGAGATCATCTTCCCCGCGACGCCAACCTGGGTCAGCAGCGCCGACAGCTCGCCCCGCGCCTCGGGGTGCAGCGATTGGGTATTGCGGATGTGGGCGGTGAGGGTCAGGCCGTGGGTGCCGGGCATCGAGTTTTCTCCGGAAGGCGGGGAATGTACCAGTGCGCTGGAGCTTTGACGTGCCGCAACCGGGGTGGTACTACCTGCCGGCTTCGCCGCCCGCCCCCCTTTTTGGGACCGTTCATGCGACCTGCTATGCGAGCTTTCCCGGCCTTCTTGTTGCTCGGGATCCTGCTGACTCCTACGGCCGCCTCGGCGGTGGAGTTCCGCTTGGACGGCTACTACCGCTTCCAGGCGAAGATGTTCGACTCCCTCAGCCTCGACCGCGAGGACGAGACCGCCGAGGGACTGCGGACCTACATGGAGCACAAAATGCTCCTGCAGCCGCACCTCCGCATCAACAACAACGTCCACGTGTTCGTGCAGTTGGACGTGTTCGACGCGCTGAAGTTCGGCACCAACCCGCAGATCCAGGCCGCCGCGGGTGCCACCCAGGAAAACGGCGACGCGTTCGACGAGCCGCTGCCCCTGTCGGCGTCGGTGGTCCCGGGCGACGACTACGCCGAGTCGCTGTTCCTGCGCCGGGCGTGGGCTGAGATCTACACGCCGTACGTCGACATCAAGGTCGGCCGCATGGGCAGCCACTGGGGCATGGGCCTGCTCGCCAACGACGGCAGCTGCGAGACCTGCGACTGGGGCGACACCGTCGACCGCATCCAGGTCAGCACCTCGGCCCTGGACCCGGTCCGCATCAACCTGGCGTTCGACACCCGCGCCGAGGGCTTCATCAACCGCAACGACGACACCAGCTCCCTGCTGCTGTCGGGCGGCTACCTCGGCGAGGTCCACCAGATCGGCGCCTACGTGCGCTGGACCCGCCAGCCCAGCAACAAGTTCAATGTGCTGCACGCCGACCTGTACGGCGCGACCCAGCTCGGCCCCATCACGGCGGAGCTGGAGGCGATGATCCTGTGGGGCAAGGCGACCACCACCGACATCGGCATCGACGACCTGAAGCTCCTCTCGGGCGGCGGCGTGCTGCGGGTGGGCCTCGAGATCAACCCGATCGACGCTGGCCTCGAGGTCGGCCTCGCCACCGGCGACAAGGACCCGACGGACAACGAGTGGCACACGATGCGGTTCGACCGGGACCACAACGTCGCCCTGATGATGTTCGAAGAGACGATGCCGACCTTCGCCATCGGCGAGTTCGCCGACGAAGAGAACGGCAACCAGGACCTGTCCCGCGCGGTCAGCGGCGGGGGCGTGAGCAACGCCTTCTACCTGCGCCCTCGGTTCCACGTGGACATCCGGGACGACCTAAAGGCCGGCCTGTCGGCGGTGCTGGCGTTCCCGGTCGTGCCCGCCGCGTTCGGTGAGGACGAGCCCAACTTCTACGGCGCCGAGATCGACCTGGGCGCCAGCTACACGCTGTTCGAAGCGTTCGAGGTCGGCGCCACCGCCGGCTTCTTCTTCCCGGGCCCGGTCTACGGCGACTACCGAGCGTTCACGTTCGGCGGCGAGATCACGGCGCTCGTGAGGTTCTGAGATCGACCCCGTCGACTTCGTGAAGATGCACGGAGCCGGCAACGACTTCGTCGTCGTGTACCGGACCGACCTGCCCCCCGGGGCCTCCCCCACCGATGCGATTCCGATCTGCGACCGCCGCACCGGCGTGGGCGCCGACGGCGTGCTCGTGGTCGGCCGCGAGCCTGCTTCGATGACCGTCTGGAACGCCGACGGCTCGGTGGCGGAGATGTGCGGCAACGGCCTGCGGTGCGTCGTGCAGCGGCTGGTCGAGGACGGCGCCTGGACCGACGGCGCCCCGGTGCAGACCGCAGCCGGACCCGTGGCCGCCGAGCGCGTCGGCGACGAGGTCCGAGTCGAGATCGCGGTCCCCCAGATGATGGACGACGAACCGATCACGGTCGACGGCGTGGACGGCTTCCGGATCGACATGGGCAACCCCCACTTCGTCGTCTTCACCGACGTCGACCTGATGAGCCTTGGGCCCCGCCTGGAGACCCACCCGACCTTCCCCGACCGCACCAACGTCGAGCAGGTCGTCGTTCAGGATGACGGAAGCCTGCGCATGCGCGTGTGGGAGCGGGGCGTCGGAGAGACCCAGGCCTGCGGGAGCGGCGCGTGCGCGGCAGCCGTTGCCGCGGTGCGCACGGGACGGGTCTCCGGAGAGGTGATCGACGTCCACGTCCCGGGTGGACGCCTGAAGGTACACTTGCCGCGCGACGCAGCCGCCAAGGTGCAGTTGCAGGGACCCGCCGTGACCGTGTTTCGGGGGCAGTGGAGGAGACAGGGATGAAGTTCCGCGGAGTGATGACGGCGATCGTGACGCCGATGCAGGAGGGGAACGTCGACGCCGGCGGACTCCGGCTGCTCGTCCGCAAGCAGATCGAGGGCGGGATCCACGGGATCGTCGCCTGCGGCAGCACCGGCGAAGGGGCGACCCTGACGGACGACGAGTGTGCGTACGTGGTCGAGCAGGTCGTCGACGAGGTGCTCGGCCGAGTGCCCGTCATCGCCGGCGTGGGCGCTCGTTCGACCCACGGTGCGGTGGCCCAGGCGCAGGCCGCGGAGAAGGCCGGCGCCGACGCGCTGCTGGTGGTCACCCCGGCGTACAACAAGCCCACCCAGGCGGGGCTGATCTCCCACTTCCTCACGGTCGCCGAGAACACGCGGCTCCCCATCTGCCTCTACAACGTGCCCGGCCGCACCGCCGTGGACATGCTCCCGGCCACGGTCGCGGAGTTGGCCAAGCACGAGCGCATCGTCGCCATCAAGGAAGCGACCGGCTCCCTGGAACGGGCGGCCGCGATCCGCGCCCTCGTGGGCCCCGAGTTCGCGATGATGAGCGGGGACGACTTCACTGTGATGCCGTTCCTCGCCGCCGGCGGCGACGGGGTCATCTCCGTGATCAGCAACATCCTCCCCGCCGCGATGGTGGAGATGTTCGACGCGACCGAGTGGAAGAAGCTGGACCGCAGCGTTGAGCTTCATCTGCGGCTGCAGCCGGTGATGCACGCGATGTTCGTCGAGAGCAACCCGATCCCGGTCAAGACGGCCGCGGCGTGGCTGGCGATCATCCCCTCGGCGGAGCTGCGGCTGCCGCTGTCGCCGCTGACCGAAGGCGCCGCCGAGGTGGTCGAGCGTGCGCTCGTGGACGCGGGGCTCCGGCCCAACCGGGAAGCGGGCCCGCGGTCGAGCCTGGGCCCCTCGGACCTCCCCGACCGGGACGTCACCGAGGCGCGCACGGTCGAGATGAGCTCCAACGCCAAGCTCGAAGGCTAGCGACGTGGCTCGGGTCCTCGTCAGCGGCGACGGCCGCATGGGCACCGCCGTGCTCCGCCTCGTCGGTGAGGCGGACGGCCTCGACCTCGCCGACCGCGCCGCGGAGGCGGACGTGGTCATCGACTACAGCCACCCCGACTGGACCGGCCCGCTGCTGGAGCAGCTGGCGGAGCATCCCCGCCCCCTGGTGATCGGCACCACCGGCCTGACCGGGGAGCTTCAGGAGCACCTTCGGCAGCTGTCCAAGCGGGTTCCCGTGGTGCAGGCCGCCAACACCGGCACCGGCATCGCCGTCCTGCGCCGCCTCGTCGAACAGGCCGCCGCGAGCCTCGGCGAGGGCTGGGACATCGAAGTGCTGGAGATGCATCACCGCAAGAAGGTCGACGCTCCGTCCGGCACCGCGTGGCTGCTCGTGGACGCCGCGGGCGGGCGGGATCGCGCCGTCCCCTCCCGGGTGGGGGAGACGGGCGCACGCACCGATGCCGAGATCGGCGTGCAGACGCTGCGCGGCGGCGACGTCGTGGGCGAGCACACCGTCTACCTCGTCGGCCACGGCGAGCGGCTGGAGCTGACCCACCGAGCGTGGGACCGAGACACCTTCGCCCGCGGAGGCGTTCGCGCCGCGCGCTGGCTGTTGGCGGCCGATCGGAAGCCCGGGCTGTACTCCATGAACGACGTCCTGGGGCTGTGAGCAGCAGGGACGAGCGCGTTCGGCTCACCCTCACGGTGGTGCTCCTGCTCGTCGCCGGCGCGGCCGCGACCATCGGCGGCTGCATCCGCCGGTACCCCGCCCCCACCCACCCCGAGGCGGCCCCGTACCCCTACTCGGCGATCGTCACGTGGCGGCGCATCGCGCTCCCGCCGATGCCCGAGGCCGCTCCGCCCCTGCCGAAGGAGGCGCTGCGCCTCGCGGTGGGGCCGACGGGCGATTCGGTGTTCGCCGACACCGCCCTGGTGGAGCGCTTCGACGAGTTGACCGCGGAGGGCTGGGAGGAAGCGATCGTTCTCCTGGAGGCGCACGCCGACTCCCTGGTCGTACTCCTGGCGGACCCCGCCGCGATGACCCCCGCCACCTGTGAGAACCTGGCTCCCCTGGCCGATCGGCTGATCGCGGCCGGCGGGGCGGCGATGTACGCCGACGACAGCGCCACCGCGAGGCCCTCGGGCGAGGAGGGGAGCCGCGACCCCCTCGGCGCGATCGAGCTCTCCGTCCTGTGCCCGGGGGGACCATGACGGACGAGGAGTACTGGGAGCCGCCGGAGACCATCGAGGTCCCGATCACGGACGTGCTCGACCTGCATTGGTTCCGCCCCAACGAGATCGGCTCGCTGATCCCCGAGTACCTGACCGAGGCGTTGGCTGCCGGCTTCACCCGGGTGCGCATCGTGCACGGCAAGGGCACCGGCGCCCTGCGCAAGGGCGTACACAAGGTGCTCGAGCGGGATCCCCGCGTGGAGCGCTTCGAGATGGCGGGGGACCGGGGAGCCTGGGGCGCGACCATCGCGCACCTCAAGGTGGATGGCGACTGAGCCCAGCTGTACTCACGGGTGTACACAAACCTCGGGCCCTTGGCACAATGCAGTGGTCGACACTCCACCCACAACCCTACGGTGACTCCTGTGAGACGTACTCACGACTACCCTGATGTGTACGATTTTGATGACTACCGCATCTTCCTCCACGAGCGCTGGCAAGCCATGAAGGCGACGTCCAAGAAGTACTCGTACCGGTGGTTCTCGCGGCGGGCGGGCATGGGCTCGCCCAGCTACCTCAAGCACGTCATCGACGGCGATCGGAACCTCAGCGACGACACCGCCCGTCGGTTCGCGGAGGCGCTCGGGCTGGATCTGCAAGAGACGAAGTTCTTCGTCGCCCTCGTCAAGATGAACCAGGCGCACACCACGGAGCAGCGGTCCCGGTGGTACGAGGAGCTGAGCTCCCTGCCGCGCTACCGGCAGACCCGCCGGCTGGACCGAAGCCAGTACGACTACTACGCGCGCTGGTACTGCGTGCCCATTCGCGAGCTCGTGGCCCGCGACGACTTCGAGGAGGATCCGGAGTGGATCGCCTCGCAGCTGCGTCCCGCCGTGCGGCCGTCCGAAGCGGCTCAGGCCCTCGAAGTGCTGCTCGAACTCGGCCTCCTGGTCCGGGATGAGGCCGGACGCCTGCAGCAGTCCGAAGCCCTGCTGACGACGGGTCCCGAGCTGCACTCCCTGGCGCTGCGCAAGTTCCACCAGCAGATGCTCCACCGGGCCGAAGAGGCGATGGACTCGATGCCGCTGGAGGAGCGCGAAGTCGGAGGCGTGACGCTCCGCCTGACCGAGGCGCAGGTGGCGATCCTCAAGAAGCGCTTGTACGAGATCCGGCAGGAAGTGCTCCAGCTCGATGGCGCCGGCGACGGCTCCGAGGCGGTCCACCACTTCGCCTTCCAGCTCTTCCCCGTCACCGGCTGGCCGGCCGCCGCGCTGGCGATGCTGCTGACCTTCCTGCTCCCCGCGTGCGGGCCCGGCGGAGGCTCCGGCACCGACAGCGGCAACGCCTTCACCGCCGAACTGAGCGTCGGCAGCGAGGGCGTGCTGGCCGCCGATGCGCGAGCGGTCGAGACGGTCGACGGAGCCTGGGGCGCGCTCCACGAACTCGAGTTCAGGCCGTGCGACGGCGGGGCCGAGACCGAGATCGACTTCGAGGGGCAGTTCCTCGTGGACATCCTCGCGGGCGCCGTCGTCGGTGAGGTCGAGCTCGAGTACGACGTCATCTGCGAGCTCGAGTTCGAGCTGGAGCAGGGCGAGGACGACGATCCCCACCCCGTCGACGGGTTCACCATCCGGGTCGACGGGCGGCGCCATCACCACGCTCGTCCTGGGCTCCCTGTGGATCGGGCGGACCTACTACACCCTCCCCCGCCTCGACCGCTCCACCCACGAGCTGCACGGACTGCTCGGCCCCGGCGGCTCCTTCGGCGTGCTCCTGGGGCTGGTCGGCACCGCCCTCATGGTGGCGATGCTCGTCTACACCCTCCGCAAGGTGCTGGTCCGCGCCCGCTGGCTGGGACCGACGTCGGCGTGGCTCCACTTCCACATCGTCTGCGGCGTCGGAGGACCCCTGTGCATCCTCCTCCACAGCGGGCTGCTGGTGTGGCCCCGCGGCCTCATCGCGGTGGGCTTCTGGTGCATGGTCGCGGTGGCGCTGTCGGGAGGGTTCGGCCGCTACGTCTACGGCCTGCTTCCCCGCGCCTCCGGTGGGCGGGAGCTCTGCTGGGATGCCGCCCAGGCTCGGCTCGCCGACCTGCGCGAGGTCCTCGTGCTCGGCTCCCCCGCCGAGATCGACACTGCCGCCGAGGAGAAGCTTCGCCTCGAGCGCGCGCTGAAGATCAGCGGCCTGGCCCGACGCCTGTTCCGCTACTGGCACCTGTTCCACCGTCCCATCGCCGGGGCGATGTACGTCATCGTCGCCCTCCATGTGGCCAGCGCCGTGCTGTTCGGCGGGAGCCTCGCCCAGCTCGCCCAACTCTGATCCGGAGGTCCCATGCCCGCTGCCGCGCTCCCGTACCTGACCGCCATCGGCGCCATCGCCGTCGTCTTCCTCCTGCCCGCGTGGCTGGCGTTTCGACGCGAAGAGCGGCAAGCCCGCGCCGAAATGGAGCGGGCCGCCCCCGCCGGACGACGGGAGCCGCTGTCGATCCGGCCGTGGGTCGACCCGAGCCGATGCATGTCCTCGGGCTCCTGCATCAAGGCCTGCCCCGAGAACGCCGTGCTGCAGATCCTGGACGGGCGGGCCCAGCTCGTGAACGCCTCCCACTGCGTCGGTCACGCCTCCTGCGTCGAGGCCTGCCCGACCGGCGCGATCGAACTGGTGTTCGGCACCGAGCGGCGCGGCGTGGACCTGCCCGAGGTCGGCCCCGAGTTCGGCACCAACGTGCCCGGGCTCTCCATCGCTGGCGAGCTGGGGGGGGATGGGGCTCATCGCCAACGCGGTCGAGCAGGGCGTGCAGGCGGTCCAGCACCTCGCCCGGTCGCTCCCCCCGCGACCGCCCGGGGGCGTCGATCTCGTCGGCGGCGGCGCTGGCCCCGCGGGGGTCGGAGCGGGGCTCGAAGCAGTGCGCCAGGGGCTGATCGTGGAGGTCCTCGAGCAGGGCCGGTTCGGGGGCGCCATCCGCCACTACCCGCGCGCCAAGATCGTGATGTCACGCGGCTTCCGCCTCCCCGGCCAGCCCCGGGTGCCCGGGGGGACCCTGTCGAAGGAGGAGCTCATCCAGGTCTTCGAAGACGCGGTCGCGGCAGCGAACCTGCGGATCCGCGAGGAAGAGCGCGTCGAGTCGGTGACGCGGGGCCCGGCCGGGACCTTCGACGTCGTCACCAGCAGCGGCGAAGTCGCGGCCGCCGCAGTGCTGCTCGCGGTCGGACGGCGGGGAAGCCCGCGCCGCCTCGAAGTGCCCGGCGAGGAGCTGGAGAAGGTCGCGTACCGCCTGCTCGAACCGGAGCGCTACGAGCACGAGCACGTGCTCGTCGTCGGAGGCGGCGACTCCGCGGTGGAGGCTGCCTGCGCCCTCGGCGAGGTGCTCGGCTGCCGGGTCACCTTGAGCTACCGCAGTCGGGCGATCACCCGCCCCCGCCAGGCCAACCAGGAGCGCCTGAACGAAGCCGTCGAGGCAGGCCGGGTGACGCTCCTGCTGGGCAGCGCGGTGGACCACGTCGGGCCCGACCGGGTGGGGCTGAACCACCTCGGGGAGGCCATCGTGCTCCCCAACGATCGGGTCTTCATCTTCGCTGGAGGGGTGATGCCGTCAGCGTTCCTGGCGTCCGCGGGCGTGCGGATGAACCGTCACTTCGGGAAGCGGATCGAAGACGTCGGCTAGGGAGCGTCGAGGCGCTCGTCGTCGGGCAGCCCCAACTCCTGGCGGAGGCGCCCGTTGTGGGACTGCATCAGCGCCCACCCCTCGCGCCGCGTCATGATGGCGGCGAGATTGGTGCCCTGCAGGTCGGTCAGCCGCTTGACCCCCTTGTGCAGGAAGATCGCGCCGACGATGTACAGCGGCACCGACAGCGACAACATCGGCGCCCCGCAGGGCTGCCCCCCAACCCCGAATCCCTGGGGCGAACACGCGTAGTTCAGCGCGGTGCCGAGCACGATCGACAGCGTCGCGCCGACGGCCATGGCCAGGCCCGCACCGGCGTTCCGGAGGGCGATCTGCTGCTCCGAGTCGAACCGCGCACGCAGCCGATGGTCGCCGCTGATCGTGACCATCTCCTCGATCGTGAGCGACCGGTAGGGCATGCCCGCGACCATCACCTTGAAGCTCTTGCGGTTGTACTTGCCCAACAGACGATCGCCGTACCCCAGCGACGGTGGGCCGATCCAGCGTGACCGGGAGTCCGTGATCTGGAGCCGCCCCTCGGCGTAGTCGCGGTAGATGTCGAGGTGGAGGTAGGTGCGTCGGTACCGGGTCGCCTCGCTGGCGGTGCGCCCGCCGCGGTCCAGTGCGATGCGGTAGGGCTTGAACCAGTCCTCGGTGCCGATCTCCAGCAAGGAAATCTGGGTCCGCTTGATCGCGAGTTCGCCGAACTCGGTGCGCAGCAGCAGCCGCTCGGGCTCTGAGTCGATCACGATCGCGCAGATTTCGGTGCCGTCGGTCAGCTCGACCCGCACCCGGTCGCCCTGCTCCTGCGCCACCGCTGGGGCCGCCACGAACAGGGCCACGAGGAACAGAACGACGACGCGCATCAGGTCAGATTTCGAAGCTGCCGTCACCACCGGCGCCGTCGCGCCGGGCGGTCTTGAGCATGGCCCGGTACTTGGCCACGTGCGGCATCAGCTCGACCGCCCGTTCGAGCGCGTCGACCGCCTCGCTGTACTTCTTCCGCATGACCAGCATCTCACCCTGCCGGAAGAGCAGATCGGCGCTGAAGTCGTGCTGCTGCGCCTCGTAGTACTGCTTGCGCGTCTCCTGGCGGGTCGCGGTTTCGTTGAGCCGCTTCCAGGCGCCCTCGATGTTGGTGAGGATCTCCTGCCGCCTGGACTCGACGTCGTCCGCCAGCGTCACGCCCTTACCGAACCGGTCGTACTCCGCCTTCATCCGGTCGTAGGAGACGCGGATCGCCGGCGTCAGCGAGGTCCAGTGGACCTCCAGAATCTCGAAGGGGTTCTGGTCCATCTGGTGGTTGAGCTTGACGACGAGCTGCTTGCGCAGCCGCTCCATGACCTGCTCGGTGTCCTCGGAATCGACGAACCCGAGCACGCCCAGCTGCACCAGCGCCAGCGCCACCTGCATCGTGAGACCGCGGCCCATGTTCGAGACCGAGAAGATCTCGCGGTAGCGGTACGACTTCCTGGAGAGGATGTCGACCAGCCCCAGCTCCGTCTTCTTGAGCCGGAGGTCGTCCCAGTTGATGTCGTCCGCGAGGATTGTGTACTGGTCCATCAGCGGGGTCTGCATCTTCTGCAGGTCCGCCTTCGACGTCTGCGTCACGCGCTTCTTGTAGTACGTGAACAAGAACCCGGGGGTCTTCATCGGCGGGGTCACGTACTCGCCAGGGAGCGGATCCAGGGGGAACCAGGACCACGTGCCTTCACGCATCGCGAACACGTTCCGGGTGACGATCTCCGCCTGCGTCATCAGCGACATGACCAGCTGAGGGAACGTCAGCGCGCCGGACTCGATCAGGCACTCACCCTGCCGCTGCCCGGTCTCGTTCATGCGCGTCAGGGAGTGCTTGAGCTGCTCCTCGGTGAGCTTGCCCGCGCGGTTCAGGAGTACGCCGAGGCACTCGTCCTCGATGACGGGGTCGTTCTCCCACTGAACGAAGCCGCCCTTCTTCATCCAGCCGAGGCGGCGTCCGGTCTCGCTCCGAACCTCCAGCACGCCGGTGCCCCGGAGCCGGTACAGGTCCATGAGGAGCTCGGTCATGGCGACCTCCTCGACCACGCCCGTGCGGTCGGGGGTCAAGGACGTCAGATCGATGGCCTGGCCTTCGACGCGGGCAACGGCCGAGGCGCCCGCGGCGGCGTACCCGGCGCCGGCGGCCCACTGCCCCGTGACCTTGAACCGGCCGGACACGAGCATCGCTTCGACGAGGCTCCCCACGAAGCGATAGAAGCCTTCGAGCTGCGGGATGCCGTCGCCCGCGTCGGGATCCAGGGCCAGCGCGGCGGCCCCTTCCTCGCTGGAGCTGACGCGTCCGTGCGCGGTGACGACCTCGCCCAGCACCGGGACGGTGAACTCGACGGCGACGGCGTCGCCCTCGTTCACGGGCTGGTCGACGGGGACGATGTACTGAAGTTGCGAGATCGACGAGCGGTAGTCCTCGAGGAACTCGAACAGGTCGTCGTACTGAATCGGGACGCTGACAGACACCGGAACCCTCCGGCGCAAACCATACCCGCTACTGCTTGTTGAGGCGCCAGTCGTAGTCGTTGAACACGACGGCGAACTCCCCGCCCTCGAGGAACACCTTCGCCTCACCGTCGAGGAACTTCGCCATGTAGGCGGCGGGGTTGTCGTCGAAATCGCCGCGGTACCAGTCCAGCAGCTTGGACAGGTAGACCTTGCCGCCGGCCTGGTCGACGCGGTTGCGGGTCGTGTCCGTGAAGAAGGCCTTGGCGTAGCGGTCGAGCTGGCCGTTGAGGTCGTCGGGCACGATCGCCTTGTTCGGCAGCGCCGGGCAGGACTTCGCCGCGCACACGAGGATGAAGTGCACCCGGACCTCCTTGAGGTCGCCGCGCAGCTTCTTGTGCTCCATCTCGTTGAGCGACATCGTCCGACCCGCGACGGTCCACTTCGACGCCTCCCAGGGGTCCGGCTTGATGTCGCGGATCGACGCGACGGGGCTGGCATCCAGGATCGTCTGGAACGTGTAGGCGTTGTACGCGTTGCTGTAGAAGGCGATCTTCTGCGACCGCGTCCAGCCCGCGACCTCCTCGGCCGGGACCTCCGCGACGGTGGTCAGAAACGCGGCCAGATCGGCGTTCGAAGCGAGCCCCGCGTAGTCGACCATGCCGTCCCGTCGCACGTGCTTGCGCAGGATCCCGTCCCACTGCGCGTACGAGTGGTCGAAGCCCGCCGCCTCCGCCATCCGGAGGTCTTCGGCGGGCGCCCGCGAGGACGCCAGGTTCAGGCCCGGGTTGGCGGCCAGGAAGGCCATGAAAGCGCAGAGCAGGAGGGGGGCGTTATTCATCCTTGGACTTCCTCGCGGGTCGGAACCGCAACCCCTCGGTCACCGTCCCCAGTTCGTCACAGCCCCCGTAGTCCTTGGCGTCCCACCACGCTTCCAGATCCATCGACGGGGAGAAAAACTCAACGTGATCGACGGACCAGCCCTCGTTTCCTTCAATGGGGTCCAGTCCGAGCTTCACGCGTCGCTCCGAGTCGTACGCCACGACGCCGATTCGGTTACGCGGCTGGCACAGAGTCCAGGGGGGCGGCCAGGACTCCGCGAGCCCGATCATCAGCGCCTCCGGTGCCTCTGCCGCAGGCGCATCCTCGAAGTCGCGCACCAGCACCGCCTCGATGAGCTCCGTGCCGTCCTCCTGCGTCGTGATGAACCAACCCGCCGAGGCAGACAGCGCGGAGTGGCGACGATCCGTATCGAGGAACTCAATGACGGGGAGCAGTCCCCACACCGACCGAACGGCCGTCCACTGGTCCACGTCTCGGGTGCGGGCCAGCTCCGTCAGCCGCGGAGCCCCCTCCTCGAGGGCCTGCAGCTCCGGATAGAAGTCCACTGACAGCTCGTCGAACGAGTGCACCAGCAGGGGCGCGGGAGGTTGGGCCTCCACGGGCTTGACAGCCGGCTCCGGGGGCTTCTTGGGGCAGGCGGCCAGCAGCAGCAAGGCCGCCGGAAGGCACCACCTCGCTAGTTGCACTTCTGCGCTTCCGCCTCGCCCAGGATCATGCCGGTGAGGGCCTGCGCTTCGCTGTCGGCCTGCGCGCCCAGCGCCTGCGCCGAGGCCACGGTGAACCTGTCGGCGAGGCCGGTGGCCGCGTCACGCGCGGTGTTGGTCATGGCGACCGACTCGACGAGCCGCTTGCAGGTGGTCGTCTGGTTGCCGTCGAGCTTGGCGACGATGGCCCACACGAACTGGCGGTAGGCCTCCATGTAACGCGCGCGGGCAGAGATCCAGGCGGCTGAGGGAGCGAAGATCTCGCCAGCCGCGAGCGCCTTCTTCTCGGCCTCCTGCCAGCACACGACCGACGAGGCGAGCATCTCGTACAGCGAGCTCGGGTGGATCGCGGCATCGCCCGGGCGCTCCTGCTCGCGCTGCCAGGTGGTGTCGGTGGCGAGGCAGCGGTCGGCCTTGCGCACGACCTTGTACAGATCGTCGGTGTACTCACCCCTGGCGGCGACCTCTTCGCCGAGCGGATCCAGTTGGAGCGCCTTGCGCTTCATCGGCTTCTTGCCGGCCATGGCGGCGGCGGGAACGAGCAGGGCGAGGGCGAGGAGAAGAGCGGACAGTCGGGACACGGGGCCTCCTGGAAGGAGCGGAAGGATAACGCCTGGGCCGGTTGGACGCAGGCCCCACCTCAGACATTCGAATCCGCATTGCGCTAGCCTTCGCACTTCACCGAAACAGGGGACTCTGTGCACCTTCACGACGTACTGCGACTCTGGCACGCCGAGCTCGCAACGGAGCAGCCCCTGGTCGCCATCGTGGAAGACGACATGCGCAATGGGCGGGGCGTGCTGGAAGGCGCTCCCCGCGAGGCGCTGCCCGGCCGACTGCGCCGCGACGACCCCGCCGCGTTGCCCGTCCGGCTGCTCCCCGCGCGCCACGACCCCGCGCCCCCCGCATCCGACGACGCCCTCGACGCGCTCGAGGCGGCCCTGGGGTTCGACCTGCCTCGGGGGATCGAGTTGCTCCTTCGCCTCCACAACGGCGGCGACTTCTTCCGGCCGACGAGCGAAGGCCTCGAGGCCCCCTTGAACGAACCCCTGCGCGTGCTCTCGGCGGAGGCCATGGCGGCGGCCTACGGGGGCCTGCTGGAGACCATCCGGGACCAACTCGGGGACATCGACGCGGACGCCGACGATCTGTTCCGCATGTCCCGTCGGTTCGGGCACGGACGGAACGCGCACGAGTTCGCGGACTGCCTCGGCGCGGTCTACAACGGCGCCAAGGGAGGCCTGAAGGTGATCCCGCTGGCCCGTCCCCCCAGCCGCCCCGACGATCTCGTCGTGTACGTGCCCGAAGCGGGCGACGGGGGCCGCGTCGGCTACGTGAGCGCGGAAGCGGGGTTCCTGCCCGACCACAGCGACGACCTCGCCTTCAACGGCATCGAGGGGTGGCTGGTGGCGGTGATCCGCGGGCGGGCATGCCAGCGGGTGGTTCTGACCTGAGGGCTCAGGGGGCCGTCGGGTACCCCGAGTAGTTGCACGTCACCGGGCTGGGGGTTCCCGACAGCGACCACGAGGTCGACTGCAGCGTCAGGGTTTCCAGCTCGCCGGTGAGGTGCGGGAACACGATCGACTCGAGGTCGGCACAGACCACCTCGCGCGGCGTCATCGGCTCCAGGGTGATGACCCGCTCGCCGTTGTTGTACATGAAGCCCGTCGCGAAACCGGCGTCCATGGCGTCCTGCTGCAGGTCGATCATCGAGTCGAACCCGGCCCCTGCGCAACTGGCGATCTGAACGCCCCCGATGGCGCCGAGGGCGACGAATCCGCCGCACACCAGCAGCGACGTGAAGGCGCAGCCGACGCAGCCGGCGAGGAAGGGCTGATCGCGAACAAAGTCGCGGATGCTCACGCCTGATCTTCCCAGGTGATGTCCAGTACGGCCTCGTGGAGAAGCTCCACGGCGGCGATGACCTCGGCCCGGCGGGTCGGATCCAGGCGCTCCAGCAGCCCCTGGTACATCCCGCGATCCGCGGTCTCGAGCTCGTCGACGATCGCGGTCCCCTTCTCGGTCAGGAACGCGCGCGTGGCGCGACCGTCGTTGCGGTCGGGGCGCCGGTCCAGCAGCCCCATCCGCTTGAGCGGGGCGACCAGCCGGGTGACGGTCGACTGGGCCAGGCCGAGGCTGGCCGCGAGCTCCTGCATGCGCAGCGAGCCCGCCTCCATCAGCGCGTGCAGCGCGTGGGACTGAGGGAGGGTCAGATCGAGGTGCTGCTTGTGCTCCCGCTCCAGCAGCTGGAGCCGCCGGACCAGATCGGACATCCGCCGCGAGAAGTGCAGGTCCTTGCGCGGACGCTTGCGCTCGGGGGGGAAGAGGTAGTGCTCGCCGGGCCGGCCGGGGATCGGCTTCGGTGGCTCCGCGTCTTCCACGGGCGCCGGCGAAGGCGCCTCGGAGGCCGCCGGGACGGGCTCGACCACCGGCTCGACCACAGGCTCGGGCGCCGGCGCCTCGGCCTCAACGGGCGCGGGGGCTTCGGCGGTGGCCGGCTTCTTCTTGCCGGAGAAGAGGCCGAGCTGGTCTTTGAGCATGTCCGTCATACTTCGGACCAGCAACTATACATGCCCGCCCCGGGCGCTCAGCCAAGGCCGCTTGCTCTTGGGCCAGGTCTGCGAGGACGCCGCCACGGCAGCCTCCAGCCACCCCGATCCGGCGTCGGCAAGACGCTCCCGAAGCGCCAACGCCGCGTCCACGAGGCGCAGCGGGTGCCCCCACGACAAGGTCAGATCCAGGGGTGCACCGGCAGCCGCGAGTTGCTCCAGGGACTCGCCCGGGGGACTCGCCTCGGGCTCGAACGCGCGGGCCGCGAGGGCGTCAGGGAGTCGGCCCGACCGCAGCCCGGAGCCCCACCCCTCCCCCACGAAGCGCGCCGCGTCGATCAGGGGGCCGCGAACGTCCAGCCCGGGGACGGAGGCGGCCTCCAACATCGCGCGGGCGACGAGCACGCCGTGGACCTGCCGCAGCCCCGGCAGCACGGCGCAGGCTCGCACCGCCGCCATCGCCGTGGCCGCGGCCAGGGTGTCGGCCGGCTCGCCCGCGGCGAGGGCCTTCGGGAAGCTCTCGTCCGCGTCCCCGGAGAGCACTTCGTGCACCCGCGCTTCACGCACGCGCGCGAGTCCGTCGAAACCCGGCGACAGAACCGGCCCGCCCCCGGCGACGGCGGCCTCGTGGCTCCGATCCCGCTCCCGCGGCTGCCAATGGGCCACGAACACCTCGCGAACCCGTACTTCTCGGTGAGGAAGCCGCCCTGCCAGGGCCCAACCCGCTCGCGCCACCAGCACGTGCCGTCCCCAGCCACCGACCCCGTGCGCGGTCCCCGCTTCGAACCAGGCGATGCGGCTCACCGGGGGGGGGGCAGCGTGTTCGTCGCGGCGGGGGCCCGGCTCGCTGCCGGCCAGGAAGTGCAACGCCGAGACCGCCGCGGGGAGCCCGACCTCGGCCCCGATCCGGTCCGACAGGAACGATGCCGTCGCCAGCGCCAGGACCGCGTCCGTCCACCGCGAACCCCGCAAGGGGTGCGTCAGGGCGACGTCCAGCCCCACCTCCACCAACTCGTTCGGGGAGCTCCCCGACGCCACCGCCTCGGCGAGCGCACGCAGGAGCCCTTCGGCATCGTGCGATTCCAGCGCGCGTCGGGCCCTTTGCAACACGGCCGGAATCTTGGACCCGATCGCGGGTCTTCGCCATCGGTGGTACAAACCGGCCCCCTTCGCCTGGAATATCGATGCACCGAATCGCATTGCTGCCCGCGTTCGCGCTCCTCCTGACCGCCGCGCCCGCGTTTGCGGTCACGCCCGAGCAGGTGGTGGAGACCGCCACCCGACTCGACAGTCGGGCGCTGAACAACAAGCGCAGCTTCCCCGCCGACGGCCAGGTGCTGGAGCGCCCGGGGATGACGGCGACGTTCGAAGATGGGCGGTTCTTCCCCATCGAGCGCAACGACGGCCGCGTCATCGGGCTGATCTTCGACGGCCTCGGCACCGCTGTGTACACGGTCGAAGGACAGCTCCTGGAGCGCCCCTTCGGCGCCGGGCACCTCCGCTTCAGCGACTCGACCCTCGACGATCTGCAGGGCGAACGCGAGTGGGCCGAGGACAGCGACCCCAGCGGCGCCAGCTTCCGCCTCTTCGAGGCCCGCACGGCGTTGCTGGAGGACACCCTGTGGACCCGCGACGCCCCGCACCTGGTGATCGACCAGCTGATCGACCTGTTCGGCGGCGGACACGTCGGAGGGCACCTGTACGCGGACTTCCGGATCGCCGGGGGCGCGACCTGGACGACCTACCTGCACAACCCCCGCGGCGGGTTGATCTCGGGTGAGACCACGACGATCTTCACCGCCAATCCCCTGGGCGCGCGCCCCCCCGAGCTGGACGTGCTCGCCAGCTTCGGCAGTTCGTCCGAGGTCGGCACCGGCTACGACGTCACCGAGGTCGCGCTGGATGTCTGGTTCCCCACGTCGGGCCCCATGAACAACCGCAACCTGATGGACGCCGCCATCGTGGCGGACATCGACCTGGTGGCGACCCGCGCGGACCGCACGCTTCGAGCGGTGGTGTTCGAGCTGGAATCCGAGCGTGCCATCTGCATCGGGCAGTCCGATCTGGACCGGATCAAGATCACGCGCGTCACCGACGGCGACGACAACGCGCTCGCCGCCGTCCACCGCAAGAACCGCGTGATCATCCCCTTGGACAAGCCGCTGCAGCCCGGCGAGTCGGTGCACCTGACCATCGAATACTCCGGGCCGATGACCCAGGGCATCCCCGTGCAGGGTCGGCCCGACACCTTCTTCACCCCTCTGGGTCCGTGGGCCTGGTACCCCCGGAACCTCTCGCTGGACCGCTTCGGATCGCGGGTGGAGGCGCACATACCGCGCTTCTTCAGCGCCGTCGCCCCCGGGGACCTGAAGGAGCTGCGCAAGGAGAAGGAAGGCTGGCACTTCGTCTACGAGGAGCCGTCGGGCGTGAAGACGCTGTCGCTGGTGGTCGGCGACATGATCCACACCCCCGAGGACCAGCAGGGCACCAACCCGCGCATCATCGTCTGGCTCCCCGCCGGCAGTGAGAAGGAGATTCGAGGCTCCGCCACCCCGGTCCGCGGCATGCTCGACTTCATCGCGTCGATCTGGGGCACCTACCCCTACACGACCCTCCACGTCGTCGAGAACGTGGCCTACCCCGCGAACAACTGGGGCAACTCCAACTCCAGTTGGGACTGCGTGCCGCCGTCGCAGACGCACCCCTGGCAGGGCTGGATGGAGGGGCCGACGGGCATGGTGCTGAGCAACTCGCCGGTCACCACGCCGGCGCAGTCCGTGCGCGAATCCGCCGTCTACGACCGCCTCATGATCACGCCCATCGAGTCCACGAAGTACACCCGGGTCGTAGACCTGACCCGGCAGTGGTGGGGCCACATGATCCCGTCGGCGGGTCCGCGCCACACCTGGATCGGTGAGGCGCTGGCGCAGTGGACAGGGCTCATCTTTACGCGCGCCGCCGTCGGCGAAGGAGCGATGAAGGAGCGCCTGAACCTCATGCAGCAGGAGATGATCGGGTGGGCGCCGCAGGCCCGTCCCCTGGGCTACGGTAGCCTGATGGGGGACGGCTTCCCGGCCCAGGCCTGGGGCAAGGGCCCCCTGGTGATCAACTGGCTGATCAACCGGCTCGACGGCCCCGCCTTCAAGACGACGATGACGACCCTGATCAACCGCGCCTCGTCGCGCGGGTTGAGCGAAGAGCTGCTGCTCGAGGTCGTCGGCGCGATGTCCGACTCGAGCGTCACGGACACACTGACGACCGCGATCCACTCCAACGCGCTGCCGCACGTGCGCTGGAACACGATCATCGACAAGGAAGCGGGCGAGGTCATCGTGATCCTGGAGCAGGAGGCCGACACCTTCATCCCGGTCGACATCCCCGTGCAGCTGATCCGGGGCCTGACGGCCAAGGAGACGAAGATCGCGCGGATGTACCAGCCGACCGTGGTGATGCGGTGGAAGCCCGAGGACATGCCCAAGCGGGTCGCGATGGATCCGCTGCACCTCGCGCTCGCCGCGAGCCTGAAGAAGGACAAGGACCTGGCGCCGCCCCCGGCCGCGCCTGAGGAGCCCACCGAGTGACCGCCCTGCGCCCCCTCACCGCCGGCCTCGCGCTGGCCGTCGCCGCCGCCGCCCCCGCGAGCGCGCACGACATCGACATCCAGGAGCACCGCTTTGGTGCCACCAACGTCAACGCCCAGACCGGCAACGGAGGCCTGTCCGTAGGCGTCTCGGCCCGGGGCGAGCTGACCGTGCTGAGCTGGCCGTCGCCGACCTTCTACGAGCAGCTCGACTACGAGAGCAGCGCCGACGAAGACGCGCGCAGCCAGCCCCGGTTCGGCGCCGACGAGGACATGGGCGTGTTCGCCGGGCTGTGGGTGGAGACCGCCGACGGCACCGAGCTGACGTGGTTCCGCGACGAGCCCTGGGTCGTGCAGCAGTCGTACGTGACCGAGGTCAGCGGCGCGGTGCAGACCCTGGCCCGCCACGACGGCCTCGGCCTGACCGTCGATGAGATCCTGTTCGTCGATGGCGAGCGAGACGCGCTCGTGCGCCGGGCCCGCATCCGCCGCGACGAAGGCTCCAGCGTGCTCGCGGCCTCCTACGTGCTGTACGAGAACGCGGCCCCCGCGGCGACGAAGCCGGACGACCTCGCCACCGCCCCCCTGGCCGACTTCGACGACGACCACGACCTGCTCGCCTGGTGGGAGCCGGAGGCCAACGCCGTCGTCCACGGCACCGCGCGAGGCGCGACCGCCGAAGGGCTGGCCGAGCTGATGGCCGGCGACTGGGACAGCCCGACCATCTGGCAGGACCACGGCCTCGCCCTCGCCCGGACGGCGGCGGACGGCGACGGCGCCTTCCTCGCGTTTGGCGGAGCGACCGCCCCCGACAGCTTCCAGATCGGCCGCGAAGGCGGCCCCTGCACGGGCGACGGCGCCTGGTCGTGGGCTCCCCAGGGCGCGTTCGTCGACATCGCCGACGGCACCCTCGGCGGCTCCCCCGCGGCCGGCTGCAGCGCCAACGCGGCCCTCCTGTGGGAACTCGACTTCGCCTCCGCGTCCGCGCCCGAGGAGGCGATCGTGGACAGCTTCGTCGGCCTCGGCGCGACCTCGACCGACGCCTTGGACGTGATGCAGTCGGCGCGCGCCGACGGCTTCGACGCCGCCCTCGCCCGCACCGACGCCGCCTGGGAAGCCCGCGCCGCGACCTGGGCGATGCCCGACGGCCTCGACCCCGAGTTCGCCCACTTCTCCCGGCGCGCGCTCCTGGCGATCCTCCAGGGCACCGACCGCGACGCCACCGCGACGGTCGCCGCCTTCGCCACGCAGCCCAGCTACCACCACGACTGGCCGCGCGACTCCGTCTTCTTCGACCTCGCGATGGACCTCGCAGGCGAGTACGAGTTCGTCACCCGGCACAAGCAGTTCCTCGCCGGCGTGCAGAACCCCGAGGCGGTGCTGCACCCCGACACGGGCAGCCTGGTCAGCCCCCCGGGCGCGTGGTTCATGAACTACTACGCGGACGGGCAGCCGAGCACGACGTCGTTCAACGCGTTCGAGATCGACCAGGTCGGCCTCATGCTGTGGGGCATCTGGGCCCACGCCGCCTTCGCCCCCAACGACGAAGCTCGCCGCGCCACGCTCGCCGGACTGTGGCCCACCATGGAAGCTGGCGCCCGCCTGCTCGCCGGCTGCGTCGCCGATGACCACCCCGCCGTCGCCGGCACCACCCCGGAGGCCGGCTTCCCCGCCTGGTACCCGGTCTACGAGGCGCTCGGTGAAGGCACGGTCCCGGACGCCGACGCCCGCCGCGCGGCCATGGAGGCGGGCCAGTGGGAGTCCCTGCGGCCCTGCCGCGCCAACGAGGACGACAACCCGCTCTTCACCGTCAGCATCTACTCCACCGTCACCACCCGCATGGGCCTGCTCGCCGCCGCCCGCACCGCCGAGTTGCTGTGCCTGGACGCCACCGACGAGCACGCCTATTGGGCCGAGCGGGCGCACGAGCTCGCCGCCGTCGCCTTCTCGGTCGACTACGACGAGGACACGGGTGCGTGGGCGGGCGAGCGTCCCGACTGGGTGCTCTGGCCCGAGCCGCTGTCCATCGATTCGTCGTTGGACGAGCTCTTCTCCGATGGCGCCACCCCCGGCGAGCGACGGCTTGAGGTCGAAGCGTTCGAGCGCGCCGCCCTGGACGCCTTCGCGACGCGCATCCACGGCGAGGTCGACGACGCGGTCAACCTCGTGGGCGAGGGCGCGGCGTACGAGAACAAGAAGACGCTGCAGCTGGGCCGCTACTGGAGCGGCGACAACGCCCCCGACGGCGAGCAGACCGACGACAACATGCGCGCCGTGTACGACATGGCGGTCACCTTCGCCCTCCCCGGCACCCGCCACGTGGGCGAGGTGTGGGCCAACATCGACGACGACGGGGACGGCGTCGCCGACCGGGTCGATCAGCGCGTCTCCACCCCGCACCTGTGGGCCGCCACCCTGAGCTACCTGTCGGCCATGGCGATCGCGCGCCCGGAGCTGTTCGAAGCGCTGGAGTCGCCCGACTACCCCCGTGTCTGCGTCTCGGGCGAGGAGCCGCGCGAGCAGCGCGCGGTCCAGTCCTGCGGCGAGGACTGCAACAGCACCTACGCCGGCCCGACCCGGCCCGGCGTCGCTCTCCTGATGCTGATGCTCGGCGCCGCCCTCGCCCGGACCCGCCGCCGGCAGTAAGAGGCCCTGTCGGACGCTGGCCCGAGGCACTATCCTTCCCGGATGGCCCCTCGAAGGTCCAACCGAACCAACCACGGCGCCTGGATCGTCGCGGTCATGCTCGCGCTGCTGGTGCATGTGCCGGCGTTCGTGTGGTTCGTGAACGTGACCTGGCTGCGCCCCGCGCCCGAGGCAAATCGGAACCCGATGCGGGTCGTGCTCCGGGTCGCCCCTCCCGCGGAGGAGGAAGAGGAGGAGGAGCTCGTCGAACAGGAGGAGCCCGAGGGGCAGATCGTCGAGATCGCCCCGCCGGAGGAGCCCGAAGAGCCTGAAGAGGCCGACTTCCTCGCCGAGTACGACAGCAAGGTCGAGGAGGAGACCGTGGATCCCCGGTTCCGCGTGGATCGCGAGGTGACCGCCCCGACCTACAGCCCCGAGGACGCCTACGAGCTCGAAGAGCGGCAGGGCGTCGACGTCGAGCGGCCGTCCACCGGCGCCGTCTCCGGCAACGAGCTGTTCCGCCGCGGGCAGTACTCGCTCTTCCCCGACCGGCCCAGCCTCTGGGACGCGGCCAACCGCGACGGCCTCGACGCGCCCGCCCCCGTGAGCCACGAGCACACGCGCATGGCCGGCTCCCCGTCCAATGATTGGATCGAGCGGGACCGCTCCGACGTGACCGCCCTGAACGCCCACGAAACGCTATACGCGTCGTGGTGGAACCGGGTGAAGCAGCTGGTCTCCTTCTACGCCGACCAGACGTTGGCCAACGCTCGCTCGCAGGTCCCGCTGCGGGCGCCTCGGTACACCGTGGTCCTGACCGGCCTCATCGGCGCCGACGGATCCCTCAACGCGATCGACATCGCCGAAGCCAGCGGGGTGCCCGCGTTCGACGAGGCGATCAAGGAAGCGTTCGTGCTCGCCGCTCCATTCCCGGAGCCGCCGCCCGGCGCCGTCGAGCCTGACGGAAACGTGCACATGGACGCGTTTGGGTTCGTAATCACCATCGGATCGGCCCAGGTCGAGATGACGGGAATCGACCCAAGACAGAACGTCCAGTTCCCCGGACTCCAGACCGTCCCCCGATAAGAGTAGGATCTACCCCCCGGGGGAACGGGAACTGGAGGGTTGGTTGGCTCAACTGAGCATTACGAGGAACGGTCGTCTGGAGGGGGTGTTCTACCTCCCGGACCGGCCCGTGGTCATCGGCCGCGCTGACGGCGTCGACATCCAACTGTTGGACTCTCGAGTCTCCCGCCGCCACTCGGTCATCCGACAGAGCGTGGCCGGGTTCATGATTCAGGATCTGAACACCAAGAACGGCACCTACGTGAACAAGGAGGCCGTCGAGAAGAGCCTCCTGTTCCACGGGGACACGGTCGTGATCGGGGGGTACACGCTCCACTTCCTGGAAGAGGATGGGGTCGAGGATCTGGACTCGATGCAGATCTCCTCCATCGACAACAGCAAGGGGCTGAACCTGCCGCCGAAGCTGTCCGCGGACGTGAGTCCACGCACTCACACCGCCGCCGATCCGGCGGGGCCGCCAGCCCATCGCACGAACCGCCTCAACCGGAAGCCTCCCCCCGCCCCCAGGAAGAAGAAGGGGCCGGTGATGGAGAGCAACACCCAGGTCCCCATCGTCGAGGCGTTCGCTGAAGACGAGAGTCAGATCGGCATCAAGACCGGCAAGAGCGGCATTGGACACTTCGTCCAAGGATCGGAGATCGACATCCTCATCGAGGACGAACCGGACCCTAGTCCCGGGTCTTCCGGGAAGCGGGGGACCACCGCCGGTCTCCCCCGGAAGGCCCTGGGAGAGCTCGTCGAGCATGTCCACGCCCTCGACACGCCGATGATCGAGGAGATCGACGGCGACCTGTCGTTCCAGGTCCGCAAGGGGACCATGACGCTGGGGTCGACGGACCGCGAGGACGTCAAGATCGCCAGCGGCGGGCTCGTGAAGGGGCTGCTGGCCACGCTGGAGCGTGACGGCCACCAGGTCTCCATCCGGCCCGAGAGCGTGCTGCGCACCATCCGGGTCAACGGGCAGCGCATCCCGGAGAAGCAGCGGCTCAAGCCCGGCGACGTCTTCGAGTTGGCCGGCCGACGGTTCCTGTTCGGTCAGAACCAGCTCAATGCGCGGGACGATCTGGACCAGCTGGACGACCTGCTGCGCGGCTGATCGAGACGTCCGCATTTGCGTGTGCTAGAGCCCCGCACATGCCCGATCGAGCTTCTCTCCTCGCTCCCTCCGACACCTTCGTTCACCGACACATCGGCCCGTCGGACGCGGACATCGCGGCCATGCTGGAGACCCTCGGGCTCGACTCACTCGAAGCCCTGATCGACGAGGCGGTGCCCTCGGCGATCCGCGGAGGCAAGCCGCTGGCGACCGGTCCCGCGCGGGGTGAGAACGAGCTCGTCGAAGAGCTGCGCGGGATCGCCGGCCGCAACCAGGTGCTCCGCTCGCTGATCGGGATGGGCTACAGCGACACGATCACGCCGCCCATCATCCAGCGGAACATCCTCGAGAACCCCGGCTGGTACACGCAGTACACGCCGTACCAGGCCGAGATCGCGCAGGGCCGGCTGGAGGCGCTGCTCAACTTCCAGACGATGGTCGCAGACCTGACGGGGCTCCCCCTCGCCAACGCCTCCATGCTGGACGAGGGGACCGCCGCGGCGGAGGCGATGACGATGTGCCTGCGCATCGGGCGCGGCAAGAAGAGCGGCTTCTTCGTCGCGGAGGACTGCCACCCCCAGACGATCGCCATCGTGCAGACGCGGGCCGAGCCCCTGGGCATCACCGTCCACGTGGGGGCTCCGGCGACCATCGACTGGGACGGCATGGACCTGTTCGGGATCCTGCTGCAGTACCCCGCCACCGACGGATTGGTCCACGACTACGCGCAGTTGGCGGGCGAGGCCCACGACCACAAGGCACTGGTGGTGGCGGCGACGGACCTGCTCGCCTTGACCTTGCTGCGTCCCCCGGGCGAGTGGGGCGCGGACATCGCGGTCGGCAACAGCCAGCGCTTCGGCGTGCCGCTGGGCTACGGAGGCCCCCACGCGGGCTTCATGGCGACGCACGACAAGCACGTGCGGAAGATGCCGGGCCGGCTGATCGGCGTGAGCCTCGACCCCGAGGGGAACCCGGGCTACCGCCTCGCGATCCAGACCCGCGAGCAGCACATCCGGCGCGACCGGGCGACCTCGAACATCTGCACCGCCCAGGTGCTGCTGGCCATCATGGCGTCGATGTACGGCGTCTACCACGGCCCCGCCGGCATCAAGACCATCGCCCGTCGGGTACGTGCCTACACCGAGATCCTGGCCGCCGGCCTGGAGGAGATCGGCTGCCAGGTCACCGAAGGGACCCGCTTCGACACCGTCCGGGTCATCCCCCGCAACGACGCGATGGCGGCGGCCCGGGCGAGGGGCATCAACCTCCGCGACTTCGGCGACGGCAGCGTCGGCATCGCCCTGGACGAGAAGACCGACCGGGGCGAGCTGGAGATCCTCTTCGAGGTCTTCGGCGGGGCGCCGTCCATCGACGCGCTGCTGGCGAAGGTCGACCTGGAGTACGCCGGCGATCTGGCGCGGACCTCCGAGTTCATGACGCACCCGGTGTTCCACAGCCACCGCAGCGAGAGCCAGATGCTCCGCTACATCCACTCCCTGGCGTCGCGGGACCTGTCCCTGACCTTCTCGATGATCCCGCTGGGGTCCTGCACGATGAAGCTCAACGGCACCTCCGAGATGGTGCCGGTGACGTGGCCGGAGTTCGCCGGGATCCACCCCTTCGTGCCTGTCGACCAGGCCGAGGGCTACACGCACCTGTTCGAGACGCTGGAGGCGTGGCTGGCGGAGATCACGGGCTTCGCCGCCATCTCGCTGCAACCCAACGCCGGCTCGCAGGGCGAGTACGCGGGCCTGCTCGTCATCCGCGCGTACCACCGCAGCCGCGGCGACCTGGACCGCGATGTCTGCCTCATCCCGCTGAGCGCGCACGGCACGAACCCCGCCTCGGCGGTGATGGCGGGCTTCCGGGTGGTGCCGGTCAAGTGCGACGACGACGGGAACATCGACCTGGACGACCTGGAGGCGCGCTGCATCGAGCACTCCGACAAGCTCGGCGCGCTGATGATCACCTACCCCTCGACCCACGGCGTGTTCGAGGAGTCGGTCCTGCGCGTCAACGAGCTCATCCACGAGCACGGCGGGCAGGTCTACATGGACGGCGCGAACATGAACGCGCAGGTCGGCCTCACCCGCCCCGGCGACATGGGCGCGGACGTCTGCCACCTGAACCTGCACAAGACCTTCTGCATCCCCCACGGCGGCGGTGGTCCCGGCATGGGCCCCATCGGTGTGACGGCGGCGCTGGCCCCGTTCCTGCCGGGGCACCCGGTGGTCGCGATGGGCGGGGAGCAGGCGATCGGCCCGATCTCGGCAGCACCCTGGGGTTCACCGGCGATCCTCCCGATCTCGTGGATCTACATCGGCCTGATGGGCGACGCGGGCCTCAAGAAGGCGACGCAGGCGGCGATCCTGAACGCCAACTACATGGCCCATCAGCTCGAGGGCCACTACGACGTGCTCTACACCGGCCTGAACGGCCGCTGCGCCCATGAGTTCGTGCTCGACTGCCGCGGCTTCAAGGCCGAGGCGGGCATCGGCGTCGACGACATCGCCAAGCGGCTGATGGACTACGGCTTCCACGCCCCGACGATGTCCTGGCCGGTGCCGGGCACGCTGATGGTGGAGCCGACCGAGTCGGAGTCCCGCGCGGAGCTGGACCGCTTCTGCGAGGCGCTGATCGCCATCCGCGACGAGATCCGCGCCATCGCCGCGGGCACCGCGGACGCCGAGGACAACCCGCTCAAGCACGCCCCCCACACCGCCGCGGTGGTCACCGCCGACGAGTGGACCCACGCCTACTCCCGCACCGAGGCGACGTTCCCGCTGCCGTGGGTCAAGGCCCACAAGTTCTGGCCCGCGGTCGGCCGCGTGGACAACGCCTACGGCGACCGGAACCTGATGTGCATGTGCCCGCCCGTGGACGCCTTCACCGAGTAGCGCGTCGGATTCTCAGGGCAGGCACTCCGCCGCCGCGACGTAGTCGACCTGGACGAGCGACCCCGGCTCGAGCGCGGAGTCGTCGTCGAAGCTCAGCAACGTGCCCGCGAGCGTCCACCCGGTGGTCCACGGGACCATGTCGACGGAGACGTTGACCGTAACCGGCACCGGCTCCTCCGCCAGAATGAACGATGACGTCAGGAGTCCCGTCTCGAGCGCCAGGTCCTGGATCGTGGCGCCCCAATCGGGGTCGCAGATCAGGCCGGAGACTCCCCCCGTCAGCTCGGTCGCGGTCAGGTAGCCGCCGCCGGGGTCGGCGTACCCCAGGGAGCTGCTGCAGCCGTACTCGCCCCCGGTGATGTCGTTCATCATCAGGAGGGAGGGGCCGCCGGCCAGGGTCTCGAACTCCGCGACGTAGTCCTCCGCGATGCCGCTCTGCTCCGGCTCGGTCACCGGCACGTTGCCGATCGAACGGAGCGTCACCTCGCGCTCGGCCTCGCAGCCGATGCCGATCCCGGAGAAGTTCAGCGACGCGGGCTCGACCTCGAGGAGTGGAAGGGACAGGGCTGCCTCCCCCGTCTGCGAAGCCGTCGCCTCCGGCAGGAGGCCGGCGCTGGAGGCGACGACCAGGGTCCCAGAGAACGTGCCGGGGTCCTCCGGCTCAAAGCTCACCGTCAGCGGCAGGCTCTCCCCCGGGAGGAGCTCCAGGGGCAGGGCGGGGGCCGAGTCGAGCAGGAGACCGTCGTCGCCCTGGTACGAGAGGCCGTCGATGCGCAACGGCTCGGCGCCCACGCTCGAGACGGTGATGGTGACGGTGTCCGTGTCGCCGACGAGGTGCGAGCCGAACGTGCGCCAGGCGGGCTCCAACAGGATCTCCGCGAGGCTTCCGTTGCCATGGAGCGTCACCGGGACCTCGGCCTCGGCGGGGTCGTTCGACGTGATCAGGAGCACGGCGCTGGACTCGGCGGAGCCGGCCGGGGTGTAGCGGATCGTGACCGGCAGCACGTCCCCCGGCTCGAGCCGCCACGGCAGCGGCTGAGACTCAGCCAGCGTGAACTCGTCCGAACCGGCGATGTCGGCCCCCCGGATCGTCACCCCGAAGGGTCGTCGCCACCCAGGGGATCCCCAACGGCATCGTGAAGACAAGGACCGCGCCCTCGTCGGCGCTGCTGTCGTTGGCCGTGGGCGCGCCGACCCCGAGCTCGGGCCGGCCGTCCCCGTCGAGATCGCCGAGCCACGCGATGCTGGCGCCCAGCTGGGCGCCGGGCGCGCCGCCCGCCAGGGTGCCGGGGGGGAACAGCGGAGCGCCGCCGTCGCCCGCGTAGGCCTCGATACGCCCCTCGCCGACATCGTCACCGGACCATCCCGGCGAACCGACGACGAGGTCGAGCAGTCCGTCGCCGTCCACGTCTCCGCCGCCTGCAAGGGCGGCTCCGGCACGCTCCTGGGGAAGGACCCCCGGAATCGTCAGCTGACCGATGGAGCCGACACCGCCGGGCAGGCCAAAGAGCACTTCGACCCGGCCGGTCGGGCCTCCGAGGCCGACCCAGAGGGGGGCCCCGACGGCGAGGTCGGGGACGCCGTCGCCGTTCTGGTCACCGGCGGATGCGAGCGACCAGCCGTAGCCGGACCCGGCCTGCGGGTCGGTCGACTTGAAGACGGGCAGCGGCCCCAGGGTCGAATCCCAGACAAGCACGGTCCCCAGCTCGGGGGCGTCCGGGTGCATCCGCCCCGGCTGGCCGACCGCGAGTTCGGGACGGCCATCTCCATCGGCGTCGGGCAGAGCCGCGATGCTGCGGCCCAGGCCCCCGTGGGGGATGTCACCGACCACTTCGAAGATCGGGTTGGGATCGAGGCCTGTCGCGCTCCCCGCGTAGACGCGAAGGCGTCCGAGGTCGCTTCCGTCGGGCGCGTCCCAGCCGGGGGCGCCGATCGCGAAGTCATCGAAGCCGTCGACGTCGATGTCGCCCAGTCCGGCCACCGCGGTGCCTTCGAACGCGTACGGCTGGCCCCCTTCGAGGAGCAGGGCGGGCGTCGTGGAGAAGCCCGCGAAGGTCCCGAGGAACAGCGCGGCGGCGCCTTCGCTGGTGGCGGACGAGTCGTACCCGGGGACCCCGAGCAGGACGTCGGGTCGGCCGTCGCCGTTGACGTCTCCCGCCGATGCGACGGAGACCCCCAGCGAGGAGTCCCCCTGCGCGGCGAAGAGTTCCCAGGAGGGACTCGGGGCGGCGTAGGCGGCCCATCCCACCGAGTCGGCGGGAGGGGGCGTCTCGGCCCCACAGCCGAGAAGGAGAAGAATCCACCACAAACGCAAGGACGGGGTCGGTCGCATGGCGTCCAATCCGACACGTCAGGGCAGTGGTCCCACGTATCTAGTTGCCCTTGACTTAGGGGGCGTTCCCGATCTCCGCCAGAGAAGTTGGGTCTTCAGGACCCGTCTCCGATCCTCGCTGCGCCGCTGTCGTACAGTTCTCTGCGATGGATTACACAGAGATCGGAAACTGCTGGCTCGCCGACACGGTCGGCCGCAAGCCGATCTCTGAGATCCACCTCCGCCTCGACCCCGGGAACCTGCGCACCCAGCCCGCCCGCATCGCGAGCACGGCCGGGTGGGCAGCAGGCTTTGCGGCCAGCGATCTGGAGCCTGAGGACGGACGCCGGCCAGCGCTCCTGGCGGTGGTCCACGCGCTGGTCAGCAACGTCGCGGTGCACGCCACTGATCGGCGGTTCAAGGCGGAACTGAGGGTCACCAACCTGGGATCGCGGATCCGCATCGAGACCACGAACATCTGCGACCTCGCGCAGGCGGAGGCCCTCGCGAAGTGGATGAAGCGGTTGGGTTCGGAGCAGGCCGACGATCTGCTGCGGGGCGAAGAGCGCTCAGCCGCGCAGTCGCCGGAGCATCACCCGCGCAAGGGCCTGGCGGCCCTGCGCCGGGAGCACTGTCGGCACCTGGGAGCGGCCATCGACCGGGGCCCCCGGGAGGGGCTGCACGAGGTCGTCGTGCGGGTCGAGCTGCCGCGGAACTAGAGGCTAGGCCTCGTTCTCGACCAACGAGTTGTAGGCTGCGGAGTCGTGCAGATCCTCGAGCTCATCCGGATCGGAGAACTTGAGCTTCATCATCCAGCCGCCCTCGTAGGGGTCGTCGTTCAGGACCTCGGGTCCGTCGATGAGCTCGGCGTTGATCTCCACCACGGTCGCCGTCAGCGGCGCGTAGATGTCGGAGGTCGCCTTCACGGACTCGATGACGCCGATGACGTCGCCGCGCTCGATCTCGTCGCCGATGTCCGGGAATTCACCCAGGTAGACGATGTCGCCGAGCTGGTCCTGCGCGTGATCGGTGATTCCGATCAGGGCCGTGCCGTCGTCCAGGAAGACCCACTCGTGGTCTTCGGTGTAGCGGAGGTGCTTGGGGATCTTCGCCATCGCTAGTAGGGCCTCTTGTAGAAGGGGGTCTTGCAAACCTCGGCGGTCAGCCGCCGACCTCGAACCTCGATCTCGAACTCCGTGCCAACCTTGGCCCAGGCTCTCGGCAAATAGCAAAGCCCGATGGCTGTGCCAAGCGAGGGGCTCATGGTCCCCGAAGTGACCTCTCCGACGAGCTCCCCGTCGAGGTACACGGGCGCTCCGTGACGGGCGATTCCGCGGTCCTTGACCACGAACCCGACCAGGCCGCGAGGCACCCCGTTTTTCCGCTGCGCGGCGAGGGCGGCGCGACCGATGAAGTCGCCCTTGGCCATCTTCACGGTCCAGCCGAGCTTCGCCTCCCAGGGGCTCGTCGTCTCGTCGATGTCGTTGCCGTACAGCGCCAGCTTCGCTTCGAGGCGGAGCGTGTCCCGGGCGCCCAGCCCCACCGGAACCATCCCGTGGGCCTCCCCCGCGGCGCGGACGGCGCGCCACATCGCCTCGGCGTGGGTAGCCCCGAAGAAGAGCTCGAAGCCGTCTTCGCCGGTGTAGCCGGTGCGGGCGAGGATCGTGTCGATGCCCGCGACCTGCGTCTCCACCAGATCGTTGCGGACCATGCTGGACAGGTCGGCCTCGGTCAGCGGCTGGACCACCTCCTCGGCGAGCCGTCCCTGGACCGCCAACTGCGCGAAGTCGTCGCTGGCGTTGACCAGGGTGCAGTTGTCCCGCGCCTCGTCGTGGTGGCTCGAGAACCACGCCCAGTCCTCGTCCAGGCGGCCGGCGTTGACGCAGACCAGGTACGTCTCCGGGGCGCGCTTGTAGATGAGCAGGTCATCCTGGATGCCGCCGGTCTCGTTGCAGGCGATCGAGTAGTGCGCCTGGCCGTCCTTGAGCGCGGAGACGTCGTTGGTGCCGATGCCGTTGAGGAACGCCTCGGCGCCCGGCCCCTCGACGAGGAACTCGCCCATGTGGCTGACGTCGAACAGGCCGACGCCCTCGCGCACCGCCTTGTGCTCCTTCATCAAGCCGCTGTACTGCACCGGCATCGCCCACCCCGCGAACGGCACGATGCGGCCGCCCTCTTCGCGGTGGATCTCGAGGAGCGGCGTGCTCTTGCAGCCGGTCAGGTCAACGGCCATGCGGCCTCCTAGGGAGCGACCGCGTCACGCGCGGCCTGCAGGGTGTTCGCCATGAGCTGGCTGATCGTCATCGGCCCCACGCCCCCCGGAACCGGGGTGATGGCGGAGGCCCGCTCGGCGGCGGTGTCGTACTCCACGTCGCCCACGAGGCGGCCGTCGTCGAGGCGGTTGATGCCGACGTCGATGACCACGGCCCCCTCCTTGATCCAGGCGCCCTTGACGAAGTGCGGGCGGCCCACCGCCACGACGAGGATGTCGGCCGCGCCGATGACGGCCTTCTTGACGTCTTCGGGGGTGCGGCTGTGCACGATGGTCACCGTCGCGTTGGCCTGCATCAGCAGCAGCGCGGCGGGGAGGCCGACGTTGGGGGAGCGGCCGACGACCACGGCCTGCTTGCCGCTGCAGTCGATGCCCGACTCCTCGATGAGCTTCATCACCCCCTTGGGCGTGCAGGGCACGAAGCAGTGCCGCTTGAGCACAAGCGCGCCGATGCTCTCGGGGTGGAAGCCGTCGACGTCCTTGGCCGGGTCCATCGCGTCGATGATGACCCGGTCGGAGATCTGGTCCGGCAGCGGCAGCTGCACCAGGATCCCGTGCACGGCGGCGTCGTCGTTGAGCTCGTGGACCAACGCCAGGAGCTCGTCCTGGGTGGTGCTCGCGGGCAGCTCGATGTGCTTGGAGATGAAGCCGTTGCGAGCGCACGCCTTCCGCTTGGCCTTCACGTAGACGGCCGAGGCGGGGTCGTCGCCGACGAGCACCGTCGCCAGGCAGGGCGCGAGGCCGTGCTTCGCCGTAAACGCGGCGGTCTCTTCTCGGAGCGAGACGCTCAGGCGCTTCGCGAGGGCCTTGCCGTCGAGGATCATGGGCGGACTCCGATCAGTCGTCCGAGGACGACGATGAGGAGGAGGACAAGGACGAGGACGAGGACGAGCTCGACGTCGATGACTCGGACTTGCTGCTGCTGCTGGAACTGGAGTCCGAGGACGAACTCGCGGTCTTGGCCGCTGGCGACTTGTTGTCCTTGCCGGCGTAGGCGTCGTTGTACCAACCGCCTCCCTTGAGCTGGAACGAAGACAGCGAGATCTTCTTCTCGGTCTCGGCTTCGCACTTCGGGCACGGCGGGTTCGCGGATCCTGCTTTGAGGATCTTCTCGAACTCGTTGCCGCAAGACGGACACGTGTACTCGTAGATGGGCATCCCGCTGGCCGTTTAGTCAGTCCTGCTGCTGGGGTCAAGTCCCCATCGCGGGCGCAGGTGAGATACACCTCCCGCCGTGACCGCACTCCTGCTGGTTGGCCTCGTCCTCGGGGTGGTGCTCGGGCTGCCCGCGACGGCGGTCGCGTTGGGCTTTGTGTCCCGCGCTCTGTGGACCGGCGTGCGCCTCCCGGACCCGCCGCCGGACGCCAAGCCGGACCAACGGCTGAGCTTCGCCCTCCGCCTCGGATTCCGCGAGTGGCTCTCCACGTTGTTGTTGATCGTCGGCTGGCCGCTGGGCCTGGGGAACAGCAAACCGACCATCGACGACTCCAGCGAGCGTCGGCCGCTGCTCCTCATCCCCGGCTACGGCCACACGCGCAGCGCGATGCGCCCCCTGCAGCGCGCCCTCGCGGCCCACAAGATCCACTCGGATCGATGGACTCCGCCGCTGTTCAGCCCGCCCCGGCAGGCGGCCGCGCGGCTCGTGGAGCGGATGCGCGCGCTGTCGGCGCAGGCGGGCGATCGCCGCGTCGATGTCGTCGCCTTCGGGGGCGGAAGCCTGCTCGTGGGCGAGGCCCTGGCGGCCGACCCGGAGATTCCCGTGGGCCGCCTCATCGGCCTGGGTACGCCCTGGCGAGGCTCGCCGGGAGCCGTCTTCTGGCCGGGCGCGGGCGCTCCGCCGATGCTGCCGGACCGGCCCGACCTGACCTACTGGAACGAGCTGCTGGACACCGTGTTGGGGCGGCCGCTGCCGGCGAACCCCGACCGCACCGACCCCGAGCCGATCGAGGTCCGTCGGGTGTCCATCACGTCGGTGGACGACCTCTGGGTGCCGCCGCCGTTCAACAAGGCCCCGCCGGGGGTGCTGGAGCTCCGCCTCCACGGCCTCGGCCACGTGCACCTGCTCCACAGCAAGGAGGCGCACGAAGCCGTCGTCGCCGCCCTCGCCCCCGACCTCAAGCCGACCGGCTCCCCATGAAGGAGCTCCTGGACAAGCGGGTCGTCTTTGTCGTCGGCAAGGGCGGCGTGGGCAAGTCGGTCATCTCGGCCACGCTGGCGATGCGGGTGGCCAAGGCGGGCATGCGGTCGATCGTCGCGGAGATGAACGGCGCCGAGACGATGGCGGCGCTGTTCGACCACGAGCCGGTTGGCTACGAGACCCACGAGCTCGCCCCCCGGGTGCACGCCATCTCGGTGACGCCGAACCGGGCGACGGAGGAGTACCTGCTGCGCATGCTGCGGTTCCGGCTCCTGTACGAGCTGGTCTTCCGCAACCGCTACATCGAGCCGTTCATGAACGGCGTGCTCGGCCTCAGCGACCTGATCTCCGCGGGCAAGGTGATGGACCTGGAGTGGGAGCGGGTCAACGGCTCGCACGGGCCCAGCGGCAAGGGGCCCCACCAGTGGGATCTGGTGATCGTGGACTCGCCCGCGACGGGGCACGGGCTGTCGCTGCTGCGCTCCCCCAAGGCGATCATGGACCTGACCCGGATCGGGCCGATGCACACCAACGCCAAGCAGATCCAGGAGCTGCTCGCGGACCGCTCCCGCACGTCTGTGCTGCTGGTGACGCTGGCGGAGGAGATGCCGGTCAGCGAGACGCTGGAGCTGGCCGCGGACCTGCGCAAGCACGTCGACATCGACATCGCGGGAGTCGTGGTCAACGGGGTGCCGCCGAAGCTGTTCGCCTCCGAAGAGGCGGCCGCCCAGTTCGACGAAGTGCGGGCCGTCGGGCTCGCCGCCGGAGGTCAGGCCGCGGCCGCGGTGCGGGACGCCGAGCGCTTGCTGCGCGACCGGGCCCGCGCCGAGGAGCACATCAAGCGGCTGCGCGGTGAGCTGGACCTGCCCTTCGCGGAGGTCCCGATGCTCGCCCGCCGGGATCTGGACGCGGAGGCCCTCACGTCCCTCGGCACCCACCTGGAGTGGCTCGCATGAGCACGCCGGCGATCGAGCGCGAACGCCTCACGACCGTCGTCGACGGCCACGAGATCGTGGTCGTGTGCGGCACCGGCGGGGTCGGCAAGACGACCGTGTCGGCGGCGCTGGCGTTGGGCGCGGCGATGGCCGGCCAGCGGGCCCTCGTGATGACAATCGACCCCGCGCGGAGGCTGGCGGATGCCCTCGGGGTCGGCGACTCGATGAACACGGAGACGCCGATCGACGTGGAGGCGCTGCTCGGCGTGGGCCTGCCCGAGGGCGGCTCGCTCAGCGCGATGATGCTGGATGCCAAGCGCACCTGGGACAACGTCGTGGACAAGTTCGCCAAGGACGAGGCGACCCGGCAGCGGATCCTCGGCAACCACTACTACCAACGCGCCTCGCAGAGCCTGAGCGGAAGCCAGGAGTACATGGCGATGGAGCAACTGCTGGATGTGGCCGCCAAGGGCGACTACGACCTGATCGTGCTGGACACCCCGCCGTCGCGAAACGCGCTCGACTTCCTCGAGGCGCCGGGCCGCATGGTGGCGATGTTGGCCGACGGGGCGCTCAAGTGGCTGCGCTCGGACGACGGCTCCCGGTTCAGCGCGGTGCGCGCCGGGAGCATGCTGTTCGGCAAGGGCCGGCAGGCGATGTTCGGCGTCTTCGAGCGCTTCCTCGGCACCGAGGTCATCTCCGGCATCTCCGAGTTCGTCACCGCCATGGGCGGGCTGCTGGAGGGCATGCGCACCCGCGCCGCGGAGGTCAAGACGCTGCTGGAGTCGGACGAGGTCGCCTTCGTGCTGGTCGCCTCCCCCAACCGCATCTCGCTGTCCGAGGCGCTCTTCTTCCACGAGCGGCTGGCCGAGGCGGGCATCCCGTTCGAAGGCTTCGTCATCAACCGGGTGCGGCCGACGTCGGCGGACCTGCTGGACGTGCCGCGCAGCAGCGACGGGATCTTCGAGGCCCGCCCCGACGTTCCCGGCTGGGACGATGCGGTCGAGGCAGTCTGGGGAAACCACCGCCGTCGGGCCCGCTGGGCCGCGGTCGACCGCCACCACATCGACGCCCTGAAGCGCCACGCGGGCGACTCGGTGCCGTACGTGGAGGTGCCGGAGATCGAGGGCGATGTCCACGACCTCGAGGCGCTTCAGCGCCTGCTCGAGTTCCTGCGGAGCTAGCCGACCGGCAGCAGCGGCGACGGCCTTCCGATGGTCGTGACCCACAGCTGGTGGGCCGCACGGGTCGCGCCCACGTGCAGGATGCGGCGGGCCGCCGAGGTGTCCGGGTAGGCCGCGGCGCTGACGTCCAGCAGCACCACGTAGTCGAACTCCAGCCCCTTGGCCTGGGTCACGTCCGTGACCTCGACGCCGGCGGTGAAGCTGAACTCCTGATTGCGGATGTACTTGAGGCGCTCGACGCCGGCCCGCTCGAGGCCGTCGTGGTACATCAGCGCGGTCGCCGGATCCCGGGCCAGCAGGGCCACGTTGGCGTACGGCTCCTTCTCCGCCAGCTCGCGCAGCGACTCCGCCAGGAACGCCAGGCACTCGCCGTCGTCCTCGAAGGGGAGGATCTCGACAGGCACACCGCCGCGCGCCACTTCGACGCTCTCGTCCTCCGCCAGGTTGCCCAGCACGTGGCGGGCGAACTGGATGATCGGGTGCGTGGAGCGGTAGGCGATCTTCAGGGTGTTCACCGAGGTGCCCTTCACGCCGAGGTGGCCGAAGAACTCCTCCCAGTTGGTGAAGCCAGCCTCCTGGAGCACGTGCTGCTGCGTATCACCGGCCAGCGTCATGGAGCGACGCTCGTCGGTGCAGTCCATCAGCACGCGGACCTCCAGCGGGGACAGGTCCTGGACCTCGTCCACCACCAGGTGCGAGTAGCGCAGCGGACGGCCGTTGCGGCCGCGGGCGGGGAGCGCACCGACGCGCAGCTGGTACAGCCGCAGCAACATCGGGTCGTCCTCGGCGTCCAGGAACGCCTCCTCGTGGATCTCATCGGCGGCGTCGGGCTCGTCCAGCTCCGGGTCGGGGCTGGGGTCGAGGTGCTCGTCGACCAGGTCCATCTGGCGGATGGTCCAGCCGGTGATGCGGTCGAGCTCGGCGTCCGAGAAGGCGCCGGGGGCCCACTTCTTGACGCCCTTCTTGAGCAGCGTGAGGTCCGTGATGACGTACATCCAGTCCTCGACCGCCTGGCGCGCGGTCTGCTTGCCGGGGGTCTTCTTCACGTACGCCTCGAGGATGCGGAGCATCACCGGATGCAGCTTGAAGCGGGTCACGATGGCGGGCGTGTCGTCGGCCTGCTCGCTGGGCAGGAACGGGAACAACCGCTTGCGGATGCCGCCGGCCCAGTACCCGTAGGTGCGGACAGGGGTGCCGTGCACGCCCAGGTCGGGGAGGACCTTGGAGATGAAGCGGCGCAGGGCGTCGCCCCAGACCACGACCATCATGCGGTCGGGGCGGAACCGGCGGCGGTCCTGGAAGTTCAGGTAGGCGAGCCGGTGCAGCGCGACGGTCGTCTTGCCGGAGCCGGCGACGCCGCGGATGACGACGAGCTCGGCGTCGTCGGCGGAGATGAGCTCCCACTGCTCCTTGTCGATGAGCGCGGAGATCTCCGGGAGGTGCTTGTCGACCCGGTAGGCGTCGCCGGAGCCCAGCTGCGTGCCCCCACCGTGGTGGTCGTCGTCATGCTGGATCCAGTGCGCCGCCCCTTCGCCGCCGCGCAGCTTGGGGAGGGCGTCGGCCATCTGCTTCCAGCCCTCGCCCTGACGCACGAACACTCCCTGAGGGGCCTGGACGCGCATCATCGCGCCCTCGCGGATGCCGACGGTACGGCGCACGAGCACCTCACCGCTGACCTCGCGGTCGCCGAAGTCCTCGTCGTACTCGTCGCCCTCGGCGTTCTTGTAGAAGATCCGGCTGACGGGGGCATGGCGCCAGTCGACGATGCGCAGCCCATGGTCCAGGCGCGTGGCCTTGCCCAGGTACACGTCGCGGACCTTCTTGCCCTCTTGCAGCCGCATGTGGCCGAAGTACGGCTTGGAGGGGTCGACCGCGTTCTTGCCCAGGCTCCGGCCCTGCGCATCCAGCAGGTGACCGAGCCGCTCGTACTGCATCAGCAGACTGGGGCGTTCGTCGTGGTTGGCCTCGCGGATCTGTTCACGCAGCGACTCCATCTCGTAGCGGATGGCGTCGGCGTCAATCTCAGCCTCGGGGGGCTTGTTCTTGAGGCGCAGCTGGATGTCCGCAAGCGCGGATTCCTCTTCACGAACGATCGAATGCACTTCGTTCTCCTTCTCGGTCATGAGGCGGAGCAAAGTGCACTAGGCGCTTTCGTCAAGCAAGAGGTTTTGTGGACGAGTTCAGTACTCGTTGTTCCAGGAGGTCATCGTCGCCTTGCTCGCGCGGTTCGCCTCGTAGGTTGAGTAGTTGCCGTCGCCATCGACGTCGCAGTACGAATTGATCATGAAATCGTGGATGGACGAGTTCGACGGATCGTTCAGCGCGATGATCTCGTATTGGCATCGCGTCATGCCATCGGGGAGCCAACCCAACGTGGAGAACTGCTGGTAGCAGTCCCAGCTGGAGTCCCAGGCGACGGCTTCGCGACCGGGGACGAACGGCGGGCACGCGGTCACGCTGGTGAACGCATCCCACTCCGCGTGATACGCCTTCTCCGCCGTGCGCATGCCGTCGACGTTGGAGGGCGCCTCGGCTCGCTTGGCACGCAGCTGCATCACGATGAAGTTGGGGATGGCGATCGCGCTGAGGATCCCGACGACCGGGACGCTGCCGCAGCACATCAGGGCCACGACGACGCCGATGATCACGGCGGTGTTGTTGTTGGAAGCCTGATCGTTCATGCGCCGACCTTACCGGCAACCCAGAAATAGAGGAACACGACCCCCACGAGGCCGCCCAGGAGCGCCAGCGGAAAACAGGCGAGGAAGCCGCCGTAGGCGGTCAGCAGGCACCCGCTGGCAGCGACCTTGGCGGACTCGTCGACGGTCTCGGGGTCGAGCCCGGGGAGGTTGATCTCGCTCACAGGAACTCCGCGATCGCTTCGGCGAGGGCCTCGGGCACGTCGTGGTGGAGCATGTGCGAGGCATCGGGGAAGTGCATGTGGCGGTGGTCCGCCAGGAGCGCGCGACGGTCCGGCAGATCGGGCCAGCGGTACCAGGTGTAGCCGGCGTCCACGGTCAGCACGGGGCACGCGATCGCCTTGAGGAAGGGCCGCCAGACCTCCGGCCGGTAGACCATCGGCGTGCGCGTCCGGTGCATCGCGTCGTGCAGCCACTCGAAGCCGCCGTCGTCGGTCTCCCGCACGAGCCATTCGACCAGTTCCAGGGCCCGCTCCTCCGAGAGGTACTGGTCCTTCGCCGTCAGCCGCCGGGCGGCCTCCGCTTTGCTGTCGAACCGCTTGATGGGGCGGAACCCGGCGCGCACGGCGCGGACCTCGTCGACCCAGCGCTTCATCCGGGCGGGACCGTCGTTCAGATCCTCGGCCGGGGGCCCAAGCCCCTCCAAGAGCACGAGGCGGTCGACCTCGTCGGGCCACGTGCCGGTGAACAGGGTGGAGATCCCTCCGCCCATCGAATGGCCGACGAGCACGAACCGATCACGGACGAGCTCGTCCACCAGGTCGCGGAGGGCTCGAACGTAGTCGACGAAGTGGTAGTAGCCGGACTCGGCGGCGCGCTCGGTTCCGCCGTGGCCGCGCATGTCCGGGGCGACGCAGTGGAGACCCTCGGGGAGGGCCCGCGCGAGGGCGTCGAAGGAACCGCCGGCGTCCAGGAAACCGTGGACGAACAACACCGTGGTGGTGCCGCCGCCGTCCCACTCCACCACGCGGTGGTCGAGGCCGGCAGCGCGCACGGTGCGCGTGGTGGGGGCGACGTCAGGCAAGCAGGGACTGTACATTCCGGGCATGGCGAACGGACGCGTGCTCGTGATTCACACCGGCGGAACCATCGGCATGAAGCCGGGGCCCGACGGCTATGAGCCCGTGGACGGCTGGCTTCCCGAGCGGGCGGCGAAGATCCGCGCGCTCCACGATCCCGACCAGCCGCTCCTGACGACCCCGCCGTCGCGGTTCGGGCGGCGGGTCTCGTGGGAGATCCAGGAGCTTCGGCCACTGCTGGACAGCGCCGAGGTGGGGCGCGAGCACTGGGTCCGCATGGCCGAGGCGATCGCGGCCCGCTACGACGAGTTCGACGGGTTCGTCGTGGTCCACGGGACCGACACGATGGCCTACACCGCCGCGGCGCTGTCGTTCATGCTCGAGGGGCTGGGCAAGTCGGTCCTGCTCACCGGATCCCAGCTTCCGTTGGCGAACACGCGCAACGACGCCGTCGAGAACCTGCAGGGCGCGATCATGCTCGCGGGGCTCTATGAGATCCCCGAGGTGGGGATCTTCTTCGCCGACAAGCTGATGCGGGGGAACCGCACGAGCAAGGTGGACGCCTCGGGGCTGGACGCGTTCCGGTCGGGCAGCTTCCCGCTGCTGGTGCGGGTCGGCACGGACGTGGACGTGCGCTGGGACCTGGTCCAGAAGCCGTCCGGCGATCCGCTGAACATCGTGCCCATCACCTCGGAGCGCGTGGCCGCGTTGCGGCTGTTCCCGTCGATCTCGTGGGAGACGTTGGAGCGGTTCCTGGAGCCGCCGCTGCAGGGGCTCGTGCTCGAGACGTACGGCGCCGGCAACGCCCCCAGCAGCCGCGACCGCTTCCTCGATGTGCTCGGGGCGGCGTCGGCGCGGGGCGTGGTCGTGGTCAGCGTCAGCCAGTGCCAGACCGGACACGTCACCGCCGAGTACGCCGCCGGTCGCGCGCTGCTGGGTGCGGGCGTGGTCCCCGGGGCAGACATGACCCCCGAAGCAGCGCTGACGAAGCTTCAGTGGCTGCTCAGCCAGGATCTCGAGCCGGACGAGGTCCGGGCGCGCATGCAGGTGTCGCTCCGCGGCGAGCTCACGATCCCCGCGACGACCCCCAGGTTCACCTGGCGCGACTGATCAGGGGAGCGTGCCGCCGATCCCGATGACGAACCCGTCGGGGCCGCCGACCGCCCACGGAGCCACCCGGGGCGCCAGCGCCGTCTGCGCCTCCTCGTCGTCGATCGCGGGCGGCTTCGGCCGCGGGAGAATCGCGAGCACCACCCCGGTGACCGCGACCGCCGCGCCCGCCACCGTGAGGCCGAGGCCGAGGCGGTTCTGGAGCACCAGGGCTTCGTAGTCCTCCTTCGGCATCATCGCCGCGCCATCTGCGCCGGGTACCCCCGCGCCGTAGGAGCCGAAGTGCAGCGCCGCTCCGACGCCGGTCAGCGCGCCGCCCGCACCCGCGAGGATGATCCCGGGGAGCTGCGTCACCGGAGGCTCTTCCTTGGCCCCCAGGGCCGTCGTACGGCGGTCGAAGCCGGTGCCGTTCCAGACCCACGCCTGCTCGGCCGTGAGCACGACCATCTGGCCCTGCCACCCCTCGGTGTCCGCCCGCTCCTGAAGCCACGCCCCGTAGGCGGCGGCGCCTTCCATCAGGCCGGCGATGACCTTCGCGGCGGTCGAGATGACGACCTGCCCCTCGCCCCGCTCCGACTCCGGTGCCACCGTCACCCAGAGCAGGTCCTTGCCGGCGCGCACGAGGTGACCGCCGGGCTGGACCGTGGCGGTTCGCCCCTGCTCTTGCGTTCCGCCGTCAAGGAGCAGGTCCCCGACCTCGACCCGCAGTGACGCCGGCTCCCCGTCCAGGAGCGCCTGGAGCGACTCCAGGTACAGCGTCTTGGCGGCCGGCGAGAAGGCGGGGTTCCAGGGGCGCGACGCGTCGATGGCGGCGGCCTGGGCGAACGCCTTGCGCGCGTCTTCGACCCGACCCTCCTCGAAGTGGGCGTACCCGCTCATGAAGAAGAGGTCGTACAGGTTCTCCGTGGAGGCCCCATCGGCGTTGCAGGGGAGGCCGTCGATCGCCTTGCGCAGCCGCAGAATGGCGCTCGTGTAGGCCATCTCCGAGATGTCCTCGTTGGCCATGACGGCGACGCCGCCGATGGGCTTGCCGCCCGCCGGGGGATCGGTGCAGCGCTTGGTCTCGGCGCCGAAGACCACCGTCTCGGACTCGGCCCCGCCGAGCTGCTCGGCGAGGGAGCCGGCGATCATGAACGCACGGGTACCGGGCGCCTGTTCGGCGGCGGCCGCAGCGGTGACGGCGTCCAGATCGGGGCCGTAGGTGACCACTGGGACGGCCTGCGCGTGAGCCAGGGCCGGCGTCAGCGTCAGGGCGAGGAGGGGGGCGGCGAGGCGGAGGAGGCGGTTCACGGCGTCACCCCGCAGACGTAGGCGAAAGAGTCGGTGCAGTCGTTGGTGCTCCACAGGCCCGTGCCGGGAAGCCGGACGGCACCGCAGTCCCCGGTGTCGATGGCGGGTTGGCCGGGCGCCCATTGTTCGTATTCGATGGGTACGCCGTCGACCCACTCCAGCGTCCCGAGGCCGTCGGGGTCGTGGAGGCCGATCCAGGCGGTGTCGAAGCCGCCCGCGGCGAGCGCCGAGCTGACGACGGCGTGAGAGCGCGCGTCGGTGAGGGCTGCCTGCGAGTAGCCCATCGACTCGCAGTCCAGCAGGGCATCGGCCCACGCGGTGGGCGCCTCGTCGCACAGGAGGTAGCTGGCGCCCGTGTCGGGGTCCAGGACCTAGTCGCACTCACACGGCACGGTGACGTCGTTGTCGAGGGCGCCGTCGCAGTCTTCGTCGACGCCGTCGCAGGACTCGGGGGCCAACGGGAGGATGTCGGGATCGGCGTCGTCGCAGTCCCCGTCGCAGATCATCGAGCCGTCCTCATCGACGTCGACCTCGTCGTCGCCGGGCAGCTGCGTGCAGTCGTTGTCGAGGCCGTCGCAGATCTCGACGTTGCCGGGGAACCGACGGGGATCGGCGTCGGCGCAATCGTCAGCGGCAAGGGAGCCGTCGGCGTCGGCGTCGGCGGTGTCGGCGCCTTCGGACGGGAGGTCGGGGTCGTCGAACACGTAGAGGCTGTCGGCGTCGTCGAGGAGGTAGCCGGGGAGCACGCACACGCAGGCCAGAAGCAGCGTGGGGATTGAGCATTGGGCAGGGTCTGACCCCACACGGTTTCGCTGGCGGCGGCGGCGGCGGACGGCGAGGGGGCCGCCGAGGAGGAGGAGGAGCCAGGCGGCGGAGGTGTCGGAGGTGGCGTCGCAGCCCTGGCCCGACGCGATGGTGAGGGCGGTGGCGGGGGCCCAGTCCGAGGCGGCGCCGAAGGCATCGACGGCGCGCACGCTCCAGTAGTAGTCGCCGGCGATGGGCACGATGACCGTGGCGGCAGGTTCGTCCTGGGCGAGGGCGCTGGCGGAGGGTGTGCGAGCGAGCTCGCGGTCGGTCGTCACGATGAAGTCGTAGGTGATCGCGTCGCCCTCGGGATCGGTCGAGGACGACGCCTCCAGGGCCAGCGGCGAGCCGAGCGCGTCCCCCGCCGCGGGCGAGACGGTGGCGGGCACCGTCGGGGCGTCGTTGGGGCCCGCCACAACGAAGCAGATGTCGTCGAAGTCCGACGTTCCCCCGGCCTCGTCCCGGGCGAACACCCGGGCGTACCAGGTCATGTGCTCGGTCAGCACGACGTCCTCGTCCCAGAGGTGCAGCGAGACCTCGTCCGCGCCCTCGCCGTCCACCTCGAAGGTGATCTCGTCGGGGCCGCCGAAGCCGTCGACGTGGTCCAGGACGAAGACGTACACCAGCACGCCGCCCTCGGGATCCGTGCCGGTCGAGGCCCGCAGTGTCGGCGACTGGGACTCCAGGATGACTCCGTCCTCCGGGCTGAGGAACGTCGGTCCGGTCGGGTCCTCCGCCGCGACGTCCACGTCGAACGAGGCGGGCTCACTCCACGGGCCCTGCACGAAGGCGTCGGCCGCGGCCGCCCGCCACCACACGGTGGCGTTGTCGGGGAGGTCGTCGTCGGGCACGGCGGCCGTCGTGCCGCTTCCTTCAGCCACGTTGCCGACGGACGCGACCAGCTGCTGGGTCAACTCGGCGTCGGCGAAGATCTCGAAGCTGTAGGTCAGGGCGTCGCCGACGGGCGAGGTGGCGTTCTCCACCTCCAGCTCGGGGGTGCGGCTGTCGACCGTCTCGTCCATCGGGCCGAGCGCGACGGGGGCGTCGGGGCCTTCGTAGGCGCAGGGATCGGTGGAGTCGACGCCGCCGTTGTACTCGTCGATGCCGTCGCGTCCGTCCTGGTCGGAGTCGGCGTCCGCGTCCGCCACGAGCAGGTCGTGGCAGGTCTGGAGCGTCTCCCAGGTGTCGGGGAGCGTGTCGTCGTCCTCGTCCGAGCAGTTCGGTTCGCCGTCGCAGTCGCTGTCGTCGAAGCCGTCGGTGGCCACGCCGTCGCAGTTGTCGTCGATGTCGTCGCAGACCTCGGGGGCGCCGGTGTAGATGGCGGGATCGTTGTCGTTGCAGTCGGTGACGTCGGGGTCGGCGTCGTTGTCGTCGTCCGGGTCCGTGCAGTCGGGATCCAGGTCGCCGTCGAAGTCGTTGAACTCGTCCACCAGGCTACCGTCGCAGTCGCTGTCGATCGCGTCGCAGATCTCGGTCTGGCCGGTGAAGATCGTGGCGTCCAGGTCGGCGCAGTCGGTGGCGTCGGGGTCGGCGTCGTTGTCGTCGTCCAAATCGACGCAGTCGGGCGTCAGGTCCCCGTCGAAGTCGTCGTCCTCGTCGACGACCGAGCCGTCGCAGTCGCTGTCGGTCGAGTCGCAGGACTCGGTCGCGCCGGGGAAGACCGTGTCGTCGAAGTCGTCGCAATCGAGCACGTCCGAGCTGCCGTCGCCGTCATCGTCGGGGTCGGTGCAGTCGGGGTCGAGGTCGCCGTCGGTGTCCGCGAACTGGTCCACCAGGCTTCCGACGCAGTCGTGGTCCACCGTGTCGCACAGCTCGGTGCAGGTGGCGCAGAAGTCCGGGTCGGTGTCATCGCAGTCGGTGACGTCCGGGTCGCCGTCGGTGTCGTCGTCGGGGTCGTTGCAGTCGGGGTCGTCATCGCCGTCGGTGTCGGCCAAGCCGTCGGCCACGACCGTGTCGCAGTCGTTGTCGACGCCGTCGCACACCAACGGCGCGCCGGGGTAGGCGTTCTCGTCCAGGGGCTCGCAGTCATCGACATCCAACGAGCTGTCGCCGTCGTAGTCGTCGTCGCAGACATCACCGACCGTGTCGCCGTCGTAGTCGTCCTGGCCGGGGTTGCTGTCGGCGGGGCAGTTGTCGACGACGTCGTCGAAACCGTCGCCGTCGTTGTCGATCCCATCGATCACGACGCTCGCGGTCGCGTCCGGCAGCGTCAGGTCGTGCCGCGTGTCGGCCGCGGAGTTCTCGATCTCGATGTCTGCTCCCTGGAGCGTCCAGCTGGGCAAGGGCCTGCAGCGAGGCATCGGCGTTGGCGGTCAGGACCACGAAGACCCGGCCGGTCGCGCCCGCGGCGGTCTGCAGGGCGGCGTCGTCGTCGGGCAGCGTCAGCGTGGCGACGCCCGTGCTCAAGATGACGAAGCTGGGGTCGTAGGTCTGCACCATCACGTCGGAGGTGTCGGACCAGCTGCCGTCGCCGTCGGAGTCGGCCCAGACGGCGATGACGTTGAGGGTGTCTTCGAAGTCGGCCTGGTCGACCGGCCCGGTGACCCCGTCCTCGAAGAGCAGCGCCAGCTCGGCGAACTCGAGGTTGGGGTCCGCCCCGATGCCCTGGTGGGTGATGGTCGCGGACAGCACGGCGTGGGGCTCGGTCTCCACGAGATCGCTGCCGGAGACGTCGGCGCTGGCGCCGCTGCTCCGCATCACGCTCCGCTCGAACCACGACAGGTCGTCCTGGCCCTTGGCGCACGTGAAGATGTCGATGCCGCCGTCCCCGTTCATGTCGCCGAGGAGGACTCCGCTCCCGTTGTTGAAGGTGGCATCGACGTGCTCGGTCCACACGAGCCCGGTGCCGTCGTTCTCCCACCAGGCGATGTCATTGTCTCCAACGACGACCACGTCCTGGTCCCCGTCCCGGTCCACATCAGCCACGCGGACCTCGGACCCGCCGCGGCCCGGGTCGATGATGTTCCGCAGCGCGTACGCGTCCGCGGGATCGAGTTCGGCTTCGTCGGGGAACAGCCCGGCACCGTCCAGGTTCTCCATCCAGACGATCTCGTCGGCCAGACCGCCCGCGCTTACGAGGATGTCGAGGTCGCCGTCCCCGTCCATGTCGCCGACCCCGACCTGACCGGCACCGTCGGTCGTGAGCACGTTGTGCTGAACCCAGGAGAGCCCGTCGCCGGCGAGGTTCTCCTGCCAGTGGGCGAGGCCGCCGCCGAGGTGCTGGGTGACCACGTCGACATCGCCGTCGGCGTCGATGTCAGCGAGTCGGAGCGCCTGGGCTTGATCCTCGGACGAGTCGATGTTGCGAACGGTCCACGTAGAACCGTCCCCAGACGTGTTGTCGCCCCACTTCACGTCGTCACCCGAGCGGTTGGTGTGCACCACGTCCAGGTCCCCGTCGACATCCATGTCCGCGAAGCTCACGTACTGAGCGCCGTTGCCGGTGAAGATCTCGCCTTCGGCGGAGAAGGTCGGGGTGGAGCCTCCGTCGTTGAGGTACATCGTGAAGTTGTCCGAGTTGAACCAGGACGCGACCACGTCCAGGTCCCCGTCCCCATCGACGTCGCCCGCGTTCACCTTCCGGCCGCGGTCGGGGTCGAACGGGCTCACCTGGATCCAGATCTGGTGCTTGCTCCAGGCGCTGCCATCGCCGGCCGTGTTGTCGTACCAGGCGCCCTCGTCACCGTTCTCGGAGATGACGAGGGCGTCGAGGTCGCCGTCACCGTCCAGGTCCCAGGGCACGGCGCCGCCGGGATCATCGAAGTTGGTGGTGATCTCGTGCTCGACGCCGAACTCGACGACGCCGTGCAGGCGCACGTTGTCGAAGAGCTCGACGGTGCCGCCGTCGGTCTCTCCCGCCACGAAGTCCAGGTCCCCGTCGCCATCGAAGTCTGCGATCGCGGAGCCCCGGCGGTTGACGCCGGAGCCCAGGTCTCGGCCCAGCCAGACCGTGCCGTCGCCAGTCGAGTTCTCGGCCCAGCGGATGCGGTCGCCGAACGCATCCGCGAGGAGCACGTCGAGGTCCCCGTCCTCGTCGAAGTCGGTGACCTCGAGCTCCGTGGTGTCGACGGTCCCAGGGGTCACGTTGGCCAGCGTCCAGGTCGTGGCGGTGCCGTCGTTGAGGTACTAGTTCAGCGGACCGAGACCGGCGGAGGCGGCCGCCACGTCGACGTCGCCGTCCGAATCGACGTCGCCCACCGCGATCACCGACGCGCCCGCCAGCGACGCGTCGATCGACGTCTGCACCCAGGACAACGCCTCGTCGATGCGGTTCTCGAAGTGAAGGCCACCGCCGCTGAAGGCGGTGGCGACGATGTCCACGTCGCCGTCCCCGTCGGTGTCGCCCACGGCCACGCCGCGAGCGCCGCCGCTCAGGCCGGTGCCGATCAGCCCGATGCCCTCGCCCGCGAGCACGTCGCCCTCGGTCGTCGCGAAGACCGTATCGACGCTGCCGTTGCTGTTCAGGTCGGCGAAGTCGATGCCCCAGGGGGCGTCCGCGGACTCCAGCAGATTGCGGGTGAAGGCGCCGCCCGTGCGGAGGTTGTTGGCGTAGTAGTAGACGCCCTCGGTGGCGGCGTTCGACGCAACGACGACGGCCAGATCGCCATCGATGTCGATGTCCTGGAGCTTCAGTCCGCGCCAGATGCCGAACTCGTCGTCGATCAGCACGGAGGCGGCGAAGGTGCCCTCGCCCAGGTTCTCCAACCAGACCAGTTCGTCGTTGCCTCCGGAGTCCGCGACGACCAGATCGACGTCGCCGTCGCCGTCGAGGTCCCCCGCCTCGATCAACCGCGGTCCGGCCAACGTGTCCAACGCCACGGGGTCGGCAAACGGCAGTTCTGTGGTGGCCACGACCCCCGGCACGAGGGCGACCCCCAACACGATCCAAGCTGTGCGCATTGTCTCTCCTACATGCAGGGTATCCCAGCGGAGCAGGCGACCGATGACAGGGCGGTGTCAGCGGTGTTAGATCGCTCCCATGCTCAGCTTTGACTTGTCCGTTCCGTGGCGCGAGATGTCACTCATCTCCGTCGACGTAGAAGCCACCGGCCTCGACACGGACGAAGCGCGCATCACGGAGATCGGCATGGTCCGGTTCGAGCGCGGTCAGGTCGCCGACCGCTGGGGCACGCTGGTGAACCCGGGCGTGCCGATCCCCCCCGAGTCGACCAAGGTCACGAACATCACGGACGAGATGGTCGCCGACAAGCCGTCGTTCCGGGACATCAAGTGGGAGGTCTACGGCCGGCTCCGCGACAAGGTGTTCGTCGCCTACAACGCCCCCTACGACCTCGCCGTCATCGGCAACGAACTGGCCCGCTGCGGCCTGACCCTCCCCGTGATGCCGGTGATGGACCCGCTGGTGTGGGCCCGCGCCCTGATGGCGACGGAGATGCGCCACAACCTGGGCGCCATCTGCAGCAAGCTCGGCATCCCGCTGGAGAACGCCCACCGCGCCGAGGACGACGCTGAAGCCGCCGGCAAGGTGCTCTTCCGCCTCGCCGACAAGGTGCCGATGGAGCTCGGTTCGCTGCTCGCGGAGCAGAAGGAGTGGATGGCCGTGCAGGAGGAGGCCGCGGACCAGCGTCGCACCCACCGCCAGGTCGAGCGGGAGCTGCTCGGCAAGACGCCCCGCAAGAAGGCCGCCAAGGACGACGATTCGGCCGACGCATCGGCCGGCCAGGCCGGACTCTTCTGACTGAAAGACGGTCTCGAAGCCTCATTGACAGGGTTGGGGTCGGTTCCTACATTGCCGCCCCTTTCCTTATCTACACGGGCGCGACGTGACCGAACCCACCTACAAGACTCCCCCCTCCGTAGCCCAGCTCGCTGAGGCCGAGGAAGTGATCCAGGCCTTCTGGGAGGCCGAGGACATCTTCGGGAAGTCACTCGCCAAGCCCGCTCCCAACGGAAACTACGTCTTCTTCGAAGGGCCCCCCACGGCCAACAACGTGCCCCACGTGGGCCACGCGCTGACCCGGACCATCAAGGACCTGCTGCCCCGCTTCAAGACGATGCGCGGCTACCACGTGGCCCGAAAGGCCGGCTGGGACACCCACGGCCTGCCGGTCGAGATCGCCATCGAGAAGGAGCTCGGCTTCACCGACAAGAACGCCATCGAGCAGTACGGCATCGAGGCGTTCAACAAGAAGTGCTTCGACTCGGTCCGCAAGTACGAGCGCGAGTGGGTGACGGCGTCGGAGCGGTTGGGCTTCTGGCTCGACTACGACAACGGCTACTTCACCTTCACCAACACCTACGTCGAGTCGGTCTGGTGGCTGCTCAAGCAGATGTTCGACAAGGACATGCTGTACGAGGGCCACAAGGTCCTCCCCTACTGCCCGCTGTGCGGCACCACGCACTCCAGCCACGAGGTCGCCCAGGCCTACCAGGACGTGAAGGACCCGTCGGTCACGGTCGGGCTGCACGCCCCCGAGCTCGGCGACGACGTGCACCTGCTGGTGTGGACGACGACCCCGTGGACGCTGCCGTCGAACATGGCCGCCTGCGTGCACCCCGACCACGAGTACGTGATGGTCGCCTCCAAGGCGCGACCGGGCCGCCACTACGTCTTCGCCAAGGAGATCGGCAAGCCGGTCGAGGAGCTCATCGACAACAAGCCCTTCGACCTGCGCACCCAGCCGGTGCTCAAGACGTGGAAGGGATCGGAGCTCGAGGGGGTCGCCTACAACAAGCTGTTCGACTTCACCGAGGATGAGGACGCCGACCACCGCGTCGTCGTCGACAAGTACGTCACCCTGGATTCAGGCACCGGACTGGTCCACGTCGCGCCCGCCTTCGGCGAAGACGACCACCGGGTGGGCAAGGCCTACGGCCTGACCATGTACTGCGCGATGCGCCCCGACGGGAAGTTCAAGGCGGACACCGGAGAGCTCGCGGGCAAGTGGTTCAAGGACGCCGACATCGACGTGCTCACCGATCTGAAGCACCGCGGGCAGCTCGTCCGCAGCGAGAAGTACGAGCACAGCTACCCCCACTGCTGGCGCCACGGCACGCCGCTGTACTACTTCGCCACGTCCTCCTGGTTCGTCCGCACCACGCAGATGAAGCAGGACCTCGTCGACGGCAACCAGACCATCGACTGGACCCCCGACCACATCCGCGACGGGCGCTTCGGCAAGTGGCTCGACGGCGTCGTCGACTGGGCCCTGTCGCGCAAGCGCTACTGGGGCACGCCGCTGCCGATCTGGCGCTGCACCGACTGCGGCAAGCTCGAGTGCATGGGCTCGTACGCCCAGTTGTTCGAGCGAGCAGGAAAGGATCTGCCGGCCGACCCGTACGACACCGAGCAGTGGAACCCTCACCGCCCGTACGTGGACGACGTCACCTTGTCCTGCGCTGACTGCAGCAGCGACATGCAACGCGTGACCGAGGTCATCGACTGCTGGTTCGACGCCGGCTCGATGCCGTTCGCGCAGCACCACTACCCGTTCACGGAGGAGTCCCGGCAGCTCATCGACGGCGGCGACGCGTTCCCCGCCGACTTCATCAGCGAGGCGGTCGACCAGACCCGCGGCTGGTTCTACACGCTGCACGTCATCTCGACGTTCGCGATGGGCAAGCCCGCCTTCAAGTCCTGCGTCGTGCTCGGCCACGTGCTCGACGAGCAGGGCCGCAAGATGTCCAAGAGCTGGGGCAACGTGGTCGCCCCGGGGCCGATCATCGACCAGTTCGGGGCCGACGCGTTCCGCTGGTTCTTCTACCGCAGTAACCCCACCCAGCCGTCCCGCTTCGGGCCGAACATGGTGCGGGAGAGCCTGAAGTCGTTCCTGCTGCCGCTGCTGAACGCGTGGAGCTTCTTCACCATCTACGCCGAGATCGACGGCTTCCGCCCCGAGGGCACCGCGCCCGCATTCGAGGACCGCGCGCCGCTGGACCGGTGGGTGCTGTCCTCGCTCAAGGAGACCGTCGACGACGTCACCGCCCACCTCGAAGGCCACCGCCTCGGCCCCGCCGCGACGTCCATCGAGTCCTTCGTGGACGGCCTCACCAACTGGTACATCCGCCGGAGCCGCAGGCGGTTCTGGAAGGGCGAGGACGACGCCGACAAGCGCGCCGCGCAGTGGACGCTGTGGGAGGTGCTGACGACCTTGAGCAAGGTCATCGCCCCCTTCTGCCCGTTCGTCGCCGACCGGCTCCACCAGGACCTGGTGCGCCCGTTCGACGCCGACGCGCCCCTGTCCGTGCACCTCGCCGACTGGCCGACCCTGACCTCCCACGACGCCGTCGTGCTCGAGCGCATGGAAGCGGCCCGCCGGGTCGTCACCCTCGGCCACTCCGCCCGCCAGGGCAGCAGCGTGGGGGTGCGTCAGCCGCTCGCGGCGGCCACGATCGTCAGCGTCAGCGACGCGCTCCTGAAGGCGCTGGAAGACGCCGACACCGCCGACGTCGTGCGCGACGAGCTCAACGTCAAGGAGCTCGCCTTCGCCCAGGATCGCGGCGCGTACGTGACCTACACGGTGAAGCCCAACTTCCGCACGCTCGGGCGCCGCATGGGCAAGCGCATGCCGCTGGTCGCCAAGGCCGTCGCCCAGCTGGACGCCGGGGCCACGGTCAGCGCGTGGGAGGCCGACGGCAAGCTCGACCTGACCCTGTCCAACGGCGATGTCATCGAGCTGTCGGGCGAGGACCTGGACGTCCGCATCCAGCAGCGCGAAGGCACCGCGTCGGCGTACGACGACGCCGCCCTGGTGGCGCTGGACGTGGAGCTCAACGACGCGCTGATCCTCGAGGGCGTCGCCCGCGAGGTCATCAACCGCATCCAGGGCGCCCGCAAGGACCGCGACCTGGCCTACGACGACCGCATCGCGGTCCGCTGGGACGCCGGCGGCGCCGTCGCCGAGGCCCTCGCGGAGCACACCGATCTGGTCGCCGGCGAGGTCCTCGCGGTCCGCTTCGAGCAGCAGGTCGGCCTCCAGGACGGCCTCGTCAGCGAGGTCCGCGACGAGACCCTTCACCTCGATTTCGATGTCGTGAGCGCATGAGCATCGATCCGGAGACACCCGTGCTTGATGGCGAGCTGATCCTTCCCGACGAGGACGAGGTCGAGGCTGCGGCCGGTGCCCACGGCACGACCAAGGATGAGGGCAGCAGCAAGGTCATCGACGTCGTCAAGACCGTGCTCCCGGTCCCCACCCGCGCCCGCTCCACGGGCATCGCCGCACGCGATCCCCTGCAGGCCTACATGCAGGAGATCTCGCGCTACGACCTGCTGACTCCGGAAGAGGAGAAGGAGCTCGCCGAGCAGCTGCAAGAGCACGGCGATCCGGCGGCGGCGTACAAGCTGGTGACCGCGAACCTGCGCCTCGTGGCGAAGATCGCGTTCAAGTACCGCAAGTTCTACAAGAACGTCCTCGACCTGATTCAGGAGGGGAACATCGGCCTGATGAAGGCCGTGCAGAAGTACGACCCCTACCGCGGCGTGCGGCTCTCGACCTACGCCCGGTACTGGATTCAGGCGTACATCATGTACTTCCTGCTGGCGAACCACCGCATCGTGAAGGTGGGCACCACGCAGGCGAAGCGGAAGCTCTTCTACAACCTCCGCAAGGAGACGAAGCGGCTCCGCGACCTCGGGTTCGACCCCACCCCCAAGCGCATCGCCGAATCACTGAACGTCGACGAGAAGGACGTCATCGAGATGCAGCAGCGGCTCGGTTCGCCGGACGCGAGCCTCGAGCAGCCCATCGGCAAGGAGGACGACCGCACGCTCGGGTCGACCCTGCCGTCGCCCGACCGCGGCCCCGAGGCGCCGGTGGAGCAGGCGCAGATGATGTCGCTGATCACCGGCGCGATGAAGGCCTTCGCGGAGACGCTCACCAACGAGCGCGAGATCATGATCTGGCACGACCGTCTTATGACGGAAGATCCCAAGACCCTCGAACAGATCGGGCAGCATTTCGGTGTGACCCGCGAGCGTGCGCGTCAGATCGAGGCGGCGCTCAAGAAGAAGCTGAAGGCGTACCTGCTGCAGCATCTTGGGCACGAGGTGGAGCTCAGCGTCGAACTGATCGGATAATGCTCGGTCCATGATTGTCGGAACGACCGGATACGAACTCGACGCCGTCACCGTGGCGGAGCCCGCCGATCCGCCCCCGCTCAACGATCCCAGCCTCTACCTGAACCGCGAGATCGGGGTCGTCGACTTCAACCGCCGCGTGCTCGAGCTCGCCAAGGACCCCGACCTGCCGCTGCTGGAGCGGCTCCGCTTCCTCACGATCTGCTCCTCGAACCTCGACGAGTTCTTCGAGGTCCGCGTGGCCGGCCTCAAGCAGCTGGTCGCCGCCGGCTCCGACAAGGCCGGGTCGGACGGCCTGACCCCCACCCAGGCCCTCGCGCGCATCAGCGAGGGCGTGCATTCGCTGGTCAGCGAGCAGTACCGGGTGCTCAACGAGATCCTCCTGCCGGCGCTGGCGGCCGAGGGCGTGCACCTGCACCGCCGCGATCTCTGGACCGACGAGCACCGGGACTGGATCGCCGACTACTTCCGCGACCAGGTCCTTCCCGTGCTCACCCCGGTGGCGCTGGACCCCGCCCATCCGTTCCCCCGGATCCTTAACAAGGCGCTCCACTTCGCCGTCTGGCTCGAAGGCAGCGACGCGTTCGGCCGGCCGGCCGGCCTCGCCATCGTGCCGGTGCCTCGCTGCCTGCCTCGCGTGATCGAACTCCCCGGCGGCGAGCACGACCACGTGCTCCTCTCCTCGGTCATCCACGCCCACGTCGACCAGCTCTTCGCGGGCATGACGGTGCGGGGGGTGCACCAGTTCCGGGTGACCCGAAACAGCGACCTCTGGGTCGATGAGGAAGAGGTCGAAGACCTGCTGGATGCGCTCCGGGGCGAGCTCCCCAGCCGGAAGTTCAGCGACGCTGTCCGCCTCGAGGTCGCCGCCCACTGCCCCGACGGCACGGCCCGCCTCCTCCTCCGCCGGGTCGGACTGACCGAGGAGGAGCTCTACCGGGTCGACGGCCCCGTCAACGTGCACCGGCTCAAGTCCCTCATCGACGAGGCCGACCGCCCCGACCTGCTGTACCCCGCGTTCACCCCCGGCAACCCGGCGCGGCGGCCCCAGGGGGTCTCGATCTTCGAGCGGCTGCAGCAGGGCGACGTGCTCGTGCACCACCCCTTCCAGAGCTTCTCCCCGGTGATGGACCTGCTGCGCGAGGCGGCGCGCGACCCCAACGTGCTGGCGATCAAGCAGACGCTGTACCGCACGGGCGCAGACTCCCCCGTCGTGCAGCGGCTCATCGAAGCGGCCCAGGCGGGCAAGGAGGTCACCGCGATCGTCGAGCTTCGGGCGCGCTTCGACGAGGCCGCCAACATCAAGCTCGCCGAACAGCTCCAGGAAGCGGGCGCCTCCGTCGTCTACGGCGTGGTCGGCTACAAGTGCCACGCCAAGCTGCTGAGCGTGGTGCGGCGCGAGGGCGGCAAGCTCCGACGGTACAGCCACATCGGCACCGGCAACTACCACTCCGCGACCGTCCGGGCGTACACCGACTTCGGCTACATGACCTGCGACAAGACCGTCGGCCGAGACGTGCACAAGGTCTTCATGCAGCTGACGTCGGTGGGTCGTGCGCCGGAGCTGGACCAGCTGCTGCAGTCGCCCTTCACCCTGCCGACGGCCGTGCTCGAGCTGATCGCGGAAGAGACATCGCGGGCCCGCCGCGGCAAGCCCTCGCGCATCCAGGCGCGGATGAACGCCCTGACCGAGCCGACGGTCATTCAGGCCCTGTACGAGGCCTCCCAGGCGGGGGTCCCGATTCAGCTGATAGTGCGCGGCACGTGCTGCCTGAGGCCCGGCGTGCCCGGCGTGTCGGAGACCATCGAGGTCCGCTCTGTCGTGGGTCGGTTCCTGGAGCACAGCCGCGTGTGGCGGTTCGGGACGGGACGGCGCCAAAAGGTGTTCATCACCAGCGCCGATTGGATGCCCCGCAACTTGCATCGTCGGGTCGAGGTCGCCTTCGCGATCCCCAACAAGGTCCTGCGCAAGCGCGTCGTGAACGAGGGGCTGGACCTCTACTTCAAGGACGATGCCCGCGCGTGGCTGCTGCGAAACGATGGGGGATGGGTGCGCGCACGCCCCGGGGATCGCCCGGTTTGTGCGCAATCTCGACTGCTGGCTCGGCTGGCTGGCGGCTAGGCCATCTATATTCCTGCCGCCCCCATGTCAGAGAGCGGCAGAGACTACTGGTGGACTCGTCGCCCCCTGGCCGCGGCTGGGGTGTTGCTGCTCGTCATCACGCTGCATGCGGCGCGCATGGTCCCGGAGGTGGGCAACTCCCCTGACTGGCACGAAGGCGTGCAACTGGTGCAGGGTCCGCACGCCCTCCCCGCCCGCTTCCTCGGGGGCATGGCGCGGATGGCGTCACACACACAGCTCATCCTCGATGCCCCCGACGGAGCCAACTCGGTGGTGGTTCATGGCCGGCTGACGGGCACGTCCCCCGCCTCCTCCATCCGCTTCGCGCTCCGCGACTCCTTCGGTAGAGGCAACGCCGTACTGATCCCGATCGATCCTGAGATCGCCGAGCTCGCGGCCACCCTGCAGCGGGGCTCTCCCGGCCGGATCGATGGGTCCGCCAGGGCGGCCGAGGTCCTTCACGGAGGCGACGTCATCGAGGTCGGCTTGTCCGCCGACGGCACCGTGACGATGGACGGCCAGCGGCTGGACCCCTCGGGCTCGCCCGTGGCGGAGCCTGCCTCCCTCCTGATCGCCCCCACCACCGCCGGCGTGGAGCTGTCCGGCGTCGATTGGTTCGACGCCACCGGGGGCCTGCTGGAGGAGCGCCGGTTCACGGTGTCGAGCCCGTTCAACCAACGTCGCTCAGGAGGGCGGGTCCTGAAGATCGCCCTCGGCGCGATGCTGTTGGCGCTCATCGCGGTCGGGATCGCCCGGCTGCGCGGCCACGGACACGTCGCCGGCGATGCCCTGACGCCGACGTTCCCCGTCGTGGTCCTGCTGCTGATCCCCGGGATCGTCCACCCCACCCTCCATCCGATCGTGCTCGGCCTCGACCTCACCGCGGCCGGGTTCCTCCTGGCGTGGTGGCTGACGTCCGCCCGACCGCCGCCTGCGGATCCGCGGCGACGGTGGCTTCCGGGGGCCGTCTGCGCCGTCCTGTGGGTCGTCACCTGGGGCCTGGGACTGGTCGCGGCGGCCGGCGACGGAGGCGACCCCGAGGGCGGAGAAGCGGCGCTCCACCTGGACGTCGCCTCACGCTACGAGCACCCCAGCCGGCTGGTGCACCAGCGGGCCGACTTCCACATCACGGCGGAGGCCGGAGCGGTGGTGGAGCTGCAGCTCCGCTACAGCCAGGTTCCCTGGCGCAGGCCGCCTCTGTCGGTCGTCCTGAGCTTCGATGAGGCCCTCGATTCGGCGATCCTGCGCGACGGCCTGCCGATCGCCACCGGGCCCACGCTGGACTACCGGGCAGGGTGGCGGGTGCCCGTGCTGGTGACCGTGGCGGGCGAGCGGATCGAGGTCTTCGCCGACAACGAACGCATCCTCGCCTCCCGGTCGGCGCCCCCCCGCGCGGGGGGCCTGGCACTGCAGGCGGTAGCGGGCGAGGCCGACGTGGAGCTGCTGAGCTACCAGCGGGCGCCGAACGCCTGGGTCGGCACCGTCGGGCTGATTCTGCGCCCCCTCCGCGTCACCGCCGGCGGGTGGTTCGTAGCGTCGCTGCTGGCGGTGCTGCTGGGCTTGCTGGTCGGCGGCCCCAAGCGGATGGAGGTCGAGTCCGATCTGCGCCAGTCGCTGCTGGTCCCCGCCATCGCCGCCGGCCTGCTCGATGCGCTGATCGTGGCCGACATGCTCTCCTCCGGAATCGCCCTCCCCCTCACCCCCGAGGGGCTCCACGGCCTCACCCTCGTGTTCCTGGGGGGAGTCTGTGCCGTCGTCGGGGCGTGGTCCGCCATGAAGGCGGCCGACGGCCTGCGAAACCGCCTGGTCGTGCTCGCGGCGGCCCCGCTGCTGGCGGTCGTGGCGCTGGAGGGCATGGGCCGCTTCACGGACGCCCAGCACCTGTGGGAGCCGGCGTGGCTGCAGTACGCCGGTGAGTCGGACCACGCCTGGTTCTTCTCCCCCGGCGGCGTTCCGTTCTCGGACAACCTCGTCGAGGACAACGCCTTCCGAGGCCGTCGGATCCCCCTGCACCGAGCCTCCGACGAGCGACGCATCGCGGTCTTCGGGGGAAGCCAGGCGTGGGGCTTCGGCACCCCCGATTCGCACGACACCTACCCCGCGCAGTTGGAGCACCTGCTCGGGGTCGGCACGACCGTCCTGAACGCGGGCATCAACGCCGGCTCCTCGTTCAACGCCCGCATGACCCTGCGGGGGCGGGTGCTCGCGTTCGAGCCGGAGCTCGCGGTGTTCGTGTTCGGCGCGAACGACAACCGCTTCTTCTGGGGCGACGCCCAGGAGTGGGAGGTGGGCTCCCGCCGTGGACGAACGTTCGTGTCCCGCATGGCTGGAAGTTCGCCCCTGCTGTCCACCTTTGCGGGCGGGAGCCGCGTGCTCACCGGCCTGACGGCGATGCGCCGGCGGGGCATGACCGAGGAGGATCAGACGGCGTTCATGAGCGAAAACCTCCTCGCCGCCATCAACGACTGCCGGAGCCGGTCGGTCGAGGTCTTGCTCGTGGCCGAGCCGACCTGGGACACGCTGAACGAGAAGCAGCTGGTGGAGGCTGCCCAGGTCACCCTCGACGACCCCCTCAGCTCGGAGTTCCACAAGGCGATGCGGCGGCTCGCCAAGGAGGCCGACGCACCGTTCGCGACGGTCGCGGATCGGCTGATCGACCGCACGCCTGAGGTCCTGTTCACCGACACGATCCACTTCAGCAACGAGGGTCACCGCGCGATGGCTGCGGCGCTCCGGGACATCCTCTACGAGGAAGGACTCGCCGGCCCCACCGAGCCCGACCCGGGGGAGAACCCAACGGACAGGGAGTAGCCCGCCGAGCCCAGCAGCCAGGCCTCATCTTCGAGGTCGGCGCGGGTCAGCGGGTGTTCGTCGAGCCAGTCCCGGGGGAGCTCCAGCCGCAGCTGGGTCGCATCCTCCGGCGACGCGGTCAGGCCGTGCGGGGGCAGGCGGCGCGCGCGACGAACCCGGTGGAGCCGACGCCCCAGACGCAAGCAGATCGACAGCCGCAGGGCAGTCTCCACGCGCTCGGCGTTGACGTAGGCCTTGAGCCGGTCGCGGGTGACCTTGCGGCGGTGGCCCAGGATGAGCGCGGCGAGCAGCTCCTGGTCGTCCCGCGAGAAGCCCGGCATGTCGGAGTTCCGGACCAGGTAGGCGCCGTGGCGATGGTGGCCGGAGTGAGCCACCGACAGGCCGATCTCGTGCAGGCGCGCGGCCCAGCTGAGGAACCGCCGGCCGTCTTCCAGATCGATGGGCCACGCCCCCGCGACGGAGTCGAACAGCGCGATCGCGGTGCGCTCCACCCGCCCGGCGAAGCCGCGGTCCACGTTGTAGCGCTCCTGGAAGATCTGGATGGTCCGGTCGCGCACGTCCTCGGACGAGATGCGGCCGACCAGATCGTGGAGCACCCCCTCGCGCAGCGCCCCTGTCGAGGCGGTCATCTCCTCGAGGCGGAAGCTCTCGAACAGGCCGCGCAGGATGGCGACGCCAGGGGCGAACAGCGGCGAACGCTCCGCGCTCAGGCCCGAGAGGTTCAACTCCGTCACCGAGCCGGCCTCCACCAGGGCGTCCAGCAGGCGGTCGAGCCCTTCGGCGGTGATGCCGCGGCGGGTCCACTGGTTGGCCCGAAGCACGCTGTCGATCGCCTTGATGGTCCCCGATGAGCCGAGGGCGACGTCCCACCCCAGGGCTTTGTACTGGGACTCCAGGGAGCGGACCTCGAGGCGGGCCGCGACGATGGCGCGATCCACCGCCTTGCGGGTGATGGCGATCTCGTCGAAGTAGCGGCGGCGGTAGGAGACGCAGCCCATCTGGACCGAGTCGCGCTGCACCGGCTCGAACCGTTCTCCGACGATCAACTCGGTGCTGCCCCCGCCGATGTCGACGACGAGGCGGCGGCCCCGCTCGGAGCCCTGGTCCACCGCGTGCGCCACCCCGAGGTAGATGAGGCGGGCCTCCTCACGACCCTTGATGACCTCGATGTCGTGGCCGAGGGCGTCACGGGCGGCGTCCAGGAAGGCGCGGGCGTTGCGGGCCTTGCGGAGGGTGTTGGTCCCCACCGCGCGCACCTTCTCGGGGCGGAAGTCGGCGAGCCGCTCCCCGAACCGGGCGAGGCACTCGATGGCGCTGGCCCAGGCGTAGGGAGAGATCTGCTTGTCGGCGTCGAGCCCGGCGGCCATCCGCACGTGCTCGCGGATGCGATCCACGACGACCGGGACGCCATGTTCCAGCCGCGCCACCACCATGTGGAAGCTGTTCGATCCGAGGTCGATCGCCGCGAGCATTCACCGATGGTACCTTCCGGCCCACTTGGAGTTCCGCGGCCTTCAGCTCGACCCGTTTCAGGTCGAGGCAATCGAACATCTCAAGGAGGACCGCAGCGTCCTCGTCAGTGCTCCTACGGGCACGGGCAAGACGATCATCGCGGACTGGGTGGTCGCCGAAGCGCTCCCCAAGGGGCAGGACGTCATCTACACCGCGCCCATCAAGGCGCTGAGCAACCAGAAGTACCGCGACTACACCCGCCTGTACGGCAACGATTCGGTCGGCCTCATTACGGGTGACCTCGTCATCAACCGCGACGCGCAGTTGCGGATCATGACGACCGAGATCCTGCGGAACATGCTGCTGTCCGGCGACGAGCTGCCGAACCTCAAGTACGTCATCGTCGACGAGATCCACTTCCTCGACGACAGCGAGCGGGGCACGGTCTGGGAGGAGGTGCTCATCTACCTCCCCTCGCGCGTGAAGATCATCGGGCTGAGCGCCACCCTCGCCAACATCCGCGAGTTCGCCGACTGGCTGACCCACGTGCGCGGCGAGGAGGTCTCGACCGTCATCGAAGAGGTGCGGTGCGTGCCCCTGGGCATCTACCTCGCCAACCGAGACGCGGGCATCTGCGACGTCAGCCGCTACGAGTTCCTCCACCGACGCTGGACGTCGATGGCGAAGAAGGCGATGGCGGAGAAGGAGCAGAAGGACGCCCGCGATCGCCGCGCCCGCGGTGCGGGGCGAAGGCGGGGACGCGGGGGACGACGCCTGAGGCTCCCCGGCCAGAAGGAGACCCGGCACTGGGAGCTGGTGAAGATGCTCGGCGGCGAGCACCAGCCGCTTCTGTACTTCGCCTTCAGCCGCAAGATGTGCGAGCAGAACGCCAAGGATCTGAGCCGGCGGTGCCCCGATGAGGGGTTCACCACCGACGAAGAGAAGGTGACGATCAAGGCCGCCGTCGACAAGTTCGACGCCGAGTTCATCAAGGTGATGACCGGCGATCAGGAGCGGATGTACATCAAGGGCATCGCGTACCACCACGCGGGCCTGCACGTCGGCCTCAAGGCGCTGACCGAGGAGCTGTACGAGAAGCGGCTGATCAAGGTCCTGTACTGCACTTCGACGTTCGCGCTGGGCATCAACATGCCGGCCCGCACGGTCATCTTCCAGGCGCTGCGCAAGTACAACGGCCACGCCGTCGTGCCCCTGACGGTGCGGCAGTTCATGCAGAAGGCCGGCCGCGCCGGGCGCCGCGGGATCGACGACGTCGGCTACGTGGTCATCCTCGAGGAGTTCGAGGACTACGAGCGCGACGCCGAGTTCATCTCCAAGTACCTCGCCGGCGACCACGAGAAGGTCACCAGCTCGTTCAACCTGAGCTTCAACTCGGTGGTGAACCTGCTGGAGCGGCACGAGCGGGACATGGACGAGATCCGCTCGGTCATCGACAAGAGCTTCCTGAACTTCAGCTACATCCAGCGGGAGCAGCGGGATCGCGGGCGGCTCAACGACATCGCCCGCTCGCTCAAGGCCGACGGCTGGGATCCCACCGATCCCGAGGCTGGATCGCCTCCCCGGCACCTGACGGCGCGGGCCAAGAAGTACCGCAAGCTGGGCAAGGCGGCGTCCAAGCACAGCGACCGCGTCTTCAGTGGGCTGATGGAGAAGATCGGCATCCTCCAGAAGATCCAGTACTTGGAGAAGGACCTGACCTTCAACGCCGGGGCGCGGGTGCTCCAGCACCTGCAGATCGAGGAGATCTTCAGCTCCGAACTGGTGCTTGAAGGGCTGCTCGACTCGCTGGAGCCGGAGCTCATCTTCGGGGCGCTGTGCGCGCTCTCGAACAGCTTCGGGCGGACGGTCACGGTGCGGCAGCGGCCCCGCGGTGAGGCCGCCAAGCTGGCCCGCGCGATGCGCCAGATCCGGTTCGGCGACACGGTGCGCACGTGCGAGGCGGCCCTGGGTCAGCCGGTGACCTTCACGCCCGAGATGATCCCGTTCGGGGTCAGTTGGTACGAGGGCCGGCAGCTGAACGACCTGATGGAGATGATCGAGTCGGCCAACGACATCTCCGGCGACCTCGTCTCCGCCTTCCGCCGGGCCAAGGACCTGTCGATGCAGCTGCGGCGCGTCTACGCCGAGGACCCCTTCATGGGCGACAAGCTCCGCGAGATCGCCAAGATGGTCTCGCGCGATGAGGTCGAAGTCGTCGACTGATGAGGGTGGTCGCCCTTCACGGGATGCCAACGTCGCCGCGGTTGTTCGAGCGGTTGGTCCTGCCCCCTGGCTTCAATCTCGAGTGCCCCCCGGTCCCCGGCCTGGGGCCCGACGGCACGCCCCGCGACTGGACCCTGCAGGGCTGCGCTGAGGAGCTCGCCCCCCACATCGATGGCGCGGACATCCTCATCGGCCATGACATGGGCGGCGTGATCGTCGCGATGCTCGCCCAGTCGGGGCAGACGGTCGTGCTGTCGGGCACCGCCCTGGGCATGTACTGGACGATGATCCGGGTGACCACGCTGCCGGGGCTGCGTCACTTCTTCTACCGGAAGTACGGGGGTCGCCGGTTCATCAAGAAGGGCTGCCTGCCGGAGCACTCCACCTCCTTGATGGAGGCGTTCGGCGAGCACGGCGAGGACTGGCCCGAGCGCATGCAGATCGTGGCCCGCGCGATGAAGACTCCGCCGGGCCTGCCGATCACGCTGCGTTCGTGCGGGGTGCGTCTGGCCTGGGGCCGCAAGGACCCGTGGTACCCGCCCTACATCGCCCGAACGATCCGCAAGACGACGGGCGGCAAGCTGCAGTGGCTGGACGCCGGCCACTTCGCCCCCTGGGAGGACCCCCGGGGCTTCGCGGACGTGATCACCGGGAAAGCGTTCGTGGGCTAGCGCCTACTTGGAGACCTCGTCGAGCATCTCCTGGAGGATGTCTCCGACGCCGGTCTTCTGGAACGAGCGGACGAGCCACTCGGGGACCTTGCCGCCGGCGTTGTAGCGCAGGCCGTAGATGACCTGGCTCTTGCCGCCGCCGAGGTCGTGGACCTCCCAGTAGCCGTCGTCGACGGCGACCCGCACGTGGTCCTCGTGCACCGCTTCCTGCTTGGCGGAGGCGGTCCAGGAGACCTTCACGCCGTCGCTCAGCTTCTCGGTGGTGAAGTCGAGGGTGATCTCCCGATCGGAGATGCCACTGGCGTTGTGCACCTGGTGGATGCGGCCGTCCGGCAAGGCGCGGCTCTCGTCCAGGGAGCTCAGGAAGACGTGGGACGTCGCGGCCGACACGACGGGGATGATCTTGGAGGCGTCCACGTCCCAGTGGCACGTTCCGATCACCAGGTCCGTGCCCCGATTGTCCCGCTCCCCGACGGTGATGACGCAGCCGGCGCGCTCAGCGACCTGCTTTCGCTCGCCCGCGAAGGCCAGGACAGGGACGCAAAGGAGCAGGACCAGAAGCAGTACGGTTCGTCGAGCCATCGAGACCTCCGCCGGCATCCTATACTGCGACCCGTCGATGAGGCGCACACTCAGCCGTACCCGCTCCGAAGCGCCCTTCCTGTTCAGCGAGCGGGGGAGTCTGTCGCTCACGCGCGCCCTGACGAACGTGGGCGGCGGCGGCACCGCGCTGGGCGACGGAGATCAGCACACGAGCCTGACGCTGCGGGGGGAACACGCCCTGCGGGGGGCGCTCTCGGACTGCGACGGCGACGGCGCGACCTTGAACGGCGGGGGCGGTCTCACACTAACCCGCTGCTCGATGCGCGAGGCGAACCTGACCGGCGACGTGGGCGGACGCTGGGACGTGGTCGATGCCACCGGCGCAACGGTCACCGGGTCCGCTCCCGGGGGCTCGTTCTCCCTGGTCTCGTTCCGAGACGGTGCGCTCACCGACGGTGATTTCACCGGCGCCACGTTCGTGCTCTGCGACTTCAGCGGCGTCGCGCTGTCCGGCCTGAACCTGAGCGGCTGCCGCTTCGTCGGCTGTGACTTCAGCGATGCGTGGCTGGCCGACGTGGACGTCAGCGGCGCCGACCTGCGCGGCTGCACCTTCCGCGGTGCCGGCATCGCGAGCTCGCTCGCGGGGGCCGACGTCACCGGAGCCGACTTCCGCGGAGCCAGCGGCCTGGACGAGGCCGCCCTGACGGCGCTCAAGGGCGCCGGCGCCCGCACCGGTGCAGCCCTGCTCGTCGGCCTCTGGTCCAAGGTGCTGATGAAGGAGCCCTCGCTCCAGGCCCACCGCCGCGTGCGCAAGGCCGTGTCGGGGACCTGGGCCGCCTTCGCGATCGCGCTCCCGGTGATCTTCTTCGCGCGCGCCGCAATGAGCCCCGCGGAGCCCGACTACGGACCTGACATGCGTCAGTCCTACGAGGCCCCCGAGGAGCCCGAGGCCGAATAGCGGACCCACCGTCGGCTCGCTCCACGAGCGCCAGAACGAGAAAAGGCGGACTGCCGAAGCAGCCCGCCCTTCTCAGTCAGTTACGTCGGTCTACTCGATGCCGAACAGGTACAGGGAGCCTGCACCGTGCTCGCCGATGAACCCAGTGTCCGAAGACGGGTTGGCATCGACGTTCGTCTCAGCGTTGAAGTAGAGCAGCATGTCCGGGGCGTAGTCCCCGTTGTCACCAGCGTTGGTGAACAGCTGGTCCAGACCGGCGGCGGCACCACCCAGGCGCGTGTCCTGGAAGCGGAGACCCGCGTAGGTCAGACCGAACTCGGCGTACTGCGTGGTAAGGGCGTCGGCGGTCAACTCGTTGTTGATGCCGTAGTCCTCGCCCAGCGCGTCGTGCACGCCAGCGCTCATGATCGCGCCCTGGTTGAAGTCGCCGAAGCCCTTCTCACCGGGGGGCGTGATGTACGCCGTACCGTAGTCGAGGCCAGCCGCCACGAGGACGGCCGGGTCGCACTGGTCCGGGTCAGCAGCCGGGTCGGACACGTCGGTCCAGCCCGCAGCGTCCAGCTCGTAGTAGCCGGTGCTGTTGGCGAAGTCGGCAGCAGCGCCGAACCCGAGCCAGATGTCACCGGAGTTCACGAGGATCTGCTCGCAGTTGAGCTGACCGGAAGCCTGGTCGATCCAGTAACGGACGGCCATCTGGGCGTCGAGGGCGCACGGGGCGTCGTCGTCGTCACCAGCGGAGTCGTCGTCGTCGTCACCAGCGGAGCTGTCGTCGTCGTCACCAGCGGAGTCGTCGTCGTCGTCGTCAGCGGAGTCGTCGTCGTCGCCAGCGGAGCTGTCGTCGTCGTCGCCCGCGGAGTCGTCGTCGTCGTCGTCGTCACCAGCGGAGTCGTCATCGTCGCCCGCGGAGTCGTCGTCGTCGCCGCCCCGCTCTTCGGCGTCGCAACCGACCGTGAACAGAGCGCCGAAGCTGACCTGGTTCACGACGAAGTCGTCGTCATCGTCGTCGTCGTCGTCGTCGTCGTCGCCGTTAGGGGGCGTCGCGTCGTCGTCGTCACCCGGGGTCGGGTTGGGGGGGCAACCGTAGAGGCTCACCGAAAGGCCGAGCAGCATCGCCACCATCAGGTAATATAGGTTCTTCACTTCTTCTTCCTCCAAAGCGGCATTTCTGCCCAAAAATCGATGAGTTACGTCGCCCCTACGCCGGAGCGCGCGGAACCCTATCAAGACGCCAGTTACCTGTCCAGCGCAGCCCGAACCTCGTCTGCGTGCCACCCTTTGGGTGAGGTGCGGAGGTAGTGCTCCCGCGCCTCTTGCTGCGTCCGTTTGTGGATCGCGCTAGCAGGTAGGGAGTCGTATAACCTCGCGAGATCAAAGCAAGAGAGGGAAAAATCCTGCCCGTTGTGGCACGCAAGCAGATACGCGTCCTTGGCAGCTTTTGGATCCTCCGCCAATTCGTGGAACCGCCCGTACAGCCAGGCCCCCCAGGGAGTCCGGTTGGGGTTCGTGAACGAAGCCGCCATGAGCTCCCTCGCGGCGTCCACATCCCCGCCCGCGGCGATGGCCAAACCCTCATACATTCGGGCAGTTGCGACTTCTCGGGATCCTTCGCTGGTGGACGCCAGGAGCAACTCGACGGCCCGCCGCGCCTCGATCAAGGCTTGCGCCGGATCTCCGACCTGGAGGTGCGCCTCAGCCAGCCAGAGCTCCGCGTCGCCGGCGACTCCGATGTGCCGGGTCTTTTTCAACCCTTCGATCGCAACGTAACTGCTGCCTTCGATCAGAGACGCGACTGAAAGCGCACGCAGTCCCCCGTCCGTGTCCTCGAACTCCGGCCCGTTGGAGCGGATGCGGTCGCGGATGAGCTGGGGAGCGTCGTTGAAGAACGCGGCCGCGGACAGCTCACCGAGCAACCCGGCGTCCGTGCCGTTGCTGCGCAGCGCCTTGTCGGCTCGGATCTTCGCCGCCCCGAACAGGCCCTGGAAGCGCTGAACCCGCGCGTACTCCTGCTGCAGCGCGGTGGAGCTCTCGTCCTCGGCGAGGTAGCGCTCGAGCAGCTCATCGGCCTGGGAGCCCTTGCCCGCGCGTCGCAGCAACCGTGACAGCTCGATGGTCACCGTCGCCGCGTTGCGCGCGTTCAACGGCGGTTCGGCCTCGATCAGGGCGCCGAGCGCGTCCACGCCCGCGAGGGGCTCGCCCTGCCGCGCCGACGCCAGCGCCGCCATCACGCGGCCCATCTCGTTGGTCGGGACCTGCTCGATCACCGCCGCGGCCTGGCCCGCCGTGGTGGCGAGGTCGCCGGTGCGCCAGGCGATCTTCATGCGCCACATGCGACCCAGCGGCGAGGAGGCCCCGTCCACCGAGCGCATCGCGACCTCGGGATCGCCCGCCCTCAGCAAGGCTTCGGCGCGGACGGCAGCAGCCAGGTCCCCGCGAATGGAGACGCCCCCGGCGTCCAGGATCTGCAACGCCACCTCGGGATCCCCGAGCGCGACCTCCCAAAGGGCCTCGCTCAGCTTCACCTCGGCGTCGATGGGATCACGCGTGCGCGCGGCGTCCAGGGACTGGGTCGCCCGGAAGCGCTGCTGCTCGGCGCCGCTGTAGAGCATCCAGATCAGCAACTGCGCGCGTGAGTCGATCGCGGCCACGGCGCCCGAGGCGGTGGCGTCCTCCGAAAGGACCTGCCCCGCCTCGGTCGCCGCGGTCTTCAGCGACACGAGGTCACCGCGGTCGATCAACTGGTTCCAGCGGGTCAGCTGGGCTTCCTGCTCCGCCTTGTCAGCTCCGGCGGAGAAGAAGTACCAACCGAGACCGCCCAGGAGGAGCACCGCGGCCACGATCGCGCGCATGCGCGTCTTGGCTTTGCGGGCCTCGACCCAGTCTTCGTCGAGACCGCTAATCGGTCATCACCTTTTCCAGCTCGCTGGTGAGCATCGGGACCACCTCGAAGAGGTCGCCGACGATGCCGTACGTAGCGTGCTGGAAGATCGGAGCGTCCGCGTCCTTGTTGACGGCGACGATGACCTTGGAGGTCCGCATGCCGGCGAGGTGCTGGATCGCGCCGCTGATGCCGCAGGCGATGTACAGGTTCGGGTTGACGGTCTTGCCCGTCTGACCGACCTGCATGTTGTGGGGGCAGTACCCGGCGTCGACGGCAGCGCGGGAGGCGCCGATGGCCGCACCCATGAGGCGCGCCGGCTCGTCGAAGATCGCGAACTTCTCTTCCGAACCCAACGCCCGACCGCCGCTGATGATGCGGCTCGCCTCGGTCAGCTCGACCTTGTCGTCGCCGCTGGCGATGATCTCGAAGACCTCGTAGCCGCTGTCGTCGTCCAGGTCCGCGTCGAACTCCTCGACGTCGCCGTCACCCGCCTCGACGTCGCCGAGCACGAAGCTGTTGGCGCGCACCGAGAAGAACTTCGGGTCGCTGTCGATCGAGACGGTCGCAACGCACTTGCCGGAGTACATCGGGCGGACCGCCTCGATGCCGTCGTCGCCCTCGCGCAGGTCGGTCACGTCCGAGGCGCAGGACGCCTCGCACAGGGCCGCCGCACGCGGGAGCAGGTCCTTGCCGAGCACCGAAGCCGAGCCGAGGACCACGTCCGGGGACTCGTCCTCGACCACCTGCTGAAGCGCAGAGGCGTAGGCCACGGGGTTGTAGTGCTTGAGGCTGTCGTGCTGGACGGTGACGACCTTGTCGGCACCCCAGGCGCCGAGGCCCGAAGTGTCGGCGTCGCCGAACACCACCGCGGTGACATCGTCACCGTCGGCCAACTCACGGGCCTTGCCCAGCAGCTCGCGGGCGCTGCCCTTGATGCTGCCAACCGCCGACTCACAGAAAACGAGAATGTCGCTCATGTTCCTGATTCCCTTCCGGCCCTAAAGGACCTTGGCCTCTTCGCGGAGGAGCTTGACGAGCTCGGCGACCTGGTCGCTCAGCTCGCCCTGGAGGATCCGTCCGGCGGGCCGGGCGGGGGGCATGGAGAAGTTGGAGAGGGTCATCTGGGCGTTGTCGCCGCCGACCTCGACGTCGAGATCGTCCGGCGTGTACTTCGTCACCGGCTTGCGCTTGGCCTTCATGATCCCGGGGAGGGAGGCGTAGCGCGGCTCGTTGAGGCCCTTGGTGCAGGTGAACACGGCGGGGAGCCTGACCTTCACCACCTCGACGTTGCCGCCGCCGACGGGGCGCTTGACCGTGGCGGTCTCACCCTCGTACTCGAAGCTGTTGATCCAGGTCGCGTGCGGCCACTCGAGGAGGCCGGCGACGATCTGGGGGACGGCGTTGCTGTCCGTGTCGATCGCCTGGCGGCCGCCGAACACGATGCCGCAGTCTTCCTTGGCGATCGCGGCGGCGAGCGAGCGGGCGACGCCGAGGGCGTCGGAGCCGGCGAAGCCGTCGTCGTCGAGGATGACCGCGCGGTCGGCGCCCATCGCCAACGCGGTGCGGGCCGCGTCCAGCGTGCGGGTCGCGCCGAGCGAGAAGATCAGCACCTCACCGGCACCCATCTTCTCCTTCAGCTGGAGCGCCGCCTCAACGGCGTACTCGTCGTACGGGGAGATGATCCACTTGATGTCGCCCTCTTCGATCCCAGTTCCGTCTCCATTGATCCGGATCTTGGTCTCGGTGTCGGGCACCTGCTTGAGCAGTACGCCGATGTTCACGTCTCTACCTCCTGGTTAGGACTGCAGCCCGCGGACGAAAAGCTCCGCGATCTGCTCTGCCGATTCGTTCAGCCCGTAGCGGGCATTGGGGGTCAAAATCCACTGCATGGCGATCTCGTCGAGGGCGCCGAAGAAGGCCCGTCGAGCGATGATGGGGTTGACGTCGGCGCGGATGACGCCGGCCTCCTTCCCCTCGCTGATGAGCCTCCCGATGATGTCCATGTACTGCTGCAGCCGGGTCGGCTTGTACTCCTTCATGAAGGTGCTGCTGAGCCGCAGTTCGACCTGCAGCACCTTGGCCACGTCGCGATGCTCCTCAACGTTGCGCATGTGGAAGAGCGCGAACTCGCGCAGCTGATCGAGCGGGTCGCTGTGCGACTCGATCGCCAACTGCACACGCTCGATCATGTCCGCCATCGTCTCCTCGAAGATCGAGATGAGGATGTCGTCCTTGCTCTTGAAGTACAGGTAGATGGTGCCGTCGGCGACTTCCGCCGCCCGTGCCACATCGCTGACCCGGGACTTGTGAAAGCCCTGCTTCGCAAAGACGCCTACGGCGGCTTCGAGAATCTGACGGCGCTTGTCGCGCTTCCGGGCACTCACTGAATGGTCATTCATCGGGCGCGGACTGTATCCGCGCTCACACGCGCGTGCAACCGGGATCGACCCGGTTGCGAAAGGCCTAGGACGCGGCCTTGTCCCGGCGCGACAGGAACTCGTTCACGGTCGCCTCGATGCCGTCGCCCGGCACGGTGGCCCAGTCGCGGAGGAAGCCCTCGTTGCCCTTGTCGGTCAGCGGGTGCTGAATCATCTTCTTCATCACCGTGTAGGGCATGGTCGCGACGTGCGAGCCGAGCCGGACGGCGTCCAGGACGTGGGACTGGTGGCGGATCGAGGCGGCCAGCACCTCGGTCTCGAAGTAGTAGTTGTTGAACGTCGTGATGATGTCCGACAGCACGCCCATGCCGTCGTTGCCCTGGTCGTCGATGCGGCCGATGAAGGGGCTGACGTAGGTGGCGCCGGCCTTCGCCGCGAGGATCGCCTGGTTGACGCTGAAGACGAGCGTGACGTTCGTGCGCGTGTCCTCATCCGACAGCACCCGGCAGGCGGCGATGCCGGCCCAGCTCATCGGCAGCTTCACCACCACGTGCTCGCTGATCTGGCGCACCAGGCGCGCCTCGCGGAGCATGCCCTCGGTGTCCTGGGCGACGACCTCGGCGCTGACCGGGCCCTGCACGATGTCGCAGATTTCCGCGATGGTCTCTGCAAAGTCCCGCCCCTCCTTGGCCATGAGCGAAGGGTTGGTGGTGCAACCATCGAGAATGCCCCAGGAGGCGGCTTCGCGGATGTGGTCGAGATTGGCGGTGTCGATGAAGAGCTTCATGGCCGGGCAAGTACCAAGAAGCTGCCACTCGATCAAGGAAGCAGTACGACCGGCGCCGGGGCAAGGTCCTCGGACACCGCCCTCATCCCCGTCATCGCTCCCCGAGCGAGCGCTGCCTTTTGTCGGTGCGTGGCCGCGCGATCATGACGATCCCGCAGTCGGTAGAACTCCGTGAGCGCGTCCGACGCTCCCCACAGGTACGGGGCGACCCGCTGGGCTTCCTGGAGCTCACGCTCCGTCTGCGGCGTGCCGACGGCTCCATTCTTGGGATCGAAACGAGCCCGCTCGATCGCCCGATGGGCCCACAGCGTCGAGTACAGAAAGTCCGACGGCGACAGCATCGACGACGACGTCATCTGCTCCGGGCTGAGGGGATCGCCGAACAGCGCCGTGAAGAGCCGCTTGTTCCACAGCGCGTGCTTGCTGTCGGGTCGGATGCCGCGGCGCCGCTCGCCCTCGTCCAGCACCCGGTAGATGCGGAACGCATCGTTCTCCCACGCGAGCTCGAAGTGCTTCAGCCGCTCCGGCGCGAACTGCATCCTCGCCATCGCCGAGTCGTGCGGCCAATCCATCACCCCCGCCACGTAGCGCTGGCTCATGCGACCGTCGGTGCGCAGCAGGTGGTGGGCCTCGTGCACGTACCACTTCGCGCCGTAGCTCCGGGCGACCTGCCAGAGCTCCTCCTCGCTGCCGAATCGGGCGTGCGTGATGCGTTCGTATCGCTCGAGCACGTCGCCCTCGAAGAAGCAGTGCAGCACCGTGGGGCGGTCGCTGTAGGTCAGCACGAACGGGCTGATGATGAACGAGGCGAGGACCGGCTCCTCGGGCGGCACCACGTCGGGGAGGGCGCGCGCGAATTCGTCGAACATGCGGCCGGTCCAGACCGCCACCGGACTCCACGCCTGAGCCTGCTCGTGGGGCCTCGGCTGGAAGACCTGGGCGAAGTCGGGGGTGAGGTGGCGTCCCTGGGCGGCGATGAGCACCACGCCGACCAGCACCGCCGCTCGAATCGGAATGCGTCGACGCTTCGGGGCCGCGAAGCCGAGGGCGATCAGGACGACGAGGGGGATCGCCACCAGCAGTTGGAACTTGCGGAACAGCAGGTAGACGCCGCCGAACCCGAACAGCAGCCAGAGCACGAAGTGCGAGGCCAGCCCCAGGAGCGGCTCGGCCGGGCCGAACCCTTCCAACAGCTTGGTCGGGGGCTTCGGCGGGACCTGGTCCTCCAGGCGGAAGCCGGCGAGGAACTTCGGCGTCCACCACCACCCCGCCCACAGCAGACCGGGCACCGCCGTCACCACGAGGAACGGCCAGTTGCGGACCAGCAGCGCCAGCGTCGGCGACTCGTAGTTGCCCGTCCAGTAGTGGCGGGCGCCGAAGCTGAGCTCCATCGGATCGCTCGGCTTGACCCCCAGGTGGGTCAGCTTGGCGAGGATCGTGTCCCACGCGTGGGAGTAGCCCGCCTCGCCCGGGAGCACGAGCCGAAGCACCACGAACGCGACAACCGCGACGGGGGCAAACTTCCAGGGCTTCTTCGGTTCTTCGCCGGCCTTGTCGGACTTGAGCCGCGCCGCCACGTCCGCGCCCATGGCGGCTCCGACGGCGACGGCCGCGAGCATCGCGGTGGAGGTCAGGAACGAGTCGTAGCGCAGGCTCAAGGGCAGGAAGCAGGCCCCCGCCACCGGCGCGAACAGCAGCGCCGTGCCCACCCCGAGGGTGCGGGCGGGGGCTCGACCGAGCCAGTGGGCGGTGCCGAGGAAGGCCACGAGAAGCAGCACGTAGAAGCTGACGACCTTCCACAGCAGCAGCGCCAGCGCCAGCGAGAGCCCCGACAGCAGCGCTGGCTGCCACTTGTGGCTCCGCACCCAGAACGCCAGGAACGCCAGATGCCACAGCAGCGCGGGCACGGCGAGGTCCTCGCGAAACAGCACGATGCCGGTGCCCCGTTCGGCCATGGGCAGGGCGACCGCCCACACCAGCGCCCCCAGCAGGGCGGCGTCCCGGCGACGGGTGACGCCGAAGCACAGCAGCGCCACGGGGATCACCGCCGAGGCGCTCACGAACCGCGTCGTGCGCCTCACGTAGGCCGCGAGGTCGTCCTCCTCGGGATCGGCGAATTGGTAGTACAGCGTGCCGTACAGGACCTCCTGCAGCACCGTGTCGGACCACGGCACGTAGCCGTCGGGCGCCTGCATGACGGGGTCGTTGGCCGGGATCCAACCGCCATCGGCGACCATCTCGACGTACCGATACCGCTGCGCCGACTCCATCCAGTAGGTCGCGTCGTCGGGCGTACCCGACAGGTCGAAGAAGTACTCGCGCGCGGACTGCCCCCCGACGAACACCGCCGCCAGCACCGCGAGTCCGATGACGAGGAGCGCGACCTCCCGCATGGGATCGCGCCGCCACGCGTCGAACATCCGCTCCCGGCGCTTCTGGAGCTGGCGTCGGATGTGGGGGGAGAGCTTCGGGCCGCCCGCCTCGTACCGCCAATCGCCGCTTTGCCTCTTCTTCACGGAGCGACCGCCAGGGGCGAGGCGTGGTAGCCGAGCGAGTAGAGCCGCTCCGAGAGCAGGTTCGCCTCGTGGTGGGTCGGCTGGTACGCCAGCACGGAACGAACCAATGCGGTGGCCGCCTGGGGATTGCCCTGCAGGAGCTGCTCCGCGGCGTCGTGGGCGCGCGCCGTCTGCACGGCCGGGTAGCCATCGGGCTCGAGGCCCTGCTCATGCCGGTAGCGCATCAAGTGGATCATCGCGTACCCGTCGCCATCGAGGGAACTGCCCCGGGCCCACATCGTGCCCGCGGCCTCGGACTGGCCCATGTGACGCCAGTACGCGCCCCGGGCCCCGTACCGCCGCGACAGCACCCCCTGCCCCACCGCGTCGGCGGCAAAGCCCGGTTCGATCGACGCGGGCAGCACCGTCTCCTCCCACAGCCGATCCTCAGCCGCGAACGGCCCGTCGGCCGCGAACGAATGCAGGACCCCGCCGGGGGCGCGCCGGGCGAGCAGCGCCGGGGGCAGCCAGACCTCGTTGACGGCGATGGGGACCGTGCCCACCAGCAGCTCCACCATCGCCTCGGGGCGGAGCTTGCCGCGACTCGCGACGTGGGCCTGCTGCGGCGCGGTCAGGGCTTCCGGTACCGGGAACCCGCGCGCATGCAACGACGGGAGCACCGACGGCTCAAGCATGTGCAGCGGGTGCACGTGCACATCGACCCGGCGGCCTTCCCAGTACCGGAGGTACAGCGCGGGGAAGGCCCACGAGTCGCCCCCCAGGAGCACCAGCGTGCCCGGAGCGGCCTCGTCCAGCACGGCCGCCCCCAGGCGGGCCGGGAGGGTCCGGCCGGAGTGGTCGGCGGTCCGCATCGACGCGAGTCCGGGAGGCACCGCGGCGGCCGCGAGCAGCGCGACCCCGAACCACGGAGCGAGCGTCGAGCTGCGCCCCCGCACCCGATCCAGCAGCGCCGCGGCCCCCAGCCCGACCCCCGCCGCGAGCACCGCGTAGCAGCCCAGGAGGTAGCCGCGCGCGTCCGGGTTGTCCGCTCGGAAGAGGCCCTGGAGCACGGTCGGGAGCACGCCGACGCCCACCAGGAGCAGCGCCGCGAACACGTCGCGCTTGCGCCCTCGCTGCCACGCGGCCCGACCACCCAGGAGCGCCAGGGCGATCGCCGCGAGTCCGAAGTCGGCCAGGAACAGCCGGAGGTGGGCGAGCGCGTTGGTGGCCAACTGCGCGCCGTCGATGCGGAAGGAGCGCGCATACCCGGCGGCGGTGACGTGGTGGACGATGCGGTCCCAGCTGCGCGGGCTCCCGAAGTCCAGCGCCGGGTCGGTGATCGACCGCAGGGGGAGCCAGGCGAACATGCTCAGCGCGGGCAGCAGGAACAGGGCGGCGATGCCGATCGCGGTGATGAACGAGCCGCGTCCACGTCCCGAGGCCAAAACGACGAGGCCGGGGATCGCGGCTACGAGCATGGCGTGGTGCACCGCCCCTGCGACGGCCAAGGGGATGACCGCGAGGGCCACGCCGGAGCGACCGCCCGCCTGGAGCGCCCGGGCCGCGAGCAGGCCCAGGAGGATCGCCAGTCCGTACAGCTCCGGCCGCACGCCCTGGAGCATCGCTGCGGGGGTCAACCCGAACGCGAGCCCCGCCGCGAGCCCCGCCACGGGCACGACGGCGCCGGGGATGCGGGTCATTCGGCCGGCCGCGTCCGCCACGATCGCGGCCAGGACCGCGGACGCGGCCGCCACGGTGGCCGCGCTCAACAGCGTCAGGCGGAACGGCAGGTCTCCGATCGGGATCAGCGCCGCCAGCTTCGCGAGCACGAGGTAGGCCGGCTCCCCGGGGGGATGCGCCACCCCCATCACGCCGGCAGCCAGCGACAGTTCGCCCCCATCCAGCCACGTCAGACCGGGCGCGGCGAGCGCCATGCAGGCGCCGAAGACGACGACGAAGACCGCCAGGGGCATCGGCTGCGTCACAGCTCATCCCCCCACAGCAGCATCAGGTAGGCGCGAACCGCCAACGCCTCGTGATCGGACCGCGACGCCGCGAGCTCAGCGAGCACCCGGGCCCGGACCTCGCGCAGCCACCGGGCATCGCGGACGAGCGGATCCACCGCCCCCACCAATCCATGCCGGGCGAGCCGGCCCTCCTCCGCCTCCCGCATCTCCACGAACGCCGGCCGACGGCCGTAGCGAAGCACCTCCACCGGCTGCTCCCGGAACAGCGGGTGCCAGGCGAGCCCCAACTCAGTCAGTCGATCGGCCCCCCCGAGGCGGGCGAGCTCGTGCTTGTGCCCCATCAGGATGCGGGGGATGACGACGAGGTCGACGCGGCGGCGCTCCACGGCGTCCAGGTAGGTCCACGTGAACGCCGAACTGTTCCCCGAGGGGACCAGCACGGACCCGGTCGGCAGGCCCGCGCTCTGGGCCGCCGCGAAGGAGGGCGCGCCCCAGCCCGCAGGTCGGTGGGCGCGGGCGCCGTCCAGGGCGAGAACCGCAGCCACCAGCGCGACGAACCAGCCCGCGCGGGCGCCGATCCGTCCCACCCCCGCCATGCCCACCGGCACCGCCCCGAGCACACCGACGAACAGGTAGCCGAGCAGGTCCGGGTTCGTGGGGAAGACCTTGTTCTGGGGGAGGATCGTGAAGGCATTGCCGACGACCCAGAGCACCGCCACGGCCCCCCACCAGGCCGCTCGCCGGTCGGTCTTGGCGAGGACCGCCAGCACGCCACCCAGCACCAGCAGCGGGATCCCCGCCCGGCCCTGAAGCTGGCTCACGATCTGCAGGTTCTCCAGGAACGTCGCGGACGCCTCGGACCCGAAGTTCTGGCTGAACGTGCGGGCCAGGAGCACATCGACGAACCGCTCCGGCGAGTCGGGGAGGCCGAACGCGCGCCCGGGGTTGGCGGCGGCCCGCAGGGGGAGCCAGGCGTAGGCGGCAAAGGAGGTCAGGCCTCCCGCCACGCCGGCGGTCAGGTCGCGGCCCCAGCTCACCTCCCCGGTGGAGAACCGCGCCGCCAGCAGCGCCGGGATGGCGGCGACGCACAGGAGCGGGTGGACCGCGGCGCCGAGTCCCAGCAGCAGCCCGATGGTGGCCGAGGCCCGCGCTCCCCGCCACGTCAGGGCGGCCGCGAGGGCCCCCACGAGGATCAAGGCGGTGGGGCCGTAGACCTCCGCCCGGACCGCTTGGGTCTGTGCTCCGAGAGCCAGCAGCACCCCCGCCGCGAGGCCGAGGGGGAGTCCTTGGTCCTTGTCCGACGCGACCGCCCGGCCGACGGCCGCGAGGGGGAACACGATCCCCGCGACGCAGGCGGCGCTGAGCAGGTTCACGCGGAACGCCAGGTCGCCGACCGGGATCAGCTGCGCGAGCTTGGCCACGACGAGGTAGCCGGGCTCGCCCGGCGGGTGCGCGACGCCCATCACCCAGGCCGACGCCACGAGGTTCCCGGCGTCCAGCCAATCGGCCGACGGCACGGCCCCGACAGCCGCCCAGGCGAACAGGGCGACGGCGAGCCAGGCTTCACGCGGGAGGAGGTCCCTCAGGGCGAATCGACCAGCTCGGCCTGGCACGACGCGAAGGTCAGCCGTCCCAGCCCATGTTCGCGGGCCAGCTGGGTGAAGACCTCGCAGTAGTTCGTGCTGATGAGGGTGCCGACCTCCATCTTGGGATCGGGGTCCCAGGTCCACTGCCCCAGGAACGGATCTCGGGGAAGCTCGAGCCCTCGGCTGGCGACGTCGGCGGGGTTCTCCGGCAGGTCGCCGGTCAGCCGCCGGAACTCGGTCACCACATCCATCGCATCCCGCCGCGCGATCAAGTACTTGAGCTCGATGATCTTGACCTCGACCGCCTCGCGGGCCTTCTTCTGCGACTCGGGGATGCTCTCCAGATCGGTCTGCAAGAAGATCAGCGCGGAGTCAAGGTCGCCCGAGTCGGACTGGAGGCTGGCGGCGAGGTTGCGGAGGTAGAAGGGGCCCTTGCCGGTCTTGGCCGCCATCGCGATGTAGCGCGCCGCCGTCTCGCGATCGTCCTTGAACATGAAGTAGTTCATGCCGATGCCGAAGGGGAGCTCCCACAGGTCCGGCCGATGGACCATGCCCTTGCCGAAGATCAGCGAGGACTGGTCGATGAAGACCCCCTCGGACCGCAGCATGGTCCCGCCGTACTTGTAGGCGGCCTTGAACTCGGGATCGAGGTCGGTGGCCAGGTCGATCATGTGGAAGACCCACGAGTACCAATCGTGGTCCTGGCTTGCGTAGCGCTTGCCGAACAGGAGCGTGGTGCGAATCCACAGCATGTCGGCGACGAACTGCTCGTACCCCAGCGACGTCGCTTTCAGCGCCCGCCCCGTGGGCAGGTACTTCACCTCATCGACGACCCGGTGCCGCGGCGACCACGCATCCGTGTGGCGGTGGGCCGAAAGCAGCACGGGAACGAGCAACGCGATGACGAGCGCGCCGACGATGACGACGTTTCGGCCCTGAGCCATTGCGGTGCTGGATGCAGCCATCGGCGAAGTCTAAACGACGAAACCCCGGACCGAGACGGTCCGGGGTTTCGTTGAAATGGAGCGGGACACGAGAGTCGAACTCGCGACCCCTGCCTTGGCAAGGCAGTGCTCTACCACTGAGCTAGTCCCGCAGAGGCGCCGGATTATATGAATCGATTCTTGAGAGTCAACCAGCAGCAGAATCTTCAATATCATCAATGACTGCCCGGAGGGCGATCACGCCCGGCACGGTGTAGTGCGCCTGCTCCTCGGGGGCTTGCGGTCGAGCGAATCGGCCTTCGCCATGATCGACGCGCACCGCCCAACAGCCGAGGCGGCGGGCCGCAGAAATCTCCCGATCGATGCGGTCGCCGATCACCACCGTCTCCTCCGGGGTGAGGTCGTTGAGGCGCATGACCTCCGCGATCGCGTCCTCCTTGGGATCGGCCGGGGGCACGACGCAGACACTGGCGAGGTGCTCGGCGAGCCCGCTGAGCTCCAGCTTGCGCTGCTGGGTCTCGGGGTGGCCGGCGGTGACACAGAGGCAGGCGATTCCGTCGGACGCCAGCGACTTCAGCACCATGATCGCGTCCTCGAAGGGGTCCAGAGCGCGCACGCGGCGGTTGTAGAAGGCCTTGTGGCCAGCTTCCACGACGGCCGGATCGGTGACCTCGTAGAACTTCGCCACGAGCACGTCCACGGGCTCCCGCGGGTGCGCCCGGGCCAGATCGATGCGCTTGCGCGTCACCTCCTCCAGCGAGCCGGGGAGGCCCGCCGCGATCATGGCCGCCGCCGCCTCGGTGTGGGCGGGGATGAGCAGCTGTCCGGTGGTGTCGATGAGGGTGTCGTCGAGATCGAAGACGACGGCGCGGATCTTAATCGTCGTCTCGCTGTTTGCGGTCGTTGTGCATCTGGAAGAGCAGGCAGGAGAAGGCCGCTCGGTAGTACTTGTCGGCGTGCTTCTGGGTCTTCTCCTGGACGAAGTTCTTGCCCACCACCGTCCACTGCAGCGCCCGGGGACCGGCCGTCGCGATGGCGTAGACCGTGGTGATGTCCATCTTCACCTGGATCAGGAAGCGCGCGTGGTACGCCGAGGCGCGCTGAGCTTGCAGCGTGGCACCCGCGATGACGACCTTCGTCTTGTCCGACAGCAGCAGTTGCAGATCCACGTCCTGGAGCTGGTTGTCCGGCACCTGCGCCGTCGTCAGCGCCGAGGCCATGTCCGAGAGGTTTCCGTAGCTGTCGGCCAGCGGGTAGTAGAAGGAGACATCGGCCTTGTCGCCCGTCGTGAACTCGATGCGGTACAGATCCCAGACCTCGCTGGTCAGCGTCATCGAGCCGTCGAACGGGTTCTTCTTCACCTCGTACTCGCGGCACGGGTCGTTCATGTACGGCTTGCCCCGCTTGTCCTTGGGGGGGCGGTTCTCGAGGCTGAGTTCGGCCGGCTTGATCGGCATCGCCGGGCCTTCGCTCTCATCGACGAAGGGCTCGACCTCGCCGTCGGCGCCCGACTCGAAGTCGATGCCGAGGGCGTTCATGAACGAGCCCTGCTCGACCGCGAAGGCGACGCCCTCGACCGCCTCGGCGGCGACCTTGAAGGAGACGATGCCCGCCACGCGCCCGCGGGAAGTGTAGATGGGGCCGCCGCTGTTGCCGGGGTTGATGGCCGCGTCGGTCTGGATGAGCGTGATGTCGTTGTCTTCGCGGGTCGCGCTGACGATGCCCTTGGTCACGCTTTGCTCAAGCGCCTCACCCAACGGGGAGCCGATGACGAGCATGTCGTCGCCGGTCTCGGGCACGCCCTTGGTCATCTTGGAGCAGCGGATCCCCTTGACGTCGGCCTTGAGCAGGGCGGCGTCGGCGCGGGTCACCTTGCGGATGACCTCGGCCTTGATCTCGGAGCCGTCGGCGAAGACCACATCGACCTTCTTGGCGCCCCCGACCACATGCGCGGCGGTGAGGAGCCAGCCGTCCGGGGAGACGAGCACGCCCGAGCCGCTTCCCGCCATCGTCTCGATCCGGACAGTGCGGTCCTTCATGTCCCCGATGTCGTCCGTCGCCTTGTCCGAACAGGACTCGATCGACGCGCGAGGAGCCTCCTCGGCCACGGCGGCGACGGGAACGGCGAGCAAGAGCAGGGCGAGCAGAGCGGAGCGGGTCATCAAGACTCCGGAGACGTAGGGACCACAAAAAATACCACGCCGCCTAGTTGGGAATGATGACGCGGTCGTCGAACTTGAAGAGGACTGCGGCCTTGACCAGCTCGGCCGGAACCCGGAACGGGCGATCGTCGGACCTGGACCACTCGTGCCGTCGGCCCTCCGGCTCGATGAAGGCGACGGAGTAGATCTGCCCGTCGTCGAGGCGTGCCTCGAGCCGCGGCGAGCCGCCCTTCCACCACTCCCGGGCGGTGGCGAACGTGCCGCGCTTATACTCGTAGGCGTAGGCCTGTTGGCCGTCTCGGTACCATCCCTCTTGTAGACCGGCGCGGGCTCCGTTCCGGTCAAACCGCTCCACCTGCTTGAGCGAACCGTCGTCGCGGAACTTCTTGTCCTCAAGCACGAGCGCGCGGGAACCGAGCACGTCCTCGATGAGAAGCGCCCCGTCCGCCAGCTCCTTGGGCTTGTCGATGGGGAGCCTGTCGACCGTCATCGTCTCGGGGTCGTAGAAGTCGAGACCGTGGCGGCTGCGATCCAGGCAGGTCAGCTTCCGCTTCCGCTTCACCTGCTCCGTGTCGTCGAGGTAGTCGAAGTAGGTCAGCTCCTTCTCCGTGCCGAAGAACCGGACCCGATCGATGGCGTCGTACTCGGTGGCGTCGCTGACGAAGTGGCGGTTCCCCGAATAGGGCCCGGAGCCGTAGTTCTCGGTCCGCACCGTGCGGCCGTCGGCGTCGAAGTACTTCCAGCTCCCCATGACCATCGGCCGGGCGCCCGCGGCGGGGTGGATGTCGCCCTCGGCGTACTTCACCCCGTCGGGGTCGTACAGAACCACGAACCACCCGGTGCGGTAGTAGTCCCAGGTCTGCAGCTCGCGGAGGCGCCCCTCCCGGTCGTAGATGCGCCACTCCCCTTCCTTCTGCCCGTCGTCGTTGTGGAGGGCGACCTTCCACAACCCGCCGTCGTCGAACAGGTAGCGCCACGGGCCGTTCTGCCGGCCGCCCCCGCCTCGGCCCAGGTGAGAGACGGAGCCGTTGGGGTGGAAGTGGATGGTCCAGCGCTCGTCGCCGAGGACCTCGACGGACGTGAGCACGCCGCCTTCGCCGAACCGGAAGCGGTCGACCTCGTGCACGTCGCCGCGGAACTTGATCTCGCCGTTGTCCAGGACCCAGGGGAGCGTGGGCTCGTACCGGAGCCGCGTGATGCGCCCGCTGCCGTCGTCGTCGAGGTCCTCGTCCGAACGCAGGCCGGAGACCCAGTCCTGCTCGAGCACGCCCCCGTCGATCCACTCGAACTTCTGGTGCCCGTGCAGGCCGCCGTCGCGCCAGAACAGCTCCTGGAGCGGCTCCTCGGCGTTGTGCGACTCCCACAGGCGCTGGGGGCCGTCCGGCACGCCCTGCACGAAGTTGTACTGGTACTGCATGGCGCCGTCGTAGTGCCACGCCAGCTGGCGCCCGTGGAGCACCCCCGCGTCGTAGCTGTGCTTGCGGGCCATGCCCTTGGCGTCGCGACGCTCGAGGTCCAGGCCGTGAAGCTCCCCGTTGACCCAGTCCTGCTCGACGCGGGCCCACCGCTCCTTGTCGGGGCCGGCGTAGGCGAAGACCTTTCCGTGCAGCTGGCCGCCGAGGTAGTGCTTCTCCTCCTCGAGCACGGGCCGCTTCTTCTTCTCGGTGCGCTCGTAGTCGGTGAGCCGCTCCCACCGCTTCCACACGCCCTCGGCGCCGCCGTCGGCGAAGGTCCCCTCGGTCTCGACCTGCTTGTGATCGAACCAGGTCTTGACGGCACCGTGCTGCACCCCCCCGCGGAACTCTTCGAGGCTCTGCCGCACGCCGTTCTCGTGGAACAGTTCCTTGCGCAGGAGCTTGTCCTCGTCGATGGCGCCGTCGTAGGTCCAGACCTCCTGGACGGAGCCGTCGCTCCAGAACCGGCGCTCGTCCCGGACCTCGCCGGCGAAGGCGAGGGTGGGCAGGAGCGCGGTCAGGATCAGGAGTCGTGCGAGCAAGCGAGGATTGTAGTCGTGGTTGACCGCTGGGGTCCCCGGCTTCGGGAAGGCCGCTTAAGCGAACTGCGCCAGCGTCTCCTGGGCGATCAGGCGGCGCTGAATCTCGCTCGTCCCCTCCCCGATGGGGCCCAACCGGGCGTCTCGGAACAGACGCTCGACGCGGTACTCGGCCATGTAGCCGTAGCCGCCGTGGATCTGAACCGCACGATCGGTGCACCGGACCGCGGCCTCCGTCGCGAACAGCTTCGCCGCGCTGAACAAGGACTGCGGGCACTCGCCCCGACTGTGGAGCCAGGCGGCGCGGTACATGAGCGTGCGCGCGGCATCGACGTCGGTCTGCATGTCCGCGATCTTGAAGTGCACCGGCTGGAACTTGATGATCGGCCGGCCGAACGCCTCGCGCTGCTTGGCGTACTTGAGCGACTCGTCCAGCGCCGCCTGGGCGATGCCGACGCCGTACGCGGCCATGCCGATGCGGCCGTTCTCCAGGGTCTTCATCGCCTGGACGAAGCCGAGCCCCTCGGTCCCCAGCAGCATCTCGTGGGGGACCTCACAGTCCTCGAAGAACAGACCCGCGGTCGGCGATCCGCGCACGCCCATCTTCTCCAGCGGCTCGGTGGCGCTCAGCCCCGGCGTGCCCTTCTTCACGAGGAAGTTGGAGATGCCGGCGTAGCCCTCCTCGGGGCTCGTGCGGGCCGCCACGATGATCCAATCGGCGCAGTGGCCGTTGGTGATGAACATCTTGGAGCCGTTGAGCACCCAGCCGCGGTCGGTCTTGCGGGCGGCGGTCTTCATCGCCGCCGCGTCGGTGCCGCAGTGGGGCTCGGTCAGCGCCCACGCGCCGACCAGATCGCCGGAGACGAGCCCGGGGATGATCTCGGACTTCTGCTCCTCGGTGCCGAAGGCCCTCAGGGGCGCCCCGAACAGACCGACCGACGCGCCCACGCTGAGGAAGGTGGAGGCGCACCCACGGGCGAGTTCCTCCGACGCGAGGGTCACCTCGATGGGGTCGGCATCGCTGCCGCCGTACGCCTCTTCGTGGCCGAGGCCGTTGTATCCGACCTCCGCCAGCGCCTTGTAGTTGGCGTACGGGAAGTCGCGGGCGTGGTCGACGTCGTAGCCCGCGGGCACGATGACCTCGTCGATGAACTTGCGGAAGGTGGCGCGGAACGCCTGCTGCGACTCAGTCAGTCGAAAGTCCATCAGAAGTTCCCAATCGCGCGGGCGATGATGCCCCGCTGCACTTCGGAGGTGCCGGCGCCGATGGTGCCGAGCTTGGCGTCGCGGTAGCCGCGTTCGACGCGGTACTCCTTGCTGAAGCCGTAGCCGCCGTGGATTTGCACGACCTCTTCGGAGCAGCGGACCGCCGCTTCGCTGAGGTAGGTCTTGAGGATCGCCGCCTCGGTCAGGCAGGCCTCGTCGCGGGTGAGCATGTCCGCGACCCGGTACAGCAGGCCCCAGGACACCTCATAGGCGACCCTCATGTCGGCGATTTTCTCCATGATCGCGCCGAACTTCGCGATCGGGCGGCCGAACTGCTCGCGCTCCAGTGCGTACTTGCAGGCGACCTCCATGCCGTGGTGGATCCCGCCGAGGGCGGGGGCGAGCAGGCACGTCCGCTCCCACCCGAGGATGAGCTTGCCGACGAGCATGAATCCGTAGTTCAGCGGCCCCAGGAGGGCGCTCGCGGGCACGCGCATGTCATCGAAGTACAGCTCGCTGGTGGGGGAGGTGCGGCAGCCCAGCTTGTCCAGCTTCTTGCCCACGCGGAAGCCGGGGGTGTCCGCATCCACGATGAACGCGGAGATGCCGGCGGCGCGCGGACGGGCGTCGGGGTCGGTCACCGCGGTGACGACGAAGTGGTGGCCGTTAGGGCCGTTGGTGATCCAGGTCTTGGAGCCGTTGATGACGTACTCATCGCCGTCGCGCACCGCGTTCGTCTTCATCGACGTGGCGTCGCTGCCGCTGCCCGGCTCGGTGAGGCAGAACCCGCCGATCCACTCCCCGGTGCACATCTTGGGGAGGTACTGCGCCTTCTGCTCGGGCGTGCCCAGCTTCCAGATGGGGACGCCACACAGGATGGTGCTCGCGCCGTACGACAGGGTCGTCCCGGCATCCACGCCGGCCTTGCCCAGCGCCTCGGACGACAGACACAGCGTCACCGCATCGGCGTCGGCCCCGCCGTACTCCTCGGGGAAGGGAAGCCCCATGAGGCCGAACTCGGCCATGGCGTCCCACTCTTCCTGGATGAAGACGCCTTCGTCGTCCGCCTCCTGCGTCCACAGGGGCACGAGCTTCTCACGCGCCCACCGCTCGGTGATGGCGGCGAACTCCAGCTGTTCGGGGGTCAGTTCGAATTCCATGTCAGCTCCCGACGATTCCGTAGAGGAACGTATCGACCACGGCGTCCGCGCCGCTCTCGGTGTTGAGCCCCTCGCTGAGGAACTCGCGGGCGACGAACCCGGTGAGCAGGATCTCCAGGCTCCCCAGGAACAGCACCGCCGCCATGCGCGGGTCCGTGCCCTCGCGCAGCTGGTCCTGGTGCGACGCGATGACCTTCTCCAGGAGCATGAAGGTCTTCTGGAACGCTTCCAGGTTCGCGGCCTCGAGGAACTTCGGGCTGCGGATCACCTCGAGCACGACCACCTCGACGACGTCCGGCTGCAGACTCCACGCCTCCAGGAAGAAGCCGGCGATCTTGCGCAGCTTGGTGCGCAGGGTGCCGCCCTCTTCGTGGATGCCTTCGAGCACCTTGAGGGTCAGGCTCCACGTGCCCTGGAACAGGGAGTTGAGGATGTCCTCCTTGTTCGCGAAGTAGTGGTAGATGAGCCCGTAGGCGATCCCCGCTTCCTTGGCGATGTCGCCCACCCGCGTGCCCGTGTAGCCCTTCTGGGCGAACACCTTGGTGGCCGCGCGAAGGATCGCCCGCCGCTTCTCTTCGAAGGCCGCGTCCCGCTTGTCGCTCATCGCTTGTAACCCCTTGATTGACCGGTCAATCAGGGCGCGAGCCTACCGGCCGGTCACCGATCGGGCAATGCGTGCTCCAAATGCACGAAATCGGGGCAATCCGGACTTTTCTCAGTCCGCCCGGGGCTTTGACCCTGTTCAACCCCACCGTTTCCCCAGAGTTGTCCACAGCCCAAGGGGGAAAACCCCGTTCCGTACGTCGATTTCGACCCGTGGAAAAATTGATCGTTCAGTGCTTGACGCCCTCCGGGGCCCGCCATAAGGTCCGCCGCTTCCGTGCTGTTCGGGCTCGGGAGTAAGGAGGTAGCCATGGCCAAGCGTCAGATCAGCAAGAGCAAGACTAAGTCCCCGCGGAAGCGCGGCAAGACCAACCGCTTGAAGGCCAAGCTCAAGGCCAAGCAGCGCCGCGTGCGCGCCCGGGTCTCAGCCTAGGCACCAGCGTGTCCTGAGGGCTTCCCTCAGAAGCCCAGTTAAAGTGCAGCCATGCGCACGCAAGCGTCATGGCTGTTCGTCGTTGAGGTCGATGTCCTGATCACGGTGACCCTGGGGGGTGCGGTAGAGCAGGAGCGCTGGATCCGTCAGAATGCGGCCGAATGACCGTTCAAACCGGAGTGGAACCCGCGCGCTTGGACCTCGTCCAGCGAACTCGGGTGGATCAGGCGATCGACCGCGAGCACTTCGGGCAGTTCGGCAAGGAGATTCTCCGCGCTGAAGCGGCCTCCGGTCGCACCCTCGCGATGGTGCGGAAGTACCGGGACGACATCGACCGCCGCGGCGCCGTGCTCCTGGTTCACGGATTCGCCCAGAACCGGTACTCCTGGCACCTGAGCAGCCGGTCGTTCGTGAACTACCTCGCCGATCAGGGCCTCGACGTCTTCAACCTCGAGCTCACCGGCCACGGCCGCTCCCGCGACTACGGCACCCCTCCAGCGCGCTCCTTCGACGACTACGTGCTCGACGCGGCGTCGGTGGTGGAGGCGGTCGCCCCGTACGCCGGCCAGGAGAAGGTCTTCATCATCGGCCACAGCCTCGGCGGGGCGGTCTGCTACGCGCTGGCGCCGCGGGTCCCCGAGCGAATCGCCGGCATCGTGACCATCGCGGGCCTGTTCAAGTTCGGCAGCAACCCGATGACCCGCCGGCTGGCGGAGTTCCTCGAGACGATCGGCCGGTTCGAGCCGCTGGTGCGCCGGGTCGGGGCGGGCATCCGCACCACCTTCCTGGGCCGGGTCATCGCGGATTGGTGGCAGCAGGCCGAGGACCTCAGCTGGTCCTTCCCCATGGCCGGCTGGGTGCCCGGATCGACCGAGCCCCACGTGGTCCAGGAGCGGCTCGTACGCGGCTTCGACTGGACCGGCCTGAACATCCTCCTGACGATGATGCGATGGGCCACCGAAGGCCAGTTCAAGGGCGAGCTGGGGGAGAACTACGAAGAGGCGTTCGCGGCGCTGAACCTCCCCCTGCTGGTGATCGCGGCGGACAAGGACAAGCTGCTGCCGCCGGAGGACGCGCGCCCGGCCTACGACCTCAGCGCCTCACGCGACAAGACGTACAAGCTGTTCAGCCCGGTGCGCGAGGAGGTCCACTGGGGCCACCTCGACATCGTCATGGGGAGCAAGGCGCCGGAGTACGTCTGGCCCTACATCGGCCACTGGCTCAAGGAGCGCTGCGAGGACTAGGGGACGAGGCGCGCGCTGGCGTGCTCGACCATCAGCTCCGCGGCGCGGATGCCGTCGACGGCGGCGCTGACGATGCCGCCGGCGTAGCCCGCTCCTTCGCCCACCGGATAGAACCCCTTCACCCCGAACGCGCGGCACTCGTCGTCCCGAAGGACGCGGACCGGCGATGAGGTGCGGGTCTCGACCCCGAGCAGGGTGCCGAGCTTGCCGTCGAAGCCCTGGATCCGGCGGCCGAAGGCGTGCAGCGCCTGCGCCAGCGCGTCGGACACGTACTCCGGCAAGCACTGACGGAGGTCGGCGGGACGAACGCCGGGCCGGTAGGAGGTGCGCAGGTCGCCGCGGCTGATGCGGTCGTCGAGGAAGTCCTCCACCCGCTGCGCCGGGGCCACGAAGCCGCCCCCGCCGAGCTCGAACGCCTTGCTCTCCCACACGTCCTGGAACTTGAACCCGATGAGCGGGTCGTCCGGGGGTCCGTAGGGGGCGTAGTCCGCGGCCCGCACCTGCACGACCACGCCGGCGTTGGCGAACTCGCCGGACCGGGCGCCGTCGGACATGCCGTTGAGGAACAGCTGCCCGGGGAGGTTGGAGGCGCCGATGATCGTGCCGCCGGGGCACATGCAGAAAGTGTAGGAGCCGCGCCCGCCGCCGCCGTGCCAGGCGAGGTGGTAGTCGGCCGGGGGGAGCCCGCGGAGCCGAGGCTCGGCCATCTTGTACTGGGCGCGGTCGACGAACACCTGCGGGTGCTCGATGCGAAGCCCGATCGCCGAGCTCCAGGCCTCCAGGGGGACCCCGGCGTCCCGCATGGCGACGAAGCTGTCCCGGGCGCTGTGACCGGTCGCCATCATCACCGGACCGCGCCGGATCTCCTCTCCGCCGGCGAGGCGTACGCCGATGATGCGGTCGCCCTCGCGGAGCAGAGCCTCGACGCGGGCGCCGAAGCGGACCTCGACCCCCAGGTCCTCGAGCTCGTCGCGGAAGTTGAGCTGGATGTCCTGGAGGAGGTCTCGGCCGATGTGGGGGCGGGCCTCGACGAGGATGCGGGGGGAGGCCCCCAGCTCGACCAACTCCTTGAGCACGCTGCTGACCGCGGGGTTCCGGGTGCGGGTGTAGATCTTGCCGTCGGAGTACACGCCGGCCCCGCCCTCGCCGAACATCACACCGCTGTCCTCGGTCAGCTCGCCCTCCTCCCAGAAGGCCTCGACGTCCTCGTTGCGACGCTCCAGGCGGGGACCGCGCTCGAGCACCAGCGGAGCGGCCCCGAGCCGACCCAGCGCCAACGCCGCGAACAGCCCGGCCGGCCCGGCACCGACGATGATCGGCTCAAACCCGGCCGGAAGTTTTCGAATCGAGGGCGCCTCTTCCAGCACCCCCTTGGCGCGGAGCGCGGCGGGCGGCGCGCCCTCGTCCAGCAGCCGGATGTTGGCCCCCCGAGGGGGTCGCGGCCGAGGCTCGGCGTCGTTGTCGAGGTCGACCTCGATGGACCAGATATGACGTGCGGGGCGCCTGCGCGCATCCAGCGAGTGCTTCACCACGGTCGGTTCGTGGATCTCCGTGGAGGCCACCCCGAGGATGCGGGCGAGGACCGCCGCGAGCTGATGAGGATCCTCGACCGAGGGCGGGTCGAGGGCCAGACCGGTGATGCGGTATCGCACGACGGGGGGACCTTATCTTGATCTACTGGGGCCTGTGATCTACCTTCCGCGCCTCGCGCGCGGGCGTGTAGCCCTGGTGCGACTCGTAACCCCTTCCCGGACTTCACCGAACATGACCATCCGTGTCGGCATCAACGGCTTCGGCCGCATCGGCAAGTGTGTCCTCCGCGTCCTTCTCGCGGCGGACGACATCGAGATCGTTCACATCAACGACCTGGGCAGCCCTGTCCAGTTGGCCCCCCTCCTGAAGTACGACTCCGTGCACGGCAACGTGGACTACGACGTCGAGGCGACGGAGACCAGCATCACGGCGATGGGCCAGCACATCACGTGCTCCCAGCACCGCAACCCCGAGGACATCCCCTGGGGCGAGCGCGGCGCGGACCTGGTGATGGAGTGCACGGGCATCTTCCGGGACCGCCCCGGCGCCACCAAGCACCTCACCGCGGGCGCCAAGAAGGTGCTGATCTCGGCTCCTGCCAAGGACCCGGACGCGACGATCGTAATGGGCGTGAACAGCTCGTCCTACGACCCGTCGAGCCACCACATCATCAGCAACGCTTCCTGCACCACCAACTGCCTCGCGCCGGTGGCCAAGGTCCTGGACGACAACTTCGGCATCAACCACGGGTTGATGACCACCGTCCACAGCTACACCAACGACCAGAACATCCTCGACCGGTTCCACAAGGACCCGCGCCGGGCCCGTGCGGCGGCCATGAACATGCTGCCGACGTCGACCGGAGCCGCGAAGGCGGTCTCCCTCGTGCTGCCCCAGCTGACCGGCAAGCTCAACGGCATGGCCATCCGCGTGCCCACGCCGAACGTGTCGCTGGTCGACCTGACGGTGCAGCTGGGCAGGGACGTCACCGTCGACGAGGTCAACGGAGCGCTCGGCGCGGCCGCGGACGGCGCGCTGGACGGCATCCTCGGCTTCTCCATGGATCCCCTCGTCAGCTCGGACTACGTGGGCAACCCGCAGAGCTCGATCGTCGACGGTCTCTCCACCTCGGTGGCCGGCGGCAGCCTGCTCAAGGTGCTGTCCTGGTACGACAACGAGTGGGGCTTCTCCAACCGCATGGCGGACCTCGCCCGCCTCGTCGCGGGGTAGGGCAGGAACCTGACCATGTCGCAGATCCGATCGGTCGATGAGCTCGACGTCGAAGGCAAGCGGGTGCTTGTCCGGGTGGACTTCAACGTCCCCCTGGACGAGCACGGCAACGCCACGGACGACACCCGCGTGCGGGCGGCGATCCCGACGATCAAGCACCTCGCTGAACGGGGCGCGAAGGTCATCCTGATGAGCCACCTGGGCCGGCCCAAGGGCAAGCCCGATCCGGCGTTCAGCACCCGCCCCGCGGGCTCGCTGTTGGCCGGGCTGCTCGAGCGGAACGTGCTGCACACCGACGACTGCGTCGGGTGGGGGCCGCGCAAGCTGGTCTCCAACCTGAACGAGGGCGACATCCTCCTGCTGGAGAACCTTCGCTTCCACGAGGGTGAGAAGGCCGGGGACGAGACCTTCGCGGGCAAGCTCGCGGAGCTCGGCGACCTGTACGTCAACGACGCCTTCGGGGCGATGCACCGCGCTCACGCGTCGGTGTCCGTGCTCCCGGGGATGTTCGAGGGACGTCGGGCCGCCGGCTTCCTCGTGCAGAACGAGCTGAGCAAGCTGGGGGCGCTGATGTCGTCGCCGGCCAGGCCCTTCGTGGCGGTCCTCGGCGGCGCCAAGGTGTCGGACAAGATGGGCGTCATCGACTCGCTGCTGAAGCGAGTGGACGTGCTCATGATCGGTGGCGCGATGGCCTACACCTTCCTCAAGGCGAAGGACATCCCCACCGGCAGCAGCCTCGTCGAAGACGACAAGGTCTGGCTCGCCAAGAAGCTGCTGGCCCAGGCCAACAGCCTCGGCACGGCCATCCGGCTCCCCACCGACCACGTGGTCAGCCAGTCCTTCGATGACGAAGAGGGCAGCAAGGTCACCAGCGACCTGGAGCCCGGCTGGATGGGGCTGGACATCGGACCGGACACCGCCGAGCGGTACGCGCTGGAGCTGGTCACCGCCAAGACGGTCGTCTGGAACGGCCCGATGGGCGTGTTCGAGAAGGAAGCCTTCAGCGGTGGCACCGCCGCGGTCGCGCGGGCACTCGCGCGCAGCCGAGCCTTCTCCGTCGTCGGTGGCGGCGACTCGGCCGCGGCCATCGCCAAGTTCAACCTCGGTGACGAGGTGTCGCACGTCAGCACGGGTGGGGGGGCCAGCCTCGAATTCCTCGAGGGCAAGGACCTCCCCGGCATCGCCGCGCTGAGGGAGAGCTAGTCATGTCGCGTCGTCCGCTGATGGCAGGCAACTGGAAGATGAACCTCACCCCGGCCGAGGCCGCGGAGTTCGCGCGCGGACTGCGCGGGGCGCTGTTGGATCTGCCGGCCGTGGACGTGGCGGTGTTCCCCACCTCCCTCGCCATCCCCGCGGTCCTGAACGAGCTCGCCAACACCGACGTGGTGGTCGGCGGCCAGGACCTCCACGCCGAGGTCAAGGGCGCCTACACCGGCAACGTCAGCGGTGAGATGCTCAAGTCCGCGGGCTGCGGCATGGCGCTCATCGGCCACAGCGAGCGGCGCGCCTACGAGGGCGAAGCGGGCGAGCAGCTCGCGAACAAGGCAAAGGCTGCATTGCGAGCGGGTCTGACGCCGATCTTCTGCGTGGGCGAGTCGCTTGACGAGCGTGAGTCCGGACGCACTCTGGACATCGTCCTGGGCCAGTTGGCCGATGGACTGGGCTGGCTCACGGAGTCGGCCCTGGGCAAGGTCGTCATCGCGTACGAGCCGGTCTGGGCGATCGGCACGGGCAAGGTGGCGAGCCCCGAGCAGGCGCAGGAGGTCCACGCGGCCATCCGCGCCTGGGTCGGGAACACATGGAGCGCGGGCGCGGCCCGGTCCATGAGGATTTTGTACGGAGGGAGCGTCAAGCCGGCGAACGTCGCCGGAATCATGACGCAGCCCGACGTGGATGGTGCCCTGGTGGGCGGAGCGGCCCTCAAGGTCGATTCGTTCGAGGCCATCGTTCGGTTTCAGGAGAGCTAAGAGATGCCGGTTTTTGTTGTTGGTCTGCACATCGCGTTGTGCTTCTTCCTCATCCTCGTGGTGCTTCTGCAGCCCGGCAAGGGCGCTGACTTCGGCGCCGCCATGGGTGGTTCGTCGGCCAGCTCGGACGTCTTCGGCGCCACGGGCAGTGTCTCGATCCTCACGAAGCTCACCGGGGTCGTCGCGGCGCTGTTCATGACGACCAGCCTGTCGCTGGCGTGGTTCAGCAACTCCGGCGAGGGCAACGACCTGGGCCTCGAGGACATCGTCCTGGAGGCTGGCAGCGACGTGCCTGGCGCCGCCGGTGAGGCGGATGAGCCCGGCACCGAGGAGCCGCCGTCGGTCGAGCCCGATGCTTCGCCGGACTCGACCGGGGCCGAGGAGGCCCCCACCGAGGGTGAAGCCGCTCCCGCCGAGGGCGAGGCTGCTCCCGCCGAGGGCGAGGCTGCTCCCGCCGAGGGCGAGGCCGCTCCCGCCGAGGAGGCTGCGCCGGCCGAGGAAGCGCCTGCCGAGGAGCCGGCTCCGGCGGGCGACGAGTCGAGCGAATAGGAGCGGTTGCACACCCCTCTTCGGGGTGTTAGCTTCCGCGCCGCTGAGTTCATTGCGAAGGTGGTGGAATTGGTAGACACGCTAGGTTGAGGGCCTAGTGGCCATTGCGGCCGTGGGGGTTCGAGTCCCCCTTTTCGCACCAGACGATCGAGCAGGGAAGTCGGCATCGCCGGCTTCCCTGTTCTCGTTCTGAGCCCCCGAGCTCGTCGCGACGGCCCCACGGTCGCGGCCCAATGATCGGTGCACTAGAATCGCCGCGGGAGGCGCCTTGCACGCGGACTACACGACAGCCCATGACCGCCTCACCGAGTACATGCGCCGGAAGGGCCTGAAGCTCACCCGCCAGCGCGAGACGATCTTGCGAGCGTTCCTGTCCGGCGACAAGCACGTGGCGATCGACGAACTCCTGGGGTCCACGCGGAAGCTGGACCCGGGTGTCGGCCATGCGACCGTCTACCGAACGATGAAGCTGTTCGTCGAAGCGGGCATAGCCCACGAGCACAACTTCACCGATGGCCCCGCCCAGTACGAGCCTGCCCATGCTGGCGCCGACGAGCACC